>JAAYAG010000003.1 GCA_012719495.1 Bacteroidales bacterium
CTGCTTTAAAATCACTTAAAATAACCCGTTATTCCTGCGTGATTTTGCATTGAATCTTACTGTTTACAAGCGGTCTGAACTCAAAAATAAAGTCGAACTCAGGTTAGTAATCATTTGCGCTCTTTTTGTTTCCTGTACTTTGTATTTAAGGTGGTAAAGTTGTATCAACGATTATCTGAATGATTATTGAAAAAAGGGAGGAATTGTGCAAAGCAAGCAGCTATTACACATTTCCTCCCTTGGTTATTTGTATTAACGAGAATTTATTGGTGGAATTATGAACGTCTTCTCATTAATGAATTATTTTAATGGTGTGAGGTTCACCGTTTTCTGGTGTCATTATCAAAAGATAAATGCCCTTTTCAAGGTTGCGGTCACCTACATCCAGTACACGGGTACATTTACCTGATGACTCAAAAGTAAAGGTTTTTATTTTTGCCCCGGATAGGTTGTAGAGCGTAAAGTTTACCTTCTGCATAACCGGAGTTTCGTAGTTAACTACCAAACGGTCGGTGAAAGGGTTCGGGTAAACTTCAGGAATCTTGAAATCTTTTACCAAATGTGCAGATACATCATTAAGTGCGGTAATCTGAACCTGATCTTCGGCGGTAAAGGTGCCGTCTGAGACTTTCAACAAAAGACTATAATTACCTTCAGTATCGGGCAGGAAGGTTGGTTTCGCAGTGTTGGCATTGGTAATTGAAGCAATGCTGCCAAAAGGTTTGGATACAAAACTCCATTGGTAAAAGATCGCTTTATTTTCCGGGTCGAAAGAATCACTTCCGTCAAGCGATACGTTGAGGTGTTCCGTAGTAGTCTGATCATCACCCGCAAGGGCAACCGGCGGCTGATTGGTGGCAGCGGAGATCATAATTTCATCGGCATTGCTTGAATTTACCCCATCGGAAACAATAAGCGATATGCTATAGTCGCCATCTGTATCCGATTTGATGGATATTTTTGCAGAAGTTGAGTCGGTAAGAGTTAATTTACTGCTGGCTGGTTTACTGTTGATTTTCCATAGATAGGAGAGTTTATCGTTCTCCGGATCAGTTGATCTGGTACCATCTAGTTCAATTATAGAACCTGTAACCATTTCTCTGTTTTCTCCTGCAATGGCAACCGGTGGTTGATTGGCAATTACCGAGATGTCAACATAGTCGATGTTACTTATTGAGAAGTTATCGGCTACTGTAAGGCCAAATGTATATTTCCCTTCTTTATCGGCTGTGAATTTAGGATTGACAACGGTGGTTGAAGAGAGTTCTGCAAGGCTGCCCTCAGGCTTTTGAATAAAACTCCATTGGTAAGTAAGGTTGTCGCCATTGGGATCAGATGAACCTTTTCCGGTGAGTTTGACAACTGAACCATGGCATCGGGTCTGGTCGCTTCCTGCGTTGGCAACTGGAGCCTGGTTTACAGCCTGAATAGTGTCGAAAACCGTTTCGCTTGATTTTTCTCCATTGTCGACTTGAAGTGAAACCACGTAATCGCCAAACTGATCGGTAACAAATGATGGCTGCATGCTGGATGGATTTGATAGTGAAGCCTGGCTTCCTTCCGGTTTCGATACTAATGTCCAGTGATAATTGAGCGAACGATAGTCGTCAGTGTAACTTTGAGATCCATCGAGTATTACCTGTTCGAATTTACTCACTGGAGCAACTTTTTTTATTGAAGCAACAGGGACTGGAACAGGTGCATTGAGGTCGGTGTAAAGAACATATAGGGTAGGTGAATAGCCTTCGTTTTTATCGAACGAAAAAGCACCACGGGTTCCGGTTCCTTTAATGATAAACGCAAGCGGATTTTCTGGTTTCCACCCTAAAGATTTTAATTCAATTAGAATTGAAGTTACATCGGCAGATTGATAAGAATAGTATGTATCGTTAGTAAAATTCCATGGTCCTGGTTGCCAGGTAACCGTGGCATTGGTCGTTTTACGTGAACTGATAAGGGCTGTTGAGCTAAAAGGTTCTGGGGCCACAGAAGCCTCTCCCTGAATAGTGAATGTAGCTGAATCGCTTTTAACGCTTGCTGACACAAAATATATGAATGCCCTACGGATAATAATTGAATCCTTCAAATCGGCCAGATCGGTGAACCGTAACCCGACTAACTGGTCTTCACCCGATGTGTTTTTCCCCATTCGAATGATTTTGTTGGTAAGGTTAATCTCTTTTGTTTTGATGTTTTCTTCAGCATCGTTGGAACTGGCTGTAACCCATTGATAGGCGTATTCAGTATAAATTCTTTCGTAATAATAAATAGTTACTTTTGCTTCAGAACTACCTTTGGTATCCGATACCTGATAGGTCAGTTCGTCGGTACCCATGTAGTCTTTTTCAGGAAAATAGGTTATACTGTTGTCGTTATTTACAATAGCTGTGCCGTGTGTTGGCATTTGGGTTATTGAGACCTTCCATGAGGACATATCCCCATCAAGATCGGTGTCATTATACTGGGCATACACATTACATGCCATATTTTTGTACGTAAAAGTAGTATCGTTAATAGCCACAGGTGCAGTATTAGGGTTAACCTTCAGGGTAAGGTCAACCACCTTGCTAACACTGTTTACATCTTCTACTTTGAAAGAAACAGGGAAAGAGCCAGCTTGTACAGGGGTGCCATCGATTAACCCGGTTACCGGGTTCAGGGTTAACCCATCGGGAAGAATTCCAGAAGTGGTACTCCATGTATATGGCGCATTGCCGCATGTGGCAATGAGTTCCCTCGAATAGTATACTCCTTCGGTTGCATCGGGGAGGAAGCTGTTCTTGATTCTCATTCCCGGAGGAGTAGCCATCCAGTTTGCCGGATCATTGCCATAAGCAGTTGGAGCTACCCGCAGAAGTGCATATCCGTTTCCATCGGCATCGGGCCAAAGGTTATTGTCGTTGTAATTTACCTTGTCGATCCGGATATAAGATATCTTCTCTTCATTATTCTCGATATAACTCTTATATGACTTAAGGAGGGTGATTTCTTCACCTTCGTTTCTAAGTTTAGTATTGAAATTGAAAACTATAGCATTGGAATCGAGGTCAAAAATAGCCCTGAAATCAGAAGGTGTGATATCTTTTCCTGCAATATATACCGATTGTCCGGGAGCAACAGACGTTTGAGCCGGAAAGGTAAAGTCAATGCCTTCAATGATCCATGGAGCCTGATTGGTTTCATTATACAAGTTGACAACAGAGGGAGAGGTATTGAGCAATTCGATGAATTCATACTGATCGGCAGTAGGGTTGTACATTATTTGGTTTATCACCACCGGGCCTACTTTAGGAAGACCATTCACCGCGTTAAATGAAGCAGACTCCTGAGCTACGAAATGTTCTTTACCAATTGAATTAATATATCGTCCAAAGGAGACACCAGGATCGGAAGCCCCGAATTTGTAGCCATTTTCATATCCGGTAAGTTCACCTGCAGGGGTTCCGGAGAAGAGATAAACTTCTTCGCCAAGTTCGCTCAGCGAAAAAGCAGAACCAAACTCATTGGCATTAAACTGAAGTGTTGAATTTACATAGTGGCCTTCGTAAAAAGTGATATATCCATTGGCCGGGATTACTGTTCCTGTCGGAATTTTCCATTTTGAGGGAACTTTGTGGTTGTTTGAAAGGTACCATCCACCAATAGATGCATCGGTATTTCCAGGGTTATAGAGTTCAATGGCGTCGACCTCCGGGCTTACTGAATTGGCCAATATCTCATTAATAATAATTCCGGGGATCTTTTCCGGAACATCATCAGCAAAAGGCGATCCGGCAATTCGCGATGAAGCCCTCCAGTTCCTGCCGTCGTTCCAATCGGCAGAAAGGTTGTTTACTGCAGGAACAAGAGAGAATCCCAGACTATCGGCCGTAACAGGCCAGGGTTGCTTGTTGTCGTATTTGACCGAGATGAGTGTGTCGCCAATGGCACCAACAAGGGTAATACGCTCGCCTCCATTACTAAGTTGTCCTTCGTATTCGCCCGACGCAGCCATGCCATACCGCTGGCTGAAACTAAAACTACTTGATGCAAGTACAATAAAATTATCGGGTTCGATAACTGTTCCTTTGGGAAATGCATAGCTGATCCCATCGATAAAACGGCAGGAAGTGAGGTTAATCGGAGTTTTGCTGTTGTTTTTTAATTCAATGAATTCAAATTCTTTTCCAGCGATTCCGTTTTGCCCAATCGGATTATATTGTATTTCGGTGAGCTGAAGACCGTTATTTTCAGAGTCTACTGCAACCATAAGGGTGTGAATCGAACTCCATTTACCGTTGGTGAAAACCCTGGCTTTTACCAAGCAATTTTGAAGTACAGCAATTGTTGTCGATTTTCCACCGTTAATAGCAGTAGAAGATACTCCGTCATCAACAATCCTTGGATCGGTTCCGTCGAGCGAATAGAAAATATTGCCTGTGCTGTCAGGGTTAAAAATGGTTAGCGCGCCCCCGGTAGCAAGAGAAATGATCGTATCGGTAATTTCAACATTATCTTTTATGAAGATTGGGGCCTGTATCCGGGAAAGAAGTTCTTCGGTTTTAAGTTGCCTGATTACAATATTGGTGCGGAAAGGAAAGAATCTGTTCATTATATTGTCGACGCTAGGCTGCCAGTTGTCGTCTTTGGTCATTATGTTTCCATATTGGTCTTCGCCCCATCGTGCCGATTCTGCGATTACGGCAGTATCGATTTGGTCGGTACGCATTTTAAACAGCTCGGCAGCAACAGAAGGAGTAAAAACCCCTTGATTAAAATATTGTTTATAGGAACGGTCGGAGAATCGTTGTCTGTATTCAGCATTTTCGCTTAGTTTGAAGTGCAGCCATTGTGGATTGAACTTTTCAAAATTCCTGATAACCATCTTTCCTGATTGATCGGCAACCCTGCCAATACTTACCCTGTTCGCGGTGATTCCTGTACTATAACTTATAGGATCTACAATTAAGGTGTGCTCGTTATCGTGGGCAATAAATTTGAACCCCTCTTCACCGTTGTGGTTATAGATTGCATAGAAATTGTTTGGCATCGTATTTCCTCCCCATGCAGAAACAGGGGCGTCAAAATTGCCGGTATAAAAAATGATGTTCATATAATCGATAAGGTTATCAATATCGACGAGCACTTTCAGTTTTGGGTCACGGACTCCCTTTTCATCTAATCCCTGGAGCCTGTAATAATCGGCATTTGAGGAAAAACCCTTACCGCAGAGGTCCCAGATTTCTTTCCATGTATCCATGTTCCCATCGGTTGCTTCCACAAATTCGCCCTCACTCGCTCGTTTCAATACGTCGTATTCGCTTTTATCGCCTCCCATATATGACTCTGCATAGTTGGCTTCAGAGCGCTCCTGGCTTTGATAGAGTCCCCAGTATAACCCATTCAGGTAGAGGTGATAGTACCGGCTTCGGGTATAAAATTGTCCCATTTTGCCTTGTAGGTCGCGTGAAAAGACATCGCGGGTGAAGGTATATAACGGAGACTCTTCACCATCGCCTTTACTCCAGGAGTAGTTTTGGGCACAACGTAAATCTATCTTATCGAAACTTTTCACCCCTTCATCTTCAAAGAGGGGGTAATTTAGTTTTGATTCACCATATTTTTCACGGAAAAAGAGCCTGAACGCGTGTTTGCGGAAACTACTAGTCCTGCTGTATCCCCCTCTGATCCTAAGTCCGGCATCAATGTGGAAGCCATTTGAACCATCGGGATTGATTAACTCAACCGATACTGGGCGTTCCCACTCAATACCATGGCTTTGGGCATTGACATAAATCCCTGAATCACTAGAAAACAGGTTGCGGTTATCTGTAGCCAGCGAGATGGTAGGAACCTGTTTGAGGGCTTCTCCCATAATATTCTTATATCTACTGTCTTCAAGTATAGAAGGCAATACCGTGAGCTCAATTGTTTGTCCGTTCACGTAATAATTATAAGGCCAGTCGTGACCCGGATTGCTGGTCTGTATGCTTAATTTATCGATAAAAAGGTAAGTTTTGGTAACAACCGGGCTGAAGTCGTAGTTTTCGCCCTTAGCTCTTGCCCTTAATACAACGCCGGGAGTTTTTCCCCTGCCCAATGTATTTTGGGGGTCGATACGGACTTTGGCAGGAGATGGGACAACGATCACAAAGTTTGAGTTTTCAGGATCGGAACCGTCGAGGGTGTACCAGATATTCATTTTGTCTGATGCTGTTGAAATCACTACATCGAACGGTTTGGTATAAAACCCTTCGTCGACAGATATTTTAGGATCCTCGGCCACAAAATGTGTGCTTATATTATTGATTAACCGGGCTGTAGCAAAGAGAGAAGGGTTTTGCCATGAATTATCTTCTGTTGTAAACCATGCAATCTTATTATCACGGTCGCCCCCGTTATCATCATCCTGCACGTGGATGTCGAAACCGAGCAGGTCGTCTTGTTTAGGATTCTGTACCCCAAGTGTATTCCAGGGAAATTTAACTTCAAGAATATATCCCGCAGTCGTGCCGTTCATTTTGAACTCGATCCCATTTGAAGGATTCCCGTACATCACAGGATCGTTCCATCTGAATGTGTATTGGTAATCAGTAGCACCATAGGAAGTTAACTTGTCGTTGTTAATATCAAGGTAAATTTCAATTGCATCGTCTTTCCATACTTCATTGCTTTCTGAATCTTTTATTTTAACATCATCGGTAACAACAGCCAGCACGTAAAGCCCGGTAGAGTCCCAAAGAGTCTTGAAATATGCAGAGATATTCGATGAGGCAGGTGTATTGCCCACAAGAATGTGTTCAATTGAGGTAGATGGGGCAGCCCCCCATGTAGCATCAATAATACCGTCGATGGTTGGCATTGCCTTAGTCGATGGAATTTGTAAGTTCTCACCTGCAAGTAGTGTATGCGCAATAAACAGGTTGATGAGCATAATCAGCATTCTCACTGAGGAATAACGTTTCTTCATGATAAGTACGGTTCTAATTATTTTGTTAAGGTTTCTTTATAGTTTCAAATATAAATATTTAGTTAAGATTTGATTAAATTTTTCTTATAAAAAATGTGAAATAAGTAATAAATTCCAAGGGATTGCATTTGGAATCAACCAGATTAAAGAATAGGTTGATTCTGTTTTATTATGTCGAACCTTAAACGGTTAAAATTCACGCCGCTAAAATTGGAGAATTGTTACTAAAACCTTACCTTTTATGAATCAGTAACATGTTAATTATTGCGATATGAAAAAAGTGGTTGTGTTTGTGAAAATGGTACTAGTGTTGCTGTTTTTACTTTTGTTGGTGTATTCCTGTAAAAAAGATACAGAAACTACTGGGGGAGGGGATGTTGTAGACGTAGCTTCAATAGGAAAAGAAGGGGGTGAATTATCTGATGATGTTATTACTGTTGAATTTCAAAAGAACTGTTTTACTGAAACTAAAACAATAAAACTTACGAATGTTGAAACCGTTGAAGAATTTGGTGCTTATCAGGCTACCGATTTTTATAGCATTACAAATCTTCCGGCGAATTACAAAGAACCAATAATTGTTACATTAAACCCTGATGAAACATTGAAAGGAAAACAGCTTTTAATGGTAGTAGGTGAAATGAAATATTCCACCACTTTACACGACAATGTTTTTGCCTACGAATTTCTCGATGCAGTTGACGAAGATGGAACTTATACCATTTCTTATCAGCCTCTTGAGTCGGTTACAGATGATAAACAAACGTTGTCGTTAACCTTCGGGTTGGTGAAGGATTATGTTACTACTAGTGAACAGCAAAAATCAACAAGAAATTTCGTGGTTTATGCCCCGGCAACTGAGATTGAAGCCGCACTTGATGTTGAAGATTATCTGAACGAGTCGTATGAAAAACTTAACGCCATGGGGTTCTCTTATGCCGCGCGTACTAAATGGCCAATCAAGGTCACGTTGTCAAAATTCCCAGCAGAGCACAAAAATGCGTATGGTTTTTTCACCCAATCCAGCTGGAGTCATAACCGTTCAACACTAGAGTTCAACCTTGATATGATAGAGAATAGCCAAGATGTAAAAGCTACAGCAGGGCATGAGTTTTTCCATTTTGTTCAGTCGCTTTACAACAATACCGGTGCGCTTTCAAAAAAACTCTTGGGCGATCCGTTTTATTGGCTCGACGAGGCTTCGTCTGTTTGGTTCGAAGGGATAATCCTTGGTAATCCTGATTATAACTCATCCATTCGTGACGGGCATCACATGGAGCCGTTGAACGGTGCTTACGAACAAGCAGAAAAAAATCCTGCACACTATGGGTATGGCATGGCTGCAATGATTAAATATATTGTAAAGCGTTATGGCAATAATTCGGTGTTGAAGATTTATCAAAAAGTTCTCTCGGGCGAAGCAAAAGATCCGGTTGATGCCATTACGAGGGCACTCCCTGAATCGTTCGGGGAACTATATCCTGATTTTCTGAATGAATATTTTCAGCGAAAGATTTATTCTGATTTTAACATTTCGGCTTTACTGCAAGGTTTTGATCAACAGTTTGAAATCAGATCATTAGAGGATTCAGTACATGTTTTTAAGGTGAGCAATCTGGGGTTGGCCGCAAAGATACTTCGAATAGAAACATCGTTATCCTCTGGTGAATTTAGCCAAGCTCAATCGTTGTTAATTAACTCTTTCAGCCTGAATCCCAAAATAATATACAAACTTAAGGGGGCAACTTTAACCTATCTTGGCACAAGTTCAGGAGAATTTTTGGTGGAGGGCCTTAAAGAAATTGAGGAACAAAATGCTGTACTATTGGTTGTGATGGTTAATACAAACCATACCAATAAAGAAGAAAGTGTTGAAGTTAAGTTGTCTAAGGTTCAGTATGATGCTGTTTATGCCTATCTTAACGTTCGAGGGAATTCAGGTTATGCGGCAGTAAAGACCCAAAATGAAGTTGAAGTATTGAATGGAGGTAATTTACAATTTACAAGTGGATCATATGATGCTAAAGCGAATACATTTATTGCAGATAACGGGGCTACTTCAGTTTCGCTGTACCTTGACAGGATAGGTAAAACCATGAGTGGAACCATTCATTTTCAAAATATTGATCCAGGTGATCCGGATCATATGGTTTATGCCGATGTTAATTTTAGCGGCTTGCCTTTTGAGGAATCGGGTGGTAACTTGCGGAGTTCTTATCAATGGGTAGGTTCTGTAGGAACGTTTGTTACTAACAACTTATACTTTACGTCTATTTCTTCAGGAAGTACTTTTCGGTTTGAAACTATTAGGGAAACAACCTTTGTGATTGTGTTGGCAAAAAAGAAAGATTAGAATGCGCTTATTCGGGGCTAATTCATAATTCACTTTTTAGTCCAATCCCTTGTATTTTAGGAGGTAAAGCTGAATTATTATTCCATCGGTAACTTTGCTGTCGCGAATTGTGTCTTTTTTAATTAGTTCCGATTCGGATAAGATATGGTCGAGGTTTTCTTTGTTTAATTCTAAATCCTGAAACCTGACAACACAGAACTCTTCTCCCTGTTGAAGAAATTCTGATGGTTGTGAATGCTGACTGATGGTTGAGAATGCATCAACATTCGACATTTGTGCATTAAGCCAGTAATGGCCTAGCCCAGAGTTTTCTGAATATTCAATCATTGGGCCTGCGGTAATTTCTGCGAGATGTACAATTTTTTTTATGTGCGGATACGTACTGGCGATATATTCTATGGTTTGTTTGTAAGGCCCGTATGAGAAATAGTAGGTTGAAAAAGAAACTCGGAGCCCCAAAACTAGGATTGCCGCTATAATGATGGTCTTAAGCCATCTCGATCGAATTGTCATTAGCAGTAGGGTAGGAGCAACAACCAACATGGAAGCAATAGCCATTACATATCTCGAATAAAGGATGGGTTGAGAAAACAATGAGATTAAAGAAGCCAGTAACAGGGTTGCTAAAAAAATAGTGAGCGACATCCATAACGTTAGTCTATATTCGGCAAACCGGCGAAGGAAGCTAAGTATAACAGTAGTAGTAATTAGTGTGTACATTAAGATAATGAGTGCATTGGAGTAGTTGCTTATCCAGAATTGTTCGGTAAAGGGAATTGTAAAGCACGAAAGTATTGTGCTGAAGCAAGGTTCAGGTGCCCAAAATGCATGCTGTACTTTTTCAATCTGAGTAGTAAACAGCGTGAGCCAGGGAAGAAAAAGTATCGCGACCAACACAAGCGAAAGGATGTGTTCGCGCCATTTCTTCTCTTTTTTTGCTAGTAGGTAGATAAAAACATAAACGTTAGCAACAAACGCTGCTGCCATGCTGTAATAATGTGTATATAAAAGTATTATATGTCAGTTGATTACTGTTGTTGTTCCTTTAAATCGGCGGTAAGGTCTTTCATGGTTTTTATGATTTCTCTCTCAAGGTTGCTGTTGTCGGTCAATTGGCTATCGGGCTGCAGATACAGGCAGTACGCTGCCAATTCGTTGATCCATTTTGGCTGGTTGTACTTTTCGTCGATGCGGCTTACTGTATCGGCCAAGTTGTATAGGTTCTGTTTTTTTTCGACAATATCTGTCAGCAATTCAAGAAGATTTTTTTTTATTGAAAATCTTATTTCTTCATTGTCTGGCTTGAAATGTTCAACGAATACTTCTTCTGCATTGGCAAGTTCCCAAGGGTCGTTTTTGTCCAGGAAGGCAAGTTTATTGATGAGATTTTCGTCGACGGGTGTTTCTGAAAAAAGGCACTCTTGCGCCCACTCAACGATCTCTTTTCCTTGCGGTATCCCAAGGTAATAGTTTGCAATAATGTGGGGCAATTGATTGTTTTTCATTGTTATATCTTCGCAATAGTTGTGTGGTTCCTGTATTGGTAGATTTTATAAAGAAGAAGAGGTTGCGCATTTCGTATGGACAACCTCTTCGTATATACTTCAAAAGATTTAAATCTTACTTATTTGCTCTTTTTCTTCGTTTTAGGTAAACCCCGCTGCCAATTAAGCCAAATCCGAGGATTGAAGCAACGAGAGGAACAGGGACAGCAAACGGATCGCCCAATCCTGCGGGTACTGCTGTTTCGGGAGCAGTACCAATTCCCGAAGAATGAAGGGTGACCCAATTGTGTGCAGGATCAATTTCTACGTTGATCCAACCGTACAGCCATCCGGTACTCCCTGAAAAATAGGTTCCCAGATATCCGCTGTAAACTCCGTCGGCATAATTGTTACTGCCCAACGCAGGTTCCGATCCAAGTGGTTCTCCGGTATACATAATGGCTGATAGGTTGGGGTACCAAACTGCTTCGTCATATAATTCTTCAGGTCCCACCATTTCACCTTTTTGCAATATGCTGCAAAATGAAGCTCCAGGAGTACCTTCTCCTAATTTGGCCTGTTGACGAGATGTGGGTGGGGTCGAAGGCTCCATAGGCACAAATTCGGTTAAGATTGAATTACCCTCCATACCGGAATACCTAATACTTATTGACCCGATTATACACAGATTTCCTCCACCTCTTTCTTCAAATGTTACAAGATAATCGTCAACCCCATCTCCATCCAAATCAATAAAACCACCCGTGTTAGATAATGAAAAGGTTTGCGGAAGGGAAACAGACGGATAACCATTTGTTAGGGCCGGCAGCTCGGCATAGGCTCCTGTGATGATGAACATGAACAACATGTTCATTAGTAAATAAGGTACTTTTTTCATACTGGAAATTTTTTTGTTAAAAATAGATACTGCTATTATAACAAACAAATTTTTTACTCAGTTTGTTATAATCCCGGTCTCATCTTCGCTTAGATTATGTAAATTATGGTTTGTGTTGCAGGGTAATAACAAAAATTTGTACTCAAAAATTTCCCTACTTGCTGAACTTTCTCGAAATCACCGTATTATTTAGCAGCTCAATGTTCGCAATGTAGACACCCTTTTTCAGCATTGAAATATCTACTCCGCTGTTTAGTAATGGCTCTACCTTAGTCTCCTTTCCCTGCACGTCGATTATGTTGCATGCAACGATCTTAATGTTTTCGGGGTTGTTTATTTTCAGTTCATTTTCTGCAACAACCAACGTTATTGAATTATAGCTGGCGTTGGTTAATTGAATTGCACTTGTGCTATTGTTCCCCGATTGTTGGTTGAAGAAATCAACCATTTTTTTAATGTTTGTTTCGGTGTGAGTGTTGGTATAGTGTTGTCCACCTGCTACTTGTATATATTCGCTTTGAACACCCGCTGCTTTTAGTGCATTGTTTAGCAGTTCGCTTTCGCAGTAAGGGACAACCACATCGGCATCTCCATGGAAAATAAGGAACGGAGGATCTTTAGGGTCGACATAGGTTATGGGGTTGACCAAGATAAACTTTGCGGTATGCTCGGCTTTTTTTTCGCCAATAAGCACCTCTTCAGGGGTTTGTCCCGGGGTGCCGAAAGAACTTCCGCGGCATGAGTCGATCACCAGCATATCGGTAGGGCCAAACCAGTCGCAAACCGCGTCGACATGACTGCTATATGAGGTGAAACTGCCCAAGTTCCCTTCAATATTCATGGTAACAGGCTCGGCGGTAAAGGAGTCGACAAAACACGATGTACCGGTTAACGCGGCCAGATGTCCCCCCGACGAACTTCCTGAGATGCCGATAAAAGAGGTGTCGAGCTTATATTTCTCAGCATTTCCTCTCAAAAAGCGCACAGCGGCCTTTATGTCGTGAATCTGTCCCGGGAAAAGCGTATCGCTGCTCGATCGGTGGTTTGGGGTTGCTACGGCATATCCGGCATCGAGCAGGGCTTTGCCAACGGTATTCATGTCAGCCCCTTTGAGGTTGTTGCTATACCATGCACTCCCGTAAATGTAAACAACAACAGGATATGATTCTTTCACAACCTTCGGAAGGTAAATATCAAGAAGGTGGTATTCTTTGTTGTTGCCAGCATAGTTGATATTTGACCACTTTTGAGAATATTGTTGCCCGTAACTATACGAAACAATACAGATTAGAGAGAATAACAATAATTTTTTCATGTGTATGTTTTATTATTTTTTATTGCCACATGGAATTAGCTATCGCTGAACTCCGTTTCGCATGATTGGAAAATAATCACTTCGATTGGTGTTTCTGCAAATCATGCTCATTTCATTGGTTTAACTATTGATTAAGTGATAAGAGGTGTGTTCTCAATGATAGCCAAGGCTTTAGTCGCGTAGGATCATAGTCTTAAAACCAGATTGAAAAGCAAACAAAAATACTAATTACGTTCAATATATCAAGGTGAGAAGAATTGAATTGTTTTAGATGTGTTACAGAATGCCCGTTTCTTGATCATGGGATTTACGCTACAACTTTTGAACGGCGTTCCAGTTGATAGAGTTTAGATAGGGCTGGAGAGAAGTTTTCTTTACAAAAAAGCCGGAAATCAATATTGCTATTGTGTTCCGGCTTTTCCATTTTGTGATTAGTTTTCGTTATACCATTTGACTTTTTTCGAAGCCTGCATGATGATTATCAGTATGATAAACAATCCTATACTGCCCATTAGCAAGGCATAATCCTGAAGTTGCAGAATGGTAAATAGGAAGGCATATAAGCCTAGTTGCAGTCCCGTAATTGAAATTGTAGCTTTTTTGTTTTCAACAATCGAATGGGCATACCATGATACTAAGGTGGTTATGGCAAGTGCCGATAGTGCAAATGCTGCATTAAAGCCAATTTGTTCTCCCAGCGAGGTGAGCAGCGTGTAGAACAACAGCAGTGCAAATGCTACCAAAGAGTACTGAAATGGGTGTATCCGTTTTTTGTTCCGCATTTCGATAAAAAAGAATACGATGAAGTTGAGTGCGATGAAAAGAATGGCATATTTTACCGAACGTGTCGATTTTTGGTAATGATCGACCGGGAGCAATAGTGATACTCCAAGCTGAGCATCGCTGGTGTCGAAACTTTTACCGGTCCATTGTTGTGGAAAGTTTCGGTTCAAGTGGGTTACAATCCACTGTGCAGTGAACCCGTTTTTGTCAACTTTTCGTTCGGTAGGGAGAAAGGAGCCAACAAAGCTCGGGTTGGCCCATGTTGAATTCATTTTTACTTCGGTGGTTTTACCAAGAGCTTCGACCCAAAAACCGGAGGAGCCGTTGAGTGTGAACTGCATTTCGAACGGGATAGGACCAACACCGGTCAGATTCTCAGTTTTTACGGTTATGCCCGAAGCAAACAAATCGTTGTCGGCAACACCAGGATCAACATTGGCTTTTGTTGTGTTGAATTTTAGCGAAACCGAATCTTTAATTCCGCGCAGGTCGGTAATTCCAACGGTGAAATAAGCTTCGTTCCAAAGAATCTTTGTTGGCTCGATGTTCAACTTTTCAATGTCGAAATTCGAAAATGATCCTTTTATTGCTGCATGGGTTTGATATACAGGTATTTTGTATATTCCCCGGTTGCGTACATCCGGTTTGATGTTTGCATCAATGTAAAGGACTTCCGGGAGAAAATGGACAATTGTTTTGCGTTCAACGGTTCCTTGTTCTTGTAAATTGGGCTGATTGTAAATAACCGGAACATTGAGTACTGGTCCCGAAATGGTTTGTCGTTTGCCCCATTGACCGGCAAGTTCGTTTTCGATGTTCTCTTTCAAGCTGATTCGTTCTTTGATGATGTTCTGTATCCACACTGTCGGGATCAACAGAAAAAGAGCGAGTACCGATACAACTACCATCTTAACGCTGTAGCTGTTCATCCAATGTTGAATTTGTTTTGTTTCCATTTGCTTTATTTGTTTTAAAAAGAACTTTGAATTACAAAGCGTGTGATTAAAAAAATTATTTCATTTTCAGTAGTTCCTCAAGGGCCCCAAGGTGTTGCTGAAATTCTATGCGTCCCTGGTTGGTTACCATATAGGTTGTGTTGGGTTTTCGTCCAACAAATTGTTTCGAAATGGCAACCATGTTGTTTTGTTCCAATGCTTTCAGGTGGCTGGCCAGGTTGCCGTCGGTAACTTCGAGCAACTCTTTGAGGCTGTTGAAATCGAGGCTGTCGTTCACCATAAGTGCCGACATGATTCCAAGCCTCACGCGGCTTTCGAATACCTTATTCAGATTGGAGATTGGATTCATCATTATTGATATTTTTTATACATCACCCAACCGTATACGATGTGAAGTAAGCCAAAACCCAATGCCCAGAACAGCAAGCCATAGTTAAGAAAGAACCCGGCCAAAAGTCCAAGTACGATTTCGCTTAAGCCCAGGTAGTGAATTTCGCCGAATGTGAATTTCCCGGCATTAACAAGGGCTAATCCGTAAAAAATTAAGGTTGTTGAGGCAACCAAAGTTATGTTGTTGTGCCAAATCAGTAAAAGAGAAAAGATTCCCCCGGCAAGCAGCGGAATAAAAAGATGGATTAGCATTTGACGTGTGGTTTTGTTCCAAAAAGGTTGATGACTCTTCCGTGCTTTTCTTAGCGAAAAGAAGAAAGCCCCTCCCAACGCCAGCAGAAGAACTGACAGTGCCAGCAAAAGAAACTGCAGCCTGATGGATAGGGTAGGTGTTTCGCTCAGGCTACGCATGTATTCGTTGTAGGTTACATTTCCGGCCTTCATAATGCCGAAGTAGGCTACAGCAGCACCGGCCAGGGCGCAACATCCGGCAAATACACCCGATAAACCACTCAACGAAAGGAATTTCGACGATCGTTCCATCATATTGCGTATGGCTTGCAGGTCGTCGGCATGTTTGCTGTTTGTATCCATTTTATTCTAAATAAAAGTACTTTGAAATGCAAAGTAAGTGAATTGAAAATTGAAATGCAAGAGATAGCCGAATAAAAAATTGTGCAAGGGGCGGAATGGGTGTGTCGGTGGGTTTCAACAAGAAAAAATAAATAAGAAACAAGGAATGAGGAATTTACCCTACAGGGAAATAGCCAATGTCCAATATTGAATATCCAATTTCCAACTCTATTACTGGCGGAAAGGGAAAGATCTTTTATAAAAACACGAAGACACGAAGAATTATGATTTTTGATTAACGATTTTCAACTGCCTTCTATTGCTTTCCATTGCTTTCAACAGCTTTCACATTGTCAATTGTCC
>JAAYAG010000019.1 GCA_012719495.1 Bacteroidales bacterium
TCGGGTGGTAATAAGAGCTTGAGAAGCTCTATCTGTAGTTCGTTTTGATCTGGTTTCATTTGATAATTTATAAAAACACAAAACTCATCTTATTTTTTTAATCCCCCAACTTTTTAAATTGATCCATATTTCTTGGGGACAAGCTCACCCGAAAGCATCAGTCGAGCGTTCATAGCCATCGAAGCCAATTCATCTTCCCCTTTGTAAACAACAACCGTTGATATAAACTTTATTTTTTCAGTTACTGAACGAGCGATTAAAGAGCTATAAGCAATTCCTCCTGTTAACAAAATAGCATCAACTTCTCCTTCGAGAACAACCGCCATTTCGCCTATTGCTTTTGCTACCTGATATACAAAAGCTTCAACATAGAAACGGCATTCTTCATCTCCATCTTCTGCAAAATCAACAATTTCTTTCATACTGTTAGTATTCAGGTAAGCAACCAAACCGCCTTCTCCTGTTACCATTCTACGAACTTCATCTTCAGTGAAATTTCCACAAAAGCAAGCTTCAATCAACTGACCAGCAGGCAAAGTGCCACTACGCTCAGGACTAAAAGGCCCCTCGCCATCAAGGGCGTTATTTACATCAACAACACGCCCCTTCCTGTGAGCACCTACAGATACACCACCTCCCATGTGGGCAACTATCAAATTGATTTCTTCGTATTTTTTCCCAATCGATTGAGCATATAAGCGACCAACTGCCTTATGGTTAAGTGCATGAAAAATTGATCTCCGCTCGAAACGAGGATGCCCCGATACGCGTGCAACAGGTTCAAGTTCGTCGGTAACTACAGGATCGGCAATATAGGCATGAGCACCCGGGATAATCTTCGCAATAGCATGGGCTAACAAGGGGCCTAAATTGGAAGCATGTTGCCCCATTACTCCTTTTCGCACATGTGTGAGCATCCGATCATCAACTTCATATACCCCCGATTCGAGAGGATAGGTCAGGCCTCCTCTCCCCATAACGATACTGATATCGTTGAGTGAAATACCGGCAATTTCAAGATTTCCAACAATCAAATCGTACCGAAATTCAAGCTGAGAAAGAATTGTCGGATAGAGGACCAACTCATCTAGGTAATGTTTAATGGTTTGCTCGAAGAGGCATGTTTCGTTCTGATATACAGCAATTTTTGTCGATGTAGAACCTGGATTGATTACCAATACTTTAGGCGCACTCATAAGATTCGGTATTAACACACTACAGCAGCTAAAGCTATAGAGTTTAGCTTTGTTTCAACACTATCGCCCCTCGATGAAAGAACCACAGGAACAGATGCTCCAACCAACATGGCAGCAATTGACGCATTAAACAGTTTAGTATTCGCTTTATAAAAAACATTGCCTGATTCGATATTCGGAAAAAGCAAGCAATCGGCATTTCCGGCAACTGGCGAGTTAAAATTCTTTATTTCAGCAGCTTCTTTGTCTAATGCAAGATCCAACCCCATTGGTCCATCGCAAACCGACCCCGGAAAATCACCATTTAGCCAACGCTGCTTCAATAGCACGGCATCGGTTGTTGCTGGCATCTTTGATATAACCTGCTCGGTGGCAGCAACAAAAGCTACCAATGGTTTTTCTATTCCAATCCGGTGTGCAGTTGAAATAAGGTATTGAACTATGATGGCTTTTTGTTCTACCGTTGGCAAGGGAATTATTGCAACATCACTAACTATTAACAATTTATCATAACCAGGGGTTTGCATTACCGTAATATGCGTTAGTAAATTACCTTTAGGCAGCAAGCCAACCGTTTTATCAAGCAAAGCTTTCATAAATCTATCGGTACTAATAAGCCCTTTCATTAGTATGTCAGCTTTCCCTTTAGACGCAAGTTCTACGGCCATTCTCGCCGCGTCATCTTCATCGGGGCAATCGATAATTTCAAATATATGGGATTCAAATCCTGCCAACAAACATTGCTCTTCAATAATCTTCCGATTACCGGTTAATATACCTTTTATCCAACCACGCCGAACAGCCTCTCCAACAGCTTCAATAGAATGACTATCGACCCCATTGGCTACAACCATACTTTTCACTGGTTTAGACTTTAATCCGTTAAAAATATCTTCGAGTTTACCTATTTTTTCCATATTAATCCTATCACTTTTATTCTAGCAACCAGTATCCTTTTTTTTGCAAAAATTACTTCTTTTCATAAGATAAAACAACCAGCATTTGTCAGTTTTTTAAGCTTAGTAAAACACTTAAGTACTGATTAAATAAACAAAATATCATATTCCCGGTTCAACGTTGAAAAGACATAAATGAACAATCAATTATATAAACAGTCTCTTTAAGAAGGATAAAACTAAAAAAACGGGATATTTGTAGCACTGAAGCGATACTTTTAATGGAAGAATATGTTGACATACATACGCATCATGTAAACATTGAATGGGAGCAACTTGCCATTCACAACTATGATTTGCCTCTCAACGAGATTCCCTCAGCTCAGTACTTTTCGGCAGGTTGGCATCCTTGGCATCTAAATGGTTTTTCAGCAGATGAATGCAAAAGTGAGTTTAAAAGACTAGCTTCTTACAAGAATTTCGTTGCTGTAGGAGAATGCGGTCTCGATAGGAAGAAGGGGAATAACTGGGATGAACAGATCCTGGCTTTCGAGACACAGCTTGAAATTGCAAAAGAGTATAAAAAACCATTGATACTCCACGCAGTAAAATCGTATTCTGACCTTCTTCAACTATTAAAAATGCATCAATTCGAAAACAAAGTATTGATACATGGATTTATTGGGAATGAGCAAGTCATCATGCAATTCAGCACCTTCGACACCTATTTTTCTTTTGGAAAAAGCATTTTCAACGATGATTCAAAATCAATTGAATTGCTAAAAACAATTGCTCCTGAAAAAATATTTTTCGAAACCGATGATAGTAATTTTTCAATCAGCGATATATATCTTCGTGCCGCGACAATTCGGCAGGTTTCGGTTGAAGAATTGAGCAGGATTACAAAAAATAATTTCAGAAAATTCATTGGTGATGAACTGGTTAGATAGAACAGAACTTCTTATAGGCCCCCAAAATATTGAGAAACTGAAATCGGCTCATATACTGGTTGTTGGCCTTGGAGGGGTGGGTGCTTATGCAGCCGAAATGCTTTGCCGGGCCGGAATTGGCCAATTAACCATAGTTGATGGCGATAATGTAGAACTCACAAATATCAACAGACAACTTCCAGCATTACACAGTAATTTGGAAAAACGCAAAACTTCAGTCATGGCAGAACGGCTAAAAGACATAAATCCGGATATTGAACTAACAATTGTCGATGAATATATTCGCGACGAACGAATGATTGAGATACTTGACGGCAACTTTGATTATGTTGTCGATGCGATCGACACGTTAGCCCCAAAAACATTTCTTATTTACCATTCAGTTCAAAAAGGGCTAAGAATAGTGAGTTCAATGGGTTCAGGAGGAAAATTTAACCCCGAACTGGTTAAATCGAGCGACATTTCGAAATCATATAACTGCAATCTCGCCCGGATGCTTAGGAAACGTCTCTCAAAATTAGGAATCAAGAAAGGGGTTAAAGTTGTGTTCTCACCCGAGGAAGTAGATGAAAAAGCTATAAGATTGGAAGAGGGTACCAATAAAAAATCTACTGTTGGCACAATCTCGTATATGCCCCCGTTGTTCGGCTGCCATATCGCATCGGTTGTGATTCGCGACCTTGTCACTTTGGAACAACCATCAGAATAGGAATCTTATTTTGAAAGAATTTTAATCTCGCAACGACGGTTTTTAGCCCGGCCAGCTTCAGTTTCGTTATCTGCAATCGGACGCGAAGACCCGTATCCACGGTATAAAAGCCGTTCAGGATCAATGAATGCCGACAAATAGTTAACAATAGCTTTTGCCCTGCGTTCAGATAAGTTAACATTATAGTCTACACTCCCGGTATTATCGGTATGTCCTGATATTTCGATTGATATACCAATATTATCACGAAGGAAATTTGTAAGTTTTTTTAGCTCAAATTCTGATTCGGGCTTCAAAACATCTGAGTTAAAATCGAAAAAAACATTATTAAGCACAAAAATGCCTCCCTGCTTAACCGGCTCAAGATTTATGTCGAACTGTTCGGCTTGATGAAATTCTGCTGCCTGTTTTAAATCAAAATGCCGGGAATAAAAAAGATATCCATCTTTGCGTACGTGCATGGCATACATCTCCCCCGCATTAACAGTTGTAATAAACCCCTCTGTCAACGAAGAAGTAACCTTGTGAGTACTTCCTGTTTCAATTAAGGTAATTTCAATGTCAGCCTCAAGCCTTTCCCCCGATTCTGAATCATAGACAAAGCCTTTTATATATCCGGTAACATTCGGTTTAAATATTTCGGGTAAATGAAGTCGGAAAAGGTCTTTCGATCCTCCAATTGAGCCTTCTCTGTTTGATGCAAAAAAAGCCGTCTTTGCCGAAGGAGAAACCGCCAACCCATCATCGTTAAATCTTGAATTAATGGGATATCCAAGGTTTTCAGCTTCGCTCCATCCACCATCCAAATACCGTGATACATAGATGTCGCTCCCACCGAACCCGTATTTTCCTTCCGAAGAATAATACAACGTTTTCCCATCAGCATGTATAAAGGGCGAAAAATCATTTGCCGGTGTGTTTACTTTTCTACCAAGATTTTGCGGTTTCGAAAAGAAAAAATACCCATCTTTCATTTCTGTCATTTCGCAACACCAAATGTCCATGCCCCCTTGCCCACCCGACCGGTTTGATGCAAAGTACAAAAATCGGTTGTCTGAAGAAACTGAAGGCTGAGCTTCCCATGCCGAAGTATTAATAACTGCCCCGGCATTTCGGGGCTCAATCCAACGATTATCTTTCCGCCGAGCGTAATAGATATCGCAACTTCCAAATCCATTTTTTAACCCACAAGCCGTAAAAAAAAGCCACTTACCATCGGCCGAAATGCATACTGTACCAATATTTGTTGCTTGATCATCAGAAATTGATAATTCTTCAGGAAGTTCCCATCCATCAGAGCCCAATTCTGCAACAAAAATCCTTTCGTAAGGCATATTCATGTCATTGGTTAGTAAACGCGTAAAATATAATGCTGAGTCGTTAGTCGAAATTCCAGGCCAATATTCTTGCCTGCTGGTGTTAATAATTTCTCCGGGTTTATCAATAAGTACCTGCCGGTTTTCGGCTATCGATTGAATAGAAAAACGTGCCGAGTTAATCCTGTTATTAACAAAAGAAGAATCTCCAGCCTTCGCATAAGGTTGATAAAATAAGTAAAAATTAAGAGCTTCTTTGTAATTGCCTTCTGTAAAATATAGCCCACCCAACAACTTATAAGCAGCCTTATAATATAAAGAATCGATACTAAGTGCCTTATGAAGAGCAAATTTTTGCTGTTCTGTTTTTTTTAATTCTTCGCTTATATCGGAAAGAAGCAAATAAGGTGTAATAGCTGTTGAGTCAGACTGAATTGCTTTTAAAATCAGATTTTCTGCTTCTAAGTAATCTCCTGAGAGAATTGCACTTTTTGCTTTTTCAACCAAACTGATCGATTTTCTTGCTTCTATTTTTGTTGTTTTGCACGAAGAAAACATGAATATAAGAGCCACCAAAGGCACTAAGACGATGCACAAATAAGGGTGAAATGCAACTAGTTTGTTTCTTCTCATGAAGAAGATCATTATTTAACAATCAAACGGGCAAACCCACCAATAGGAACTTCAAGCACAGCCACACCTCGTTTGAATTTAAGAGAACCACGGCTTAAGTACTTTCCTGAATAATCGTGGATTATGTAGTCAACCTTTCCTTTGGGTGTTCCACGAACAGCTAGGTAGGGATAATCGCTAGAGTTAATTAAGTCTGCCATTTCAAAATTAAAAGATTGAAGATCGAAAGATTCAACCCGGGCATAAAAGGCAATAATTTGCTTTTTTTCGTTCCCTGCTTTTAAAATGGTATACCGATGAACAGGATCGTATGCTTCGAAATCACTTTCAAGGAGATACGTTGAATTTGTTTTCCAATATTTAATCCAAAAACTAAGTGTCTCTTTAAGTTTTTCAGGTAAAGTATATGAAAAATATGAGATGTAAGGCGACCCAAAAAGTATGGAGTGGAATTTTAGTGCTACATCAACAGCTGGGTCTTTAGGATGAACACCCATAACTTCCATAAAAGGAGAATATTCTCCATACATTAACCGGTTGTTAACCATCTTTTCACGAACATCCTGAAGTACTGTAGTTCCAAGAAATCCGTTAATTGTTTTTGTGTTTGATGTATGCAATGGTCCTACCGAAGGAAAACTTTGGTTAATAGAAATTTCAGGATTAATTGTTTCAATTTCGGAACGCATTTTTAACCGTAAAGAATCGAGAGACTTTCTAACTGAAACGAAATCTCGCCCTTTATCATCAGTTACAATAATGTGTTCATCGGGATAATATCCATTCAGGAAGTCGAACCATATACCATCAACCCCCCAGCTTTTTACAACATCAGAATATACATTGGTCAAATAATCCCGAACATCAGGATAGCGAATATCAAGAATTGGCTGACTCGAGGTAATGTATTGTAAATATTTGCCATCGAACTTTTCAAAGATATACTTATGTGCGCCAACGAAAGGCTTAGTGTACCATAAAGCAACTTTCATATTCTTTTCGTGGGCTTTATCCATGAATTCCTTTACAATTGAATTTTCTTCAGGATCCCAATCTCCGCCAGGCTTCACGTCGAAACGAACAACATTTTGCCATCCGTCATCAAATAAAACAGAACGGAACCCCATCGACGAAATGGAATCGAAATAATGAGTAATGTTTTCGAGAGGAATATTCCTTTCCATGGGATACCACAATGAATAAACAGGCAACATCGTTTGGTCGATTTTCGTTATGGCTGAATTATTCTCTTGGTCAAGACGCCATTGCATCGACTCCCGAATTGATTTTGAGTATTGTCCGGAGCGCATATCCACAAGTACCTGCACCTTAAATTCCAGTAATTCAGCATCGGGTGAAGATGTATTAAAGAAATTCATAACAAATGTAATAGAATCCTTTTCGCGCTGAACATCAAGCCCCGTGTATCGACTTGCAAAATTATCGTAAGTAGCCAAGGTTATCACGTTATTGTCGGTAGCCCCAATTCCACTCACTACGCTAACGTCAGACTGTAACCTGGAGTAGTTTGGTATGTTGATATACGAATTACTAGACCATGTACGTGAACTCCAAAGTGAACCGATTAAATTTCTGGGATATTTAATTTTAAAAGCAAACGACGGCAACGCTGAAGGGAAGTCGGTATATAACGTAAGATTCAACAAAAGCAGATTTTCGCCCAATGTATCAATCGTAATTTGCGAATTGAACGGTTGAATATCACCTTCGATAGATAATTGGCTTGAATCAAATGCGAAAAACTCAGTGACAGGCGCTTCCGGTATGCCAACTTTATCGTCTGTCAACTTCTTTGAGCTACACGAGTAAATAACTAAAAATAAGAGTATTATATAAATATGACATTTCATCTTTACCACTTCCATTATAACAATCACTTATACCAACAATTTAACGGTATATTTTAAATTTCGCAAAAGAATTGTTTTTTTTCTCTCTAGATTCTTCCAACAAATTCCTGTTAAATAAGCCTTAGTTTTTTTGTTAATGCAATATACGTATAGAAAACTTAATTTTTACTAAAATAAAACATTTTACCTGTCATTTTTGCTTAATAAACATTTTTTTTTCTCTGAAATATAAAATCTACTTCTCTCCATATTTGAGACTTGAATAAAAGTAGCCCAACATAATTACATAGTTATAAAATTGCATGTCGTTAAATAGTGTTAAAACAAGAAAAAATGGTTTCCCAACAAGGTTCAAATTTTTATTTTCGGGTGCTCAAAAATAAGGAAGAAAATGGACATAAAACTTGAAAACCTAACAAAGATTTATGACTATCAGAAAGCGGTCGATAATATTTCATTTGAAGTAAAGACCGGTGAAATCCTGGGGTTTCTGGGTCCAAATGGCGCTGGAAAAACAACCACAATGAAAGCCATAACCTGTTACCTGTCCCCCGATAGCGGGGATATAAAGGTGGGTGGATTATCTGTTTTACAGAACCCGTCAGCAGTGAAAAAAAATATTGGTTATCTGCCTGAAAACAACCCTCTTTATGCCGATATGGCTGTAATCGATTACCTAAAGTTCGCCGCTGAACTACAAAACGTTCCTAAAGAAAAGATCAAAGACCGCTTATGGGAAATGATTCAGGTTTGCGGACTTAAAAACGAGAAACATAAAAAAATCAGGGAATTATCAAAAGGCTATAAGCAACGTGTTGGTCTGGCTCAGGCTATGATTCACGACCCTAAAATCCTAATTCTGGATGAGCCAACCACAGGACTCGACCCAAACCAAATTGTCGAGATCAGGGAGTTGATCCGGAGAATAGGCAGGGAAAAAACAGTCATTTTGAGTTCGCATATCCTGGCTGAAGTTGAAGCTACCTGCGACCGCATTATCATTATAAACAAAGGAAAAATTGTAGCCGACGGCACATCTGAAGAACTGAGAAAACAAGCCCAAGGCGATGAAATACTGAAAATACAGATCAAAGAAGGAGAAGTGAATGAAATCTTCAGAGCACTTCAAAACATTGAAAGTGTGGCTCTTGTTGATCTGATTAATTCCGAACAGCAGCTGTTCGAAGTTCAAAGCCTCAAAGGGATGAAATCAGCTAAAAATATTTTTTCTCTATGTGCATCTAGGGGCTGGTATATTGGACAATTAACCCCAGTTGAAACCAAATTGGAAGATGTTTTCAGGGAAGTAACAACTAATTAGGATACAAACTTCATTCTTTCGTTATGAAACCGATATGGATAATTGCAAAAAGAGAACTTAGTTCGTTTTTCGACTCGCTGATGGCCTATATTATTATAATTCTTTTCCTTGGAATCAGCGGTTTTTTTACATGGATACAAGGTTCAGACATTTTCTTTGTAAACCAAGCCAGCCTTCAATCTTTCTTCGGCATTGCCTATTGGACCCTTTTCTTTTTTATTCCGGCACTTACCATGAGAATGATTGCCGAAGAAAAAAAGACCGGAACAATTGAAATGTTACTTACCAAACCCATTAAAGAAGAAGAGATTATTGCAGGGAAATTTGTTGCCACATTGCTCCTTATCATTGTTGCCCTTGCCCTGACTTTAGGTTACTATATAACTGTAGCAAACCTTGGGAATGTTGACCACGGGGCAATTTTACTCGGCTATTTTGGCCTCATTTTCATGAGTGCAGCCTATATAAGCATTGGGATATTAACCAGTTGCCTGTCGAATAACCAAATTACAGCCTATTTATTGGCCTTGGCTATCGGCATTTTTTTCCATATTATTTTTGATGTTCTCTCGTCGGCAACTCCCGGATTTATGGGACATACATTGCACTACCTAAGTATGTCGACTCATTTTGAATCGGTTGCCAGGGGAGTAATTGACTCGAAAGACGTCATTTATTTTGCATCGATTATTTTTCTTGGCCTTTTTGGTTCAAAAATGGTTTTGTCAAAACATAACTAATAGCTGCGACCATGAAAAAAAGAAATTCTATCACACTTTTTGTTGTCCTGATTATTGGAATTGTTTTCCTAGTAAACATTGTATCGAGCCGTTATTTTTTCAGGATTGACTTCACCAGCGACAAGCGCTATACCCTTAGTAAAGCTACAAAAAATATAGTAAAAGGATTAGATAACCCGGTTACGGTAACCGCTTATTTCACGAAAGATCTGCCACCTGCAATTATGCAAACCCGAAACGATTTCAACGATTTGCTGGTTGAATATTCAAACCTTGCCAAAGGAAAATTTGCTTTCGAATTTGTGAATCCGAACGATGATGATAAAGTTGAACAAGAAATTTCGAAATATGGAATAGCCCCACAAATCATCAATGTTCGGGAAAAAGATCAAGCAGTCCAGAAGAAAATTTACCTTTCGGCATTGGTAAAATATGGCGACAAAAAAGAAGTAATCCCCATCATTTTACCCGGTACATCAATGGAATACTCGCTCTCATCGGCCATAAAGAAACTCACTACAACTAACAAACCAACATTGGGTTACATAACCGGCCATGGCGAACCTTCGTTGCAAACCATGCAACAAGCCATGCAGGCACTTGATGTAATGTACACCATAGAAAATACCAACCTATCTGAAATAGGAAACCTAAAAAAATACAAGTCCTTAATCCTTGTTTCACCAGCCGATACTCTTTCCGATGGTGAATTGCTTGTGCTAGACAATTATCTTGCACAAGGCGGAAACTTGTACCTTGCTTTGAACCGGGTTACAGGCAACCTCAACAATGCTACTGGGGACGAAAACTACACAGGCATTGAAACATGGCTAAAAAATAAAGGTATTATAGTTGACAATCAATTTATTATTGATGCAAGCTGTGGTAGTGTTTCAGTACGTCAGCAACAAGGGGTATTCTCAATAACCACACAGCTTTCGTTCCCATTTTTGCCTTTAATAAAAACGTTTTCAGACCACCCGGTGAGTAAAGGCCTTGAAACTGTTCTTCTTCAATTTGCCAGCCCCATACAATATGTCGGCGATACTACAATGAAATACAGTCCATTGGCATTCTCCTCAGAAAAAAGCGGATTGATGTCGCCACCTATTGTTTTCGACATTCAAAAGAAATGGGGCAACACCGATTTTACATCGCCCAAACAGGTTGTTGCCGCATCGTTTGAAGGCATGTTGTCTGGAAATGAAGAAGCAAAAATGATAGTCATTGGTGACGGAGATTTTGCAATTAACGGTCAAGGCCAGCAAGCCCGGCAACTTACCCCCGACAATGTAAACCTAATGGTAAATTCAATAGACTGGTTATCAGACGACACCGGACTAATTGAACTGCGCACGAAAGGTGTTACCAACCGCCCGCTCGACCAGATAGAAGATGGGAAAAAGACATTTCTTAAATACTTCAACTTTCTGCTACCTATTCTTTTAATCATTATTTACGGATTATTCAGGAGCAGACAAAACAAAATAAAAGAGGTTAAAAGAATGCAGGAACACTTTATCGATTAGAACATTAACTAAGAATAACCAACATGTATTTTCAAATAAATGATGGGGTTAACAATTATTTAATAAAATATAAACCTATAGAAAGCAAACTTTCCCGTTTTAAATTGTTTCTTTGTTGTAATTAATTCAATTTTATTATGGGAAGAAAAGAATTCTATGAAAAAATTGAGGAGTTAAACTGGATTCGAAAGAAGCTCATAGCAAATGTAGAACAAAACAAAATGGAACAGGATAACAAAAAACTCCTCAAGAATGTTGAAGATGAGCTTCTGCATCTAAAGCTTTTACAATAAAAAATAAGTAAAAGCTTTTTTTATTTCATCCCGCTACCCTATCCTTTTTATATATTTGCTCCATGAGCCGTTTCATTAAAATATACAAAGAAAACATCAACGGGATAATTATCACATTGTCTTTGCATATTATTGTATTCACAAGCTTGTTCTTCAAAGAATTATCAATTAACACACCACATACAGAAAGCGAAATACTTATCGACTTTAGCCAGATTATTCCCGAACCAGAACTCCCCGAAGAACGGATTGACAAAACTTCACAACCTCCCCTGGCAGGACAACTTCAAACCAATATTGCATCGAACAGAAGCTCCAGAACCGCCCAAACCCAGTCAAACAAAGCATCCGACAATCAATATGAACAAGAAATTGCCGAAGCACAAAACCTTCTTAAAGACGTAAGCCGTCAATTGAAAAAAGAAATACCAACAATCGATGACCTAAAAATGCCAGATGCTCCCGAAGTGAAGCCCGAAGACATAAAAAACAATCTTTATACAGGAGAAAGCAACATCGAATATTTCCTTGAGAACAGGCATCATGTGAAGCTGCCTATTCCTGTTTATCTTTCAGAATATGGAGGAAAAGTAAAAGTAGATATTCTAGTTGATCGTTCAGGCAAAGTAATTAAAGCAGAGCCTGTTATACAAAATTTACACAATGAACAAATTCTTTCGTATGCCAAAACTGCAGCTATGCGCACCATATTCAACCGAAGTGAATCTGCCCCCGCACAACAAAAGGGCTATATTATTTACACTTTCGTAGCCCAACGTTAACTTAAAGTAAAAATTTTCGAAACCAACAAATTTTTTCAAACTTTTTTTGACAATACATGTTTAATAACATACATTTGTATCAGGTTTATTTTTCATAAGTTTTAGGTTTAGTTAGATTAGTTAGTTGGAGAAGAGGATAGAAACATTTCTATCCTTTCTTTTTTTATGTCATTTTGCTGCTAATCGAATCCCTTCTGGTTCAATAGAAATCAGCTTTTGCTTATATAATGCGCCAATAGCTTTTTTGAACGTCTTCTTGCTCATCCCAAAAGATTCTTTAATGTCCTCTGCATCAGAATGATCAGAAAAAGGCAGAAATAAATGTTCACTACTCCGAAGTTTTAATAGAATTACTTCAGTAACATCATCAACACGCTGATATCCGTCGCGCTCCAGCCGAAGGTCAATTTTCCCATCCTCTCGAATTTTTTTTACGTAGCCTACCATCTTATCCCCAGAACGAATCGGCTTGAAAACTTCATTTGAATAAATTATGCCCAAGTGTAACTGATTGATAATCGCATCGTAACCAAGGTCGGTACGATTTGCAATCATTAAATCTACCTCATCTCCTTCCTGAAAATCAACTCCATCCTGAGTTAGAAACTTTTTATATTTAGCAGAAGCCGCAATTCGGCCTGTAACATTATCAACATAAACACGTACAACATACCACTTCCCTTTCTCCATTTTGACAGTCTGCTCACGAAAAGGCACAAATAAATCTTTGGGCAAACCCCAATCGAGAAAAGCGCCAAACGAACTCACGCCAACAACCTGCAAATAACCAAACTGATCAACCATAACCGCAGGAAAATCGGTTGAAGCAACTATACGATCTTCAGAGTCGAAATGAACAAAAACATCAACATCATCGCCTTCGGCACAATTAGCAGGTACATAGCGGTTTGGCAGCAATATTTCACCATAAGGCCCCCCATCGAGATATGCTCCTTGATCGGTAAATTTAATTATCTCAAGAGTAGATGTTTTTCCAATTTTCACCATAACTGTAATTCAATATTTTAAGACGCAAAAGTAACGAAAGTTTTGTTCTCCGGGAGAAACCAATTATGAGAGTTATTTAAAAAGACATTCTACAAAAGAAATGCTGCATAAGAATCTCAATACAAACTAGCATTCCTGGAAATTAGCAACTGATTCCCTGTGCTTTACAAATTGGCCGACAATCAATTTGTCCTAAAAAAAAGTTACATAGGTAAAATAAGCAAGAAAATAGTATTTTTGTTTAAGATCAAAAAAAGAGAAGGTACGATGAAAGATAGTGTAATAATTATACCCACATACAAGGAGAAGGAAAATATCGAAAGCATAATTCGTTATGTTTTCAATCTTCCTGTGCAATTTCACATCCTCGTAATCGACGATAATTCGCCCGACGGTACAGCAGCTATTGTAAAAACATTGATGACCGAATTCCCTGAAAAACTTCATCTAATTGAACGCCCCGGAAAAATGGGGCTTGGAACCGCCTATATCAGGGGATTTCAATGGTCAATAGAAAACGGATATGAATATATCTTCGAAATGGATGCTGACTTCTCACACAACCCCGACGACCTTATCCGTTTACGCGAAGCATGCCTTCAAGGAGCAGATTTAGCAATTGGGTCTCGCTATGTTTCTGGTATAAACGTAGTTAACTGGCCACTTAAAAGAGTCTTAATGTCATATTTTGCATCAAAATATGTGCGTATAATTACCGGCATGAAAGTACACGACTCAACCGCCGGGTTTGTTTGCTATACTTCGCGCGTACTAAAAGCTCTCGACTTGAACAATATTCGCATGAAAGGTTACGGGTTCCAGATCGAAATGAAATTCACATCATGGAAACATGGGTTCAAAGTAGTTGAAATTCCTATCATATTCATCGACAGACAGAAGGGAACCTCAAAAATGAGTGGGGGCATTTTCAGCGAAGCATTTTTTGGTGTTATTAAAATGAAATTAAGGAGTATTTTTAATTAAAAAAATACTTGAACAGCTCCCCAGGGAGCTTTTTTTATACCAGTCAAAATAACTGCAATGAAGACTTTAATAAAAAATATAACAATAGTCAATGAAGGCAGGACTTTCACCGGTTCTGTGCTCATCGAAAACGATCTTATTGCCAGCATATTGGGTAATAACGACCAAATAAAAGCAGACATTACTATTGATGCAAGCGGGCAACTTCTTTTGCCCGGTGTAATTGACGATCAGGTTCATTTTCGCGAACCAGGTTTAATCCACAAAGGCGAAATATATACCGAAGCCAAAGCCTGTGTTGCCGGAGGAGTTACATCATACATGGAAATGCCCAACACAATACCACAAACAACGACAGTTCAACTTCTTGAAGAAAAATATAACCGCGCAGCACAAGTATCGCTGGCAAACTATTCATTTTATATTGGAGCCACAAACGACAATATAAAAGAAGTATTAAAAGCCGACCCAACAACGGTTTGTGGCATAAAATGTTTCATGGGGTCATCGACCGGCAATATGCTTGTTGAAGGCGAAGGCCTCGAAACTCTTTTCAAAAATGCCCATATGATTGTAGCTACCCACAATGAAGAGGAATCGGTAATAAAGGCTAACATTGAAGAATACAGGAACAAGTATGGAGAATTGATACCTATCGAGATACACCCAAAAATCCGGAGCGAAGAAGCTTGCTACCAATCAACTGCAAAAGCTATTGAGTTGGCAACAAAATACAATACAAGGCTTCATGCCCTGCACCTTTCAACAGCTAAAGAAATGGGGCTATTTTCATCGGGACTACCTCAAAATAAGAGGATTACTAATGAAGTTTGTATACACCATCTCTGGTTCGACGATCGCGATTACAGTACATTTGGAACAAAAATAAAGTGGAATCCGGCAATAAAATCAGAAAAAGATAAGTTAGCTCTTCGCGATGCTATAAATTCAAATATTATAGATATTGTTGCCACCGACCACGCCCCGCATACCATAGAAGAAAAAGGGAATTCTTATTTTAAATCACCTTCAGGAGGACCATTAGTTCAGCATTCTTTGGTTGCCATGCTTGAACTTGTATCTCAGGGAGTTTTCAGCTATGAAAAAGTAGTGGAAAAAATGTGCCATTTCCCGGCATTACTATTCAATATAGAGAAACGTGGGTTTATCAGGGAAGGGTATAAAGCAGATCTTGTTTTGGTTAACCCACAAGACCGTTGGGTTGTAACGCCAAATAATATTTTTTATAAATGCCAATGGTCGCCCTTCGAAGGGATTACATTCAGACATAGTGTAACTCACACATTCGTAAACGGTACCTTAGTATACCAGAATGGTCAATTCTATGAAACGAATAAGGGCGAAAGGCTGCGATTCAACAGATAAATAGGATCATTTATGATACCGGCTTATTAAATAATCGGGAATCTGGTTTAGCCCCAACTCTTTTTCATGAGCATTGAGCAGGAAAGCCTGATATGGCATTCCATAAACCACACACGATGCTTTGTCCTGAACCAATGTATGAGCTCCTGCATTCTTCATGTTCAGTAATCCTTTTGCACCATCGGCTCCCATGCCGGTAAGTAATACCCCAGTGGCCTTATTCTTGGCTATTGCGGCAACAGAGTCGAACATCACATCGACCGAGGGCCTATGACGATTAACTGGCTCGGAATCAACAGTATTTACTTTAAGAACACGCATATTACCACTGATAACAAGATGTTTATTCCCAGGGGCAATAAGCACTCTTCCAGGAATAATCATATCATTATCTTTAGCTTCAAGAACTTCTAAATCGCACAAATCGTTTAGCCTATTGGCAAAAAGCTTGGTAAATCCCTGGGGCATATGTTGGGTTATAACAATTCCAGGCATATCTTTTGGCAGCCTGCGCAAGATATACTCAATAGCAGTAGTGCCACCCGCTGAAGCCCCAATTGCAATAATTTCATCGAAAGTAGAAATGACCTGAGTCTGGTGGTCGCTGTGCATATTTTCAAGGTCAAAAAGAAGCTTTTGCTTCTGCCTTACATTTGCTTGCGAAGCTCCAACAATTTTCTCACATACGAAAGAGTAAAAATCGTACAGATTAGTATTAGACTTCAGGTTTGTTGGTTTGTTGATAATATCGATCGCACCTTTATGGTAAGCGTCGAGACATATTTCCTTATTGCCCTGGGTTATGCTTGAGACAATAATAACTGGAATTGGATGCTGCCTCATTAGCTTTTGAAGAAAAGTCAGCCCATCCATCATGGGCATTTCAATGTCGAGGGTAATAACATCGGGAACGATTTTTTCTATGACCTCAACAGCTTTGAATGCATCAGCTGCAGTACCAATCAATTCCAACCTGCTGTCTCCCTCAACAGCTGTGGCAAGTACCCGACGAAATATTATTGAATCGTCAATAACCAACACTTTAATTTTCTTACCATCCGCTTCTGCGCCCATTTCCTCACAGATTTAAAATTTTATATTCTGAATCATATCAACCTTTACTTCTCCATCTAAAGGATTAAATAAAATTTTCCTCCCAAGATTTCCTCCAATAACCTCCTGAACAATAGGAACATTCAACTCAATTAATTTTTGTTTCGCGACTTCAATGTTTCGTTGTCCTACATTAAAAACTGCATTGTCGAATTTTAACATACTAGCTCCGCCAAAAATTTTGGCAGTCAACCTCCTCTTAACAGCCCCTGCCAAAATAACTTTATCATGCAATTCGGTAATAGCAATGTCTCCATACCGAACATCAGGCGCCCCCTTATTGTTCCAATACGGTAATAAAAAGTGGTTTACGCCTCCAATTCCTGAGCCCGAATCCCATAAAACTACAGCAATACAAGAACCCAAAATGGTAAAGACCTTCATTTCGCCCGAAACGATGGCAAGTTCTCCTTGTTTGAGGTACTTTATCCGGTCCAATGTGTCAGCCTTTTATACCAATTTTTCCTTTAAAATCTCAAGTGTAAACGGCTTGACCAAGTAGTCATCCATTCCCGAATCGTAACAACGTTTCACACTCTCTTCTGATTCATTGGCTGTTATAGCAATAATTTTTGCTCGGTTACCGGTTGTCTCTTCATCATCGCGAATTTTCATTGTTGCTTCGGGACCATCCATGCCTGGCATATAAATATCCATTAATATGTATGAATATTTTTCTTTTTTGCACAAGTCGACTGCCAGTTGGCCGTTTGAGGCTATATCATATCCAAATCCAAGCTTCGTAATAAACATCCCCAATACCTTCTGATTTAGCGGATTATCCTCAACCAACAGCACCTTTCCGCCCACCTTGCGCTGACTTTCTTCAGTCCTTTTTCCCTTAGCTGGTTTATCTTCAACTTGAGGGGGTTGATTCAGGACTTTATCTACCCTTATAGCGAGTTCATTAACATCACATGGCAAACGCAGAATATCAAAAGGCTGAGTAAATTTTCGTAATCTGATATCAACTTTCACTTTTGGGTTTATTGTGAAAATAAATTGGTTGTTAGTATAATCTGTCTCCTTTTTTAAGGCCGATACAAAATTAAAACCGTCTTTCCCGTCTTCGCCACAATTCACAACGAACATATCGAAACGGTAGGCTTTTGCGCGGCATAGCCCACGATCGACAGAACCAGAAACGGCCACATCGAAGCCAAGTGCAATCAACCCGTTCTTTATCTCTGTCGCATTTTTCTGCTGATCTTCAATCAACAAAACCTTTAACTGCTTTTTATCCATTTCCTAATTCAATTTAACATAAACACTTGGGCTAACCTGCTTTATTGCTGTCGAAAATTGAGAAACGGTTTCCGACAACCCTACATACAAATATCCTCCGGGTTTTAATTTTTCAATTAACTTTCCAACAACTTGTCTTTTCGAAACATCATCGAAATAAATCAATGTATTACGACAAAAAATCACATCAAGTGAACCATTTTGAAAGAAATAATCATCAACCAAATTTAAAATCGAGAAATGAATTTTTTCCCTCAACTGTTTAACTACACGCACTTTATTTTCTGTAGTATCTCTACTAACCAAAAAATATTTCCGAATAAGGTTTTTATCGACTCCCGACAATGAATCTTTATTGTAGATTGCCCTTACCCCTCTCATTACAGAAGCATTGCTTATATCAGTAGCAAAAATTGTAAAGTCAAACGACGGATTTGCTAATTGATACTCATTGAGTACCATTCCCATAGTATAAGGCTCTTCGCCTGTTGAGCACCCTGCACTCCATATTTTGAAAGGCGCATATCTATCGGAAACAAAATTCGGCAAAACTTGCTCGCGTAAAAAAACAAAATGTTCTGGCTCTCTAAAAAAATCTGTTTTATGCGTAGTAAGTTCGTCGATCATACACTCAAATTCTCCATTGACACGACCTTCAGATGAAAGGGCATAATCAAGGTAGTCCTTAAAGTTGCCAATACCAGTACTTTTGAGTCGTTTAATCAAACGAGAATTGACCATCACAATTTTTATAGGAGCAAGCTTAATTCCCAATGTGTCGAGCATAAAGCGCTGAATTCTGCGAAATTCTTCGTCAGAGAGTTTTTGGCTATATATGTCAACATTACTTGTGTGGTCCATTTATCAATATTATTTCATTTTTTCAAACTGACTGTCAAGATCATCATTATCGCTTAAATTTATGCGTACTCCTTTGCTTATTGATTTGTGCTTATCTGTTCCCGATTTTTTTTGATGACCAGCATTTTTATTCTCTTCTGCTTGCATAATTGGCATTTCGTTTATAAGATTTGACTGATCTATCGTCTCAATCATGGAAGCCAAAACTGGTTCTTCTTCCTTTTCCGCATTTATTTCGGGATCTTTCTTGTTACCGCCTAAATAGATAAATGTTCCAGAACCATCATCCGATGAGTTTTTTTGTTCTTCCAAAAAGCTCAATGATACCAAACGATCTATCTCTTTAGCAGAAGTCGTTTGTTCACTTCTCTTATTCTCGACATTGGCAGAGGAGTCTTCTATCTCTTTTTCTTCGAGAGAAAAATAAGAAATAAGTGTATCCAGTTGTTCTGTCAATTTGACCAATTCGCTTGAACTGGCTGCAAGTTCTTCTGCCGAAGATGCATTTTGCTGGGTAATGTTATTAAGCTCTTGAAGCGAGGAATTAATTTGAATTATAGTACTAATATGATCATTACTAGCCTCTGCGATTTCATCTACCAATTCAGTTGTCCGCTGGAATTCAGCAACTAATGAACGAAGTTCGTTAGCCGATTTCCGGGCAAGATCAACCCCTTTCTTAGATACAAATTTTATTTCTGAAGCTGAATGTTGAGTTGATTCGGCCAATCTCTTGACCTCTTCTGCAACAACAGCAAAACCTCGTCCCACTTCGGCTGCACGAGATGCTTCTACTGAAGCATTTATTGAAAGAATTTTTGTCTGGTAAGAAATCTCACCAATTATTGAATTTTTCTGTGCAATATCTTCAATTACTGCCAAAGCTGACTCAACATGTTCTGCCCCAATTTGAATTCCATCGAATGCATTTCTTGCAATACGGCCTGTTTCGTTAGCGTTTTCAGCCGATTGCTTAATAACTTCAGAAATTTGTTCCATGGCAGCTGATATTTCCTGAGATGACGAGGCCTGAGCACTTGCACCTCCTGAAATAAGCTGGGAACCAGCACTAAATTCATTACTAGCCTCGGCAATGCTAAGCGAAATATCCTTAATGGACTGTAATACTTCGAATAGCTTAGTTTTGAGCAATGTTAAAGATTGATTGATTTGCCCTATTTCATCGCTGGAATTCACTTCTGACAAAGCGGTAAGGTCGCCCTGTGCAATTTTATCGGCAAAATGTAATGTTTTTTGCACACTAGTACGAATGGATTGAATTATAATGATGTATACTATCAGTGCTAAAGCAAACATAATAGTCCCGAGAACTATCAGTCGCAATCGTACTTGGTTTTGTGCATCTTGCATAGAAATGCCAAAACTGCCCGCACTTGCTAAGTCTTCACTCAGAATTGAACCGACCAATAACGATAGCTTATTTAAATCATTACTTGCTTCAACAATGTCACTTTTTGAAGTCAAAGTGCGCGAAGAAAGCAAAGAAAGTTGAGTCGAAATTTCAGAAACATATTTCGTAAAAAAAGCAGGCATCTGACTATACCCTTCTATACTTTTTTGTTTTTCAATAAGTTGCTGCAATGCTAGCGTATTTAATCGGTAATTTTCCGTCTCATTTTCGCCAAGCTTCGATGAAATTGTAAGGAGTTCGCCATTCAACGGATTCAATTCATCAAGAACTCTATTTATAAAATCTTCAATTTGAATTCGTTGCCCGTAATAGACTAAACTTTGTTTTCCAATTTTTGCCGATCCAGAGGCAACAATAATTAACAATATAATAAATGCAATAAAAAAAATTGCCGCCCCGCCCATTAATTTGGCAGATATGTTCAACACCAGCCTTTTTGACTTCATAAGGTAAATGAGTTAGTTAAAGGTTTTCTAGATCAAAATTCTCAGCCCTAAGTTCAACAATTTCATCAACGGAGAAAATTTTATCAGCATTTACTAAAAGGATGAACTTTTCATTGTGCTTGATTACCCCATTCAAAAACTCTGCTTTATTTTGTTTCCCAACAGTAGGTAAAGCAATTAAGTCACTGTTGTAATACTTTATCACTTCATTAACACTGTCGACCAGTGCACCAAGCTTTAACTTCTCGCCACTGTTATCGATCGTTATTACCAGGATACATGTTGATGAGGTGATTTCGGTTTTCTCCATGCCAAATTTCACCCGGGTATCAACTAACGGTACCACTTCTCCACGCATATTGAAGACCCCCAACATATAATCGGGAGCTTTAGGCACTTCGGTAATTGGCTGAAATTCCAATATTTTTTCTACATGATTAACATTAATGGCAAAGTTTTCATTGCCCAGCGAAAATGTCAGATATGTTTCAAATAACTCTTCCATTTTATCTATTTTTTATACTTTGAAAATACTGTTACAATTTTATTTACATCGAGCACTAAAGCTACTGAGCCATCTCCAAGTATTGTCCCTCCCGAGATGAAATCCTGATTTTGATAATGGCGTCCTAAGGATTTAAGAACTGTTTGGTTTTCTCCTACAACCATATCAACAATGAGGGCTACCCGCTCATTTTCATATCCAACCAATACAATCTCCTGTCTTTCAGGTGGCGTTCCGCCGAGATCAAAATCTTCTCGTAAATCGAAATATGGAACTTGAGCTCCTTCGAGAACCAACATCTGGTTCAACCCTATATGTTTCATATCTTCCGATAGAGTGTAGATCTTTGAAACCTGTATCAACGGAATTATAAAGTCACGATTGTCAATTTTCACTTGTAATCCATCGATAATGGAAAGGGTAAGTGGTAATTTTATAGTAAAAATTGTTCCCTTTCCAACTTCTGTTTCAATACTGATATTACCACGTATATCAGATATATTTTTCTTCACCACGTCGAGCCCGACCCCACGCCCTGAGACATTCGAAACGGTTTTTGCTGAAGAAAAACCAGGAAGGAACACAAGATTGATGAGTTCATCGTAAGAAAGTATATCATCCTTTTTAATCACTTTCTTTCGGATAGCTACTTTACGGATTTCCTCAGGATCGATTCCCTGACCATCGTCCATAATTTTGATTATCACATTATTACTTTGGTGATAAATCTTCATGGTTATTTTTCCAAGTTCACTTTTCCCTGCTGCAATGCGTTTTTCTGTGGTTTCAATTCCATGGTCGGCCGAGTTACGCAATATATGCATAATAGGATCGGTAAGTTGTTCGATTATTTTCTTATCGAGTACGGTATCTTCGCCTTCGGTAACAAACTCAATTTGTTTACCCATTTGGTCTGCAAGATCGTGAACCAAACGTTTATATCTTGTCATGGTAATTCCAAATGGAACCAAGGATATTGTGAACGCATTGTCCCGCAATTGTTTCGAAAAGGTTCCATACTTTTCAGCAACAGCAATTAATTCATTGTCGCCCAGTTGATTGGCGATAAGATTTAACCGAGCCTGAAGAGTTACCATTTCACTAACAAGATTAAGCAGGTTGTCAATCTTATCAGTCGAAACCCTGATACTTTTGATGGAATCGCCAGAAGCCTGTTGCGCATCTGATTTATTTGTCCCCGAATCTTTACGATCTTCTGCTTCTTCGACAATTTCGCTTTGGTAGTTGTCAAGTATCTCTTTAACCTCGGCAGCGCTGCTTTTAAAAATTTTATCTTTCATTTTCTCAAGCTCAGCACGGGCTTCGGGCACAGCAAGAACATCGCCACGAACTATATCAGTTACAATGAATGTTGCTTCTTTCTTTACCCATTCAAAAATATCTTCAATAGAAGCTAAGTCGAAACGAGATGCCAAAACCACCCTCCAAGAAGCCAACCTATCGTTTCCTGAAAACTTGTTTAACACTACATCCTTCCCTTTTTTTACAAAAGCCAAACAGTTTCCCATAAGGGATAACTCACTGAAAAGCAATTCAGGGTGGCTCAGTGATTCGCTAAGGTTCTTTGCTGGATCAAACTCAATAAAATAAGTAATTACCGATCTGGAAATAGTTGTTGAAACAGGTATTTCAGTTTTCTTTTCTCCTTGCTGGTCATTACCCCCAATGTCGAAAAGGTGTATTTTATGACACAAATCGGCAAAACGAACTTGATCTTGATTATTCAGCTGCTCCCGGGTTGAAAGCAGAACTTTCAAAATATCGATAGTTTCAAGAGAAATCTCTCGCAGAGCCATTGTAAACTCTATTTCATGACTACGAACCCTGTCATATATGTCTTCGAGATCGTGGGTAACTGCCAATACTTTATCGAAACCTAACATCCCACCACTCCCTTTTATAGTGTGTACGCTTCGAAAAATCTGGTCAATCAAGTCAGAACTAACTGCCTCACTCTCAAGAGAAAGAAGAATATCTTCCAGCTCATTGATCAGATCTCGGGTCTCTTCAACAAAACTTTCCCTAAGTTGGTCAATTGAATCTGCCATTTTATGAATCTTTTAATCCTGAATATTTTAGGAAAAACCTAAATTTTTGTTCTTAAAAAAAAGTTAAAATAAGAATATTCCTGCTAGAACCCAAACAAAGAATGATTAAAATAAACTGAAAATATAACTTTCAACTCATTTTTTTTAATGTGCGGTTTGAATAATAGAATCCCCCCCTCTTATTTTTAACCAAAATACTTAAAAATTACAACAATAAAGACATGACAAGTCATACGTAAATATGCAATTATCTAAACTTTAGTAATAGTGTACCCATGATTTAATCATGTCAAGAAATACAATTTCTAATTTCGATGTAAAATCGATGTTAAAATACAATGATTTTTTTTACAAAGTAGAGTCTTGGCTCAGAAATCATAAATTATTTGCAAACAAAAAAATCAGCGTTCATTCATTTTACAAAACGGTCGAATATAGCTTTCTGTTTTTGCGCTCTAAGCTGGGATTTGGACTTTAGCTTAATTATATTTGCGCCCTATTATGACACCACACGTTATTTACTCTATATATGGCGATCATCAGGGAGTTACCGAAATCAGGCAATTGCTTTCTTCCGATAAACCAGCCACCATTCAACTCAAAGGAGTTGTTGGTTCGGCTGCGGCATTCATCATTGCTGCTCTTTTTGATAAAATAAACCGGCCTATCCTTTTTTGTTTGAACGATCGCGAAGAGTCGGCCTATTTTTACGACGACCTTTCACTAATGCTCTCCGAAGAAAATGTTGTGTATTTTCCTTCGTCGTATAAACGTGCTGCACGATACGGAAAGCCAGATCACGAGAGTATTATTAAGCGGACTGAAGCACTTAATAGAATTTCAGAAAACCAGCGATGTGTTGTGGTTACATACCCCGATGCCCTCGCTGAAAAAGTCATTTCAAGAGAAGCATTGATTTCGAACACGTTGAAAATATCGGTTGGAGATAAACTTTCGCCGGAATTTATTAGCGATGTCCTTGCCGAATATGGCTTCGAACGGGTTGATTTTGTTTACGAACCCGGACAATATTCTGTCCGCGGTGGCATTACCGATATCTTTTCCTATGCGTCAGATGAGCCTTTCAGAATCGATTTCTTTGGAAACGAAGTGGAATCGATCCGCAATTTCTCAATCGATACTCAGCTTTCATCCCAACGACTTTCGTCGATAGCCATTATTCCCAACATTCAGCAGTCGATAAAAGAAGAAAAAAGGATAGAAATAACAAATTACATTCCAACAGACTATGTATTAGTATTTAAAGATTCAGAATATGCCCGATTTGAGATCGACAAAATATACAATGAAACCGAAAGTTTCTTTTTGGGTTCCCAAAGCAGTGAAAATGCCGAAGAAGTTCCTTCGCCTGAATTGCTGATTGACGGAACAACATTTTTTGCGCAATCAAAAGCTTTTCATTTCATAGAATTGGGGACTTCTCATCACCCCAAAGAATTCCATATTGTGCAGTTCGGTACAGTACCCCAACCCCGGTTCAACAAAAATTTCGATTTATTAGCACAAGAGCTAAAACTTAACTGGTCGAACGGATACCAGAATTTCATCTTATCGAACAACGAAAAACAAATTGAACGTTTACAAGCCATTTTTGACGACAAGGCTTTAAATGTTCGGTTTACCCCTCTGAATTTCACCATCAATGAAGGGTTTATCGATCGCGAACTGAAAATAGCTTTTTATACCGACCACCAATTGTTTGAGCGGTACCACCGGTATAAAATGCAAACCAAGCAGCAAGCCCGCGAGTCGATCACAATTAAAGAACTGAACAAACTGCACCAAGGCGATTATGTGGTGCACATCGATCATGGCATTGGAAAATTTGCCGGCCTTGTAAAAACCGAGGTCAATGGAAAAACCCAGGAAGCTATTCGATTGGTATACAAAGACAACGATTCTCTACTAGTGAGCTTGCACTCGCTTCACCGCATCTCAAAATACAAAGGCAAAGATGGCACAGAGCCGAACCTGAACAAGTTAGGCACCGGAGCTTGGCAAAAGATAAAAGCCCGTGCCAAGAGTAAGGTTAAAGACATTGCCAAAGAACTCATCGCACTTTATGCCGAACGCCTTAAAGAACGTGGGTTTGCATTTTCGGCCGACACTTATTTACAGCAGGAATTGGAAGCCTCATTTATTTACGAAGATACTCCTGACCAACTAAAAGCCACACAAGCTGTTAAAGAAGATATGGAACGACTGATGCCCATGGACCGGTTGGTTTGTGGCGACGTTGGCTTCGGTAAAACCGAAGTGGCCATTCGTGCAGCCTTTAAAGCAGCGACCGACAGTAAACAAGTTGCAGTACTAGTACCCACCACCATATTGGCATTTCAACATTACAAAACATTTTCCGAAAGACTAAAAGACTTTCCGGTAAAAATTGGATACATAAGCCGCTTACGCAACAGTGCCGACACCGCTAAAACCCTGAAAGAACTTTCCGAAGGGAAAATTGACATAGTGATTGGTACCCACCGGCTGGTTGGCAAGGATGTTAAATTCAAAGATCTGGGATTGCTAATTGTTGACGAAGAACAGAAATTTGGCGTCTCGGTAAAAGAAAAGCTGAAACAACTGAAAATTAATGTCGATACGCTGACCCTTACGGCTACGCCGATACCCCGTACATTGCAATTCTCGCTTATGGGCGCGCGCGACCTTTCTATAATTCAAACCCCGCCACCAAACCGTTATCCCATTGTGACAGAAATACATGGATTTAACGAAGCAATCATTCGCGAAGCCATAAACTATGAAGTAGACCGAGGCGGACAAGTCTTTTTCATCCATAACAGGGTACAGAATATTCACGAAATTGAAGCGTTTGTGCGCCGTGCATGCCCCGATGTGAAGACCATTGTTGGACATGGCCAGATGGATGGTGAAAAACTTGAAAAAATAATGCTCGATTTCATCAATGGCGAATACGATGTACTGATAGCCACAACAATCATTGAATCGGGACTCGACATTCCGAATGCCAATACCATTATAATTAACCATGCACAAAGCTTTGGACTGAGTGATCTTCACCAGCTGCGAGGGCGAGTAGGCCGCTCGAACAAGAAAGCATTCTGCTATCTGCTGTCCCCCCCAATGAACACCCTCACACAGGAAGCCCAACGAAGACTAAGGGCCATAGAAGAATTTTCGGAACTGGGAAGCGGGTTCAATATTGCCATGCGCGACCTTGACATACGCGGAGCCGGAAACTTGCTGGGAGGAGAACAAAGCGGGTTTATTGCCGACATAGGTTTCGAAACCTATCACCGCATTCTCGACGAGGCTGTTCAAGAGCTCAAACAAGAAGAATTCAGGGATGTTTTTGCCCAACGCGATTCTGACAAAGCTGCTAAGGCATTTTTAAATACCCGTTTTGTAACCGACTGTAATGTAGAAACCGACATGGAAATGCGCCTGCCTGAAAGCTATGTAAACAGCATTTCGGAACGGATGTCGTTGTACCGCGAGCTGGATAATATTGAAAATGAAGAAGAACTGTCGCGCTACGAGAACATGCTCACCGACCGCTTTGGAAAAATACCCGACCCCGCACAACAGTTGCTTCAGGTGGTTCGGCTAAGGTGGATAGCGATTGATTTAGGCATGGAGCGTATTATCCTGAAAAATGGGAAAATGATATGCCACTTCATTGCCAATCAACAATCGCCATATTACCAATCGCCCACCTTTTCGGAAATTTTGTTATGGCTACAGCGCAACCCTGAAAAGTGCAAAATGAAAGAAGAAAAAGACAAGCTCAGTATGTCATTCGAAAAAGTTAAAAGTGTTTCGCAGGCTTATCAGCTTCTTCAAAATATAAATGAAAAACATTAACAACCCACAAGTATTCAATGCACAACAAATTTTGTCTTTAAAGGAATAAAGCCATCAAACTACAAACAATAAAGTCAGGTGCAGGGAAAAAGCGTCAGAAAATAAACAACTAATCAGGCAATTTAATCAAAGCTACCCGCTGCTTTCCATCCATAAGCACTGAAACCGGACGCGGAAAGCGCACATGGCGCAGAAAATTGGTACGACGCACCACGGGAAATTTCTTTAGCTCTTCAATATTAATATAAGCTTCATTAGAATTAAAAGGAACAGAGAAATAGCCCACATTCATTGACGTTACATTGTGAAAAAAATGAGACCCCAACGAAGCATCAAGGGGAAAATCTTCGAGCCCCATTTCAACAATAACACGGGCATTCGAAATTTGCGACCATGTTACCGGTATCCCAGTAAACGGGTCGCGAGTGCCCCAACGCCCTGGTCCAATCAAAATATACTCTTTACCTTCGTTAACCAGCATTTCGTTGAACTGTGCCAGTTCTGCAGCAATTTCTTTTGTGCGCGTCCGGTCAAAGCCGGCAACATCAACATATATCACATCGCGCAAATGATCAATAACTCCGTTTCCCATACCCCGAGTAGCATATAGGAGAGAGTCGTTTGGGTTACCCTTGTCAATGACCACCTCATTAGCTTCCTCACGACGAATAAGCGGCTTTATCTGAAGCAGATACAATGTTGGCAACCCATTTTCAGGTGCAGGGGAAAGGTCTACTGCATATTCCATTTCTACCGGCGCTCCCATAGCTTCGCGAAAAATACGCAATAATAGATGGAGTGAATCGGCCAAAGGGATCGAACTATATTTCAGTATGTTGGCAAAATCTACAACCCTTGGCCCCTTTAAAGCTACTCCTGGAACTAAACAATCATTCTCGTAGTCGTAGGTCGAAAGACAAAAGTTCATCGTTCCATTTTTGTCTATTTCTTTAACCTTTAACTTCTTTATTGCAGCCAACTCACCTTCATTTTTCAGATCAAAATGAGAATGTTCCAAATTGAGGGCATATAACTCAGTTTGAGTATCGCGCAAAAGATCCTTTACCCCGCCCGGATTGATTGAAGGGTAACGCGGACAAAAGCGAAAGGATTTCTCGCCCCCAACCACATACATACCAAAGCCCACACAAGCTACCGAATATCCGTCAGACGGCTCCATATACGAAACCGGATAATAGTTAAACGACTGTGCAACTCCACTAATATGAGGGAAAAACAAATTTCCAAAATGCTCACCTACTGCTTCTTGAATAATTACAGCCATTTTTTCTTCTTCTACCTTGTAGTTCACGGCATTGAAATAGTTACGTGCTGTGGCAGCAAAAGTAGAGGCATAAACCAATTTGATGGCATCTTTTAATTGTTCGAGACGAATGTTTATATCAGGACTGTTGTTGGGCAAAATATAAGTATTATAAACCCCCGCGAAAGGCTGCAGCAACGAATCCTCAAAAAGACCTGATGACCTGACCGCCAATGGATTACGCATAGTCACCAAATACTGAAACAAGCGTTCGTTGAGCTGCTCACTTATTTTACCTTTTATAAACAATTCGTTTACTGAATCATAGTGTTGCTCAACAATTACTTTATTGTACAAATCGTTACTTTCGATAAACGCGTCGAATTCGTGTACGCCAATGATGGCTGTTGGCGGGATACGAATATTTATTTTAGGTATAATTTTCTTAAAATCAATACTTTCAATAAAATTAGAAATAAAAGCCAATCCACGTCCTTTTCCCCCAAGTGAGCCTTTACTAAGCCGAATAATATACCGGTTACCCGCAACAAGTGCTGGGTCAAAATTAACAATACGCCCGCTGAGTTGCTGCATTCTGATTTTGTCGAAGACCTTAAGGATGAACTCTCTCAAGTCTTGCTTCTGTTCGAACTCATCAACCTGGGTTACCTTGAGCCTTTCGGCCATATTAATTTCACCACGCGCCATAAGCCATGTTGAAAAAGCATTTTCCCGTCCATGAAAGATGAGCGACTCGATAGGGATTTTTTTCATCAACTCCTGAAATTCATGCAACGTAGAAGCTTCAGCGATTTTCGTCCCATCGGGCATAAAAAATTCAAAATTGCCAAACCCAAGCCTGCGATGGATAAAACTTAATATGTCTTTTGAAAGGGTATCAGAATTTTTATTGATGAAATCGGCGCCAATTTGTTCAGCCAGAACCAGATTGTGAACATCGTGCGATTGTAAAAGTAACGGAATCGGAAAACGAAGGTTTGCTTTCACATAGTGAAGCAATTCAATACCCGAATCGTGATTGTCGTCGCCTTCTTTGGCAAATTTCACATCGCTGATCACACAAAGCAGATTGTCTTTATACCGATCTACCAATGCAATTGCCTCCTCTAAATTACTCACCAACAATATTTTAGGACGGGCACGCATTTTCAGTATCATGTGTAACTCGTCGGCCGAATCATCAGAAACAAGGTTTTGTGTCTGCAGCATTATATTGGAATATAACACTGGCAAATAGCGCGAATAATATTTCACCGAGTCTTCAACCAATAATATCACCCGTACATTACCTACCTGAATATCCCGTGCCACATTCTTCTTGTCTTCAATGTATTTTATCATGGCCAGGAAAATGGTTGTGTTGCCATTCCACACAAAAACGCGATCGATACAGTCAAGTTTTTCAGCCGCCTTGGTAAAAAATGAAAGATCGTAATTGTTGTTGACAAGCAATAATATAGGAATACGGGGTTTTACTTCGAAGAGTTTTTCTGCGGTAAGAATCGGCGATTGGCGATCGACGCCAGCCATGATTATTATAAGATCGAAATGCTTTGACCGCAACACATCTACTGCTTCAGAGAGCGTTGACACACTGGTAAAACGCGGAGCCGAATAAAGATTAAGCTGCAGGTATTCGCCAAATATCTTGTCAGAAAATTGCCCTTCGCGAACAATAGAGTAAGCATCGTAGCGAGTGGCAACCAACAAAATTTCCTTCACTTTTGAAGGCATCAATTCCTGAAAAATATCGCGGTCGTTTTTCCTTTTTTCAAGAATTGACGACAAGGAAACGGTATTAATATCTACCATAAAAATGCAGCATAAAACATAGTCAAACAAAATTAGGAAAAAGAGGTCGCCCAAATCACGAAAAGGGAAATAAAAAACAAAAAAACGTACGGCTGGTGAAAAATAAAACGAATCAAAAGTGTGAAACTATGCTAAAGGGAGCCATTGGTAACGCAAGTAAATCGTTTAAATTTGTATTTTTACGGCCCGGCTTCAAAGTTTTTTTAGTATTATCTTTAAGATCAATTCATTCAGTGAACAGTAAAAAGAAACCATGATACGCAAAATAACCGGTTTGATACTCATTCTTGGCCTACTTACCGCTTGTAACGAAACAAGCGAAACAATACACAGTCATGCTAACAAAGCTTACACCAAAGCAATAGCCGATTCGCTTGCTTTCAGGATAGAAATTCCCGGAGATGAAATCCAACTAAAAGCAAAAATTAAAATCATTGAAGGGAATTTCCAGTTGACTATGAAATATCCAGCCGCCCCTACTACTCCTGACTCTTTGGCCATTACTCACGATACCACAGCTATAAGTATCGACACTTTTCAGATTGTATTCGACTCCATGCTTCAGCCTGTTGATACCTTATATTTCACTATCGACACAATAAAAATCACCATTGACACAACACGTATTCCTCCACCGTTACGCGTTCTCTATGACACCTTACTTTCTTCGCCTGGCACACACCAGATAACAAAAAAATTCGACCGGGTTTTGGGTACATGGGAACTTAAATGCAATGCAGAAAAAACTGAGACCAACGAACCAGAAGGTAGTTTCGACATACAAGTGAGCTATTTTAACTAATACCTTAAAAAGAAAGCACAAAAAACATTGTACTGTTCATTTTATTTTCAATTTTCGCAAATAAAAAAAGAGATGGAAGATCACGGCAATTACATAAAATTACTTGACGAGCAATTCTTTAATGACGGATATAAACTTTGTGACACCTTTTTATTCGCCGGTTTCACTAAAGAAAATTTGTTTGCGGCACAAAAACAATTGTACAAAGTGATTGACGAGCTAAACAACGAATTCCTAAGCTTAGCGTCTAAAGAAGGAAAGCCCTCGGCATGTAAAATGGGTTGCTCCTACTGCTGCCACCAAACAGTGTTGGCTACCCCCTACGAACTCTTTTTTCTTGCCCAGTTTGTGAAAAACAAGTTCAGCGGGCAACAGCTCGATACAATTGTTCAACGAGCAAGCGCCAAAGCCTCAGTGACCTCGAAGCTTCCCCTTGAAAAACGTCTAAGGCACAAACAACCCTGTCCGCTGCTCCACCCCGAGCAAGGATTTTGTCGCGCCTACCAAGCCCGCCCAATGGCTTGCCGCATCTACCTTTCGTCAGATGTAAAGAGCTGCCAAGCCGATCTGGAAACACCCAATGATGACTCTATTTTCCCACAGCTTTACGATATGCCGTTACATGCTGGCCGCATGATGAACGAAGGATTTCATGCTCGGCTTAGATTAAACAGAAAAGACAATCTTCAGGCTTTCGAGAACACAATCGAAGAAGGTTTGCTCACCGCATTGAACGACAAAGCCATTGATGAGTGGATAGCCGGAAAAAGTGTTTTCAAAAAAATAAGCTAGGCAACAAGAACAACTACAAAACTTTTCGACATACAAAACTGACAATAAGAATCATATGAAAGTAATAATCGACAATAAAATTCCCTACATAAAAGGAGCCTTGGAGCCTTTTGCCGAAGTGATTTATCTTGCGGGTAAAGATACCACCGCCGAAATTGTCAAAGATGCCGATGCAATTATTACGCGTACCCGAACAAAATGCAACGAAGAACTTCTTGCCGGGTCAACTGTAAAAATGATTGCAACCGCAACAATTGGCTATGACCACATCGACACCAAATGGTGCGAAGCCAACGGAATTGAGTGGAAAAATGCACCCGGCTGCAACAGCTGGTCGGTAGTACAATATATAATGGCCGGACTGCATACACTGGCACTCGAGAAGAAAATGAAACTTGAAGGAATGACCATTGGCATTATTGGCGCCGGAAACGTTGGCTCGAAAGTGGCAAAATATTGTCAACTTATCGGGATGAACGTGCTCGTTAACGACCCTCCCCGCCAGCGAAATGAAGGGAACGATGGATTTGTTTCACTAGAAGAAATTCAGGAAAAAGCTGAAATCATAACGATTCATACCCCGTTAACCTACGAAGGTGCAGATAAAACATTTCATCTGATTGATGAGAAATTTATCGATTCGTGCAGCCAAGACTTTTTTCTAATTAACGCGGCTCGTGGCGAAGTTGCAGATACACATGCGGTTCTTACCGCCTTGAAATTTGGTAAAATTAGAGAGGCCATAATCGACTGTTGGGAAAAAGAGCCCGAAATTGACTTGGATTTGCTGGAACATACTTTCATCTCGACACCTCACATTGCCGGGTATTCGCGCGACGGAAAAGCCAATGGTACAAGCATGAGCATAAGGGAAATAAGTAAAAAATTCGGGCTTGGAATTGACAATTGGAAATGTAGCAATGTTGAGCTACCCGAAAAAACCCTTATCGAAATAGACGGGACAGGAAAAACTGATCAGGAAGTAATTGCTGAGGCCATATTGTTCACCTACCCAATTTTAGGAGACAGCAACAGGTTAAAATTCTATCCGCGTGCTTTCGAAAAACAACGCGGCGATTATCCTGTTCGAAGAGAATTTCCAAGTTTCACCATTCAAGCAAACAACATTGGCCCAAAGGTTAAAAACACACTCAAAGACCTTGGTTTTCAATTGAAAGAAAAATAATCTATTGATAAGTAAAGAATCAAGAGACTGCCCATAAGGTGGTCTTTTTTTCTATCAAGATTGGTGCACTCAAAGATATAATAGTTCTTATACTGCAAAGAATTATGAAAAAAGACAACACATTATTACCTTATCTACCATCTAAGAGCATGATAAATGAAGCAACAAAATTCTTCGCAAAAAAGTAAACGCTTAACAAACAAAATTATAAGAACAGTTGTTTGATTGGGTATAAATCGTAAAGTTATTATCAATTTATTCACTTATTTTCATAACTTTATCGTTCAAGTATAATTCAATAATTATTGCCATGAAAAAGGGTATTATTTCACTGTTTTTATTGTTTTGTGCATGTTCTTTTTTAACAGCACAAGAAACAATTCAGGGGTTCATTTTCCCGGAAGATGGTTCAGTTATTTGGCAGCACGAATTTACAACACAGCAAAGCATGAATGAATTATTTAATTCACTCATTGAGAACAGAATAGTTACTGATTATGAAATTATTGAAAATCGTTTTTCCGGGGTTCTCCCTCAGGTAGCGGCAAACTATGCCTTGGCTGGCTTTAAAAAATCGAAAACCCCTAATTTCATTTTAGCATACGATTGCACAGCAAATGTTCTGATTCAATACAAACCAGGCAGATACAGGGTAACACTCCACAGAATACGATTAATCAATAATGGTTCAGACTTTAGCTTCACAAATCCGGTGAACCTATTAGAAGATTTTGTTTTGAATAAAAATGGGGTATCAAAAACTTTTCAAAAGTCGGGAGCAACAATTCTCAACACCACGTTTATCGATTATTTCAGCAACATTAACTTATTTAACGACGAGTGGTAGAAACGACTTTGTTTAACTTCTAAAAAGGATTTACAAATTAATCAGCAAGTTGTGTTGTATAATTACTCAAGTTTCGCAGCAGGCTAAATAGTTAAAAAACAAGACAAAGAGATAAAAAAAGCAGCACGGATATTTGGCTAATAATCTAAATATTAGTATATTAGCAAAGTTTCCACACACAAATAA
>JAAYAG010000020.1 GCA_012719495.1 Bacteroidales bacterium
AAATCACGCAGGAATAACGGGTTATTTTAAGTGATTTTAAAGCAGAAGATTGCTGTTTACAAGTGGCGGACAATGAGCTTTGCATAAAACACTGTTTTCCTGCATTAAATTTCCTCGATTTAGCCCGTTAATACTCAAAAATTTGCTTTGTAAAACAGCGTTTTATGCCAATCTGAACTTTAAAAATAAAATCGAACTCAGGTTATTAATCTTTTCCAGTCTTGGTAGTGATTAGTATCACGCCACCACCACCCGCAGCACCATAAATAGCAGCTTCCGAATCTTTCAGAAAACTAATGCTTTTCACACTGCAAGGAACAATGTTTGCAATCTGCGATGTAGTTACACCATCAACAACGTAAAGTGGATTAACCTGATTTATCGAATTTATGCCTCTCATTGAAATACTCTGTTCCGAACCAGGAAATACATTTGAAGATCCAACATTTACTCCGGCACATTTTGCACTAATCAAATCAAAAATGTCATTGTATGAACAGAAATCGTCTTGCGAATTAGTCAGGTTGGCATATGCAGTGGTTGCATTCTCCTTCGAAATGTAACCATACCCAACAGCCATCTCTGCATTTTCAGGCTTTGCAATAAACTGCATGTTCACATTTACCGAATTATCGCTTGGCTTTACTTTAACCTTGAGTTTGTAGAATGTTTTTCCACTAAACTCCAACACATCTTTCTGTTCACAAACAACCTGAAAGTTACCCAACGAATCGGATAAAACAGAAGATCCCGTTTTTTTGGCCTTAACAAGAATATTTGAGAGGCGCATATCCTTAAAAACAGAAACAGTTCCGGTAACAACACGTGGTTGTGCCGATAGTGAGAGGGATAAAGCAATTGCAAATAGCAAGCATACGATTGATTTCATGGTGTAATTCTTTAATTTACAGGCTATCTTTCGGTATTTTTTTGACAGCATCAGACTTCTTTTATATTTTGTCGTGCTTCAAATATCTATTCATTCATTGAATCAATACAAATATAATACAAAACACAATGCTTCAATTTTATTTCATCGCTGGTCGGGATATGTCATCAGGGGTGGTTGAAAGATTTCCAGCTGATTTAAAACTCATCTTCGAGATCTATTTGATAGAACTAAATTTCAAAATGACAAAGAACGTTTTAGGCTTAATGAGCCAAATTTGTTTAATCTTTAATAACGTCCCGTCTTTAATGGGACACTAGTGATACGGATTTTCAGTTCACTGCCTGCGCGATGAAAATAACGGTGACAATGATGCCGACATGATTCCAAATTCATCCGACAATTGCATCAACACCTATAATCCCGATCAGGCCGATGCCAACTATGACTGAATTGGAGACGTATATGAATAGGGATAGGAGAAAACAAATTAACCAGCTGGTTCGGATTTAGCTCCGCTAATCTTCGATTACAATCGTTATTTCCCAAATTTAGTAAAATGTTGCATTTAGCGAACTTAATGTTTACTAGCCCTTTTTCGATAGGATTATTGATTTGCATGAGTAGAGAGAATAAGCATGTGAAAGGTGTTAAAAATGTTGCGTTCCTTCGGAACTCGATGGTTACGATACGGTATTTGCCAGCGAATTGAAATCCGTTGTTACAAAATCAGGCATCCTTACAGGATTTGGGTTGTATGAATTAGAATAGTCAACATGAAAGGATTTGTGCGGAAGTCTTGAATTACTGAGGGACTGAATTACTGAGGGACTGAATTGCTGAAGGACTGAATTACTGAGGGACTGAATTACTGAGGGACTGAATTGCTGAAGGACTGAATTGCTGAAGGACTGAATTACTGAAGGACTGAATTACTGAAGGACTGAATTACTGAAGGACTGAATTACTGAGGGACTGAATTACTGAGGGACTGAATTGCTGAGGGACTGAATTACTGAAGGACTGAATTACTGAAGGGCCAATAATAAGCGGAAGGGGTTTACTGGAGCGAGGGATGGTCACCTGCAAAAAAACTTACCTCTCGTTTCCGCCAGGCTAAAACGAGAGGTAAGCAGATTGTTATATGGTCAGATGATGATCAGCGCTTCACGCACTTTTTGCCTTTTTGGATGTAAATACCTGCGGGGAGCCGATCGAAATCCATACCTAAATTGCGACCATAAAGATCGTAATAGGGAGACGGAGCCTGCTTGTTTGAATCGTACATAATGATGTCAACACCTACTGGGTCTTGCGCTCCCAGACCGCGTGCGAAACCGGCATAAGTATGCTTGCGGTACCAGTCGAGGGTCCACAATCCAACAGGAGTGTTTGCACGCCATCCGCTGTTTGCTGGAGAATCGGTAGCACACCACTGGCAGATACCCCACTGTTGGTTAGCGGGAATGATCTCCAGGTATTTCTTAACGATCCATTCGTATAGGTCGGCCATGCGCTGATGCATTTCTTCTGTTACATTGGCTGTTACAACGTCTTTTCCGCTGGCATCAACCATACCCATATCTAATTCACTGATACGAACCCATTTTCCGGTTGCCGCCATGAGTTTAAAGCTGTTTTCAATCGCTCTTTTTTTGCTGTTCTGGGTTGCCTCATTCATATAACACGATATGTGCATCTGTGAGCCGATGCCGTCTATCTTTGTTACACCGTCAGCTTCCCAATATTCTATCCATTTAATCAGCGATTTCAGTTTTCCGTTGTTGTCCCAGTCACTTTCCAGGTTGTAATCATTAACAAACAGTGTCAGTTTACCATCGTCACCCCCATTTGAAGCCATTGAATTGGCATAATGTAGACGAGCCAAACGTACTGCCTGACGAGTATATTCAAGATCACCCATGTGATCCTGCCAGAAGAAATTGCCGTCATCACCATTGGCATGCTGGAGCTCATAAACACCATCACCATTGGAGTCTCCTCCTGAGATAGCCTCGTTGACCACGTCCCACGCCTTCACGTTACCAGCGCAGGCTTCCATAATGCCGCCAATCCATCTATCCATTGCATATACCAGGGTGTCATGCTTTACCTCGGCTGACAATGGGATACTCTGAGGTAGTTGAACGTATACGTAGTCTGAGGTGATTGTAGCGTCAGCTACTGATGCCTCGCCGTAGTGCCTCCATGCAAAAGATGAAACGTCGGTACTATCCAAACTACCGTTAATTACGCGTTCCTCCCCATTTACCTTGAAGCTGATATTGTCGAAACAGTACTTGTTGGCACCGGCAAATTCGTTGAGGTTGAAAGCGATTGTCTGTCCAGTTTCAGCAAATGTTCCGGTCTTGGTTACTGTCTTCCATTCGGATGTGAAGTTTACATCACCAACTGCCTGATAATGTACGTAACTTCCAGGAGTGTTATGTATTTGTGTTGAAGCCTTGGCTACATTGTCAGCGCGTACATCGGCAGAGAACTCGTAGGTATCGCCTTTATTGAAACTGCCCAGCTTAATCCAGAACTGGTTATCCCATGTATTCGTATTCTTTGCCGTGGCATCCATCACTATGCAGCTGCGGGTAGCCTTCTTGCCTTCTGTGGACTTTTCAAACTTGATGTTCTTAATCCAGATATCACCTAGGAAGTCTCCGTTCTGGAAAAGCAGAAAACTGTTATCGACAGTGCTTTCATAATTGATTACCACATCTTTCCAATCAGTCGTAAAGGGTATTTCGGCAGTTGGTCCGCCGCTCCAGTCACCAAGTTTGCTGTGGATAATGCCTGAATCTGATCCTTTTACAGTGATGGTCATTTGGTAGGTCACACCGTTCTCTGTCGGAATGTTATTCATTACTTGGTATTGAACATCCCAAAAGTTGGCGGTCAACTTTGTTGTATGCACCTGAAGACCGTCACCAACAAAAGAGGTAGTAAAGCCATATGTTGCTTTGTCTGATGTCCAGCCGATGCTTTTTTCCTGTGTAAAGTCCTTTGACTTCAACGACATCCACACAGTTGTGTCACTGCCTTCAATAGGCAGCGGAGCCATATCCTTGATTAAGCCGTTTAGATAGCCTGTAGCCTGCTGTGAATGCCATGCCAGCGTATGTCCGTAAATATTTACACCGGCTTTCGATGCAGCATTTACGAAATTGGTAACGGTAGTGAAATTCATTGACCCGTCATTTCTCACACAGCTTGCCATCTTCATTTCATTGCCGGTTACGGTCTCGGTGAAATAGCCATTTACAACAGCCTTAACGGTATTGTTGTTCAGGTAATCGTTGCCACCTACGGCAAGTCCCACTTTGAAGTTAGGATACTTTTCATAGTCAATATATTCCTTTAGTGGCAAATAACCCTTAAGGTATCCGTAATCCGCGGGATTTGTAGGGGTACCAGTCGTGTAGTTCTGCGCACCTGATGTCATTGTGCCGCATGCGGCTAAAGCAAGTAAAATAAATCTGAGTTTCATATTGTTTAAAATATTATTCAAACTAACTAATGCTAGTTTTCAGGTTGTTATTTTCTAATTTGTTCGTCGAATCCAATACGGTTTCTTGCAAATCAGCTCACAAATATAATCAATTTCATCAACGCATTCTCTTTGGGGATGACAGCGAATTACTGAAGGACTGAATAAACTGAAGGACTGAATAAACTGAAGGACTGAATAAACTGAAGGACTGAATAAACTGAAGGACTGAATAAACTGAAGGACTGAGTTACTGAGTTACTGAGTTACTGATTTATTGAGTTATTGAATTACTGAGTTACTGAGTTACTGAAGGACTGAGTTACTGAAGGGTTGGTTTACTGAAGGGCCGATAACACACGAAAGGATTCGTGCAGGAACGAAAGACGAACAAAAAAACACTCATTTCCTTTATGCTCAGAAGAGTGAGTGAAGGATCATGGTTGCCTTTTCTTTTGTGTGGTATTCCTTTTACATTCATTTTTCGTAATTTAATAGCAGTGGGTTGATTTGTTAAGGCATATTAATCGTAATATTGTTGTTAGAAAGTGTTTTTTCTGTAGGCACTTTCATATTCCATTATTTTCGGAAAAATAAAACAGGAGGATGGGTTATGAAACCAATTTTGTTATTTGTGTTGCTCATACTGTCGGGATTGAACTTATTTTCACAAGACAATTCAATGTTGAGATTTTTATTCGTTCCACATCCGCGTTCTGAAGACAGAGTAAACGAAAGTGTTAATCCGAGTATCGAGAAGATTGATTTTTCAAAATTCGACGTGAAAATGCTTGGTGGCGACATAACCTATTCTACCAGTAAAAACAGCGCTACATTAGCCTATTGTGATAAACTTTTCGATCTGAAAAACCCCAACACGCTTTGGGGTTTCGGGAACCACGATGTTCAAAGCGGAAACCGTAACCTTATAAAGCAATTCACAGGCAGAGATAGCTACTATTCGTATCATCGCGATGGGGTAACGTTTGTGGTGCTCGATGCCGAACTTAATGCCGAAGGTTTTCAAAGAACTTTTATTGCGGGTGACCAATTGCAAATGGTTAAAAATGTATGTGATACAATATCTGTCTCAAAATTTTTGATCCTGCTACACTCACGGTTTATATGGATGATTAATAGCGACTACTTTAAGACCCGGCTTACCGATTCAATTGCTGCCAGTTCACGATCGATGGATACCACTAATTTTTATGCCGATATATACCCGTTACTGCAGAAAGTGAAAGCACGCGGAGTTCAGATCAAAGCTTTTGGAGGCGATAAATCGAAGATTAATGTGGCCTATTCACCAGAAGACAGTATAACGTTTTATGCTGCAAGATTAGTGAACGAATTTACCGACAGTGTTAATAATGTAATCGTTATAAATTACAACAGGCCAGAAAACGAAATGAATTGTAACTATGTTACGCTGTCAGATATTGAAAAAATAAATCAGGATTCTGTTTCGGCAATTGATCTGATTAACGAAGCCCGGTTTAAAGTATGGCAGGTTTCCGGTTCAAAGGAGATATGTGTCCAGCTAGAATCGGACAACCCCAACGACTTTTTAATCCGGATCTACTCGTTCGAAGGAAAAATCTGCCATTCTGCCAGCTGTAAAGCAAATGAAATAAAATCAATACAATTACCTGCTACAGGAATCTATTTTGCAAAAGCCGTTGTTGGCAACTCCGTTCTGGTGAAGAAATTTATTTTTAGGTAGAAAATCAGTTTAGAAGGTATGAATAAGCTGGCTCCAACTCCCTCTTATTTCCGTTGCACTCAAACTAATCTTTATTTAGCCTCAACTCGAAGGAAGAAAAATACAACAGCTTTTTTGATAGAATGGCCACTAATGCACGAATATTATTCCGATTGTTATCGGAATAATATTGTCTCTTTGTAATTTACAACAAATTCTTCTTCTCGTTCAAATAGGATACCCGCTAAACGAAGTTCTTATTCCAATGCGTCTTAATAACCTGAGTTCGACTTTATTTTTGAGTTCAGACCGCTTGTAAACAGTAAGATTCAATGCAAAATCACGCAGGAATAACGGGTTATTTTAAGTGATTTTAAAGCAGAAGATTGCTGTTTACAAGTG
>JAAYAG010000021.1 GCA_012719495.1 Bacteroidales bacterium
CTCCACTGTCTTAATTTTCGTTGGGTTGGCAAATAGGCTTCTATTTCGAGAGCAAGTAGCTCAGCATAAGCTTTTTTCTCAGCTCTTGAACGAGTGTAAACAACATACCAGCTTTTTGTCATGACAAAAGAACGTTATTTTAATATTAGAATAATGCACATTTTCAGTTTTTTAGCTAATAATAGAGTGCATTGTTTTTTTTGGCTAAAGCTATTAAAAGTTTAATAATTCAAAAACAGTTACAAGTAAAATACCATATCGCCTATGTTAATTATGGTTTGCTTTTCTATACTTGATAAGATTTATCTGCGATGTCGTGTTTCTAGAAAGACATATCCAAATTTTGTATTTTTGGACAAATATTAATTGGCATTTTGATTCGTAAAATAATTCATATAGACATGGATGCTTTTTATGCATCGGTTGAGCAGCGTGATCATCCCGAATTGAGGGGTAAGCCCGTGGCTGTTGGAGGAAATTCGCGCCGGGGTGTTCTTGCGACAGCAAGTTATGAAGCTCGCAAATATGGTGTTAAATCGGCTATGCCTACCTCTATGGCCTTATCGTTGTGTCCTGATCTTATTGTAATTCAGTCGAATGGTAAAGCTTATCAGGAGGCATCGCAAGTAATTCGTTCAATTTTTTACGAATATACCGATTGGGTAGAGCCGCTTTCCCTTGATGAAGCTTTTCTCGATGTAACTTTTTGTGATGTTGCAGGCAGATCTGCTACCTTGATTGCTGCTGAAATTAAAAAACGAATAAAAGAGGAAACTGCGTTAACTGCTTCAGCGGGTGTGTCGTATAATAAGTTTCTTGCAAAAGTTGCGTCCGATTATAAAAAACCCGACGGGCTCTTTGTTATCCCGCCTGAAAATGCTTTGGCTTTTTTGGAAGAACTTCCCATTGGTAAATTCTTTGGGGTGGGAAAGGTCTCAGCGCAGCGCTTTAGTACCATGGGGGTTAAAAACGGTAAAGACCTCAAAGCCCTATCCCGCGAAAATCTGGTCAGTTGTTTCGGGAAAGCTGGAGCATATTATTACGATATTGTGCGGGGTATCGACAATCGTGAAGTGATTCCCTTTCGCGAAAGCAAATCATTTGGTGCCGAATGCACGTTTGAAACCGATATTTTTGAAGTGACTGATATCGAATCCCGTTTTGTCGCAATCGCAGAAAGGGCTTGGCGCAGAGTTAATAAACAAAATGTAGAAGGAAGAACAATTACAATAAAAATTAAGTTTTACGACTTTGAGATTTTTTCTCGCAGTAAAACCTTCGATCATTTCATTGAAGATAAAGAGATGTTTATTTTTGAAGCCGTTCAGCTTCTTCAGAAAGAATATCCGTTGCAAAAAAAAGTACGGCTGCTTGGGGTTACTTTGTCAAATTTCAATGAAGAAAGTCTGGAACCTGTTCAATCAATATTAAAGTTTTAATAATCATTACGATGGAAGAAAAAATACATCAGTTGGTTGCTGCCAAAGTGAATATAAGCCTTCACCAAGTGAAGAACACAATAATGTTGCTTAACGAAGGAGCCACAATCCCTTTTATTTCGCGTTATAGAAAGGAACTCACCGGGAGCCTCGACGAACTGAGCATTGCCATGATACAGAAGGAATACAATTATTTTGTAGAACTCGGCAAGCGAAAGCAAACCATCTTGAAAACCATTGGAGATCAAGGGGTACTTACTCCCGAATTACAAAAGCAAATTGAAGAAACCTACGATTCTTCTACACTCGAAGATATTTACCTTCCATACAAACCCAAGAAACGAACAAGAGCTACCATTGCCCGAGAGAAAGGTCTTGAGCCCCTTGCAAAAATTATGATGGGACAGTTTGAATGGGATATTGAAAAGAAAGCGAAAAGCTTTCTGAACGAGAATGTTGATACGGTAGATGATGCCCTGGCAGGTGCACGCGATATTGTAGCCGAGTGGGTCAGCGAAAATCAACGGGCCCGCGATGTGGTTCGCTATATGTTTAAACGTGGTGCTGTAATCGAATCGAAAGTTGTAAAGGGAAAAGAGGCCGATGGTCAGAAATATCGAGACTACTTTAATTGGAGCGAACCACTAAGTCGTTGTCCATCACATCGCTTATTGGCCATACTTCGTGCATCAAAAGAAGATTTTGTTAAAATTACGGTTTCGGTAGATGAAGAAGAAGCTGTGAGCAGGCTCGATGGTATTTTTCTTCGTGGAAACACATCATGCAAAAATCATGTAAAATTAGCTGTGCATGATAGTTTTAAGCGGCTCATTGCCCCGTCTATTGAAACTGAAACTATGCAGACAATGAAAGAAAACGCAGATCTTGAAGCAATAAAAGTGTTTGGTGAAAACCTAAGGCAGTTGTTACTCGCTGCACCTTTGGGGCAAAAAAGGGTGATGGCCATAGATCCGGGATACAAATCGGGTTGCAAATTGGTGTGCCTTGACGAACAGGGAAATCTTTTGCACAATGAAACCATCTATCCGCATCCGCCACAACGTGAAGTGCGCGAGTCTGCTAAGAAGCTGGGAACATTGGTAAGTGCCTATAAAATTGAAGCTATTGCAATAGGAAACGGAACTGCAGGTCGAGATACCGAGCAGTTTATCAAATACTTGAAGTTTGATAGGGATCTTACCCTCTTTTCGGTAAACGAAGATGGGGCTTCGGTATATTCTGCATCGAAGGTTGCCCGTGATGAATTTCCGGAATACGATGTTACGGTGCGAGGCGCTGTTTCAATTGGCCGCCGGCTGATGGATCCTCTTGCTGAGTTGGTGAAAATAGAACCGAAATCGATAGGTGTAGGGCAATACCAGCATGATGTTGACCAGAAAATGCTGCAAGAAAATCTCGATCGTGTAGTAGAATCGTGTGTAAACATGGTCGGTGTAAATGTAAATACTGCAAGTAAACATTTGTTGAATTATATATCGGGTTTGGGGCCGCAACTGGCTCAGAATATTGTTGATTTTCGTCGTGAGAACGGCAATTTTGAGTCGCGCAAACAGCTAATGAAGGTACCGCGTATGGGCGCAAAAGCATTTGAACAATCGGCAGGTTTTTTGCGTATTCACCAGGCAATAAACCCACTCGATAATTCGGCAGTTCACCCAGAATCTTATCACATTGTAGAAAGAATTGCTACTGATCTGGGGTGCAACGTAAAGACTCTTATCGGGAATGAAGAACTGATTCGGAAAATTGATGTAAGAAAGTATGTTACAGCCAGTATTGGTGAGCCAACCTTGAACGATATCGTGAAAGAATTGTCAAAACCAGGACTCGATCCGCGAGAGAAAATCAGTGCATTCGAATTTGATGAAAACCTGAAGACAATGGAAGACCTGAAAATTGGAATGACAGTGCCTGGAATCATTACAAACATTACCCGTTTCGGTGCTTTTGTCGACATCGGGATAAAAGAAAACGGACTAGTTCACATATCAGAAATGACCGACAAATACATCGATGACCCTTCCAAAGTTGTTAAGCTCAACCAGCATGTAAGGGTTAAGATAATTGATCTGGATATGGTACGAAAGCGGATCCAGCTTTCGTTGCGACAGGCAGATTAGTTTATGCCAAACTCCTCGTCGTACAAGTTCTCCTGATTGTCGAATTCTTCTTCCATGAAGCTCTCGGCATCGTTGAGAAGTTGTTCGATAAGAGTTTCGTTGCTTGGCTCATCGTCAATCCAATGGATTACTTGGTTGGCTCCAAAATCGTCGATATCGCTTTCAACAATGAAACGAGGATATTCGTTATGTACAATGAAAATGGTTTCTGGATACTCTTGGGAATTGTCTGCTAGTAAAAATCTTGGTAACATGGTTATTGCTTTTTTTGCAAATGTATATTATTTTTTCACTAGTTCGGTAATAAAGATTGAATTGCTTGTTTTGAATGAGATGTAATTTTACATAACGTGATTTTTATTTTAGAGGCATGGTTACCATGCAAAATTCTTTTGGAGAACTTATAGACGATCAATACATTGGCTTTTTAATGTGCAACTTATCTATGTTGCATGATAAACAATCTACGTGAATTTGCTGTTATTAAATATCTGTGGATGCTTAATTTATTTGATTAAAATGAAATTATTTTTATTTTTACTTTGTTTAATAAAAGAATAGCTTATGAGTAAAATTTCAAAGGAATTAGTTGGTGCATCGGCTATTCCTATCATTCTTTCTATTCTCGACAAAAGCGAAAGCTACGGCTACGAAATCATGCAAAGCGTGAAAGAATTGTCGGGAAACCGGATTGAATGGAAGGAAGGTAGCCTTTACCCGGTTCTACACAAACTTGAAAAGAACGGTTTAATTAAATCGTTGTGGAAAATGGCAGAAAATGGACGTCACCGCAAGTATTATGCAATCAATAAGAAGGGGAGGAAAGCGTTGCAGGATGAAATTGAGAACTGGACTTTGGTACACGCTATGCTATCAAACCTATGGAAAGATCTTACTCCGGTCTAGTAATTCTTTTTAGTTTGTTACTGAAATGAAAAGAGGCTGTACCAATAATTATAGCCTCTTTTTTTGTACTATTACAAAATGTTTTTCAAGCTCAAGGCGTTGGTTATGATGGATATAATTTCGACCGTATTGAAAGTTGCCTGATTAATTACCAAATCATAAACGTTTAGTTGATCACTGCCTTTGATTGTTTTTCTGAAATTTTCACGGTTTTGTTCGGTAAGGGTAATGTAACTGAGTGCCTCTTCCTTTGTGAAATTTTTCTTCTTTTCGATATGTTCTATTTGCCATTGTATTGGAGCGTCAATTCTTATGTGTAAAGCTCGTGGAATATCGGCACAAATTATATTGGCTGCCCTGCCTACGATTATTTTATGGCCTTCAGCTCCAAATTGGTGGATTACCTTGGTTACTGTTTTGATCATCTTTTTTTCCAGATGATAATCTGACGAGATGAATGTTTGAACAACTTCATCAAAAAGCTTTCGCTTTTTCATTTTGAAAATGCTTTCTACCTTTTCGGGTTGCAGGTTGAGCAACTCTGCTGAATGGCGAAGAATATCTTTATTGATAATTTCCCATTTATCATCTAGTCCGTTATGGTTTAGTGTAAATGTAAGTTCTTCAACAAGTTTGCTTGTTGAACAGCCGGCTGCACGCGAAACTGTTATTACCGGTCCCAGCGATGACCCTTCTTCATTGGGGATTTTGTCTTTGAAGCGCTGGCTCATGTATTTATATAAAATATCTTCCATGACTCTTTTTGTTATTTTTATTCAATTTACAATTTTGTTTCAAAAAAAACATTGTATGAGTCATGTTTTCCAATTGATAAGCACATTTTTATTCCTAATGAAAATAATCGACTTACAAAGATTCTTTTGTTCATGTATGTCGAATAACCGCAGTGTCAGCTTGTTTAATTATCTTTTCTGGAACCGAACAGAATTTGTTTTCCCATTTTGATCTGCCTGAAGCAAATCTTGTACTCAAGTTTTGCGAATAATTTAATGCTACAGGTGCCTGAAAAAGTAAACCAGTAACAATGAATGCTATTTGTTTTTAAAAATACTGGTGTTTTTTTTCTAGTGTTCGCACGTTGAAATTCTTCGCTAGTACTAATTCAAAATATTCAATGATATAGATCCTCGCAAAAGCGAACAAAATCATTTAAACGCAACAAGTTATTAACTATTAGGGGTGGAGAATTGTTGATAACTTCAAATCGGCATGGAAAATGGTTTTTGGTATATTTGTGGAAATTTGAATAAAATCTAATGACAGAGCAGGTACAATATACTGAAGACTCAATTAAAACGCTTGATTGGCAAGAGCATATACGGAAACGTCCCGGGATGTACATCGGTAAATTGGGAGATGGTTCTCAATCTGACGATGGTATTTATGTCTTGCTTAAAGAGGTCATCGACAATTCTATTGACGAGTTTATGATGGGCAATGGCCGCAAAATTGAGGTTAAGGTTTCCGATGAGCAAGTTTCAATTCGTGACTATGGACGTGGAATTCCCCTTGGAAAGGTTGTTGATGTAACTTCCAAAATGAATACTGGGGCCAAGTACGATTCTAAAGCATTTAAAAAGTCGGTTGGGCTTAATGGTGTGGGCATTAAGGCGGTGAATGCTCTGTCGTCGCAATTTTTGCTGAAAGCCTTCCGTGATGGCGAGGTTAAGGAAGTCGAATTCTCTAAGGGAATTATTACCCGTGAAGAAAAGGTGAAACCAAGCGACGAGGGCAATGGCACTTATGTCGCATTTAAGCCCGATGAAACTATTTTCAGGAATTACCACTACATCAAGGACTATGTAGCCTCGATGATGAAAAATTATACTTTTCTGAATGCTGGGTTAACGATCGAATTTAACGGCGAACGTTTTCTGTCGCGTAACGGGTTGCTCGATTTGTTGAACGAAAACATGGATAGCGACCCAATTTATCCGGTCATCCATCTCAAAGGCGAAGATATTGAAATTGCACTAACTCATGGGAACCAGTATGGCGAAGATTATTACTCATTTGTCAATGGGCAGCATACAACTCAGGGGGGTACGCATTTAATGGCCTTCAGGGAAGCTATCGTTAAAACTCTTCGCGACTTTTATAAAAAAGATTTCGACTCGTCAGATATCAGGGCTTCGATTATTGCTGCCATAAGCATAAAAGTAGAAGAACCTGTATTCGAATCACAAACCAAGACCAAACTTGGTTCGAAGGATATTGGCCCCGATGGTCCCACTGTACGAAACTTCGTGGCCAATTTTGTGCAAAAAGAACTCGATAACTTCCTGCACAAAAACAGCGAGATTGCTGAAGCTATGTTGCGTCGTATCCAGGAATCGGAGCGCGAACGTAAAGCAATCTCCGGAATCAAGCAACTTGCCAAGCAACGGGCAAAGAAAGTAAACCTTCACAACCGCAAACTTCGCGATTGCCGGATGCATTACAATTCAAATGATGATCGAAAGGATGATAGCTGCCTTTTCATTACCGAAGGTGATTCAGCAAGCGGGTCGATTACAAAGAGCCGTGACGTGAATACGCAAGCCGTTTTTAGTTTGAGGGGAAAGCCGCTCAACTCGTTCGGATTGACTAAAAAAATTGTTTACGAAAACGAAGAATTTAACCTTTTGCAAGCAGCTCTTAACATTGAAGAGGGGCTCGACGATTTACGGTACAATAAAGTGATTATTGCTACGGATGCCGATGTTGACGGAATGCATATTCGCCTGCTGTTGCTTACATTCTTCCTCCAATTTTTTCCTGAATTGATTAGGAAGGGACATGTGTACATTCTGCAGACTCCATTGTTCCGGGTTCGTAATAAAAAGGAAACCCATTATTGCTACTCAGACGAAGAACGCCTCGCAGCAATTAAAAAGTGCGGAGCTAATGCCGAGATAACCCGTTTTAAAGGGCTTGGTGAAATTTCTCCCGACGAATTCAAAGGTTTTATTGGTGAAGATATTAGATTAGAGCCTGTTACGTTACATAAGGGCGATGCAATAAAGCAGATCCTCGAGTATTATATGGGAAAAAACACCCCTGAACGACAAGAGTTTATCATTGAAAACCTGCGTGTTGAGGTAGAAGAGGAACTGTAATATTAATTGACCAATGAAAGAAAAAGGATGAATACCGACGAATTTAATACATCAATACCCGAAGAAACGCCGAAAACTGACGAGCATCGTGAAGGACGGCACGAGTTGAAATCTCTATCGGGTATGTATCAATCATGGTTTCTCGATTACGCTTCGTACGTAATTTTAGAACGAGCTGTTCCGGCCATGGAAGACGGTTTTAAACCCGTTCAACGGCGCATTATGCACGCCATGAAAGAGATGGATGACGGGCGTTTCAACAAGGTGGCCAATATTATAGGGCAAACCATGCAGTACCACCCTCATGGCGATGCTTCAATCGGAGATGCGTTAGTGCAGTTGGGGCAAAAAGATTTGCTAATCGAGTGTCAGGGAAACTGGGGTAACATCTTAACAGGCGACGGGGCAGCGGCACCAAGGTATATCGAGGCAAGGCTTTCGAAATTTGCCCTCGATGTGGTTTTTAACCCCAAAACAACAGAGTGGCAATTATCGTACGATGGGCGCAAGAAAGAGCCTGTTACCCTCCCGGTTAAATTTCCACTTTTATTGGCACAAGGCGTTGAGGGAATTGCTGTAGGCCTTTCTTCTAAAACACTTCCGCACAATTTTAATGAATTGATCGATGCTTCCATTGCATACCTGCGTGGCGAAGACTTTGAACTTTATCCTGATTTTCCCACGGGAGGGCTTATCGATGTGTCGAAATATAACGATGGCTTGCGTGGCGGTTCGGTTCGGGTAAGGGCAAAAATCGATAAAGTCGACAATAAAACTTTGTCAATCACAGAGGTGCCTTTTGGACGAACAACATCTTCGCTTATCGAATCGATTATTAAAGCAAACGAAAAGGGAAAAATAAAAATTAAGAAAATCGACGATAACACTGCGGCTAATGTTGAGATACTCATACAATTGGTTCCTGGCATGTCGAGCGATAAAACTATCGATGCACTTTATGCTTTTACTGATTGCGAAATACCAATATCGCCTAATATTTGTGTAATCGAGAACGATAAACCACGGTTCATTACCGTAACCGAACTGCTCAAACACAGTACAGACCAAACTGTTGAATTGCTTCGCCTTGAGTTGGAAATCAAAAAGAAAGAACTTGAAGAGATGTGGCATTTTGCCTCGCTCGAAAAGATTTTCATAGAAGAACGAATCTACAAAGACAAGGAGTTCGAAGAAAGCAAAAATATGGACGAGGCTATAGCTCATATCGATATGCGCCTCACCCCATGGAAACCTAAGTTTAAGCGTGAAATAACCCGCGAGGACATTCTTAAGCTTATGGAAATTAAAATGGGACGAATCCTTAAGTTCAACAAAGAAAAAGCCGATGAAAACTTGCTGGCCATCGAGGATGAAATTGCTGGGATAATAAAAAATATTGAACACATTATTGATTACGCTATCGCTTATTTTGAGCGGATTAAGGCCAAATATGGTGCCAACAGGCAGCGGAAAACTGAAATCAGAAGTTTCGAAAATATTGTGGCTAGCAAAGTAGTTGTTGCCAACGAGAAGCTTTATGTCGACTATGAAGAAGGGTTCATGGGCACAAGTTTGAAAAAAGCTGAATATGTTTGCGATTGTTCTGATATGGATGATGTTATCATTTTCAGAAAAGACGGGACTTATTTTGTTTCCAAAGTGTCGGAAAAAGCTTTCATTGGGAAAAATATCCAATACTTAAATGTTTTCAAAAAAGACGATACCCGTACGATCTATAATGTGGTGTACCGCGACGGAAAAGCAGGAGCTACGTTTATGAAACGTTTTTCGGTGACTGGTGTAACCCGCGACAAAGAATATGATCTCACGCAAGGAACTGCTGGTTCAAAAATTATGTACTTCAGTGCCAATCCCAACGGGGAGTCTGAAGTGCTAAAGGTGACTCTAAAACCAAAGCCTCGCTTGAAAAAACTCGTTTTTGAACTCGATATGGCCGAATTAGCAATAAAAGGCAGACAGTCGATGGGAAACCTTGTGACTAAAAATGATGTGCACAAAATTGCGTTGAAAGAAAAAGGGGTATCAACCCTTGGTGGTCGTAAAATTTGGTTCGACCCTGATGTTAAGCGGCTTAATGCTGATAAGCGGGGCAATTATCTTGGCGAATTTATGGGTGAAGATCGGTTATTGGTGATTACCAAAGCAGGCGATTTTGAAATATACAATTTTGATTTATCGAACCATTTTAGCGACGATTTGCTTGTAATTGAAAAATTCGATCCAGAAAAAATCTTCTCTGTAGTATACTGGGATAATGAACAAAGCTTTTACTATTTGAAACGCTTTCAGATTGAAGCCGATACGCAAACGAACAAACCACAAAATTTCATAGGGGAAAATAGCAACAACAAGCTGATGAATGTAACTTCTCTCAGGCACCCTCGTTTTGAACTGGTTTTTGGAGGCAAAAATAGTGAGAGGGAAAATGAATGTGTCGATGTGTCTGAATTTATTGGTATTAAGTCGTTTAAGGCAAAAGGCAAAAGGTTGTCAACGTATCAGATTGAAACAATTACCGAAATTGAACCATTGATTGTTGATGAAGAAATAGAGGATGAAGTGGAAGAAGTGGAAAGTGAACAGGAAAAGAAACCTCTTCCGTTTGAGGATATTCCTTTTGAAATTGATCGTGGCAATGTTCCCGATGAAGACAATGCTAACCAGATGACTTTGTTTTGATGAAGGGAAAGCACATTTTTGATTTGATATATTAATAAAGATTTTAAATTAATTTGACACTACATGACATGCGTTTGTTTTTAATAGGATATATGGGGAGTGGGAAATCGACTGTGGGTAAGGGGCTTGCTAAAGCATTGAACCTTTCGTTTATCGATCTCGATACTTTTATTGAAGAAAAATACCACAAAACAATCCCCGAAATTTTTGTATCCGATGGTGAAGAAGGGTTTCGAAAGGCAGAACAAAGAGCCTTGCACGAGGTTGCCGATTTTGAAAACATTGTCGTTGCTACAGGAGGCGGTGCACCCTGCTTTTTTGACAACATGGTAAAGATAAAACGCTCTGGCACTTCGCTTTATCTTAATGGTTCGCCCCGAATCCTTGCAGAACGTTTATTGCACTCGAAGACCGAACGGCCGTTAATCAAAGGTAAAACTGAAGAAGAACTTGTTGCTTTCATCAACGAAACCCTTGCTAAACGGAATCATTGGTACAAACAAGCCGATATTATTATCGATTTTGATCATGATATAAGTATCAACGAGGTGGTCGCTGCACTTCGCTCTCATAAACAGTAAAATCATAAAATAATATTGTATAACACAATGGTAAATTATTCATAATTTTATCGTTGTGTTTTTTATTGTTTCACAAAAATTAAAATAGTCCATGAAACACTTATCATCACCTAACTCTTTATGTACTGGCATGCGGGTACGCATGTTTGGTGCAATTTTTTTCTTGGGGGTAATATTCAATGCCTGCACACCTAAGGAAAAATCATATAAAACCGATAATCAAATTGATGCGAATGGATATGCATTTTCGCAAGTAATAAACGACCCGTTGAAGACAAGGGTATATACCTTGAAAAACGGGTTAAAGGTTTATCTTACACAAAACGTTGATGAACCAAGGGTTTCGTGTCTGGTGGGAGTGCGGGCAGGTTCAACTTCCGACCCTGATTCTACCACTGGCTTGGCTCATTATTTCGAACATATGATGTTTAAGGGAACCAGTAAGTTGGGTACAGTTAACTGGCGCGAAGAAAGTAAACAGATTAGCCGGTTGGAACAACTTTTCGAACAGTATCGTTCAGCTACCGATCAGTCGCAAAAAATGAAAATTTATAAAGAAATTGATGAGGTTTCACAACAAGCAGCTACTTATGTGGCTACTAACGAGTACGATAAACTCATGTCTGCGATTGGTGCAAAATCTACCAATGCAGGTACCTCGTACGAATCGACAGTCTATATGAATGATGTTCCGGTTAATGAACTGGAAAGATGGGCAATACTCGAAAGTGAGCGTTTTCATGACATTGTGCTTCGCCTTTTTCATACCGAGTTGGAAACAGTTTATGAAGAGTTTAACATGTATCAGGATATGGATTCGGAGCGGGCATTCGATGCATTGATGTCTGAATTATTTGCAGGGCACCCATACGGTCGCAGTGTTATAGGTTTGCCCGATCATATTAAAAACCCTTCAATGGTTAATATAAAGAAGTTTTTTGAAACTTATTATGTGCCTAATAATATAGCTATTGCGATGTCTGGTGATATCGACTTCGAAAAAACAATTCAGCTGGTAGACCGATATTTTGGAGATCTCAAATATCGAGAATTACCGCAACCCAAAAAATACGATTTACAGGCGCTTCATGGCACAGTGGTCAAAGAAGTGGTTGGTCCGGAAGCTGAGAATGTTATGCTGGCTTTTCGGACGGGTGGGGTAGGCACCGACGACCAGATGTATTGTACCCTCATCGATTTATTGCTTAGTAATAGTCAGGCAGGCCTTATCGATCTTGATCTGGTTCAGCAGCAAAAAGTATTATCGGCATCAACATATTTTTATGCGTTTAAAGAGCATGGCATTCATGTATTTCAGGGAGAGCCCCTTCAGGGACAATCACTTGAGGATGTAAAAAACTTGTTTCTTGCTGAGCTCGAGAAAATTAAAAAAGGAGAATTCGACGATTGGCTTGTTCAAGCTGTGATTAACGATACTAAGTTAAGTCGTATAAAAAATCAGGAGGGCAACATGAACAGGGCATTCGAGTTGATGAACGAATTCATTGATGGGCTTTCGCGCGAACAGGCGCTGAATTATTATGTCAAACTCGAAAAATTGACCAAAGAAGATATTGTGCGTTTTGCCAACGAAAAATATTCCAACAATTATGTGGTTGTAAACAAGCGACAAGGGCAAAATTCTCAGTTAGTTAAGGTCGACAAACCTGAAATTACCCCTGTCCCCATTAACCGGCAACTTCAGTCGGATTTTTCACGCGATTTTTTAGCCCGTCAAACAGCTGATGTTGAGCCTGTTTTTCTCGATTTCGATTCGAAAATTCATCAGCGGGAAATACAGCCGGGATGCAAGTTTTTTTACTTGAAAAATGAAACGAACGAGCTATTTACTCTTCGTTATATTATTGATCAGGGGAAATGGAACGATCTTGTCTTTGATCTTGCCATGGGCTATTTAAAGTTTATTGGAACCACACGCTTTAGCCCTTCCGATTTCCAGAAAGAACTATATAAATATGGGTTAGAACTTTCAGTAACCGTTCAAGATGAGCGTTCGTTTGTAACCCTCCGCGGCTTGAACAGCTCGTTCGAAAAAGGAATTGAACTACTTGAGCATCTGTTGGCCGATGCTAAAGCCGACAATAAGGCATACTCAGATTATGTTGGAAGGATACTCAAAGAACGGCTTGATGAGAAATCGGATCAGGAGGTAATCTTGTGGGACGCCATGAATAGTTATGGGGTGTATGGAAGTAAAAATCCAACAAAGCATATCATTGGAGAAGAGCAACTTAAATCCATTGATCCAGAGAAGTTAGTCGAGTCGGTTAAGAAAATTTCCGGGTTGAAACATAAGGTGTTTTACTATGGCCCGTCCGATCAAAAAACTGTTGAAGCGCTAATTGAAAAGCATCATGCATTGAAGGATAACTTAGCTGATGTTCCTGCTACCGAGGAGTTTAAACAAGAAATGCCATCGAAAAGCTTGGTATACCTTGTTGATTTCGATATTAACCAGGCCAATATTTTGTTGTTGGCGAATAATGAAATGTTTGCCAATGAGTTAATTGCCCCGGCTCGAATTTATAATGAGTATTACGGAAGTGGATTATCGTCTGTTGTATTTCAGGATATCAGGGAATCAAAGGCCTTGGCATATTCGGCATTCTCGTCTTATGATTGTGCTGACAAACCGGGACGGAGGAACATCCTGATGGGATATCTTGGCACCCAGGCCGATAAGTTACCCATTGCGACCCAAACCTTGGTTCAATTGATGAACAATATGCCAATGGCTAAAGATCAGTATGATCTTTCCCGTAAATCAATTATAAGGAAGATTAATTCAGAAAGAATTACCAAAGAAAGGATTTTTTGGACATGGCTTTCGAATAACGACAGGGGTATTGCATATGATATTCGCAAAGATGAATATGAGGCAGCCAAAAACATGAGTATTGAAGAGTTTTCTGCATTTTTTGATCAGCACATTAAAGGAAGTAAGTTTACTTATCTTATTTTGGGCAAAAAGGATAATTTCGATCGTAAGGCGTTACAGTCGTTGGGTGAGGTGCGTGAGTTAAGTCTGGAAGAACTTTTTGGATACTAATGTAATATGTGCTAAATTATTAACCTGAGTTCGACTTTATTTTTGAGTTCAGACCGCTTGTAAACAGTAAGATTCAATGCAAAATCACGCAGGAATAACGGGTTATTTTAAGTGATTTTAAAGCAGAAGATTGCTGTTTACA
>JAAYAG010000022.1 GCA_012719495.1 Bacteroidales bacterium
AACTCTCCGAAACTTTTTATTTTCCGGTGCTTGACTTGTTCTTTTATCATTTCCTCAATGAACTCGCGCTTCTCGCGCCGCTTGATTTTCTCAAAGCGGGTGCAAATGTAAAGATTTTATTTCCTTTATTCCAAACTTTTTCGAATCTTTTTTTCCTTTTTTTTTAATCCATTGTGGCCCTGAAGATATATCTCTGATAACTCTACAATAAAAACTCAGGTCTTTAATTAAAAAGGAAACGAAAACCGGATGGTATAACCGGAAAATCCCCTTTACATATCTTTATTTGAACGCCGCTCTATCTCTAAAGCGGGTGCAAAGAAATGCCCTTTTTTTGAATCATCCAAACCTTTTTGTAAAGTTTTTTTCTTGCAAATGTCCAACATCCTACTTTCCAACTCTTTTCTAAGCAATCTTTTTTAAAAAAAAAGAAAAAATTTGTATTTTATGTGAAAATCTATGATGTCATTAACATTTTTAAGCCTTTTTTGGTTCAAAAAGCTACCGCCTTTAATATAAAAACAAAAATGAATCGCCATAATTATATTGTATATAACAGTGGCGATTCAATGTTAATTTTTTGTGATAACGATAGTATTTCGAAAAAATCAATGTGTATTTATTGCCCTTGACTCTGTAAAGTTCTTCAAATCGGCCATAAAAACTATCATTCTTTCGATATCTGTTTCGGAAATAACCTTGGGTTGCTCGAAATCGAGGGAGCAATAGGTCATAAAACCGTTTAGAAAACGAACTTCGTTTAAGTAATTCTCGGGGAATTCCATTTTCTTTCCCAATTCCCTTGCCACAAAAGTGAGCCCCGAATGCATGGGAATGTAGTTGACCATGCCCGCAAGCGACGCAAGAAATTTCTCGACCGACAAACATATTACATGGTATAGGGTTTCGTTATCTACCTTTCTATTCTTCATTAACCCTTCGGCTGCCTTTGAATACAGAAGGCCTTCGTTTAGTTCGTTCTTCCAGTTTACGCTCATTTTCTAATATTTTAATGTGGCATTAGTTCAAAACAATACAATCGGAATCGCTACAAAACAGACTCTCGCTATTGACGCAACGAGAAAATTTTTGGTGATAAAGCTCCAAAATACATTCCTCGGAATATCCCGATGAGCTAAATCGTATGCTATTTTTTAAATCCCCAATCAATATTTCAATCATTCTATCGGTGTAAAAGAGTTTTTGCTGGCTCAAAAAAGCCTTTATGGCCGCGCTGCCCGAATGTTTTCCGAAGATAAATTTCATTTCCCTTCCTATTTCTTCGGGATGGAAAGGTTGATAGGCCAACGGATCGACCAACAAACTACGAGTATGTATGCCCGATTCGTGCGTGAAGCACATTTCGCCCGAAAAAGGTTTCGACAGAGGTGTTTTTCGTTTAGAGAGAGAGGCAATTAAATCGCAAACATACTGCAACTTCGGCTTTTCAATACTGAGCGTTGTACTCCACGAATACTCCAGAGCCATAATAACCTCTTCGAGAGGGGCATTTCCGCTACGCTCCCCAAGTCCGTTAACGGTACAACTTACCGCTGTTGCCCCAGCCACAATAGCAGCCAAGGTATTTGCCGTAGCCATTCCCAAATCATTGTGCCCGTGAAATTCGAATTCGGTGGAAGGGAACTCCTCAACCATTTTACTTACCAAATCGTGAACAGTAAACGGATTGAGGATGCCAACGGTATCGGCCAAACGAATGCGTTTTACCACAGGCAAACTGATGGCAAAGTGGATGTAATCTTTCAACATGCACTTGTCGGCACGCGAGGCATCTTGTGCGCCAACAGTTACAAAATCGAAGTTTTCAGAGGCAAACTCAAGGCATGTTTTTAATTGAGCAAACACCCAATTGCGATCTTTACCTATGGCTTTCAGTTGAATGTCGGAAACGGGGAGCGAAAGGTTTACCTGCCTAATACCCAGGTTTGCGGCCAACGTTAAATCGTCGATGTTTGCCCTACACCATACAGAAAGATTGGCATCGAGGTTAAGTGCCAACATGCGCCGAATGGCTTCCTGTTCGTCGGGACCAATGGCCGGTGTACCGATTTCGAAATCGCGAATACCGGCATGAAAAAGCATTTTCAGTATTTCGACCTTGATTTCGGGAGGAAAACAAACCCCTGGGGCTTGCTCTCCGTCGCGAAGGGTTGTGTCGATGATTTTTATTTCGGTATTCATATTTTCCTCTTAAAAACCACAAAGTACACGAAGGTCTATCACGAAGAACACTACGAATATTTTGTGCTCTTATATTCCGCTTGCGGGATAATTTTTTCGTGCCTTTGTGCCTTAGTGTTTCATTATTCTTTACTCACTGATCAAATACTTCTCGCAAGGTTCGCCTTCTTCGAGGGCGTCGAGGATTTCGTCAACTACATCTTCGCCTGTAACTTTGCCAAACCACCAGTTGTTGGGATGGATGACCATTACGGGTCCTTGAGAGCAAACGTTTAAACAAGCTGTAGAAGAAACGGCTACGTCGAGGCCACGGCTTGAGCATTCGTCGAGGATGTAAGGGATTAAAGTGGCAGCGCCATTTTTGTTGCAATACCCTTGTGCATCGCCAGCAACCCGGTACGAGTTGCAAACTAAAATGTGAAATTCTGGTGCTTTCATATCTTTCAATTTTTATTACCCCTAAATCCCCCAAAGGGGACTTTGGAATTGTGGTACATGTTGATTATCTCTTTTCTAATTTCAAATATTCTTTCCCATTCCGTCCGAAAGGAGATATCCTCTTTTGCGGGTATTCTACCGCGGACGGGTTTTGGGTTTTATTCTTTTTCCAGGGGTTAAAACCCCTGGCTATTGATGTTTCGATGTGATGAAAATTTTACATTTTGATATTTATTGTAGGTATATTGTATCTTTTTGCTTTAAAAACACGTCAATTTGCATTCCTACACGTCGTTCTTGTATTCCTAAAGGACGATCTTCTATCCCTACAGGCTGATCTTCTATTCCTAAAGGTCAATCTTGTGTTCCTAAAAGCCGATCTTATATTCCTACAGGCCAATCTTGTATTCCTTCAATGAACTTCTTTTCTAAAGAAACCCTACCCTACCCCTTAGCTTGAATGGGTTGGGAGGAGTTTTTCATTCCGTCCGAAGGGAGATTTGCGCTTTTATGGACATTCTACCGCGGACGGTTTTTGAGGGTTTATTCCCTTTACCCGGGGTTAAAACCCCGGGCTATTAAATTGGTTGCCGCGATGCGGCTAGCTCTTATCTGTATTCTTTTCCATTCCTTCCGAAGGGAGTTTTGCGCTTTTGCGAGCATTCTACCGCGGACGGGTTTTTGGGGCCTATCCCTTTTCCCGGGGTTGAAACCCCGGGCTACCAATATGTCGCCGCGATGCGGCTGGTCGTTTTCCTTAATTATAAACTCCGTGTCTTTGTGTCTCCGTGTTTAATTATTTATGCGCAGCCTTGACCACGACCTGAGCAGCTTCCGCCGCACTTTTGCATGTCCTTACGGGTAAGCGAGCGGACTTCTTTTCCTTTGAACATGGCATCGAGACCTTCTTCGATTAAACCCGTCATTTCGATAATCTCGAGACCAAACTTTCCGGCAAGGATGTTCGATGGACGTGGGCCAATGCCTGCAACTAACAATCCGCGGCAATCGCTGAAGATTTCGCCCAAACGTACCCAACGTTCATCACCTGTGCCTGCCGAAGGTGCAGTGCGTTGTTCAACCAAATTGTAACTACCATCTTCTTCCTCTTCAAAAATGAAGAAGAAAGGTGCTTCACCAAGGTGCATATTCACCATCATCCCTTCGTTGGAGGCCACTGCTACCCGCTTGTTCATGGCTGCACGACCTACTTTCAGATTGGCAAAATAGCGGAGCATTTCGGCGGTGTCGCTCAAATCTTTTCCCAACAAACCAGCGGCATCGGCACGACATCGTGCACAATGGGTCATTGGTTTCAGGTGCTTTGCAACAATCTCTTTCAAGGCATTCAACTCGTCGTGACTTGGTTCACGCTCGTTTTCGAATGGAGTTCCTTTCACTGGTTTAATCGGAATCAGATTCATGGTGTGGGCTCCAAAGCTGGCAGCTACCTTAGCAATCTTTTCAATTTCGCCGTCGTTAATGCCCGGAATAACCACTGTATTTACTTTAACGGTGAATTTCCTTCGGCCTAACTCTTCCAGTGCAGCCATTTGGTTGTTGTGAAGAACCGTGGCAGCCATTTCGCCGCGGTAAACACGCTTGTCGTAGCGAACCCAACTGTATATTTTCGATAAAACTTCTGTGTCTATACCATTGATGGTAAGAGTTACGTGCTTCACACCCAGCTTTTCGAGGTCGTCGATGTAAGGCAAAATGTCCAAGCCGTTTGATGAAAGGCAAGGAATTAACTGCGGAACTTCTTCTTTCATTTTCGAAAGGGTTTCCATCACCACATCGGGTTGGGCAAAAGCATCTCCGGGGCCAGCAATGCCGGCCACCGTGATGTTGTCATATTTCGTGGTTAAGGCTTTCATGTATTCAATGGCCTGATCGGGTTTCAGCAACGTGCTGGTAACCCCCGGGCGCGACTCATTCACGCAATCGTAATCGCGATTACAGTAATTGCACTGAATGTTGCACTTGGGAGCTATGGGCAGATGCACCCTTCCGTACTTACCTTTTGCTTCTTTGTCGAAACAGGGATGCTTGGCATCGCTGCTGCACGACGATGTGTCGGGATTACTGATTTTGAATGTCATAGTATTTTGTTTTTATTGAACACGAAGACACAAAGACACGAAGTATATAATCTATTTTTTTGCGTCTTAGTGACTTTGTGTTTGTATTTTACATGTATTTATATCCAACTTCGGAACTTTCTTGATTTTTTTCGATGAAGGCGTTCACGATTTTTTCGAACAGGTCGTTGGTGCCTTCGTAGCCAATGTGCAACAGTCGTTGGCCGCCGAGACGGTCGTGGATTGGGAAACCGATTCGAACGAGCGGAATATTCAATTCTCGTGCGATGTAATATCCCTTGCTGTGGCCAATCATGATGTCGGGTTTCAGTTCGCGGCTTCGGGCGGCAATTTCTTCAAAGTCGGCATTGTCGATGATTTCAGGCATTTTCATTTCGCCCATGGTCAGCTTTTCAATTTCTGAAGCCAATGCCCCACTCTTTCCGCCCGATGCTATTAATATTGTATCGACCCCAATTTCGTTCAGGAACCTATAAATGGAAAGCACCAAATCTTCTTCGCCATAAATCACAGCCTTTTTCCCGAAAACATATTTGTGCCCATCGGCATAAGCGTCGATCAGTCGGCCACGTTCCTTCACGTATTCATCGGGTTTTTCCACTCCGGTAACTTCAGAAAGGGTTTTGAAGAACAGATCGGTAGCCTCAACGCCAACAGGCCAGGGCAAACGAAGAGCAGGAACACCAAACGTGGTTTCGAGGTACGAAGCCGCGGTTTCTTTCGATCGACCATTTTTATTGGTTGAACCTCCCGCTTTGTTGAAGATTGCCCCAAACTCAATCGACGCTTGAGCATCGGCTGTGGTAATAATTGCTTCTTTGGAAGTTCCTCCATCGGGGATTTTCTTGTATTCGCTCCACGAACTGCCATCAAGGGTTTCTGAGTAGTCGGGAAGCAATACATAGTTGGTTTTATAGTTGTCCATCACCCGTTTCAGGTAGCGCAAATCGGCTGGCGAATACATGCCGGGAAACAGGTTGATGTGGGTATTTTTCTTTGTACGTTTTGCCAACGAACGTACGGTGGCTGCAACTGCTTCATGGAAACCGTCGGCATGAGTACCTTGATAGCTGGGCGTGTTGGCATAGATGAAATCGGGCGCGTCGGGGAATTCGGCTTTGTACTCTTTCAAGTATTTTTCAATGTCGTCGCCAATGGTTTCGCTAAGGCAAGTAGTGGCAGCGGCAATTATCTCGGGATTGTATTGTTTAATGATGTTGCCAACTGCCTGATGACAGTTTTGACGGCCTCCAAAGATGGTTGACTCTTCGGTGAAGTTTGAGGAGGCAATATCGACTGGTTCCCTGAAATGGGAAATCATGTAGCGGCGAATGTAGGTAGAACAGCCTTGCGATCCGTGGATCAGCGGCACACAGCCTTTGATTCCTTTGTACGCCAGGCAGGCCCCCAGTGGGTTACACAGCTTGCAGGCATTGCGTGTTGCGATATATTCTTTTTCTTCCTTCATTTTCTATTTTTTTAACCACAAAGGACTCTAAGTATATCACGAAGGACACGACGATTATTAAATATAAATCTTTGTGTCACCTTTGTGTTTTCCTTCTTTCCTTTGTGTTTAATTGACTATTTTCTAATAAATTTCCAGACCGGGCTTAATGCTGAAGCATATACCTCTTCGGCAAAGTTGATCATCCCTTCGTAGCCGGCCAGTGCCAGTTTGCGTTCGTGGTTATGGTCGCAAAAACCGATTCCGATTTTGTAAGCGATCGGTCGTTCTTTTACTCCTCCGATGAAAATATCGGCACCAGTTTCCTGAACCATGTGCGAAAGTTCAAGCGGGTTCGAGTCATCTACAATGTAAGTGCCCTCGTCGCAAAGTTTTTGCAGAAGGGCGTAATCATCGGGTCCTCCGGTTTGTGAACCCACCACTACAGTTTGAACACCGATCAGCCGGAGGGCTTTTACCAACGAAATAGCTTTGAAAGCGCCGCCCACGTATATGGCCGCTTTCTTTCCTTTCAATGCTTTACGGTATTTTTCCAAAGCGGGCAACAAGGTTCCAATCTCTTCGCGAACCAAAGCGCGGGCTTTCTCCATCAGTTCGTCGGACTCGAAAAAGCGGGCTACTTCGTAAAGGGCTTCGCTCATATCTTCAATTCCGAAGTAGGAAACCTTTTTGAACGGGATGCCATATTTTTCTTTCATCGATTTGGCAAGGTTCATCATTGAACCACTGCATTGAACTAAGTTAAGCGAAGCGGTATGCGCGTGGCGAATTTCATCGATACGCCCGTCGCCCGTGATGCTTGCCACAATATCGACACCCATTTTGCGGTAGTACCCTGCCAACATCCAAAGCTCGCCAGCAAGGTTGAAGTCGCCTAATATATTAATAGTGTATTTCCCGTTTCGACGTTCGTTGCCAGTTCCCACCAAGGCTTCGAGGGCATCGCAGGCCGCTTTGTAACCATCTTTTTTAGTTCCGCTGAAACCTTCGCTCATTACGGGAAGAACTGTGATTCCGGTTTCGGCTTCAACCTTCTTGCATACGGCTTTCACATCGTCGCCTATCACGCCCACAATGCAGGTAGAATAGACAAAAGCAGCTTTGGGCTGATAGGTTTCGATGAGTTTGATTAATGATTGATATAATTTCTTTTCGCCTCCAAAGACCACATCTTTTTCGTTCAGGTCGGTAGAAAAGCTTAGTCGGTGCAGTTGAGGGCCTGATGACAACGAACCACGGATGTCCCAGGTGTATGCTGCACAACCTACGGGACCGTGAATTAGGTGCAGTGCATCGGCAATAGGATACAACACTACACGTGAGCCGCAGAATACACAAGCGCGTTGGCTAACCGACCCGGCTGTGCTTTGTTTTCCGCAAGCAATCTCTCCACCTTCAGCAGTTTTTGTCAAAACTTGCTTTCTTCTTTCTTCGAGTATGTTGAATGTTGCCATCGAATGTTTTTTTTAAACCACATTAGGCACAATAGGCCACATAGAAAAATCCGTTTTATCTCAGTATCATTAGGGGCTTTGTTCTCAATACTCTAAATTTCAGTACTCACATCTCAAAAGGAAAAAGCTCCCGGCCCGGAGACCGGGAACCACCTTCATGTATTTGAAAAATCCAAAAAATGAATAAAAAATGAAGTTACATGACCAGTTCGAATTTCGATTCGGGGCAAGTAGCATCGATTTTATCCATCAATACACCAAGTATTTTTTCAAGTAGTCTTATTCCACCTAAATAACCTACAGATGGGAAGTAACTGTGACCAATACGATCGAGAATTGGGAATCCGTAGCGTACGAAAGGAATGTTTTCGTCGCGGGCAATGTATTTGCCGTAGGTATTGCCAATTAACAAGTCAACACCTTCTTGCTTGATCCATTGGTGCAATTGGAACATGTCGGCACGTTCGCCATTCATAATTTTTGCTTCAGGAACACGTCCGTTCAATGCTTTCTCCATAAGCGGAGTAAAGATTTTGCCCGGAGTACCTGAAACCACGTACACTGGTTTCATTCCACAATCGGCAAGGAATTGTGTCAATGGCACAAGGTGATCGGGGTCGCCAAACAGCGCAACACGTTTACCGTAGAGGTATTGGTGCATATCGGTGATCACATCGACCAAGCGGCCACGTTCATCTTCCACTTCTTTTGGTACCGAAACTTTTCCGTAACGACGAAGGGCTTTAATGAAACGGTCGGTAGCCGAAAGTCCGATTGGAAGTTCGCGCATCGAGAATTTCACTTTACACTTGTTTTCCAACTCAGTGGCGGCATCGCGGGTACAGAATTCACCCAGTGCAATGGTGTGCCAACTGTCGCCCATGCTCACCATGTCGGGGATGGTAGTTCCGCCATCGGGGTACATTTTGTACTTTCCGGTCATTGGAGTGTCCAGTACGTCCGAAGTATCAGGAAGTACCACTGCATTCAATCCCATCATTGACACGATTCGTTTCAATTCGCGCATGTCGGCAGGCTCAACCCAACCTGAAAGGATATTCAACTGATCGATTTTTGTGCCAGTTGTTTCGGGAAAATAGCTTACGAAAGCCTTCAACATATTGGCATAACCGGTAACGTGCGAACCCACATAACTAGGCGTTGAAGCCGGAATCACGTGCTTTCCTAGTGGTATTTTCCCTTCTGAACGGGCTTTCCCGATAATCTGTGGAAGGTCGTCGCCAATAGTTTCTGAAAGACAAGTTGAGTGAACGGCTACAATTTCGGGGTCGTAAATTGTAAAGATGTTTTCCAACCCGGTCAAAAGGTTTGCTTGTCCACCGAAAACTGAAGATCCTTCGGTAAACGAACTGGTAGCTGCCATCACCGGTTCTTTGTAGTGCCGGGTAAGGGCACTGCGGTGATAAGAACAACACCCTTGCGAGCCATGACTGTGGGGCAAACATCCGTGAACCCCTAAAGCGCAATACATAGCCCCTACCGGCTGACAAGTTTTTGCCGGGTTAATGGTTAGGGCTTCGCGCTTATATTCTGTTGCTGTTGTATGTCGTAGTAACATTTTGTTTTGATTTAAAGATTAACAATTCGGTATCAAGTATCAGGTATCAAGTATCAAGAGTTTTCTCTAGTCTAATATCCAATGTCTTGATACTTGTGTCTTGATACTTGTGTCTATTCATAAACCATACTTCCCATAATGGATGGCTCGTGTTTCCAAGGTGCATCGACCATTTTCCAGATATCGCAAGCTAACATACGTTCCATTTCGAGGTAGAAGTTGATAGCACCTTCGAAACCGGCATAAGGACCACCATAGTCATAGCTGTGAAGCTGTTTCAACGGAATTCCGTGTTTCTGCACCACATATTTTTCTTTGATACCAGCGCAGAAAAGGTCGGGTTTCATCATCTCAATGATTTTCTCGGTTTCCCAGTGGTTGATGTCGTCGATTACCAGCGAGTTTTTCTTCATGGTAGGCATCATCCCTTCGTAGTGCTCAAACTTGAAACCTTTTTGCTCGAGCAATAATTTTTTATCCTGAAGTTCAGGTTTGAAAAGGGTTTCCGATTTAACCACAGTAAGTTCTTCTATGTTACGAGAGTCGGCATCAACCTTGATGGTTGGAATTACGTGGCGTCCTTCGTAGTCGTCGCGATGGCCAAACTCGTAACCTGCACTCAGGGTTTCAATGCCCAGTTCGTTGAACAATTCCTGATAGTGGTGGGCACGCGATCCTCCTACGAACAACATAGCTCGTTTACCTTCAACCTTAGGACGAACACGGTCGGCAACGGCTTTCACCCTGGCCATTTCGCGTTCGATGAGCAGCTCGGTTTTTTCGATCAGCTCTTTGTCGCCAAAGTATTCAGCCAGCTTACGAAGCGATTTTGCTGAAGAGTTCGCCCCGATAAAGTTCACTTTGAACCATGGAATCCCGTATTTTTTCTCCATCATTTCGGCAATGTAGTTGATAGAACGGTGGCACATAACCATATTCACATCGGCGTCTTGAGAATATTCATAGCTTTCGATAGTTGAGTTCCCACTAAACGAAGCCAATAAGGTTATGCCCATTTCTTTGAAGTATTTTTCAATTACGAATGCATCGCCACCAATATTATATTCGCCCATAAGGTTCACCTGAAATTTACCAAGGCGGCCTTTGTCGGTTTTTCTTCCCACCACATCGGTAAATACACGGTTATTAGCTATATGGTGACCAGCCGATTGCGAAACCCCTTTGTAACCCTCGCAACTGAACCCGAAGATATTGATGCCCAGCTCGGCTTTCATTTCGCGGCAAGCAGCATGAATATCGTCTCCAATTAAGCCAACCGGGCAAGTAGAGAACACACTAATTGAGTAAGGATGGAACAATTCGTAAGCTTCTTTAATTGCTTGCCGAAGTTTTTGTTCGCCCCCGAACACAATGTTCGAGTCCTGCATATCGGTACTGAAACAGTAGGTCATGAAGTTTGGCGAATCGGGTGTTGGTGGCTGAGTTTGGTTACGACGGGTTAACCAAGCGTAGAAACTGCAACCAATTGGTCCGTGAACAATGTTCACGATGTCTCGTGATGGCCCAAGGATTACCCCTTTACAACCGGCATAAGTACAACCGCGTTGGGTTATGATACCCGGTATGGTACGAACGTTAGCCTGAACTTCGGGAATTGCATCGGGATCGTTGATCACGATTGACTTTTCGCGTTTCTTTGCTATCTTCCGCGGATATCGCTTCAGGATCTCTTCTTTAAGAGCTGAAGGATCAGGAAGTTCTGTTTTGATATTTTTCATTTTATCCATCTTCTTTCTGTATTAGAATTAATCAAGAACTATGTCGCCCGACTCTTCGGTACGAACACGTATTGCATCGTATTCTGGAAGTACAAATATTTTTCCATCACCAGGCTGCCCTGTTTGGTTTGCTTCAATAATTGTATCGACTACCAATTTTACTTTTTCGTCTGGTATAGTAATCAGTATCAGAGTTTGCGGTCTTAATCGTGGTTGCCCCCCCATGTGTGCAAGAGCTTCGGGCATATTTTCTTTAGCCCCAGCCATCACTTTTGCATCCCAGTGGCCGCGTCCTCGTCCTTGTGCATGCCCTTCGGCTGTCATCGAAGTGATGCCTGCAGCTGTCAAAGCTTTCTTGGTCGAGTTCATCATATTGATGCGTATAAATGCCATTACTGTCTTCATAGATATGAGATTTTAGATATGAGACGGAGACTGGAAAACGGAGACTGGAGACCGGAATATTAATTTTCTTGTCTTGTGTCTTGCGTCTTGTGTCTTGCGTCTATAATCTGGTTTATAATTCGGCAATTCCTTTACTAATTGTATAGGCTTCGAGTACAGGCGAAATGAATATTTTTCCGTCGCCAAATGCGCCTTTGGGTTCGGTGCGGGCTGCTTCGATAATTGTTTTTACACAGAAATCTTTATCATCATCGTTAATTACCATCATCAACAGCTCTTTGGGAAGTTCATCGTAAATGATGTCGCCAATTTTGATACCACGCTGTTTACCGCGACCAACTACCGAAAGCTTTGAAACTGCTGCATAACCCGATTCGAAAAGTGCTTTCATAACTTTATCTGTTTTCTCGGGACGAATGATTGCTCTTATTAGTAACATGTTTTTATTTTTTTAGATATGTGATTATGAGATGTTAGATATGAGACTTTTGCCTCGTTTCCAAATCAATAATCATCATTGTTATTTTTAATATTTACTTAAATACAATCTGTAATTTGTTGATTCCTGATATTAAATATTGTCAACAGGAACTTTACATTTTCAATGAACCATTAAATGAAAGCAACTTGAATTTGGTCTCACTACTCACATCTAATAGTCTAATATCTCAGTTATTAGTTGGCAATACCGAAATCGATCAATAATTTTTCAAGTGCATCCATAGGAAGTGGAGTTGGGATTACGAACATGGTGTTTTGATCAATTGCTTTTGCCAAAGCGCGGTATTCGTCGGCCTGTGGATGTTCGGGCGCATATTCAATCACAGTTTTACGGTTGATTTCAGCATGTTGAACCATGTTGTCACGAGGAACGAAGTGAATCATTTGAGTTCCCAACTGGCGGGCAAGTTCCTGAATCATTGCCGCTTCGTTGTCAACCTTACGCGAGTTGCAGATTAATCCACCCAAGCGAACCGAGCCGTTTTGAGCATATTTCTGAATACCTTTGCAGATGTTGTTGGCCGCGTACATGGCCATCATTTCACCCGATACCACAATGTAAATTTCTTCAGCTTTACCATCGCGAATTGGCATGGCGAATCCACCGCAAACCACGTCGCCCAATACATCGTAGAAGGTATAATCGGTTTCATATTTTTCGTCCCAGGCACCCAACTGCTCCAAAAGGTTAATAGAAGTGATGATCCCACGACCAGCACAACCTACACCTGGTTCCGGACCACCCGATTCAACACAACGGGTGCCGCTGTAACCCAATTTGATTACATCGTCGATTTCAACATCTTCGCCCTCTTCGCGCAATGTGTCGAGAACGGTTTTCTGGGCCAAACCACCCAATAACAAACGGGTTGAGTCGGCTTTAGGGTCGCAACCCACTACCAAAACGTTTTTCCCCATTTCAACCAAACCGGCTACTGTGTTTTGTGTGGTGGTGCTTTTTCCAATACCACCTTTGCCATATATGGCAATCTTTCTAAACTTCTTCATAACATTACAATTTTGTGGTTTTACTATTTTGATATTTGTTGTTTTCTGGTTTTGGGGTAAACGATGATCGTGCCAAACAAGATGCTGCACAACACATGAAGAGCTTAATAAACTGAAAGACTGAATGAACTGAAGAGCTGAAATAGAGAATGGTTTTTGGCACGGTGCGAAAAACCTACAAAAAGGTAGGAATGACCTTTGAAAACAACAAAACAAGGTAGCCTTACTTTAATAATTGATATTCTGAAACTTAAACCGTGTTAACGTTTTGGAAACCTACATTTTGGTAGGAAAGAGGGGTTTAAGGTAAGTATAACCACAGAGAAGGCACAGAGAAATAGACTTTAAATAAAAAAAGAAGCATTAAGGAAAAAGCGAAAATACTTCATTGCCTTTGATTTTTGTACTTTTCAACCCAATATTGCCTTTGATTTTTGTAAAAACCTAAACAATAGAGCTCATTTATTGTAATTTAGATCAACAGATTTTATGCGTATGAACAAACCTTCTCGTTTTCTTGCTTTGCTCCGCGGCATCAATGTGGGCGGCAACAACATTATTAAAATGACCGACCTGAAAGATTGTTTTGAAACGATGAGCTTTACCGATGTAACCACCTATATTCAAAGCGGTAACGTAATCTTTTCTTCGGAAGAAAATGATACGTCAGCATTGGAAGAACAAATAGAAAAAGTGCTTACCGAAACGTTCAATTACCAATCGCGGGTGGTGGTTATCAGCCATCAACAATTAAAAGCGGTGGTGGAGCAAAGCCCTGAAGAATTTGGGATGCACCCTGACACTCATAAATACGATGTGGTTTTTCTGAAGCAACCCTTGACTGCTGAAAACGCTTTTACCCAGATAGTCGCCCGCAAAGAAGTTGATTTTGTGTTTGCTCAAAACGGGGTGATTTACTTCAAGCGTATCATTGCAAACCTTAGTAAAAGCTACATCAGCAAAATAATAGCCCTGCCCATCTACCAATTGATGACCATCAGAAACTGGAACACCACGCACAAATTGTATGAATTGATGAAAAAGTAACGACTCTATGGTTCCAGCTTAAACCTCACCCTCAGCTTCCCTTCCGTATAATCGGTGCTGATGATTTTGAAAGTCCCAATTTCGGAGGTGTTGGCCACATGGGTTCCTGCACAGGCACATAAATCGTAGTCGCCCACAGAAACCAGTCGGAGCATTTCACTGGCATCGCCGGGCAGTTTGCTTAAATCAACACCATCGGGTACTTCCGTTCGTTTTACAAAAGAGACAGTTACCGTATGGTTCTGCCGGATTACTTCGTTCACCCTGTTCTGGATTTGTTCAATTTGTTCAGATGTTGGAGCCTCGGCAAGCAGGTAATCGCATTTGCTTTTCTTCCTTTCAATGTGGCTCGACTTTGACCTAGGACAGCCAAACATTCTCACCATAGTTTGGTTCAGAATATGTTCTGCCGTGTGCATGGGTGGATGCTCTTGTTTATTATGATCGTTGAGAATAATTTCTTCCATCGCAAATTTCGTTTTTCCAAAAATAGAAGATTTAGGTAATAAAGGAATATCGTTCCCTCAGATTCTACAGATTAATTTGATTAAAAATATTGTCTTAAGAATCCGCATCCTTAGCAAGAAACTCACTCTCTACCCCAACCTGCTTATTATCGGGTTAAACGCTTTGGTGTAAACCATCACGCTGTCTCCAAGTTTTAAATTTTCGAGGTCGCTGTCGAAGGCAATGACTTTAATGATCTGGTTGCTGCCCGAAATCACAGTGACAATGTTGATGGGGTCTTGCCGTTCGATGCGGGCAATCTGCCCCGTAATTTGCACCTTGCCGCTATAAAGTAAAATCCATTATCAAGTGATGAAGCCTAAATTCTTCATTTATATTTGAGCTAATATTTTTTCGGGCATGAATACTATCAAAAGTATTTGTGTTGTCGAAAATAGATTGCCGTGCTATTTTACCACCAACTAATTCTCCATCAGAATTAGGAACGTAAACAGAAATTATCTTCTCAATTAATTTTTCAATAATTGGTTCATTCGTCTTTTCTATTATAAACCCAATCATGCCACCAAAATGTTGGGTTATCCCGTATTTACCAATAAAGAATCGATACATTCCTCCATCAATTTTCTTTGTTGATTCAGCATAGACGTACTCATCAATTAATCGAGATGCCCCAAGGTTTTTACATTCAAAAGCAAAATATGTTTTTGGGTTATTCCAGTAGCTATGCTCAAATTTAAGGTCATAGTAACCTTCTTTTACTCCTTCGGAACTCGACTCGTTGTTGAGGATAAAACCTTCATATTGGAATTTCTCGTTGTTATCAAACCATCTTCTGATGTGTTTCTTAATGGCTTTTTCTATTTCTGCAATGGGTCTTTGGCGTTCAATAGCAATGATATCCTGAATGGTTTGGCTATCTGTATCTCTATAATAGGTCAGCAAGTATGAAAAAATGCAATTCTTCCAAGTCTGGTCATCAAGTTTGCGAAGGGACGGAACTGATTTTGGCAATTGTTGCGACTCTATTCTAATGCAATTTTTCATCGGGAAAGTCTTTTTAAGATTTCCTGCCCGTCCTCAAAAGCTTTGGTTGTAGTCCAGCTCTTCGATGAATTATTTCTTATTACATAAATACAGTTTTCACCAATCATTATTTCGCGCATAGTGAGGAATTTCTCACCTGTCGATCTCAAAATTTTATTAGTAATAAGGTATTGCAGCGTTGTTTTACTCGATGGCTGTTCTCTTTCTGCGCCATTAAAATATAGGGCTATCACTATTAAACCAAATCCAAAATTCTCACCCCTATAATGCTGGATAACCGGTTTGTCCTCGAAAAACAGATCGATAGTTTGTTTTAAAGAATCAGCGTATTTATTTACATCTGATTCTGTTGCAATCCTGTCTTTTTCAAAAAAATGCTTAACCCTGTTTTTCTCCAATATATTTAATCCATACAATTCGTAAATCAAATTGTTAAGCTCCTCTTTTGTTTCACCCTCATATTTCAAATTGCCTTCTGTTAAGGCTTTGCTTATTTTTGAAATTTCGCCAACTAGTTCTTCATCTAAATCGTTAGGAATAGGAATGTTTTTGATTGCTTTTGTATCAAGATTGGCAAAATTATCATCAACCCTTTTTCGAAATTTCTGAGTTAGATAATAATCAACAATATCGGAGTTGAGAATTGCCACAAATAAAGGATAGTAATCCTTTAATTCTATTTTAATACCATAGATTAAATTAGAAAAGAAAATGTCAAAATTAATATATGCAGCTTCAATTCTTCTACCAAATCTATTGAAAACAATTTTATCACCTTCGTAAATGAAAATATTCCGAGTACGTTGAAAATTGCTTTTATTCACATCGTACCTACTCATATAACCATCAACACCCAAAATCCCAAATGCTTTAATTTTATTTTCTGGTTGATAAATGTATGGAGTGTTAGAATAGTCTGTAATAGATTCTTTAAGGTATCTCTCCTTGGCAAATTGCAAATGTTCAATGGCATAAAGACCAGTATCTTCAATCTCTAAACCTTTATACTGAGTCTCAAGGTCTTTGCTTGATATCCGTTTAAGTCCTTCTATACTACTATATCGCTTGTCTTTCAACAAAAACTCTTCAAGCTTTTTATTATTCGATAATTTTCTAAGCAACCTCAAATCGTGCTCGTTGCCGATCAGGTAATCGCGCAGAACAACTTTCTTGTCAAGTATATCTTGCTGACTGATTTTAATCTTTTTATCTTCTTGGATAATCAGCAGATCGAAGGTTTTGGAAAACAATCCCATTTCTACAGGGTAATAATCCAACACATTGTTTTCAACTTGTTTGTTGTTGAAAATGGCTACCACAACACTTTCCTTTGCCTTTCGGAATAAAATGTCTTTTACCCTCGATAGTTCATAAAACCTTTCTACCCGATAATTTGTAAAGAAGAACTTCTGGAAATTAGCCGATTTCTCGTTATAAAAGTTTGAACTGTTTTGTACAAATCCAAAATGCGTTTCTACATCAGACCAATCTTTAAGCTTAAGCATGAAAGCCTGTGATATTTGGTTGTGACCAACAATATCTTTGGCTTTGACCTCTACCCCATTTATAACCTTTCTGAACTCTCTCAGGAATTGGATTTCTTCATTTTCGGACTTTATCGTGAAAAACGGAGGATTTCCAACGATATACTTAAACGATTTACCTTCATGTGGCCTAAGTCCTTCTTCCGTTTCAAGTGCATTGCAATTGATAATGTTGGCCGAGAAATCGTAAGGGAAAATTGGGGTTTCAGAGTTGTCTTCTATCTTGTGGTTGATGTACAACTTAATCTCCTCGGCAGGAATTCCTTTCAACAGTTCGAGGTACAACGATAAAACAGTTAAACGCCATGCAGTATTTTCTTTTTCAATACCAAAAATATAATCGTTGAGCATTTTGTTGCGTTGTTCTATCTTCTCATCAACTTTTGTGGGTTCGTTGGAAATGAATCCCAAAAGTTTACGAAATGCCAATACGAGAAACATACCTGAACCACACGATGGGTCAAGTACCGTGCCTAATTCCGAAATTGTATCCTCTATTATAAGGTGCGCCAGTTTATCGGGTGTATAATAAATGCCTTCTTTTAATTGATTGTTTTCAAGAAAGACCTCGTAAATGTGGCTGATAAATTCAACGGGAAGAACATCGAAGCGAAAATCAAAAAGCGATAATTGCCCATCTTTCCAATCATGCTGACTTATTGCCTCATAAATCAGACGTAAAACATTTGTGGTCAAAAATTCGGGGTCAACAACAGGCGTTTTAAACAATACGTTGTTGAACAACTTATTGATGATACCGAACAGCTTATTTATACTTTCAACATCATGTTCTTTCAAAAGTGTTTTAAATCCGAAATCAATATCATTTTCATTAAACCTATTCGGAAACCTCTTCTTGTAAAAGAACGAATTGATAATATGGTTGTCCTCAAGGAACTTTATAAACAGTGTTCGGTCAATCAAAGCTTGAACAATGCTATGCTGAATCTCTGGTTTGTTGTTAAATTCTTTCGTCAATCGGTGCTTCAATTCTTTCAATTGCTCCACCAATTTTGAATCGATCCGACTTTTATTTTTTATTTTTTCAACAAAATCGGAATAAGCCAACCAAAATGCGCCAGACTCAAAGTTCCATTTCTTGATCTTCTCTATTTCTTGGCAATCGTTATCATCGCCACTAAAAGCCGCAATCTTTGTATCGGTATCTTTCGGACTTGTCTTTGCATAAAACAAAGTGAACAACAAGTTGGATTCAGGCTTTTCTGCAAGGAAAAATAAATCGTAATCGTTTTGATTCCAAATAAAACGCTTCAATTCATATAATTCTTTCCCCTCTATAGGAACAGTGATTACATAAAATGATGTATTGGTTTGTTTTGGGCTGTTATAAGAGAAAACCTGATCCTTTAATTTTTGAGATAATTTTTGATTTTCAGAAATAATGATTTCACATGGTTTAATGTCTGAATCAACTGATCCAAAGGTGAATTCAATATTTTCAAAAAAATGGTTCATAGGATATTTGTTCCTCGTATTATATTTCTAGTCATTTTCAAAGATACGAAAAGAAGAAAAAATCCATCGAGAAAAAAACAAGAAAGAATAATAAATTACATTTCAACACATTGACATAAATCCTCCTCACTACCCTAACTTACTTATGATCGGGTTAAACGCTTTGGTGTAAACCATTACCTGATCACCTAACTTTAAGTTTTCAAGGTCGCTGTCGAAGGCAATGACTTTGATGATTTGGTTGCTGCCCGAAATTACGGTTACAATGTTGATGGGATCTTGCCGTTCGATGCGGGCAATTTGACCGGTGATTTGCACCTTTCCGCTGATGGTGTTGTCGGAGAAAACAGTTTCAGGCTTGCCTGTTTTCTTGATCTCGCCGTTTTCAATCATTACCACATGAGAGGCCAACCGGAATACCTCATTCAAATCGTGGCTCACCATGATGGTAGTTGTGCCCAACAGTTCATGGGCATGACGAATTTCATCCTGAAGCATCACCCGCATTTCAGCATCCAAGGCCGAAAGAGGTTCGTCTAAAAGTAATAATTGTGGTTTGCGAGCCAAAGCTCGGGCCAGGGCAACGCGCTGTTTTTGGCCACCCGAGAGTTTTGAAGGTTTACGTTTCCGAAGTTCATTCAACCCAAAAATGGAAATGAGTTCCGAAGCGGCTTTCGCATCTTTAACGGTCTGGGCAAACAGGATATTTTCTTCCACGGTCATATTGGGAAACAGCGCGTAATCCTGAAACATAAAGCCAATGTTGCGCTGCTGAGAAGGCAAGTTGATCTTCTTTTCCGAATCGTACCACACGGTATCTCCAAATTTCACCACTCCCTTGTCAGGATCGGTTAGCCCTGAAAGGATTCGGAGCAACGTGGTTTTTCCAGCACCCGATGGGCCAAACAAGGCCACCAATTCACCCGACCCAATTTCGGTTTTCACCGTCAATTTCATCGGACCGTTGGCGGTGTGCATCAGCTTTTCAATGTCGATATGGATCAGATGATTTTCCATGCTTCCTGTTTTTTGTTCACGCTGTAAATGGTGGTGAGCAACACCAGCGAGATGATGAAAAGGATAATAGCGTACTGGTTGGCCGTGGCAAAGTTGAGCGACTGCACTTCGTCGTAAATGGCAATGGAGGCCACGCGGGTTTCGCCGGGCATGTTTCCGCCCACCATCAACACTACGCCAAACTCGCCAATGGTGTGCGCAAAGGTTAACGCAATGGCGGTAATGATCGACGGTTTGATATTGGGCAACTGCACCCTGAAGAAGGTGGTCAGCGTCGATTTCCCCAACGTGTAGGATGCTTCTCGCAAACTGTCGGGCAACGAACGCAACCCATTCTGTAAAGGCTGCACCATAAACGGCAGACTGAAAACCACCGAGGCAATCAAAATCCCTTCAAACGAAAAGGCCAGCCGAACATTCAGCACATTTTCCAAAAAACTGCCGAATGCCTCTTTCGGACTGTACAGCACCAGCATGTAGTAGCCAATGACCGACGGCGGCAGCACCATGGGCATACTTACCAGTGCTTCAATTAAAGGCTTAAACCTGAACTTCGAATAGGCCAACCAACGGGCTATGGGCAAGCCAATCACCAGCAGAATTGACGTTGTAAGAAACGCCAGTTTAAAGGTGAGGAGAAGGGTTTGAATGAAAGATGAATCCATAATTGTAAATTAAAAACCCCTAAATCCCCTGAAAGAGACTTGAGTGAGTGCAAATTTGTTAATTTCTACATTTTAACCACAGAGAGAACAGAGAATTACGCAGAGAAAACAGATGTGAAATCCTTTGTGCCTCTGTGTCTTTGTGTTCATTTTATCCCCGCTTGCGGGGTTTTCATCAACGATACCTCATTTGCTTTTACCAATGCATCTACCTCATCGCCTATTTCGAGCTTTAGGTTATTGATCGAACGGGTGGTGATGGCAGAAACCAGCGTGAAGCTTTTAAACTTCAACGTGATCGTGCTCAACAGTTCGCCTTTGTGAACTTTAAGTACGTTACACTTCATGCGGTTGCGCATACTGATTTGCCCTTGCAGGTTCCTGGCTAACGATACTTCGGTCTCCTTGAAAACCAAATCGATCGACTTACCTACTTCCAACCATTCCAGGCGGCTGACCGATTCAATCAGCAATGCCGAAAAACCTTGCCCTTCAACTTCTGCATCGACCAACAGAATGGTGCCCGATTGCTGGATGGATGAGATAATTGCTGGTAGTTTGTTCATTATTATAGAAACTTAGTGCCTGAGTACCTTAGTGCCTGACTGAAATTTTCCATTGATTGTTATCTCCTGTATCCTTTACTTAGGAACTAAGGTACTCTGGAACTCAGGAACTCTTTACGGCAAAGTAAACCCATATTTTTCAAATATCTCGCGTGCAGGGGGTGTTGCAACAAAATTACAGAAATCGAATGCTGTTTTGTTGCCTGCTGCCTTTTTAAGCACCACGAAGGCTTGCTCAAGCGGTCGGTGGGCTTTGTCCGGAATGAGGTAATACTTTCCTTTGTCTGTCATACTTGGCGAAAGCGCCAGACTCAACGCAAGCAAACCTGCATCTGCATTTCCAGTTAAGCAAAACTGAGCCGCTTGCGATATATTTTCGCCAAACGTAAGCTGCTTTTCAACGTGCGTGTACATCTTGTAATATTTCAACGCCTCAACAGCACGTTGTCCGTAAGGCGCGTGTTCAGGGTTAGCCGTGGCAACCCTTATTTTCGGGGTTTTCAACACTTCCATTCCTTTCGACACATCGAGGGTTGAACTCCAAAGCACAATGCGACCAATGGCATAAAGCTTAGGTTCAGAAATGGTCAGCCCTGCCTCTTTCAACTTTTGCGGGTACATAATGTCGGCCGAGAAATAGATATCGAAAGGCGCACCGTTTACTATTTGAGTGTAGGCATTCCCCGACGAGCCATACACCACCTCGATGGACGTTTCCTGATTGGTTTTCATATACAACCTGGCAATTTCGTCCATAGCATACCTCAAATCGGCGGCAGCGGTTACTTTCACCGTTTGGGCATTCGCCCCGTTGCAGAATAGAATCAGCAGGAAAAATATTGTTCGTTTCATAATTGATTTTTCTAATCTATTGGTAATTCGAACCTTTCGTCCGATCTGTATTTTATTATTTTCTGGTTTTCTATGTGGCAGAATGGGCATCCCTGCATTGTCATTATAGAGAGTATGAATAATCCCAATTGTACGGTAAGTAATTTCTGTTTTCATTGATCGATATAATCCGGTTTAGATAACGATAGACAAAAAAAATCACAGGTTAATTTCGACATTGATTTGTCCCACCATTTTTCGCAGGGTATCGTTGATCATTTGGTATTCTTTCATTATGTTCTTTCCGTATTCCGAGATTTCGGCCCCACCGCCATTGACTCCACCTCGTTGTTTAACCACCAAGAGCTCAGGAGCTGTTCGGTTCATTTCTTTAATCATAGTCCATGCATGTTGGTACGAGATTTTAAGCGACTTTGCCGCTGCACTTAAACTCCCGCTACGAACAATTTCATCGAGCAGTGCAACTTTCTGAGGATTCAAAAAGACAATACCATCGCGTTTTATATATATTTGAGCTTCTACTTCAATCATAATTTTTAATTAAACACGAAGGACACAAAGGATTGCCACGAAGGACACAAAGTTTATTTCAAATACAAAACAGCACAAAAACAGTCTTTTTTAAAAGAAAATATTCTTCGTGCCTTAGTGTCTTTGTGTTTCAATTTTAATGGCATCCGCAGCTGCAATTGTCACTCTCTTTTTTGCAATCGCAGGGTGTGCCAATGATCACCTCGGTTGATTTGATGATGGCAAACGCTTCTTTGCCGGGTTGAAGGTCGAGGTCTTCAATGGCATCTTTTGAAATGATGGCCGTAATCACATTTCCATTGCCCAAATCGAGGACTACTTTCGAGGTGATCAACCCTTGCTCTACTTTTACAATTTTCCCTTTCAGTTGGTTTCGTGCACTCAGTTTCATATGCTGTGTTTTTTAATATGTTTACTCCTACAAATCAATCATCGTACCACAATATTTAAAAAACTGAATATGTGATAGTTAAAACAAAAAGGCAATTATAGCTACTACATTTTCGTAGGATAAAAAGTCATCTGCCTACAAATCTGTAATGAAGCAACTTGACATTAACATCACAAAAACACCATTAGATATTTAACAATCAACACAATAACCCAAATCAAAAACAAAACTAACCCCAAAGCATTTATAGAATGCATAGTTTTTGATGGTATAAAAAAAATGGAAAAAAGATGTCTATACAAAATGCCATAAATTTTTTCGAGGCTTACACCGATGATGAAAAGCTTCGGACATATTTGGGAATGCTGAAATCGCCACAGAAAGTGCGCAGTTTCCTGGAAGAGATGGATATGGGTTTTTACGACGAAGAGCTTGAGGAAGCCTACAACTTGTTACTACTCCGTTGTAACGACGAAGCTGACCACAATGTATTAACTCAGGTTAAGGTGAGTTACATTGAGTTAATTACTGAAGGACTGAATTACTGAAGGACTGAATTACTGAAGGACTGAATTACTGAAAACGTTAGAAGGCGATGGAAAGCAATAGGAAGCAATGGAAGACAACTGCTTTCAACTGCTTTCAAATAATAAATAATCACTCATAAATAATAAAACACATGAGCGAAACAAGACTTGTGCCCATGGGCAAATTGCTGAACTTGATTGAAACAGCTGGTTATAAAATGGAATATCATTTTGACGATTTGGTGTTTATTGATAATACATCGTTGCTGTTCCGCTTCGACCTTGAAGATTATGAAACCGTTCACCTCCATTTCAATACCGAATGTGAAGCAACGGCAGTAGTCAAACTTATACCCTTTTTGATGGGGCTGGCACAAGATGAAAAACTGCCATTAAAATTAGGGAGCGATTTTATTCTACGTCAAAAAGTAGGAACAGAAGAAATTGAGGTGATATTTGGAAACTGATTACACTTTAAACCTCACCGGATCCAATCTATATTTTTTCACCCGCATACCCAGTATCCTTTCGGTAACATTCAGGTTTTTGGCGGCTTGGGCAATGTTGCCTTTAGTGGCCGTGAGGGCTTCCATTATCAATTGGCATTCTACACGGTCTAGTGCAGCCTGTAATCCCCCTTTGGTTTCGGTTTGCGACGAATCAGCGGTTTGTAGCGTGGGTGGCAGGTTGTAACTGTGAATCACCTCATCGGTGGTGAGGATACAGCCGCGCTCAACTACATTTTCCAGCTCGCGTACGTTGCCCGGCCACGAGTAAACCATCAGCATGTTAATGGCCGCCGTTGTTATCCTTTTTACGTTGGTACCGTTTTCTCTGTTGAATTTTTCGATGAAATGATCGACCAGTCCCGGTATATCATTGCGCCTTTCCCTCAACGGAGGCACAAAAACAGGAAACACATTAATGCGGTAGAACAAATCTTCACGAAATTTACCTTCCTCAATAAGCTTTTCCAAATTGCGATTGGTTGCGGTAATAATTCGCACATCCACAGAAATGGGTTTGCTGCTACCCAGTCTTTCAAACTGACGCTCTTGTATTACTCGCAATAGTTTCACCTGCGTTTGTGCAGGTAAGTCGCCAATCTCGTCGAGGAAGATAGTGCCGCCATCGGCCATTTCGAAGCGGCCTTTGCGCTGACTATCTGCCCCGGTAAAAGCCCCTTTTTCGTGTCCAAACAGCTCGCTTTCGATGAGCGAATCGGGCAAAGCAGAACAGTTCACCTTAATAATTGGCTTCTCTTTTCGTTGGCTCGAATAATGAATAGCATCGGCAAAGAGTTCCTTTCCAACCCCGCTTTCCCCACGAATTAGCACTGTGGAGTTGGTCTTAGACACCATTTCGATGAGGTTATACACATCGTTCATTTTGCCTGAGTTGCCCACAATATTCTTGGGTTTGTGCCAATTTCCCAGTGAGTTACGAAGTTCTTCGTTGGTTTGCTTCAACTTCGAAATTTCTTCGGTCTGGTCTTGCCGCGCCTTAACCGATTGGATAATCATCGAACCTACAATCGAGAGTAGACGCACATCGTCGTCGTAGTTATATTTTTCGCTGAATTTACGGGTAATGCTTAGTGTTCCCACCACATTGGCCTCGTCGAAAACAGGCACACAAATGAAACTTTGTTCTTCGCCAGCAGCCGAAATATGTTTCTGGGTACGGTTAAGGAACAGTTTCGACTTCGAAATTTCTCGGATAATCACTGGGCGTTTGTATTCTACCACACGGCCAATTATCCCTTCTCCCACTTCGTACGATCCACGGGCAATTTGAGAATCGCTCAAGCCCGAAGCAGCTTCGATGTTTATTTTGTTTTTGTCGCGGTTCAAAACAGTAAGAAAACTGCTTTTTGCGCCCAGGTACTGGCAGGTCATATCCAAAACCGACCGTAACAAACCATTGATCTCACCGCCTTTTATTAATCTCCCGCTTATATCAAATAGCAATGATAATTCCCTGAGTCCATAACATTTTTCACCATTTCGACTACAAAAATAATCCATATGCTACTTTTTTAATGTTTTTTCTAACATTACAAATGTAAGAAACAATAAAAACACTTTAATTAAAGAACATGATATGTGTAAACAATTAACGAAATATTTAAACAGGATTTCAATCGGTCTCGATTTGGATTTGAGTCGGTAAGACACTTCTTTAAAAAGCAAAATCTTTGCTCAAAGTTCTTAATAAACTCATATCGATTATTCTAAAGGAATTAAACAACAAAATAATGTATATATAAGATATACAGGATCAAAGATTGAAAGAACAAACAACAGGCAAACCAAGCCTCTACATTACTGAAAAAAATATCCTAAAGATTTCAAGGGCGCTGAAAAAGTGTTAATAAAGTAAGGGCTTGTACAATTTTGTATGTACAAGCCCTATCCTTGCTATATTTCAACGAAAATAAACTCTTTATTACAAGTATATGAACTTTGTAAATTGTTGGAGTGCTAAAATTAGAGCTTACCTAATGATCCGCATTTATTTTAATTAAATTTTTAACGGCATATAATTCATTTAGCAAGATTTATGCACCAACTTCATTAAGAGAATTATTCGTCGGCGTTGCCATCGATTGTTACTATAGTCCCATCGGGATTATAGTTGAGCTCAACAATTTTCATGCTTCTCAACCATGTTTTTCCGCCCGACACTTTACTATCGTGATGGAACAAATACCATTTTCCTTTGTATTCTACAATTGAATGGTGTGTCGTCCAGCCAACAACCGGAGTAAGTATTACTCCTTGGTAGGTAAATGGCCCATATGGGTTATCCCCCACTGCATAACAAAGCAAATGTGTATTTCCTGTAGAGTATGAGAAATAGTACTTCCCATTGTATTTGTGCATCCACGGAGCCTCGAAAAATCGACGGTTTTCGTCCTTAGTTAACAACGGCTTTCCGTATGCATCAAGGATGACAACATCATGAGGTTCTTCTCCGAACTCAGTCATGCTATCGGCCAATTTAGCAACTTTAGCACACAATGCAGGTTCATCGGGTTGTCGTAAATCATCGTTATTTTCATATTTTCCTGTTTTATAACGCTGAAGTTGACCGCCCCAAATTCCGCCCCAATATAAGTATTGTGTACCGTCATCGTCGACGAAAACTGACTGGTCGATGCTAAACCCACCTTTCATCGGTTCTGGCAACGGTTTAAATGGACCTTCTGGTTTGTCGCTTACGGCAACGCCAATGCGAAAAATGTCGTCTTTATCTTTTGCAGGGAAGTACATATAATACTTTCCATCTTTACAGGCAACATCGTTCGACCACATTTGCCGTTTAGCCCAAGGTACATCTTTAATATCGAGGGCAACACCATGGTCAACAACTTCGCCATTGGGGTCTTCCATTGAATATACATGATAATCTTTCATATCGAAGTGAGCACCGGTATCATCTTCTGGTATTCCTGATTCGATATCATGAGAAGGATAAATGTATAATTTCCCATTATACACGTGAGCCCTTGGATCAGCAGTGTATATGCTTTTAATTAAATGTCTCGCTTTTTTCATTTTCTTTATTTTTTAACCCTCCGAACCCTCTTTAGCAAAAAGTATCCGGATGAAAATTTATACTCCACAAAAAACAAATATTCGTTTTCTAAATTAAGCAATCGAATTTATTGAAGCTGCCGGTCTCCAATTTTCTTATTTATTTCATCAATAGCATCGTCGCTCAATTCATATTTCGAAATTACAAACATAGCAACAATAAGTAATATAGCAGGAATGACAGCCACTAGCCATAAAATACCCTGTTGGGCAAAAGCGGATTGAGTAGTAGCATTTGTTTCATCGAATTTTACAAAAGCCAAAACAAAACCAGGAACTACCCCACCGAGAGCCATACCGGCCTTGAAGAAGATTCCGGTGAGCGCGTTAACAATGCCTGAGATCCTTTTCCCTGAAGTATATTCACCGTATGAGATAACCTCTGGAATTAAAGCCCACATGTATCCAGTTGCAACGATTACACCTGTTGACTTAATAAATTGGGCGACCAATACCAACCATAACTGACTTTGCAAGGCAGGAATTACTGAAATGACATAAAGCATTGCCATCCCCAAAATAGCCACTGTTAAGAATATATAAAACATGTTTTTCTTCCCAACCCAGCGTTTAATTGCAGGAACCATTGGCAAGAATATAAATGCAGGGATAGATCCCAGCGCTGCAAAATATGGAAGTGCATCAGGAGCCTGAACATTATAAATCATGTAGTATGACCCAGCTGAGTTTCCAATGGCCATCATGGCAAAAGCAGTAATAAAAAAGAATGCGATAACTCTTAAGGGTTTATTGCGCTTAAACTCAACCCACAAATCGGATACTTTAACCTTTGCAGTTTCTGCAGCATCCATTACTACCTTCTCTTTGGTTTGGGTAAAGCAGAAAATCAATAAAACCAAGCCGATTACGGCATATATAGACATGGTGATAAACCATGCATTGGCCGATTCTGCCGAGTTAATTTTGCCATCGGGTGATAATGCCTTAACAATAATTGGGATTCCATATGCCACAGCCAATCCACCAATATTAGCCATAAACATACGCACTGATGTAAGTTTTGTAATTTCTTCTGTGTCGCGTGTAAGCGATGCGTTCAATGCTCCATAAGGAACATTTACCAAAGTATAACACATTGACAAACCAACATAGGTAATGTAGGCATAAAGCAATGAGCCAGAGAAACCATTCCAAAAACACAAGATAGCAAATCCGGTAAGCGGAATACCTCCTAGCACCAGATAAGCACGATATTTCCCGATTTTAGGATTGCGCTTATCAACGAATGCACCAACGAGCGGGTCCCAAACCACATCGACCAAACGAACGATAAGGAACATTACGGCTGCAGCAGCTGCAGATAACCCATATACATTGGTATAAAAAATAAGTAAATACTGGGCGACCGTTTGATAAATAAGATTTTGTGCAAGATCACCAGAACCAAAGCCAATGTGTTTCACCATTGACAATTTATAGAACCCTCTGGATTCATTAAAAGACTGTGAAGATTTTTCCATTTATATTATCGATTTTTAGTAATGTTATTCTTCTATTTTGAACTTAATCCTATCTCAATCAATTTATCGACCAGCGGTTTAGGCCTATAATCGCGATTAAAAAGCAGGGGATAATCTACGCGCCCCGCAATGGGCCAATCGTTACGCCACGATTGGTTATCGGTAAGTCCCCATAAAGTTACTCTGCTCACATTTTCCTTGTATTTCAACAAAAGACTAAAAAGATTGATATACCTATCGGTTAGTGCCTGACTTATTGAATCGGGCATTCCGTTAGGATAAGGGTTCATTTCTTTTGTATACTGAGCATTAAGTGCTATGTCTGCGGATGTATTTTCGAATGGGTTAGGAAGCACGGTGATATCGAGTTCTGTTACCATTATTTGCACCCCAGTTTTAATAAAAGCTACAATACTTTCCTCATAATCGGTAAACAGTGGGTAATCAAGAGTAATGTGTCCCTGCATGCCTACTGCATCGATTCGAATGCCTTTTTGTTTCAGATCGGTTACTAATTTTACTACCGCGTCACGACGACCGGGTTTTGCCATTGAATAATCATTGTAATAAAGTTCGACATCGGGGTCGGCTTCATTGGCAAATTTGAAGGCTAAGTCGATATATTCGGGACCAATAATTTGATAGAACTTACTTTGCCTGTATTGGCCGTCGTCTTCAAAAGCTTCATTAACAACATCCCAACCATGAACGCGGCCTTTATATCGACTAACAACGGTTTGAATATGGGCTTTCATTCGGGCAACAAGGGTATCACGAGATACATCTTTCCCCTGACTATCAACAAAAAACCATCCGGGAGCCTGAGAGTGCCATACCAAGCAATGTCCAATAACAAACATGTTTCGAGCTTCAGCAAAGGCTATAAACTTGTCGGCATCATCGAATGTGAATTTTCCTTGTTTGGGTTGAATTTTTTCGCTTTTCATACAGTTTTCTGCCACCACTGAGTTAAAATGTTTTTCAATCAAAGGCAGGGCCAACGTATCGGAGCCATCTGTTTGAGATGTATTAAGTGCTACTCCAATTAGAAATTTGCCATCGTAAGCATCTTTTAGAGAGTCGTCTTTCGTTTCGGGACTCTTTTTACCAGAATTACAGGCGACCAAAAAAATAAGTGCCACAAAAAGTAGGCTTTGTAATTTCATCATCATTTTAATTTTCAAAGACTTGTTTTTAAAAGAATCATAATTGGGAAACAGGTTTTACTGCGTCAACGCTGTAAACGTGTTTTTAGCCAAATGAGACTTTTTTCGACATTAAATTTATAACTAGACAAATAAACTATCTCCCGTGGTTCTCTGAATTAAGGAATCGGAAAATTAATTTTTTTTTCCAATAAACGGGTTCAAATAAAAAACGTTATTATTAAAATTGGATATTTTGCTTCAAAAGTATAAATCAATGCCGTTTTTTATTAATATTCTTCAAGTACTTTTCTTTTACAAAAAAAATAAAATCGGCTGTTTTTCTTCTCATTATAAATACAGACACAGAAAAAAGCTCAAATTAACAATGCCAAAAGAATGTAACTGCAGTTGATTTAACCTGTTATTCTTTTGTTTATCAAAGTGTTGAATGAATGCGCATTATGCAGTTTTTATCACTGCAGATATTGCATTTATAGGCTATACACTTTAGGTTTTCACCTAAACCAATGATGCCGCTGACCGATTTCACAGGCAACATCAGAGAACTATCGGTAAGCGAAATTCCGCTGGTGTAATTTTTGAGGAGCGAGAATAATTTATGCTGATCGGAAACATTCCAATTACAGTAGCCTGGGCTGTATCGATTCGATACTTCTATGCCTTTCATAAAGGCGATGTTCTTGATATGATCATGAAGGTAATCAACAATAGCTTCGGTCATTGTGGAGCCAATAAGGTCGGTAATTAATCCTTCAAGTGCTTGGCCTTGCTTCATTAATTGCTTCGAATATTTCTCAATTTTATCTCCGCAAGTTGCAGAAAACAACGCCAGTTCCGAACTGTGTTTAAGCGATTGCCACACAACCTTCCCTACATTTAAAACGGTTGAACACAATGTGATTGTATTATCTTCGGGGTTGAATTGGGGTGAATTATACACAATAAACGCTGCCCGGGCCTCAATCATTGGTTTACAATCGGCAATCAAGGAAGCTATCAATGACAATAGATATTCATCAGCATCGCCTGGCTGCATTCCCAAACCTCGCAAAATGTAATCGATATCGGCATGGAAGATGTCATTATCAGGGAATAATGTACCCCCTTCATTTTGGATAGAATAATCACTCATTCGAAAGAATAGATTAAGCAATAAGCGAATTAAGGTAACTTACTGCACTTTGAGGGTCTCTGGAGAAATGATCTGCACCAATTTCGATCCGAAAATCTTCAGTAACAGGTGCCCCTCCAATCATAATTTTTACCAGAGGATAAGCCTTCTTTATTTCTGCGGCAATAGATTTCATATTAGTCATTGTTGTGGTTAACAACGCTGAAAGACCAACAATAGCGTTCGGATGTTGCGCTATGGCATGAAGAAACTTATCGGCTTTTACATCAACTCCAAGATCAATTACTTCCCAACCAGCCCCTTCAACAATCATAGCAACGAGGTTTTTGCCAATATCGTGCAAATCACCGGAAACGGTTCCTATAATAAACTTTCCTTTGCGCTGAACCTGGCCACTTTGAAAAAAGGGTTTAAGGTGCTCCATGGCAGCATTCATCGCTTTTGCCGATATAAGCATTTGTGGTACAAATATTTTCTTTTGCGAAAATTTCTCACCTACCCTTTCCATGGCAGCAATAAGCGCTGAATTAAGTATAGTTTCTGGCTCGATTCCTGCATTCAACGCTTGTTGCGTCAACTCATCGGCGCCATCCATTCCCTTCATTGCAGGTGGAAATGGCGCGGCCTTGTTCACTTTCCCCAGTTCAACACACTCAGATATTTGGACTAAAAACTCTTCTTTATTCATTATTCTTCAGCTGGTTAAAAATTATCTCCCTCGTTCTATTTCCTGATAAAATCATTAACTGGATATTGTATTCGAATGTGGTAAATATTTATCAGTTTCCGAAGAAAAATTTGTTTCATTTGTTTGATATCGTTGAACGTGATTGGCGCGTCGTCAAGTTCATGATTTTCTACCTTGAAATCAATTATCATATCAATTGTCTCTTTTATTTTTTCATCAGTTTTTTCGCTCAAGCTACGCGTGGCAGCTTCAACACTATCGGCAAGCATAAGTACAGCAGTCTCACGTGTTAATGGGTTTGGCCCTGGATACCGAAACTTCTCGACGTCCAAGTCAGTCACAAGGCTCTTGTCCTTCTCTTTGAGATAAAAGTAACGGGCAAGACTTTGACCATGATGCATCTTAATAAAATCGACAATGACAGAAGGTATTTTGTACTTCTTTGCCAATATTATCCCTTCATTCACATGGTTAATTATAATCGATGCACTCTGATAATTGGTCATGCTCTCGTGCGGGTTAGGGCCCCCCATCTGGTTTTCGATAAAAAAATGAGGATTAATAATTTTCCCAACATCGTGATATAACGCACCTGCCCTCACCAACATTGGATTCCCTGAGGTGTGAAGGATGAAGGCTTCGGCTAAATTGGCCACTTGTATCGAGTGCTGGAAAGTTCCAGGTGCCTCCTCAGCCAGTCGACGCAAAAGTGGGTGGTTTGTATCTGAAAGCTCCATCAGGGTTACATCGGATACAAAGCCGAATAATTTCTCAAAAATGAAAATAAGTGGGTAAGAAATTAAAATGAGAACTCCACTAAAAACGAACCATCGAATTTGATAGAAATCAATCAGTTTAAACGCTCCTTCTTTAATAAGCTCAAAAGCGAAATAAGTAATGATGTAGGTAACAATCGCTATTAGGGACGAAAAGACCAAATGCCCGCGCCGGTGTACCTTATCGAGGGTAAGTACAACCATTGAGCCAACAATAAGTTGAATGAAAACATATTCGAAACTATTAGGTGCCATGAAACCAATTAGCAACAAGGTTATAAGGTAAACAAAAATAGAAACTCTTATTCCCATGAAAGTACGAATAACAATGGGCAAAATACAAACAGGAACAATGTAAAAATTGAGTGTTGGATTTTCGTAGAACAAACGAGCCAACATAAAAGTTATTAACACATTGGCTAGAACAAAAGCTAAATTTTTATTCCGCTGTCCATACCCCCGGCTAAATGTTTCAAGATAAAAGAACAACACAAACATCAATACCAGCACCAGAACCATCTTCCCTATTATCTCATTCGATATCCAGCCCCCATACATGCTATTTTTCTTATAAGCCTGTTGAAGCGACTCTAGCAGAATGTAATTGTGGTTATTAACAATATCGCCTTCTGTAATTATCCTTTCTCCTGCCATCACAACTCCACGGGTAACCGACAGCAAAGAAAGTTGCTCATTAAGCATATTGCCGTTAAATTTTTCATCGTAACGAAGGTTGGGCCCGATATAGCTGGCAAGATTAAGTTTTTGCTGCAACTCAGCCAGCAATGGACTACCCTCCTGCATTGCAGATAGCATACCAACGAGTTTTACGTATGCACTTTTTAGAGAATATATACTGTCGGGATGCGAAAGTGAAGCATAATTATTGCTGACGATGTAAAGCTGTTTTTTTACAAAAGGCTGCAAAGCCGTTTTATTGTCATCGTTAACAATCCCTTTGCTATAGCATGATAAAAGACATTTTATAAATAACTGCTTAGCCTCTGAGAATTCATTGGCAGAAAAAGTACCCTGAAAAGCACCGGAATTGTAGAGTCTGTCGGCATCGTTCAAAAACAAACCTACGTTATTTTCTGCGACCAACGAATCGAGAATCAGATAGGGTATAAATTGTTTCTTTAAACTATCTCTTTCTTTATCAATAATTTCACTGGTTTTTAAAATGGGAAAATCAAATGGGGCGATAAGATTCTTATGCCTCCAGGGCAACCCTTTTTGAAATTCGAGCTTGTTGGCACCCTGCTTCGGAAACAATACGTACACAAGGCCAAAAGCAAACAAAAAGAGACCGATAAAAAAAATATTCCGCCCAATCCACCGCCAAGCACTTGTTAATATTGCCATATCTTATCAATTTATCACGAATACCATCATAAAATTAGAAAATAATTAACAGGTTGTTTCTACCAAAGCAGAATTTGTATATTTGGTTAGTGAACCTTATAGATTATTAGAATGTCGTCGACCTACGGAATATCAGATTTAAGTTCGATACCAGTGCGCACTGAACCTACAGAGAAAAGCGAAATGTGCACCCAGATATTACTTGGAGAACATTTTACAATTTTAGAAGAACTGCCGAAATGGAGTAAAATAAAACTTCAATACGACGGTTACGAAGGTTGGATTGACCGCAAAATGGTCACACCAATAACGAAGCGAGAGTTCATATATCTTTCTGAAAAACCACAAACTGTATCGGGTGAGATATTCAACATTGTACAACAAGTAGATCATTACCGCAATTTTCTGATTGTTTCGGGCAGTACATTGCCACACTTTAAACCCAAAAAATCGACATTTAAAATTGCTGATATCGAGTATTCCATTAAAGGCTCTATCAATAACGATCAGAAAAACGACGATTTAAGAAGTAAAATTATTAATACTGCACTGCGCTACTTTAATGCGCCCTATCTGTGGGGAGGACGAACTCCGCTAGGTGTTGATTGCTCAGGACTTACGCAAATCGTTTACAAGATTGCGGGAATAAAGCTTCCTCGGGATGCGTCGCAGCAAGCACAACTTGGCGAGCATTTTTCGTTTGTTGAAGAAGCTATGCCCGGCGACCTCGCATTTTTCGACAACGAACTGGGCGAAATTATTCATGTAGGCATTATCTGGGAAAAGAATAAAATAATTCACTCTTCGGGTAAAGTGCGGATCGATAATATTGATCACGAAGGCATTTATAACATCGAGACCCACAGGTATACGCACAACCTTAGGTTAATGAAACGGATCATTCCGCTTTAATCACCTGAAAAAAAAAATCGGCATTATTAAAAAAGAAAAAGGCAACATTTCGCTGCCTTTACTTTATTTTTTACTGAACCCTTCGCCAAACAACGCAGGGTTGCTGATAATGATATTTATCTATTGATTAGAACAAATACTCAACACCAATATTTACAGTGTAACGTTTTAAATCGTATTTGTTTAGATTGAGTAACCAAGTATCGATGTCATGATCGTAATCGTTCTGGAAAATAAGCGGGTCGAAGAAGTAGGTATAGCTTGGCGACAAGGTAACAGCCCAATTCGGGGTTATATTATATTTAAGCAATAAACCACCCACAACACCTGATTGACTTTTATTAAAATCGTCAAGTACATAATCATCGTCAGTTTCACGACCTTCAAGAGTCGTTGTTTTTTCCCATTTACCTGATTTAAATTCAAATTGAAAACCAAGTGAAGCGTAAGCATCGAAATTACCCAGTTTCAAGAATCGCAATTCTGCTTTAGGACTGAAATCCATGTAGCTAACAGCAACTTTTGATTCTTGAATTCTTTTAATATCTCCTGTTCCCGGGTTCGAGAGGTCTGGGTTCCAATAGCGGGTAAAACCAAGGTTTGAATAGTGCAATTCGGCTTTAACCCTCAACCAGTCTTTGATTTTAAGGATACCATCGGCACCAAAATTGTAGTCAGGAAAGTTATTTTTATTTTCGAGAGGCATCCTACGATACAAACCGGGACCAGTTGTCCCATCGAATGACTTATTGTAGCCCATAGAAAAGCCTACACCAAATTGAACTTGCGAATGACCAAGCAATGTTGTTGATAATAAAATGACAACAAAAAATAATTTGATCATCAAACCTGTTGAATTTTTTTTCTTTGCGCAAGAATTTTTACTATTCATAGTTATCGAATTTGATATTGATTACACAATTAACCCTTTTGTGGGGAAATATTTCATTATTTATTATTTCTACGTTCCAACCTAGGGTACAAAAAATCTGCTGCAAATATGAATAATATTATTAGTAAAATTTTACCAATAACGTATAAAAAAACATAATTTTTGCAAATAACCCCAAGCTATCTTTTTTACACTTATTTAATTTTCAAAATTATACAAGAACAATATTTGTTTTAGGCTGCATTTAATTATGAATTCAGCCATAACAATTATCAATTAACTTTCCTCGGAATAAACCAGAAATCCTGCAAGGAAAAAGCAACCGTAAGTTGCGAGTACCTTTCCCGCACCAAACCTAGTTTCTCAGTGCCCCGCTGTCCGGCTTCAAATGACACATTGATCATTGATGCCGATTTTTGAATTGGCAAACCCAACCCTACAGAAAAGCGGATATCATCAATATCGAATCCTTTAGTTTGAACATATCCTGAATCATACCGATAACCAAAGCGGTATGAACAACGGCTCAGGTAACTCTGCTTATTTGTTGGCAAAATTTCGAATCCTAAAGAATATATTGCTTGAGGAATGTAAGCCCTATCATTGTTAACTGTTCTCCAATCAGCCATTTCAATATCACCGGCAAGCAAATACTTCCCTTTAAGAGTTAAACCAACCCCCACGCCATAAGACATTGGAGAAAAGACTGAAGTCGCGTTATCTTCGTAATAATAAATTGAATCGATAGCTGAAGAGCCATATTGTTGTTGAATTAAGATTTCAGATGTTCCCCAGAGCCTCTGCCCTGTTGAGAACGCCCCACCAATATTAAGGCTCGACCCGTTTGTGTTGATTGGAATTGTAAGTTGGGCTCCTAACTTAAAAGAAGCACCCTTATACTTAGTGCTTGTATGATAAAAAGAAGGGTTCTGAGACTGTTTCAATGTCCATGTTTTGCGGCTCTCAGTCACAGGACCATAATAATAAGCAAACTCGCCACCAAGTGAGAACTTTTCGGAAAACTTCAGCCCTAAATTTAAGAACAGTTTATTAATGCCCCCGGAACCTTCCCAATCGGTAAGGGCAAAAGTTTCATCTCCTTCAACCACTTTCATTGTACGTAAACGATAACCGATGTTGGTATATGGCATCAAGCCGTATGAAGCCATCAGACTACGGTTTATGCGGTGGGATGCGACAATATGGGTGAGATTTCCGTTCCAGTATTTTTCGTCATGTTCAACAGCATCGGAACGAGTTGTCTTGACATTAACCCCCATTTCGAATAAAAAATTCATTGAATCGACAGCAGTAACGGCAGCAGGGTTCTTCAGATTAATGAAATACATATCACGCAATCCGTAGCCAGTTCCTCCTAATGCAAGGTTTCGTCCGTAGGCAACACTGGCAAGGTCTCCAATTCCAAACTTCGAATATGGTGAAGATGTGTTGCTCTGCCCGGTTGAAAAAAACGGGATCAGGAACATGATGACAATTAATGCCAATATATTGTGTCGTAACTTATTCTTTAATTTCATAGTAGCTAATATACAATTCCAATATCAACTCATCTTCGAGATTTTTTTGGTTGCCCAGGAGCAATTGATCAACACACGATCCAATTTCGGATTGAGGATAAGCAATTTGCAACGTGAAATATGGATCCTGAACACTTAGATATTCATCCCGGATAAATCGGGTAAGATCTACTTTGTAGTATGTACGCCCCTTAATTTCATTGTTGAACACGAGTTCTGCTGTGATAGGAGTAGCTTGATCAAAATCAACCACTTGCCCGTATGGTCTATTCTTCTTATCAACTAAATACAGTTCCAGCGAACTGGGTAACTGATATTCTTTATCGTAGGTTCCTTCAAGGGGCTCGAGATATAATATTGCCTGAACTACAGCTCCTTTTCCTTCGAAATATAACTCGTCGATGGTTGGTATTTCAATACGGGTCCGGACATCGAGCCCGGCCTGTATCATGGTAGCATTCTGTGTTTTGGTACTAACTATTTTGTTTTGACTGAAATCCCGACCAACATCAATACCAACGAAAGGAGATTTACTATAATCATTCCGAATAGTACTAAAAGCATAACTATTTTTCTCAGAAGTTGTTAAATCGAATAAGTCACCGGCGTACTCTGTAAAGTCTTCGAGGGGATAATCGAAAAATAGTTCATCATTCTCTGAATAATCATGATAATATATCCTAAGTCTTGGTGTTACCGTTGAGTCAGTAACAGCATTAAAGCCCATGATATAAGAAGACTTCTCATTTGCAGGCCGAATAGTGTAGCCTTTGTATTTTTTTGCAAACTTATCTTTGTTATCGAGCAGTGAATCGAGATTATCGTTTTCGTCTTCAAGCATTTGATAAAACTGCTTTCCATATTCATCAGGTACTCT
>JAAYAG010000023.1 GCA_012719495.1 Bacteroidales bacterium
CATTTATAATGTCTCGTTTGATGGCATTGTTGTAGTAAATGGTTTTAAGTTCGAATGCACCGCAAAAATCTTTACCAACGTTGTCTACAAAAAACAGATTTATGGGTACTATGTATCCTTCTGATTTGTCGGGGAGGTATACAGTGTCTTGTAGCGATTCATTGGGGGGTTTCGGTACTATTTGTATTACAATGTCCGATGGCTGTAATGATATTATATTTCTCATATTTGTCTTTATTCTCCTTACTATTATATATTTTTTAGTTTTATTTTCTTATATTCTTCTTTTGTGTAATAAGAACGACCATTATAAATTTCATCTATGATTCTATGCATCATAGCTTCCCAACGTTCTCTGTCAAAGTTTGTTTTACTATGACATCTGTGGCACATTGCTGCAAAGTGAACTGGTTTTCCGTGACAACATGCAGATTTATCATATTCTACATGATGTACTGATAAAGCTTTACCATTTTCTTCGGTTGTCTTTCCACAAGTTATACATTCATAATCAAAGAAAGCACGAACTCTTTCTTTAAGATCTTGATTAAACTTTGGACAATATGGCTCAAAGCTTATTCCGCCTTTCCAGTTATAATTTTTTTCACCAATTCTATTTTCACTTTGTATTATCAAAACTTCTGGGTGTTCTCGATAAAATTTTTTCATTGATTCTGATTGTTTTTGCCGTTGTTCTAGTGTAACGGTTTTTCCATAACGTGGATTATTGGCGCCAGATGTTGCTTTGGAAAGTTTTTTTCTTGTTTCTTCAGAAAGAACATGTCCAGTGTTTGCTAATGACATTTTTTGTTTGGATTCTTCTGAAAAGTGTTTGCCGAACATCGGATGTCGGTCGCCACCTATTTCTTCTGATTGTGTTCGGATAGGAATTTCGAACTTGTGCAGGTAGCGTGAGACAGTTTCTTGTTGACATCCTATTTCTTGTGCTATTTTTGTTGCGGACTTTTTTTGAATGATATATTGACTGTAAAGCCATTCTTTGTTTTCTATTATTTGAGAAATTGGTTTTAATTTGCTAGAAGAACAATCACGGATTGGTATTTGATGAAGTTTTAACCAATGTTGTATTGTTGATGCCCCGCAACCAATTTCTTCGGCTATTTTTCCAGATGATTTTCCTTGGGTTATATATTGATCAAATAACCAATCTTTATTTTGACAAGATTTATTACGCTTTGACATACTTATTAGTGCGTATAACTAGTATATAAAGTTTTTGCTAGTGCAAATTGGTTATTTGTCATATTTTCTATTGTTAATTTTTGTTGTATAAACTTTACTTTTAGTTGTTTTAATTTTTTATATTTAACTTAAAAAGTAAAGTTTTATTTATGAATTTAATTTTATAAAAATATTAAATTAAATTTCATCATATCGAAATGTGAGCGATTCCGAGGCCTTATCGCCTTGCGTTGCATCAGTATCAATCACAACTTGCGTGACGACACATTTGCAACTTGCAGCGGTTGTATAAGGTCCGCTATCCACAAGCAAAGTTGACGCCGAAACATAAGTGTCCGCA
>JAAYAG010000024.1 GCA_012719495.1 Bacteroidales bacterium
CAAAGCAAATTTTTGAGTATTAGCGGGCTAAATCGAGGAAATTTAATGCAGGAAAACAGTGTTTTATGCAAAGCTCATTGTCCGCCACTTGTAAACAGCAATCTTCTGCTTTAAAATCACTTAAAATAACCCGTTATTCTTGCGTGATTTTGCATTGAATCTTACTGTTTACAAGCGGTCTGAACTCAAAAATAAAGTCGAACTCAGGTTTATAGCTAAACCTAAGCCGGAGTTCGTTTGTTTTTACAGAGAAGATTTAATCAAAAAAAAGGATTGATATGATACTATCATTTCAAACATTTTTATTTATTGTAAATATAATTGTTATGCAGTCTGAAGATTCTGTGAAATACAACAAACTCACTGATGTTGAGCGCTATGTTATCGAGCAAAAAGGTACAGAACGACCTTTTTCAGGCGAGTATACCGATTTTTTTGCAGCCGGAACATATCATTGCCGTAAATGCAATGCTGCTTTGTATCGTTCTGACAGCAAATTCCATTCGGGTTGTGGCTGGCCTTCTTTCGACGATGAGATAAAAGGGGCCGTAAAGCGCACCCTCGACCGCGATGGACGCAGAACAGAAATTACATGTGCCAGTTGTGCCGGTCATCTTGGGCATGTGTTTATTGGCGAGGGTTTTACTTCGAAAAATACACGCCATTGTGTAAATTCTGTATCGCTTAAATTTGTTCCCGACAAATAAATGTCATGTTTTTCCCTGTTAAAATTTATACCTTCGGGAATTAAAAATTACACGATATGAATTCTATAAATCAATTTATCGAAGAAAATAAAAACCGCTTTCTCGATGAGCTTTTTAGCTTAATCCGCATCCCGTCGATTAGTGCTGAAAAAGAACATCGCGACGATATGTACAAAGCCGCAAACCGTTGGAAAGAATTGCTTCTCGAAGCAGGTGCCAATAAGGCTGAAGTTCTCGAAACCGCTGGAAACCCTGTTACTTTCGCCGAGAAAATCATTGACGCCTCTCTTCCCACTATCTTAGTCTATGCCCACATGGATGTTATGCCAGTAGATCCTGTAGATCTTTGGAAAACAACTCCTTTTGAGCCGGTTATTCAAGACGGGAAAATATGGGCTCGTGGTGCCGACGACGACAAAGGTCAAAGCTTCATTCATGCAAAAGCTTTTGAATATATGGTGAAAACCAACACCTTACCTTGTAATGTGAAGTTTATAATTGAAGGAGAAGAAGAAATTGGATCACCTAGCTTGGCAAAGTTCTGTGAAGATAACAAGGAAATGTTAAAAGCTGATGTTATTCTTGTATCAGATACGACCATGGTTTCACCCGATCAGCCTGCCGTGACTACAGGTTTGAGAGGGCTTACCTATTGGGATGTTGAAGTAACTGGGCCAAATCGCGATCTTCACTCAGGCTTGTTTGGTGGTGCAGTTGCCAATCCTATCGTTGTCCTCAGTCAGATGATTGCTAAATGTTTGAATCCCGATAATTCTATTGCAATAGCGAATTTCAATAACGATGTGGCTGAAGTTTCAGCTGAAGAAAGAGAACTGCTCAACCGTCGCCCGTTTAATGCCGATGAATATAAAAAAGCCATAGGGGTTGATGAGCTCAGTGGCGAAGAAGGCTATACCACAACCGAGCGTACAGGAATTCGTCCCTCGTTCGATGTCTGTGGAATTTGGGGTGGTTATACCGGTGAAGGGACCAAAACAGTTCTTCCCTCGGTGGCCCATGCAAAAATCTCATGCCGGTTGGTTCCCAACCAGAACTTTCAACAGGTGAGCCAACTTCTCAACGATTATTTCCAACAGATTGCCCCTAAATCAGTGAAAGTAAAGGTTACTTATTTGCATGGTGGAAATCCGTATGTTTGCCCTATTGACCATCCGGCTTATGTGGCTGCGGAAAAAGCGTTGATCGATGTTTTTGGGAAACAACCAATTCCGGTTAGAAGTGGAGGAAGTATACCCATTATTACAACCTTTGAAGAAATATTAGGGATTAAGAGCATTTTGATTGGTTTTGGTCTTGACGGCGATGCAATTCATTCGCCCAATGAAAGTTTTCCTCTCGAAAATCTCTGGAACGGTATTCGTACAATACCTAATTTCTATCGTTATTTTGCAGAATTAAACGCCGTGAAGTAATTCTTTGGGCAGCTAAGGTGGGAGACAAGCAAAAGTTTTCCACCTTTGTTGTTTTTGTATCAAAATGTTTTTCGATGAAGAAATTTCTGATAATCAAATGCGGTGAAGCACCTGCATTGATCAGGGATCAGTGTGGCGATTACGACGATTGGATTATCAAGGCCAGTGGTTTGGGACGAGAGTATTTTAAGGTTCAGCATATCTGGCAAGGCGAGCCGTTACGCCATCCCGACGATTTCTCGGCAACTATACTTGCCGATTCTCCATATCATCCCGGACAACGGTTCCCATGGATCAATCTCTTGAAGAATTGGCTGATTACAGCCCGTTACAGCAATTCACCGGTACTTGGTATTGGCTTTGGTTTTCTTATTATGGCCCAAGCTCTGGGTGCAAAAATATCCCAGAATCCTAATGGCCCTGTTTTGAATACTGTATTTGTAAATGTTGATCCCAGGTTTTCAAACGACCCTCTTTTGCAAAATACCGGAGGCAGTTTCGAAAGTTATATTAATTTCACCCGGTACCCCTCTTTGTTGCCATCTGACATTGAAGTATTGGCTAAAAATTCTGCTGGGATGCCGATGATAATTAGGGTGAATAATTTGTATGGAGTTTTTTTCAGGCCTGAACTCAATGAAAGCATCTACAGAATGTATATTAAGGAATCTAAACTACCTGCCCGTTCTTTTTTGGGGGCTAAGTTGGCTTCAGAGTATAAAAATCAATCCATAGTCCCCAATTTTTTAGCCTCAATCTAAATTTTATTGCTATTTTTTAAAGAAAATGATAAAAACGTTAAATTTTTTATCATTTGATTGTATTTTTGGAATCATATTATTTTGAAAAATGAGCCAAAAACATATTTTTGTTCTCATAAATCAATATTATAAGAGATAAATGTTTTTATATATTGACATTATCTTACTTTATTTTAATAAAATACAGGGAAAACAGTAAAATTGACAATTACTATAAAAATACATTATTATGGCAAATTTTCGAATGGCAGCTTTTGATAAGCTTTTAGAAAGAAAACCCCTCGAGGTTAAAAGAGAAGCCGATTTAACTTCGGATTATTACGGAATGTTAGTTTTCGACCGTCCAAAAATGCAAAAATATTTATCGAAGGATGCCTACAAGGCGGTAATTGATGCCATAGATAATGGTACCACAATCGACCGTAAGCTTGCCGACGGGGTAGCAACAGGGATGAAAGCCTGGGCCATTGAAAATGGGGCCACACACTATAGTCACTGGTTTCAGCCATTAACCGATGCGACAGCCGAAAAACATGATGCTTTTATCGAACACAATGATAACGGGGGAGTTGTTGAAGCCTTTTCCGGAAAACTACTAGCTCAGCAGGAACCCGATGCCTCTTCGTTCCCCAGTGGTGGAATCAGACAAACATTCGAAGCCCGGGGATACACTGCGTGGGATGTTTCATCACCAGCATTTATCGTGGGTACAACACTTTGTATTCCAACAATTTTTATTTCATACACAGGTGAAGCACTCGATTATAAAGCCCCACTCTTAAAAGCCCTTAATGCTGTTGACAAAGCGGCTGTTGGTGTTTGCCAATATTTCGACAAAGATGTAACAAAGGTATATGCAAACCTCGGATGGGAACAGGAGTATTTTCTTGTCGATGAGGCGCTTTACCAAGCTCGCCCTGATCTTGCCCTTACCGGGCGTACCCTTATGGGACATTCATCGGCTAAAGATCAGCAGCTGGAAGACCACTATTTTGCTTCGATTCCAGAGCGTGTAGCTTCTTTTATGATCGAACTCGAAAACGAGGCCTATAAACTGGGCATTCCTATTAAGACCCGACACAATGAGGTGGCTCCCAATCAGTTCGAACTGGCTCCTATTTACGAAGAATGTAACCTTGCCAACGACCATAACTTAATGATTATGGACCTAATGCAAAAAGTTGCCCGGAAACATGGTTTTCGTGTGTTGTTACACGAAAAGCCTTTCTCGGGGATCAATGGCTCAGGTAAGCATAATAACTGGTCACTCTCTACAAATACTGGAGTTGTGCTCTATGCCCCGGGAAAAAATCCTAAAGGGAACATGCAATTCCTTACGTTTGTTGTTAACACGATTTATGCAGTATATAAACATCAGGACATTCTGAGAGCTTCAATCATGAATGCTAACAACTCGCACCGACTTGGAGCCAATGAGGCACCCCCGGCAATAATCTCAGCATTTCTTGGCACCGAGATTAACAAAATGCTCGACTTGATTGAAAATAGTGTTTCAGAAAAGAAGATGTCGCCCGAAGAAAAAACATCGCTTAAGCTGAATATTGGTCGTATTCCTGAAATTCTTTTAGACAATACCGACCGTAACCGCACATCGCCTTTTGCATTTACTGGTAATCGTTTTGAATTTAGAGCTGTAGGTTCGTCTGCAAACTGTGCTTCAGCTATGATTGCCTTAAACACCGCGGTAGCAGAACAGCTTGTCGAGTTTAAAAACGAAGTTGACGAACTGATTGAAAAGGGTCTGAAGAAAGATGAAGCCATCTTCCAGGTTTTGAAAAAACTCATTGGCCTGAGTAAGGTTATCCGTTTTGATGGAAATGGTTATTGTGACGAATGGAAACAAGAAGCTGCCCGTCGTGGATTAACCAATGTCACTAGTGTTCCTGAAGCCCTTGAAGCCTATTATTTGCCTTCGACGATTGATATGTTTTCGAAACTTGGCGTACTTTCTGAAAGAGAAATTGAAAGCCGTGCCGAGGTTGAGTATGAAAAGTTTACCAAGAAAATCCAGATTGAGGCTCGCGTCCTTGGCGATTTAGCAATCAACCATATTGTTCCGACTGCTGTCAAATATCAGACTACTTTGATTGACAATGTGAAAGGATTAAAAGAGATTTTTGGCGATGAGTATAAAAAACTTGCTGGAACCAGGGTCGAATTGATCAATGAAATTTCTGGACACATTTCAGCTATTGAAGAAAAGGTTTTCAACATGGTTGAGGCGCGTAAAAAGGCCAATGTAATTGAAAATGGCAAGGATAAAGCCTACGCTTACGACCGTGATGTTCGCCCTTATCTTGAGGACATTCGCGACCATATCGACAAACTTGAGCTGATTGTTGAAGATGAATTGTGGCCGTTGCCAAAATACCGTGAATTGCTTTTTAATCGGTAGTAACTTAGTATAATAGTATTTTTAATAGCTTTTAAAAGGCCATCTTTACGGGTGGCCTTTTCTTATTTACGTTCAGTAGGTTTTTAATATCATTCTTGTTAAACGGTAGTTTGCCGGTATTTTTAGTTTCTTCGACGTTTTTCAAGGAATGGTGTCGACAAATTTTTCCTATTTTCGGATAAAATAAATACAATACTAATTATGGATGCACGGACAAAAGCAATTGTTGCACATTTAACTTTAATAGGATGGATTATTGCGTTTATTGTAAACAGCAATGAGAAAGAAGAATTTACCACATTTCATCTCCGGCAAACCCTTGGTATATATCTCATTGGCATAGCGTTGGGGTGGGTTCCCGTTTTTGGTTGGATATGCAATATAATCCTTTTTGCGTTTTGGCTGCTGAGTTTCATTTATGCATTGCAAGGGCAGCAAAAGACCATTCCTTTTGGTGAATATTTTCAAGACTGGTTCAAGGCTCTTTAAAAAGCGGCCATCAGCAGGTCGAGATCTTTAACTGGGATATTAAATTTGTTCCCGACATCTTTATTGGTGAGTAAGCCGTTGTAAATCACCACTCCTTCGCGAAAACCTTTTTGGCTTTTTATGTATTGGGGAATTCCACCCATTTCGCCAATCTCGAGAATTATTGAGGCAAAGATATTGCTGAGGGCAATGGTGGTTGTGCGTGAAACCCTTGCCGAAATATTTGGTACACAGTAATGGATGATTCCATCTCTTTCGTATGTTGGATTCGAAAGGCTTGTGCATGTTGTTGTTTCGAAACAGCCACCTTGCGAGGCATTTAGGTCAATAATTATTGACCCCTTTTTCATCTTTTGTATCATCTCGCGGGGGATTATATATTGTGGTACAGAGTTAAAGGGTTGGGCTCCCAACACAACATCGGCACTTTGGATAGCTTTCTTTAGCACTCTGGGATAATACAGGGAGGTAAATATTTTCTGGTTGAATTTCCGTTCGAACGAGCGAAGTTTGCTAACCGAGTTATCGAAAATCTTCACTTCGGCACCTAATCCTAAGGCAGCTCTGGCAGCAGATTCGGCAGCAGTTTCGGCACCTAAAATTATGACAGCAGCTGGCGAAATACCCGTGACTCCACCAAAAAGGACACCTTTTCCCCCTGAACTATTACTAAGTAATTCTCCGGCAACCGTCATTGCCACGATGCCCGAAATCTCGCTTAACGACTGCATTACCGGAAGCCCTCCTAATTCATCTTTCATGTATTCGAATACTACCGAAGTAATTTTTTTCTGCATCAGGGTTTTTACCATACTCTCGCATTGCTTATCTATCTGCAACATCGAGAAAATGACCTGGTTGCCGCGCAATAAAGCAATCTCTTCGCTGGTGAAAGGGGCAACTTTTATGACGTAGTCACATTCAAAGACTTCATTTCTCGATTGTGCAATTATTGCTCCGGCGTTTGAATATTCAAGGTCAGAGTATCGTGTTTTCAGCCCAGCCCCGGTTTCAATTATTACATCGTTGCCCGAGTTGATAATCATTTCGGCAGCTTGGGGAGTAAGCGGGATGCATACCTCTTCGTTGTCGGTATTAGCAGGTATTCCAATAGTTATTTTCTGCCCTTTTTTTCTGATTTCGAGTTTTTCCTCGGCGGGCATCAATTGCTGTTCTTCAAAATGATACAATCCAGAATGCGGTTGTTCGGCCATGATGCGAATATTTGAGCTGTCAAATTAATCTAATATATCGAATATTCCAATTTTTACCCGTTAATGTCGACATTACGCGACCCATTGGGCTGAACTGTTATGTAGATATTTACACAATGCTCGGGCAAAATTTCTTCAATTTTCTCGGGCCATTCAATAAAGCAAAGCTTTCCTGAATAAAAATATTCTTCGGCTCCAATATCGTATGCTTCGCGAATGTTTTTTAACCGATAACAATCGAAATGAAAAATTGTTAAGCCTTTATTCGAAGTATATTCGTTTACAATGGCAAAAGTAGGGCTTGTAATGTTTTCTTCTACACCCAGTTCCTCACAAATGGCTTTGATAAATGTGGTTTTCCCTGCACCCATTTCACCATTGAACGCAAAGACCGTTGCGTTTCCCATTTGCAAAATAAACTCTCGGGCAGCTTCGTGAATCTTGTCAAGTGAATCTATTTGTATCGTTTTGTTCATCTTTTACAGGATTGATAATTAATTTATTAATATAGACGAAATAGATTTTTATATTTTCTTTTACCAAAAGTAAAACTAATGCAAAATTGATAATTTTTTGTTGTTGTGTTCTTTTGAAAATTCTTTTTACTTTTGATTGATGAATTAAAAATTGAGATTATGAATTTACCTGAGAACTTAAAGTATACCAAAGATCACGAATGGGCTCTGATTGAGGGAGATATCGCAATAATTGGCATTACCGATTTTGCGCAGAAAGAATTGGGTGACATTGTATTTGTTGAAATCGAAACAGTGGATGAAACCCTTGCCCAGGAAGAAATATTCGGCACCGTTGAGGCTGTAAAAACAGTTTCTGACCTTTTTATGCCTTTAGGTGGCGAAATTATTGAAAAGAACCCGGCATTGGAAGATTCTCCTGAGTTGATCAACAAAGATCCTTATGGTGAAGGGTGGATGATTAAAGTGAAAATGCTGAATCCGTCCGAAGCAAATAATCTCCTTTCTGCTGCTGAATACAAAGCGCTTATTGAAGGATAATATTCAGAATATTAGTGATATATATTAAAGAGGAACGTTAGTGTAACCGCGCTGACGTTCCTCTTTTTTTATTTTCGGCAACAACATGTTTTAGGAGTAGTTGCCATTTTTAATTGAATTGTATGCTAAATCCGGCCATAATAGTAACCCCTGGCATTGTGTACCCATAATTTGTTGAATATTCAGCATTTAATAAATTGTCGCCCGAGATGAAGAAGGTTACTTGTGGAATGAACCTGTAATTTACCTTGGTGTTCAGTAAAGTATAGTTTTGTTTTTCTTCCTCGTTTTGTGGTGTTGCTGCATTGTCGGTGAGAGTGTAAAGTTCGACTATTCCCTGTAATGACGCGGTAATATCAAACTTACCTTTGTGATAATTTGCACTTGCATACCATTGGTGTTTGGGCGATGCAATACGGGGTACATCGGTATGAAGGTAAGAATAGTAAGCATTCGTACTCAGCAAGGGACTAATTTGTGCAGATGCCTCAAATTCAGCTCCATAGTGAGAGAAGTTTCCTGTATTTTGGTTTAACATGGGAGGAAAACCGGCTGGGTTGGGAGTGGCTAAAATTAAGTTTTCGCCTTTGATGTAAAATACAGTAGCCGAAGCTTTTATTTTGTTGTTAAGTGCAAAAAGGGTGTAGCCTATCTCATAGTTCCAAAGTTTTTCAGGCTCAAGGTTAGGGTTTGCCGGAGGAAAAAAGTAGAGCTCTTTCACATTGGGGCTTCTATGCCCTTTCGATGCTAATGCTTTTAGCTGGTTATTGTCCCCAACAGTCAATGTTGCGCCGAGTTGAGGAATAAGAGTGCCCCCATACAGTGAGTGGTTGGAATAACGTAGTCCACCGTTTAGGGTCAGTGCGTCGAAAAGGGTTTGCTGCATAAATGCATATGCCGCTTGTTCTGATACATCGATCCATTTGTTGTTATACTCCGAAGGAATCATTTTTCTGACCCCATCGACCATTTTCATAACCGATACCGGGCTGCCAATCCCGCCATATTCATTCCAATCTACTCCAATTCCAGTAAGGTTATTTTTAAAGAGCGAGATTCCTTCGAAAAGCGAAAAACCATAGTTGCGGTCGGTTGAAACCCACCCGTCATAAATTGTATGATCTCCTTGGTTAAAAAATACTTTCAAGTGCCCATCAACTGCTCCAAAATTATTCGATACTGTGAGCATGGTGTTTCCGCGTTTAATGGATGCCCAGGCGCCTTCATTGGCATATATATCTTGAGTTTGTGTGGTTGTTGGTCCCGGGTCAACGGCCCTGAAGGAAGAATAATTGGCCGTGAGGTTAGCCACTAGTTTGGAGCTGATTTCCCATCCAATTCCTATATGACCATTGTTGCCGTTAAACGAAGAATTATCGCGATGACCGGCAGTTTGGTCGTGGTTGAATGCTGCAAAAACCGAGAATCCTCTTTTCTTGTATCCTGTAGTAATTGTTCCTCGATAGGTATCGAACGACCCGCCCTGTGCAGAAACTTTACCGCTGAAGCCGTCGTTTTTTTGTTTTTTGGTGATTAGGTTAACCACTCCTCCCATGGCATTGCTCCCGTATAAAACCGATGCAGGGCCGCGTATGATTTCTACTTTTTCATAGTTCGAAGTTTGGTACATATCGGGAAACCCGTGGCCAAAAATACCCATCACTTGTGGTTGCCCGTCAATCATGATCAGCAGCTGGGACTGTTCGCCCGATCCAACCCCCCTGACCGATACTTTACCTGCAGCGCCAGTCGATACTCCAAAGCCGCTTATTCCCCGTTCAGTAACAAAAACCCCGGGAACACAGCTCCCAATAAGGGGCATTAGGTTTATTTCTGCACTGCTTGCTATTGTTTTTTCGTTGATAACCGAGGTGGTTAACGGAACATTCGATTTTGCCGTGGCAATTTTTGTTGCTGTAATGGTAATTTCCTCTTGATTAATGGGTTGTGATTTCAGGGAGAAGTTAAGCGTTGTGTTTTTTTCTTTTGCTGTATTGATAGTAGAGTCGATGGAGTTATATCCGACGAAAGAAGCTCTAATGGTAATGGTTTTGTTGGGGGTAATGGGAAGGGAGTAATTCCCATCGCTGTTGGAAACGGTTCCCCGTAGCGTGTTAATAACCTGAATGTTTGCCCCGGCAAGGGGTTCTCCGGTTTCAATATCTTTTACTATTCCGGTAAGCGATTGTGCCAAAGTGTAGTTAAAGAGCGATAAAAAGAGGAGTAATAGTGGTAAAGTTTTGAATTTTTTCATTTTCCTGATAGATTAATGTTTTTAAGCGACGATAAATAATGTTTTCCTATCAATCGTGTTACCATATTTAAAAATAATAACACGATACGAAACTACACAATTTTTATAAAAAGAGGCATAAAGCGTCAAAACTTTTTGCATAGAGTTTTTGTAAAGCGAAAAATAATATATATTTGCACACCCAATTCCAGAAAAGCCCGGGTGGCGGAATTGGTAGACGCGCTGGACTCAAAATCCAGTTTCAGCAATGAAGTGCGGGTTCGATTCCCGCCCCGGGTACTAAAAAGCCTTTGCAGTTTAACCTGTAAGGGCTTTTGTTTTGAAGGTAATAAGGAATCAGAAAGAAGCCATTGAACAAGTTAAATCCAATACTGTATAAAAATAGTTCAATATTGGAAGGGATATTGGGGAAAAATGATTAATCAAATTGTAAAAATTTAGCTGCTCCAGTAGCTTCAATTTTTTGGGCAACTAAATCGGCTTCCTCGGTATGGATTAGGTTGAATTTTTTCCCGTTTCTAAGTTTCTCCCAAAGTTGATGTTCTTTTGAACCTATACTACTCGGTTCATCGGAAATCAGATAGAAATTATTATTGCTCCCGTATTTATTATAGTTATTTTCCAATATAGATGCAATAGCATAATAATTACTAATTTCTTTTTGCAGCGTTACTTCTGAAACATTAAAGTTGATTGATTTTGCACCCGTGAATACACCATTCAAACCAATGCAATCCAATTCATAATTAAAATAAAGTGTTGGTAGTATCTTATCTGAAAATTTGATATTCGTGTGAACTTTATCCTTAACCCTGCTGATTAATTTGGCATTAATAATTTCACGATTCTTCAATTCTAAATCAGCTTTAACCAAAGTATCTTCACTTTTAATTTCGTTATCAATAAACAACCGGAATAGGTTGTTGAACGTTGTTGTCGTATTGTCTTCTTTGATGTAGCTGGGGCGTTCGTATTGTACGATGTTGTTGCTGTAACGGTTCAAATAATTAAAATAGCTGGCATTGATTTTATTTTCAAAATTGAAAATTCCAGTATCGTGTTCATCGTTAACACTTAATAATGTCTTTTCAATTTGCTGGATAATGAAATCAAGGTGTTTTCGATTATCGCCTAATAACGATTTTGCAATCCTGACTTTATTTTCTGAAAACCGAATCTGAAAACTGATGTCGTCAGATAATACCATCCCTACACTAATACTATCTTTTACCAGCGAGTTGGGGATTACTTTGATTATGGTATAATATGTTTTCATTTTACAACCTCAAATAAAACTCCGTTAATACCAATTTATTGCGTTTCTCATCGAACAGGAAGTTAAAAAGTGCTTCCTGAAGTTCTTGTTTAAACCCTAAATCTACTGGAATGTTTTCGATTATTTCGTAATAATTTTCTTTACATCTGTCGATGCAAAGGTAAAAATATTCCTTAATGTAATCAATAATGTCACTCTCCTTCTTGATGTGTTTATATATATTTTTCACGAAATCAGAATATAACAGATTATCATTAAATGATTGGCTTACACCAAATGCAGGGTCTAACTGGTCATAATCGACCGATAAAAATGTAAAGGCATTATCAATTGCAACAATGCCAATTTTTTCACCCGACAAATCGAATAAAATGTTAGGATTGGTCGGCTTGCGGTCATCGTTTTCTACCCAAATATCGAACAAGCATAATTTTAAAATGTCAATAGGTTGTGAAAATTTATTGAAATCCGTTTTCTTCTCAATTTCTATTAATTCATTCATCTCAACTGCACCTTCTAATTTTTTAGAACCGAAGGTCGTTTGTTCATAGAAGTATATTTTATGATAATTCGATAAGGTTTCTGGTAAAATATCATCGTGAATGGTTATGGCTGCAATATCTGGGGATTTTAGTCCCCAAAGCTTCAGCAAGTAATTACAAACAAATTCATTTATTAAATAAGTTGCAGGTGTTTTACCTTTTGAATTTTTAATGTAATACGAATCGTAATCGTTGGTCAATACCAACAATGGACTATGCCCATCGGTACGCACCTCTTTGATAAATGATATTGCTTCTAAATATTTTAATTTTTGTATCATCAACTTTTATGATTCAATTTAGTTTTTTAATCAAATATTGCAACTACATCAATATAAAATTCTACTGAAATTTTAGCGTTAACCCATCATCATCCATCTTTAGCTGAATCAATATATTTTCATTTTCCCAGCATCTACCTCCCCATGAATAGTTATTTACTTCTTCATTTTTAAATTCACTCATTCCATTTTTATCATCACCGTAAACCGCAAATAATTTATTGACCAACGGTTCTAATTCATACAACGAAACATAATTGGGCTGATAACAATTCATAAGTTTAATAACTAATGAATCACTGTTTTCATTTCTGGATACTTCAATTGTATTAAACATATCAAATAGATATGTTCCCCAAATATATGCCTTACTATTTTCATCGATTGAATTAAAATCATCAATGCAATGTTGGATAAAATTTATGGTGTGGCTAAGATGAACTTCTGGGTCAGTATAATTAAGTTGTTTATTGTAATGTTCAATAAATTCATTGGGTTTGAACACTTCTGTTCTAATTCCTAATTTTTTATAAACTTGTTTCGTTTTATTGTAGGTTTTATCATCTGCTGTAATATAATAGTAACTTGTTGCTGCGAAACCACAATGAAATGCATCTTGGGTGGTATTTGAAAACGTTTTCTTTTGTTTGCCATCACGTACTTTTATTGTATCCTGAAAAAAACCGAACATATCCAACATTAGATATTCATTGGTTATATCGTTATACCAATCAGGACCGACAACAGGTTTCGGTAAATGTTTTCTTATATCAGTATTGTTCTGCTCGAATAATGCATTTACAAAATCCATTGGATTTTCCATATTAGATAATCGGTCTGGATTAATGTTTAAATGTTTTTGCGAATATTCCCTAACAACCTTCCAATCTTCACTATTATTAAAATTTTCATACATTTTACCAAAAGATTGGAAGAAACCGCCCATTGTTGGATTGTTCTTTAAATCTGGAAAAAGTACATTCAAAACTTCACTTACCTCTGGATTATTTAATGCTTCCAATAGTTCTGGTGGCATTGGCATATTGCCCAAAACATTAATGATACTATTACCGATTCCACTTGTTAATTCATCCCCTTCTAATGCCTCGATAATAGTATCTAATCCAAAACCTTTCATATAATCTTTATCCTCAACGTATTGCTGAAATATTAATTTTGGGTCGCTTCTATCTGTTTTAATTTCTTTTTTATATGTCGATATGCACCAGTATTTCGTAAGGTCAATAATAAAATTTAAATCATCATCGATATATTTTAGTTGCTGCTCATCGTTTGAAAAACTCGACATTATATCACTAATATGAGCAGTAGAATATGGAATAAAGAATTTGTCTTTGGTGGATAATATTCTTAATAGTTCATCCTCAAGACCATTCTTCATCCGAACAAAAACATTCCAGTCCAGATAAACATGTATCATAAGTGTTCATATTTATTTAATGACACGTACCATATAGTAAATTAGAACACAACGGTTCAGCAATTTAAAGTCGTAGTTTAAAAACCTAAAGATAGAAAAAAACACCAAGGCCCGACTTTTATGCATCTCAAAGTTTGTTTTATCAATTATTGGTCAATTCATTACTAATTATCTCCGCTCTATTAATTGTCTGAAATGATAGCCAATATCAGGTGCAACACCAGAAGATAAAGGTTCTATTTGTGTTCAGAATAAATATAATTACGAAAGAGGCCATCCTTTTCGGACAGCCTCTTTCGTTTTATAAAGTTAGCATCATTTATTGCACTGGTCGGTCGTTTTGGAAATCGTAAAAGGTTTTGCGCATAAGGTCGGCAATCTTCAACTGGTAGTTGATGTAGGCCGATAGGTGCGTCACATAGGCATTGTTCAAACGGTCGCGCTCCAGGGCCAATGCCTGGCTGTCGATGTCGCCATCGGAGAAGCGGGCACGGGTAATCTCGAAACTCTTCTCGGCCACCGATACGTTCTTCTCCAACAATTGCAAGCGTTTCAAGCTACTGTTCAGGTCGGCTACCAGGTTCATCACTTCGCTTTCGATGTTGCGTTTCACCACTTCCTGCTGATACATGTTTTGCTGCAATCGGGCTTCGGCGGCCTTTACCAATGCGCGGTTTTCGCCCCAGTCGATAATGGGGATGTTCACTGTAAAGCCAATACCAAAATTCTCCGGGCGATTGCGAAAATCGTTGAAGGTATTATTCACTGCTCCCGATATATCGTTTGACATCATACCTTCGTTGGTGCCAATCCGTTCATAATGTGCTGTAATATTGCCTGTTGCCATTCCATACGATTTCTGCCTTTTGATGTCGATCTTGTTCAATTGCAATCTGATTTCTTGCTCGCGAATTTCGGAACGGTTTAGCATAGCCAGTTCAACCGCCTTGCCCGCATCTACGGTCACAATTTTATAATCGAGGTTGCTGCTCAAAATAACACTGTCCTGCAATGAAATCCCAATGATTTCTTTGAAGCTGTTAAGAGAAGCTTGCCGGCTGATGATGGCTACGTCGTAATTGTTTTGGGCTTCGGCCAAGTCAACTTCCATTTGCAGGGCGTCCACCTCTCGAATCAATCCGGCGTCGTATTTGTTTTTTGCTGTGGTGTATGCTTCTTTCTGGCGTTCGAGATTCATGCGGGCAATGTCCTCGCGCTTTTGTAACGACAGCAGACTGTAAAACGCGTTGCTCACGTTGTAGACCAGGTTCAGTTCCTCGCGCTTTAGCCGTTTTTGAGTTTGTTCATAGTTCAGCTCAGCTCGTTTGTAGCCTGAACGAATATCGTTGTAGTAAAATGCGTTTACGGGTTGTGACAAGCCAATGCGCGTGCTCATGGTCATTGTCCGGTTTTCTGAAATGTAGTTGTCAATGTTGTTGAATCCCGACGAAACATAAATACTACCGTCGGTTGGCAAGGGTTGACTGATGGTAATTTCGCCGTTGTAGGTTCCTTTTCTCGATGTATACAACGAAATATTCCCTTCGCTGTCGGTATACGAACTGATTTGTTTGCTGTAATTGGGCAGTGTCAAATCTAAATCGACATGGGTTTTAAACCGGCTGGTTGCCGATTTTAGGTTGAATTCAGCAATGTTCAAATCTTCTTTCAAACTCAACATATCGAAGCTCTTCAGTTTGGCAATTGCAATGCTGCTTTCCAAATCGAGGTAGTGCACCTGTTGGGTTTGGGCTTGTGCAGCAGTGACTCCCATAAGGGCTGCAAACAGCACGGCCCAAGTGTATTTTATGTTCATTTTTCTCATTTTAAATTGAATCATGAATTTGTAAAAAGCTTATCGTTTCAATTGTTTGCCGCGCTCGGTGGGTTCGTCAGAAAAGATGAGCCCGTCTTTGATGTAAATAATACGGTGGCTGTATTCGGCAATTTCGCGTTCGTGGGTAATTACAATAATGGTATTCCCTTCGTTGTAAAGTTCGTCGAACAGCGCCATTATTTCGTCGCCCGTTTTCGAGTCGAGCGCTCCGGTTGGTTCGTCGGCCAGCAATATTCCGGGGTTCGATACTAAGGCCCGTGCAATGGCCACGCGTTGTTTTTGCCCACCGCTCAACTCAGTTGGTTTGTGGTGGATGCGTTCGGCAAGTCCCACTCGGCCCAACGATTTTAGTGCGCGCTCGGTGCGTTCGTGTTTTGGCACGCCGGCATACATCAGCGGAAGTTCAACATTGTGCAATGCATTCATGCGCGGCAACAGGTTGAAGTTTTGGAAAATGAAACCAATTTGGCGGTTTCGCATTTCAGAAAGCTGGTCGTCGTCGAGTGTGCTAACGTCAACCCGATTGAACAGGTAATTTCCTGTGGTGGGTGTATCCAGGCAGCCCAAAATATTCATCAAGGTTGATTTTCCCGATCCCGAGGGACCCATGATGGCCACATATTCGTTGCGGGCAATTTTGAGGTTGATTCCTTTTAAAGCCGGAACCTCGATTTCGCCCATCACATAATTCTTAGTAAGATCTTTTATTTCGATTAACATGAATTTTTAGTTGAATTATTCGTATCTGATGGATTCAATGGGTTTCAGGTTAGCCGCATTCTTGGCGGGCAAGTAACCAAAACTGATGCCCACGAGTACCGAAAAGCCAAAAGCAATAAGCACGGAATACAGTCGGATGAAGGTGTTCACGTCGGTAAACAGTGAAATGAAGAGTGAAAGCGAAACGCCCAGTACCACGCCAATAATTCCGCCGGTAATACTAATGGCTACGGCTTCGGTCACAAACTGGCTCATAATATCACTTTTGCGGGCTCCAATGGCGCGGCGTATCCCAATTTCTCGAGTACGTTCCATAACGGTGGCCAACATGATGTTCATAATGCCAATACCGCCCACAATAAGCGAGATGGCGGCAATGGCACCCAGTAAAAAGTTGTAGATGCGACGTTCTTTTTCTTCTTGTTTCAGCAACTCAAAAGGAATGACGATGCTGTAATCCTGATTGTTGAAGTGGTGTCTGTCCAAAATGCTGCGGATGAGTGCCGAGGTTTCTACAAGCTTCTCGGAGTTGGCCACTTTGATTGTAATTTGTTTGATTTCGCTGTTCAGTAAATTCTCGGGAACAAAACGTTTCTGGAAGGTGGTAAGTGGTACGTACACGTCGTTGTTCAAATCGCGCGAGGCCAGTTCGCCCACTGTTTCGGTAAATACGGCTTTCGATTTCATAATGCCTACCACTTCGAGCCATTGGTCGTCAATTTTGACCAATTTACCCATGGCATCTTCACTTCCAAACAGTGTTTTCACCACGCCAGCACCCAGCACGCACACCTTTAGTTGGCGGTCGTGGTGGTCGGCATTGATGAACTCGCCCCGTTCGGCTTCGTAATTCAACAATTGAATGAACTGGGGCGTAATGCCGATGATGGTCGATTTCGACGACTTGTCGGCATACTTCACTTCCGATTCTTTTTCGGCTTGAGGAGCTACATCAACCACGCCGGGTACAATTTCTTTGATCACCTGAGCGTCGTTGATGCTTAGCCCTTGCGAGAACTTGGCGCGTACTTCTTCCAACTCTTCAGTTGTCAGGTTCTTGTCGCGCACAATGATGTTGTTCACGCCCAAGTCTTGATATTTTGCAATGGCCTCGCGCTTAGCTCCTTCGCCAATCGAGAGCATGGCAATAACCGAGGCCACCCCGAAAATGATACCCAACATGGTTAGCAACGATCGGAACTTGTGGTCGAGCAGGGCTTGTATCGATACTTTTATATTTTCTTCAAACTGCATAACTAGTTGTTTTTGCGTTGATTAATTTGATTGGCGGGAATCAGGTCTGCCCCTTGTTTGATGTTTCCAAGAATGATGGTGTGGGTATTGTTTCTATCTCCCAATTTCACTTCAACCTTGCTGTAGCTGGCGTTCTTTTTAATATACACGTAATGGCGGTTGTCGATCAGATCGATACAGCCGTTGGGTGCAAAGAACACATCGTCGACCGATGCCGTGATGAATTCGCAGCTCACAGTCATGCCCGGTTTTAAGCGTTCGTCGGAGTCGTTCAGTTTCACTTCTACATCGAAAACCTTTCGTTTGCTGTTGTTCTCATACTGGCGGCACAATTTGCTGATGTAGGTGATTTCGCCCTCGAAGGTCACGTTGGGCAGCGCATCGAGCCGCACGTTCACCTTTTGTCCCAGGTTAATTTTGTCGATATCGGTTTCGTTAATGGTGCTCACAGCCTTCATCCAGGTAAGGTCGGGCACGTTGCCCATATTAGTGCCTGCGTCGATCTCGTCGCCAATTTTGTACGATTCGCGAGAGCGGCGTTTCCGTGCAACCTGAAAAATTCCCGGAATGGGGGTACGTATGGTTAGCTTAGGTAATATTTCCTTCGCCTCTTTTACTTCTTTACTAATTTGATTGACGCGTATCTGCTGAATTTTCAGTTCGTTGTCAGAAATAATCTTGTTTAGTTCCATGCGGAGCTTCACCTTATTGAAATTGATTTCAGCCTGTTTGAATTCCAGTTCCTTAATTTTTCTGGTTTTTTCCGATTCGAACCGGAACTGTTCCATTTCCAGTTTTTTTAAGTTAAACGTGGCTTCTTCTGTTTTGAAGGCTGACTGCAAATCGCTGATGCGATTTTCTTGTTGTACAATAAGTTTTGTGAGGTTTGCTTTCTCGTTTTCGAATTGAGTTTCGCGGTCAATGATGAATTTGTTAATGTCGGCAGGATCGAGCTGAATGATCGAGTCACCGGCTTCCACGGCAGTTCCATGATCGAGCATTCCAATCACTTTCATACTGTACCAGTAGCGTCCGAAACGAGGCATTACAAAGGCGCGGGTATTGATGGCATGTAATTCACCTGTTTCGGTAATCGTTTGAGTGAATTTTCCATATTCAACCTTGTTCGATTTGTATTTGTTTTTTGAACACGATGCAGCACCAATAATCAGGAGCAATCCCAATGCAAGCGCGGCACTTCGTGTTTTAAGCTTGTGTGTATTCATGGGTTATTCCTGTTTTTGTTCTTTTTTAGCTTCTTCTTCAGCTGCAAACGGATTGGTTAGCGCCACAAGATCGCCTTCGTCAAGCCCTTCGGTAACAATAATGAAGTCGGTATTCTGTTGCCCCGTTTTGATTTCTTTTTTCTTAAACGAATTGCCCGATTTTACGTATGCAAAGTCGGTTGCTCCTTCGCGGAACAATGCTTCGAGCGGGATGGAAAGCACATCGGGAATTTGGTCGATGATGAGGCGGCAGCTTACGGTTAATCCGGGCATCAGGTTGTTTTTGCCGCCGTTGATCGCAATTTCTACAGGAAATACCTTGATTTTTGAACGATTGTCTTTATTTATTGCAAGGTTGGCAACCGAAAGCACTGAGCCAGTGTATACAGAATCGGAAAATGCATCGGGGCGAATTTGCACGGGCAAGCCTTTGGTTATTTTCGAAATGTCAACTTCGTTGATGTTCACGTCGGCTTTTAGCGCGTTCAGGTCGGGCAGTTCGATCATGGGTTGGCCCGACCACACCTGGTCGCCAATCTGGAATTTGGCGTCGCTGCTCCAGTTGCGGCGAATAATTGCAATGCCGGGTGTTGGTGCTTTGAGTGTGAGCATTTCCAACGTTTTGTACGAGTCGTTCAACTCGGCTTGCGATTGTCTGATGGCTAGCATCTTTTGGCCAATTTCTTCGCTTTGTATTTTTTTGCGGTTTTCAATTTGCGATTGCGCCCGTTCCAGTGCAATGTTTGCTTTTTCGAGGTTCAGTTGAATTTCCTTTTTGGTAACGTTGGCTTCGTAGGTCGATGACTCGAAGCGGATTTTCGAAATTTGTTGCGACAAATGGGTCACTTCCAAATCGGCGTTCAATTCTTCCAGGTCTGACTGGTGTTGAGCTTTCATCCGTTCCAATTCGGCCTTGTGTATTTCGAGTCTCGATTCGGCATCGACGATGGCTTTTTTCACTTCCGAAGGATCGAAAACAACCAGTGTGTCGCCCACTCCAACTTCTTTTCCATCATCGACCAATTGCGTGATTTTAAGCATTCCGTAGCGCCACGAAATGGTTGGAGAACTGATGTTGATGGATTGGATGGCTTTTACTTCACCCTCCTCGTAAATGTCGATATAAAAGGTTTCCTTTTTCACCTTGGCTGTAGGAATTTCTGATTCCTTGCTATTGTTGCAAGCAACAAAAACAAAGACCAAAATTAGTATTGAAACGTACTTCATTCTATTTCGTTTAATTATATTCATTATGAATGTGACTTAATCGGTTATGGGCTGTTGGGGTAAGGCTGCGCTGTTCACTTCGGACGGGCTTACCGAATCGGTTCCGTTAGAATTGGTGCGTATTAGTTTCGAAAGTTTTTGCTTAACATCGGCCGGTAGTGCAATGAACTTGCCAACTTGTGATGCTTTGGGATGGGCCAGAGCCAATACATCACCGGGTTGAAGTCCTGCAGCTACAATCGTTTCTTTTTGCGACGATTCGGCCGTGATGATTTCTTGTTTGTTGTAGCGATTGCCATGTTTAACGAATACCACTTTGGTGCTGTCCTCGTCGAAAATTGCAACGGTTGGGACAACAATTGTGTCGGGAATTTGAGTAATGATAATGCGGGCACGTGCACTGAGGCCTGCTCCGGGCAGCACGGCAGCAGTATCGATAGAGGCTTGCATATCGAACAACTTCACTTTTGAATTCCGGCTTAGTTCCCTGCCCACCGAAGAGCGGTACGTGATGCTTCCCTGTGCACTGTTGCCCGGCATCGCATCGAAAGTGTATTCAACTTTCTGCCCAACTTTGATACGCTTGTATTCGGTCTCACTTACGCTAAACGCTAAACGCATTAAACTAAGGTCAGGAATTTCAATTAATGGCATGGGAGGATATGCGGTTTCGCCTTCTATTACTTTGTTTCCGGTTACCCATGAAATTGAACGCATGGCCAACCCGTCGATGGGCGTTAAAAGCACCAATTGCAAAAGTTGTTCTTTCCACCTTTTTACGTTGTTTTCGTTTTGACGGATTCGGAGTTCCGCTTTTCTGATCTCAAATTGGTTGATACGCTTAACCGCTGAAAGTTTGTGTTCGAACTTTTCTTTTTGAATTTGAGCAATTTTAAGTTCCAGTTCTGTAATTTTTTTTTGAGTGGGGGAGGCGTATTGCAATTGTGCAGAATCGAGATTTGTAATGGAGGTTTGTGCTTCGTTATTTTTAACTTGTGCTTCAAGTAAGGCCAAATCGAGTGCTAAATCGGCCTGTATTTTATTGTACTCGGCTTTTGATAGCTCGAGATTTTTTATTGCATTTTCATACTGATCGACCAATTGTTTGTTTTCGAGTATGCAAACGGTATCGCCAGCCTTTACCAGCGTGCCATCATCGATCAAAAATTTGATGTTATACTCATCGGATTCAGGGCAAACGAGTGTTCTTGAGTTTACTGCTTCTACGGTACCATCTGCCAATAAACTTTCTGAAAACGTGCTTGTTGCAACCAAATAAGTTAGCATAGAGTCATTTTTATGGGTATTGCACGCCATCAGTAGTACAATAGCCATTAGGGATAAAAGTCGGTTTCGTAATCTGTTCATCTATTGGTTAATTGCTCAAAATACAGTGCAATTGGAAACTTCATATTGTGAATGGACTACCCCAATTGCCTTTTCTATATTTTTTTTGGGTATAAAGTTCAAAATGAAAATTTGCAAGTTGCGTTAACAAGATGTTAAGTTAGCAAAAACCGTGCAATGATTGTTCTACAAAAAACGAATTCCCCTCAATTAAGGGAAGTTTTGTGACATTTAAGTTTATTTAACTAAAATAATATTTTCTAACGAACTTTGTCCGATGTGTTGGGCTGTATTAAGCAGTACAGAGGTATGGGTCAGTGCGATTATTCGTTTTCTATAGTCGAACAAACTACCCTAAATCCAATATAATCAGTTCCTTTGTTTGGCAAGACCAATTCCGGTTGATTTGCTTTTGAGTCATTCTTCCATGAGCTTCCTTTTACAACTTTTGGGGCTAATTTTTCATTTGAACCGGAACTGATTGTCCACTCAGTAACATTACCTTCTAAATTAAGCAAGCCTAGTTTGTTTCTATCTCCCTGGTTTACTTTGTGAAGCTCTTTTGCAGGAGTAATGGATGCCTGATCCTTGTAACTCATTGCGTATTCCCATTCATATTCTGTTGGAAGCCGATAGTCTTTAGGTGCTTTGTTTTGGCCTTTATTGGTTTTGTTTTCTTCTTTTGTCCGCCAAATGCAATAATACCTGGCGCCTTCCCACGTAACTCCAACCACCGGGTAATTGTCGTAGTTGGGATTTGTAAAATAGTCTCCTTTTTCAACAATTGACTTCCATGCGGATTCGCTCATGAGTTTACCCAAAATGTTGGAGTAGGCCTCTTTGATTACTTTTGGTTTATTCATGTTCCCATCTTTCATACTTGAAATATCAATCCATTCGATTGAATCGTTGGGCGAATTTTTTATTTGATTATAGAACTGTCTGAACTCTTTATTGGTAATTTCATTGCTCATCCAGAAGTTGTCAACTGAAATTGTTTTAGGGGTAATTCCTTCTTTAACCGTAAAGCTTCCTCTGGGAACCAATGTAAAATCGTTGTTTTTCTGAGAGAATCCAGAGAGGGCAATCGCTATTCCTAAAGTGAGTAAAAGGGTTGTTTTCATCGTTTGTTTTTATTTTTTGTTATAACGAAAGACAATTCCGTTTATTATGTTGCCTATAGCTGAATTATATTCCGTTTTCTACCAAAGGCGAAATAACTTTTTGTCAGCACATGAACATTTTTCAAATTTTCTTATCACAGCGCTCTGAACACAACGCTCCAGTGTAGCAGCTACCCGAATTATTTCACGAACAAGAACAATTTAGAAAAGGTAGTTACTTCACCATCTGATTGCTATCGCCCTTTTCCCCAATATAAAATTATCAAATATTAATTCTCCTTTTTCCTCCGATGCACCACAGCAAACAAGTAAAGGAATCAAATGTTCTTCTCTAGGATGGCAATATCTTGCATAAGGTGCTTTCACCCAGTTTTGCAAATGATCTTCCCTTTCTTTTTGTGAGTATTTTCCTGTACAAATATCTATTAGCCAATCCTGAAACTCATTATTTTTTTCATCGGTTATGTTTTTCCCTGACCAGTCGAATGCTCTCATATTATGAAATGAAAATCCTGAGCCAAAGATTAATATTTTAGAGTCTCTAAATTGCTTAAGTGCTTTTCCTAAGGATAAATGTTGTTCCGGATCCAATCCTTTTATTAAAGATATTTGTGTTACGGGTATATCAGCTTCCGGGTACATCATAAGTAATGGTATAAATACTCCGTGATCTAAGCCCCTATTAGTATCAATCTGTATGGGCATATTTTTTTTATCGAATACCTGTTTAATTTGATTTGTCAGTTCGGTATTATCTGGCAATGGATAAATTATCTCATACGCTTCCTTCGGAAACCCATAGTAATCATAAAAAAGTGAGGGATTGTTATTTTCAATTACCGATGGTACTTCTTCCTCCCAATGTGCACTTATTACGATAATGGCATCTGGCTTTTCAAGTTGATTTGGAAGCATTTTCATAAATGAAATCATTTCATTATGGCTTGGGTCTCCAAGTGTTGGTAAAGGCCCTCCACCATGAGAAAAGTATACTATGTTTGCCATTTTTACCTCCTTTTTTGTTTGCTAAGGTTGAAATACATTGATTATAATGAGTGTAGCATTCTTGTTCATTACACTAAATTATGTGCTAATTTACAATGTTTTAAATCATCTCGTCCTTGAATTTTATCCTTTTAACTATAGCTTCGTTTTGGGAAAATATTTATCAATAAGTTCTTTGGCTTCGTTTAGCCAAGCTTGCCGTTGTTTTATATCGCTGGTAACAATAATCCTGAACATTTTCCTCTCAAACTTCTTCACCCCACAAAAATCGAAGATGCAGTTTTTCCAAATTGTTTCAAGAGGGTCTTTAAAAATATTGTTTTCTCGGTACTCACTTGTGTTTGAGGTGTTAAAGACCAATCCAACCTGAGCTTTAAGCAACCCGATTGGCGTACCTTCGCCATTATCGCCTTCTGCAAATTCATAGGCAACGCCCGGACGTATAACCCGGTCAATCCATCCTTTCATTATTGCAGGAGGCTGCCCCCACCAATTTGGATGAATGATAACAATGCCATCACTTTTAACTAAATCGTTGCAATGTTGTTGAATTACATCATCAATCTCGCTATGTTTAGGAATCTCAGCGGTCTCAATTATTGGGTCAAAATTTTCTTTATACAAATCATGAAATACGACCTGATGCCCATTTTGCTTCAACTGTTCAGAGCAAATTTCGGCAATTGCATGGTTAAAACTATTTGTATCAGGGTGTCCAAGTATTATTAGAATGTTCATTGAATCAACTATTTTTTTTAACGGTTTTTTCTGTAGGTTTTTATGTTTTATTTATAGCTTCTCCCCAAATCCCTTAAAGAAAGTATAACAGAAAACTCCATCGGATTCGGCTGTCCGATATAAATCTTTTATGCCTTTCTCAAATGTTATACTGTCTGTAATGCCCTGCCGTATTGCATCTTTGCCAATGCCTTCAATCATGGCTGTAAATGTGTTTTTAATAAATCCTTCGACAAGTTTAGGCCTGCTTGAATCAACATATACCATTCGTGGTGAAACTGAAATACCTGTGAGCCCAATTGATTTGAACAACGGATATAGTTCTCTGCCAATATTTGAATTGCCTCCGCTTTGTTTTTGAAGTTTGATCTGGCAATTAATTGCAGCGTACGCATATTTACTATCAGGATAAAAGAATGTTGAGCCATGGTCCCCCTCAATAGCCACCATTGTTCCTCCTTTTTTCAGCACTCTTTTTAATTCATGGAGGGCTTTTATTGGGTGGGTAAGGTGCTCCAACACAAAACAAATAATCACACTGTCAAACGTTTCGTCTTTAAAAGGTAATTTGTATATGTCTGCTTGCTTTACTTCAACGTTATTGATGCCTAACGATTTAATCATTCCCTTTGCCTCTTTTATTGAGTCTTCAGAGAGGTCAACGGAAATGAAGTTAGTGTCAGGATTTTTTGTTGCTATTATCTTTGTTTGGGCTCCAACTCCGCAACCCGCCTCAAGAACTAAGCTGTCTTTGGGAAATATCGAGTCGTTGTGAATAATATCATCTAATGTTTCCGCTTGGTCGTTAAGTCTCAATGCTTCTCTTTCAGAGTATCCATGTACGTATTTTGTGTTTTCCATAGTCGTCGTTTATCAATTTTATGTATCGTTTTTCTGAATTTGAATAATTAGCCTTCGATTGTTCTTCAAACGGTTGCCGAGTGGCAATATTGCTGGAGAGTCTTGCAAACGGTTTAACTCATCAAATCGCAGATAGGATTGAGTAGGAGAGATGTCCCTAATCCCCTTTTTTATAGCTTCTTTTACGTATTGGCATGATAATTAGTTGTCTGGCGTTATTTATTTCGTCAGTAATATTCTCCTTCTATTTCTATAAATCTATTTTAAGATATACCATGTCAATAAGTTGTATATCGCCGTCGAACATAGGGTGATCATAATTGTCGGTGAAAAAATTCTTTATCCGGTGTGACAGTTCAAATCCACAACTTTCGTAAAACGACAAGATCCATGGAACGTCGCCTGTCCCTAAAAGCATTGTTTTGTAGCTGTTTTTGTAAAAGTCAGAAATGAACTTTATCAATGCCCGACCATACCCTTTGCCTTGATATTTCTCGTATGTAGCAATGTTTTTCAGCTCACAGGTTTCGTCATTTATCGGCGCTACAACGCAAACACTTTTCAGGTCATCGTCGTACAAGGCAAACAAATCACCACTGGGCAAATATTTGTCAATCATTATTTCTGACTCGTCTGCCAGCAGCAATAAGTCAAGGAACTGTTTCTTGTTTTCAGTTATTTGTACAATTTTCATGAGTATCTCTTTATTTAGAATTTGTTAATGCTTTGCAGCATAGCTATTCTGCATGTTGAACTTAACCACACAAAGGTCCGGTTTTTTTTTCAAAGCCACCGAATCTTTTAACTGTGAGGTATTTATCTTTTAAAGCATATTATGACAAATATAGAAAAAGATTTAAACAAGAAGCTGACCTGCGCAATTTGAATGATTATAGGGATACGAAATGCTCAGAGTTCCCTTTTCAACAGGATTAATCACGACGAAGAATGAAACACTTTTATGGCTCAGCTGCACCTTAAAACCCATTATGCAAATAATCTATGTTCAGTTATTTGCATTTTTAATGCCAAATAAAAAGCGAATAATTGGAATTCGTTTTACAATCTCGTAAACAAGAAATGTTGATAATATTGTCAATACTACAATCACAGAATACTTGATTCCTGCACCAAAAGGTAATTTTATAATGTAAAAACCAACAACAGTATTCAATAATAAATGAAAAATGTAAAATGAATATGATGCTGTTGATAAATACTTTAGTGTGTTATTATTCTTATTTAGATAACGATGCCCAAAACCGAGAATCGTTAAAAGCCACATCCATCTATTTAAGTTACTTAAAATCAAAATAATTGTTCCATTGCTGATAAACGAGTATGAGAATTGACGCATTATCTCACAAGAGACTCCGGTTAACAAAAAGAGCCATACGTATTTGTCTATTGCGTGTTGAAACCGGTTGTCCATCATAAACAAATACCCACAAAAAAATGCCAAAAAATAGTAGATCGGATTTTTATCTCCGAGAATATTAAGGGTCGCTGACGATGTTAATACGATGAACGTTATAAAAATGATGATAGGAATGCCTGTTTTATCAATTACCCTCTTAACTAATCTAACACTCCCCTCTTTTTTCAGAATGGAGAAAAATGGTAACCCAATCAACGAAAAAACAAAAAGGAACAAAAGGAACCATAAATGTGCAGGTGTAAATCTGCCATCCATCCCGGTTAAATCAGCATTTTCAAATTGCCAAAAATTAGCAAGGTGAGACCAGAAATCAATTGAATTTCCTTTTGAAACCATGGCGATGTAGGTTATTACAGGGATTATAAAAATTAGCCCAGAGAAAGCAGGGATTAAAAGTTTCAGAAAACGTTCTTTAAAATACTGTCCTGCTTTGCGTTTTTTCAACGAAAAATATGTTGCTGCCCCTGAAACATAAAATAAAAGTGGCATATGAAACTGATGTATCCATCCTGCAAAATGATTGAGAAATGAACTGCTTATTTCATCTTTTACATACATAACCACCTGAGGGTCATGTATGAATATAAAAGCACTATGGAATGGTACTAGTAAGAGAACGGCAAGAACTCTTAGCCAATCTAAATCCACACGACGAGCGTTTTTGATATTAATATTTGTTTCAGTTGTCATTTCACATCTATTTTAACCTTTGATCAATATTTCTCAATCATTTGGTAATTAGCGCATTGAAGTGCATGGTTAACCAGATCAAATTTTGCAATTTGTTTTTGTATCCTTTTTACGATTCCTGGCTTTTTGTCTTGTCCTAAAATATGGCTACAGGGTAAATATTGAACAACAGTAATTTTACCTGTTTGTCAGCTGGCGGATGTCGATGCGGTATGATACGCTTGCAAACCCACTGCAACTGCTATGTTTATGCCCTAATATGTTATAGGCTGTGGTTTTTCTTTTGCCATTTTTTAATCTGTCTTTTAGTCATTTCTTGAATTATCAAAGAATCAGGATGTATACTTGTATAGTTTTCACCAACGTTTAATGTAACATTTTTTTTCTCCTTTGTATAAAAGACTAATGGAACGTATGCCCAATATTTTATAACGTTATTTCCATCTTTGTTTTTGATTTGTAATTTCTGTTCATAATTATAATAAACCCAAAATCTAAAATGTGGTCCACTTATGTATTTATCACCCCCTGCAATTGCAATTGGATCGCCAGCTTCAACTGTTTGACCTAAACTAACTAATGACTTCTTGAATACTTTATACATACCGAATGAGCAATCTTTATGAAAAATTTCTATGTAATTATCTACGCTAGAATAGGAATAATCTGAAAATTTAAGATTTGCAGTATCTCTAATGGCTGATACAATTCCTCTTCTTGCTGCAAATATTGTATCCCCAATATTTGTTTTAAATCCAACTGCATAATAATCTTTTGGCTCAGGATATTGCTCATTAATTTGAAAATATGTAAGAGAAAATGGCTCTGTCTCTTTTCCAGCTGCAATTGGTAATAAATATGTAAAAGAGTTGTCAATCTTCGGATTTACACAGCCTTTTACATATTTATAACTAAATTTAAATGTTGAGCTTTTTGATGGGTCAATAGTTTCTAATGTAAATAAACGGTTTCTACCGTATACAACTTCTGTTTTATATGGCAAATCAACATTGCACTCGAGATTAAAAAGTTGCTCAAAAAATATTTCAATAGTACAAGTACAGTAATTTTCATTTGTACAATAAAATATATATTTACCCGCTGTATCTTTTTCATATAATACTTCAATTTTTTCTTGAGCTTTTGAGTAGTTCACAGATACACAGATTATTAAAATGAAAAATAATAAATGTCTCATAATTTTTAAAGTTTTGTGAAACCAAATTTTGGCGTTTCGGCGAAGCCAAAACCCGCATGCATTATACCATGTTTTATGCACTTACCACCTTTAGTTATTTTTACTTATCCAATCAATTATTTGTGGGTATAAATCCTCAATCTTTTCATTATCAGCTCTATTCTTGTAACTAATAATCAAATAATCTTCAAATTCCCGAAACTTGATAAATCCTCTAATATTTTCCATGGAATTGACTGTTCTGTTTCGAATGCTATCATAGTTATTTGGTGAATAAAATTCGGAAATATACAAGTCGTAGACGGCCCAGGTCATGTATTCATTAAATATCGAATAGGCATCGTCGTAATAGGCATTGTCATCACTTAATTTTCTCCAGCTATTCAAATTAGCCATCGATTTATTCAGTTCATTTACATGTTTGTCGGTTACCGGATTGACATAGTTGTGGTCAATTTCAGTAAAAACACGCCTAATAATAAGTGCAATACTCATCGTGTTAATCGTATCGATCTCCGGATTTAAACCTTGTACAAACATTAAAGTTTCTTTGTAGTCGTTCGACTCGTAGCTAGTTGTGCTATGATGATCGGCTGTTAACGGAGATATGATTATTTTATAGCAATTAATTTTTGAGGTAAAATTTGTTTCCAGCCAATTCCACATATGCTTTACAGGTATTAAAGAATCATATAAGGCTATTTGCGAGTTATAGAATTCACTATTTTCATTGTAGAATTCCTGAAAGTTAGATTCTTTCGCAAATGATTGGACAGCACCGATATGTTTTTCAAAAATATTTGAATCCCATATCTCCCTGAGATAAGTATTACTAAATACAATTTGATCGTCGCTAAACATGTACATGTAACTATCATCTCTAAAAGAGAGGAAACTCAAATAATCTGTTTCTGAATAATTTAATTGACTAAATAAATCGGTTGACCTATACGGATTGAAATGATCAAGGACCGATTGATAATACGATGTGTTTTTTTCAAGTGAAATGCCATTATTAAAATTTTGATATTTAACAGCCATAATAATATTAGCCAATTCATATACTTCGGGGATTTCAATAAAATAGTTACCCCGATGCTGAGCAATATAGCTTTCAGAAAAATTTGCTTCAGGTTCTGGTGATCTATCATCCTTCTTACAAGAGGAAAATAGTATTACGAATAGTACAATTAAAAATTGATGTTTTTTCTTCATAATCTGCTTACTATGTGTGTTGTTTATGATTTGCACAACGGTCGGAGTTTTGCGCCTGTGCGCAATTGCAAAGCGCATCTGTATCTCACGAGCATAAACTACGATACCAAAACTGCTGCCCGAAAACCTCTGAAACCCGCATGGAGTATAGGTGTTATTGTGTGTAGTGTATTATTGTCGGCTATCTTTTTCTTTTGGCCATTTCCATGCGAATATTAATATCATTGCAAGTATCAAATATTCAAGAAAAGTGAAATAAATATAATAAGACCAAACTTTTCCAGGTACGAAATAAGTCCCTGTGTTAACTATGATAAACAAAAAAGCACATGCAATATTTGCTATCCGGTTTAATTTGGGTTTCAGTATTACTGATAATACAATCATAATCGCTGGTAATGACATCAATATCGCACTTGTCAGCAGAAAAAATTGGTCAATTTTCATTCCAATAATTTCTCCTTTTATGATTGCATCAACAGTTCCAGTTTGATAAATTGTTTTCAAATCAGCATACACAAACAGAAACATGATGGTTATCCATAATGCTGATAATTTTATTTTTATGTCTATTGCTACATTTGAAAAACTGTCTTTGGTTTTGGTATTTGTATCCATTTTGTCCTGATATTTGGTTTTAGTCTTCATTATCAGTGAAATTCCATGCAACATATATTGCTCCAATTAAAAGTCCTAAAAATAAGAAAAGGGAATTAAGGGTCAATCCCAATTCAAAGTTTTCCGTTTTAAAAAGTATTATACAGGCTACAAATAAATTTATCAAGCCCCAAATCACGTTTGCCACGGGTGTACTTGTTAGGCTTTTTCCTGATAAGCTTTTTCAACCTTATTGGTCAATCTTGATTTTCTCGGCCAGTATCTGCCTGATAAGCCATTTATCAAATGAGGTAAGCCATTTGAGATAATCAATCCGCTTAGTATATAAAGCAGAATATTTATTAATGAATCCATTTTATTTACCTGTATTTATTAAATTAACGTGTGAGTTTGAATTCTTAAAATATTTTCGTTTTCTATCCGATAAATATGCAAGAAGGATAAATAATCCATTTGAAATGAGTACCACAGAAGTTCGCAGATAATCATTTTGTTTCATTATTTCAGGTTCCTCGCTAAATACCATTCCTGTAAAACTTGCTATCATAAAGAATAGTAACAGGTAAGAAAAGATATTCCTTTGCTTTATCAACAGCCAGCCAATTAAAACAAAAAGTATCTCAACGGCATACGTAAGGTATGGAAAACTCCACAAACCAAATCCAACATTGCAGGTTCCAAATAATATTGGTAAATCAGCGGTATGGACAATCAAATCAATAAACCAGTGAGATATAACACATAAACCTAAGATCCACGCCCATCTTTTTTTATCCTTAATCCAAAATAGAATGAACACAACCAAAGAAATTAGTATTGCACCCAATAATGAATGGGAATAAGGTAAATCCAAATGGTTCCTAAAAAAAGGATTATTGCTGGGATTATAGGATGCCTTTTCAATCCCCAACAAAACAAAGGTAAAAGCAACTAAATCCAACAATTGTACTGAAACAAATAGCAACCATAGCGGCAATTCCGGAGTTTTTTTCTTAACTACGTAACCTAATCCATAATGACCTATAAACATAATTTCAAATTTTAGTTACCATAACGTAAGTTCGATATAAGAAACCAACTAATGATCTTTTAATCTATTTTCCGGCAAATGCATCAAACGCCGAAAACGATGGAAAACAATTGAAGGCAGTTGAAATCGATTGCTTTCGTTTGTATTCTTAATTGCTGATTGTGTTTTTCAACGTCTTAATCTTATTACGAATGATGTAAAATTAAAACTCCCAATAAACATTTAACTTGCCATTTGGCAAGAAATCACGAGCAAATAATTTCTTTTCGTATTCGGCTTAATGAAGTAGCAGTTATTCCGAGATATGAAGCAATAATCTTAAGCGGAACATTTTGAAATATATCAGGATGCTCTGATAATAGATTTAAGTAGCGATTCTCGGCTGAATTTTTAATCATATCCAACATCCTTTTATTAAGTAAGTCATAGTGATTTAAAACCAAAAGCCTTCCAAATTCTCTGAATTCCGGGGAGTTATGAAAATATTTTTCAACATTTGTCAGGCTCATTGCCCAACCTTCACAGTTAGTTATTGTTTGAAAATTTTGCTTAGCGGGCAGTTTTTTGAAGAATGATGAAAAATCATTTACAAAACATGGTGCAGAATAAATATTCGTTGTTACTTCAAGTCCATCATTGTCTAAGGTAAAGGAACGGATATATCCAATTTCCAAAAAGTATGTTTTTTCGATATTCTTATTTTCTTCAATCAAAAATGTGTTTCTGGGTAGCAAGAAATGTTCAAAGTCCTCAGTCAATGCAAATGCTTTATCGTCAGGCATTGAAATTACAGATTGAAAATATTTTCTCAGTTTTTCTTTGTTCATAATGTTCTACGAAATGTCTAGTCCTAAAATATGGCTACAGGTTAACCATTAATTTATGTTCGCTTCAAAAACCATATTTGGGGTTTTAAACCCTAAAGATAAGTGAAGTCTTTCATTGTTATATACTTCGATGGAATTTTTTGTTGCCAGCTTTGCTTTTTTTGGTGTTTACCCGTCCCGATGCCCTAAGGGATTGCAGGCTGCTTGGCTTATTGTCAGTACCAAATTGAAAATCGGCGAAGCTAAACGGCAATTGACATATAGTTTTTTGTTAACGCCAGGTTTTCGATTCCGTCAGGCGAGTTTAACCGTCTGATTGAGCAACTCAACATTGAAATTTACCTTGGCATTCAATGCTTTAAAAACTTTTATTATTGTTTCAAACCTTGCGTCTGTCAAACTATTCTCTAATTTTGAAATTTGAGCTTTCTTTACTCCAACAAGTTCGCCAAGTTGCTCCTGTGTCAGGTTACGCTCTTTTCTCGCTTGCTTAATTGCTTCTCCAAGCAAGTCTAGCCTCAATTCACTTTCAAATGCGTCACGTTTTGGTGTTCCAATTTGGCCAATATATTTGTCAGTGATTTCTTCTAAGCTGTAAGTTTTCAATTCTTTATTTTTCATCTCCTGAGATTTTTAGTTCAAAATATTGTTTTCTTATTCTCTCTGCTTTTTCAATGTCGCCTAAAGGCGTTTTATCTGTCTTTTTTATTAGTCCGTGGGTCGATATTACAACTGTTTTGGTATTTCCTGTCTTGTCCCAAAAAGCAAAAAGCCTGTAATGGGTTTTATTGAACAAAGTCCTGAACTCCCAGATTTCTCCTTTGAGTTTTTTAAAAAGTTCCTTTTCATTAGAGGATTTTGCTTTTACCACGTTGTAGATAACTTTGTCCCTTGTCTTTTCGTCAAGACTGTCAAGGAATTGAGCGGCCTCCTCTAAAAACCGAACCTGAAACTTTTCATCCATCGTGTCAATTTTTTACAAATATAAAAGTTTCTTTATTGGGAAACAAATGTCAAATTTGTGCAGCAATCAAACTTGGCGTTAAGGGTTGCGGTATGAAATGTTGCCGACTGCGGGTTGCTTCAGCTCCGCTGATTTTCAATTCCTGTCGAGCCGCACCGCCGCTGTTGCGGGCTACACGGCTTGTTGTCAGCACGGAAACGGCAATTGACATATAGTTTTTGTTATGCAACGTTTTCATAATTCATTCAATAGAGATTCTATTTTTATTAGGTTTTCATCACTAGCACCAATATATTCTCCAACTACTTTTTGATTCCTATTAATTATAATGTGAGTAGGAAGTGCATTTATATTATAATCATCTCCTTTTATTGTCACAATTTGGTAGAGAAACTTATGTTTTGTTAAAAAATTATCTTTTAAATTTTGCTTGTTGTCATTTGATGCTAAAGCAATGAAGACAATATCTTTCTCTTTCATTTTCTCAACTATTTTATTTAGCTGTGGCATTTCTTTTATACAAGGTCCACAACTTGTACTCCAAAAGTTTAAGACAATTATTTTTTCTTTTAATTCCTCTGATTTGAACAAATTACCATTTATGTCTTCATATTCAAATGGAGTAATTTGCTCTCCAATTTTGTAAGATATTCTTTTATTATAATTAGGGTCTAAATCTGCAAATGATGAATCCAACTGATGAATCATCATTTTTTTAATTTGCTCATAGTTAAAATCTCCAATGAATTGAGTGAAATGCCAGCTTTTACCAGAATCAACAGATATTCCAAAAAACGAAGGATTGTTTTTTCCGTATTTGCAACTGAAGTAAGCTTGTTGAGTACTGTCGAATATACCAAATCTTTGTAAAGTAACATTTGAACACATTCTAGTATCATTTTTTAATACTTTCTCCCAAGTTTGATAATGTTTTGTTTTATCATCAAACGGATATTGCTCCGGTGTTAGATAATCCGCAAATCCAACATAGTTTTTCTCGTTTAATGCCTTTGCCATTGCGTTTGCATGATAGAGGGCTATTTCCTCAAAATTCTCTTGTCCAATTAATAAATTAGAAAGAGTTAATAAGATAATTAAAGATGTAATGTGTCTCATAGATGAATATTATTTACAAATTTCAAAAAGTTTAACATGTATTTTATCTCCGTCTTCCTTCGCAATTGCCACATACATATTACCGTCTTTAGGTCTAATTGGCTAATTCGGTTTGATTTGTGCCAGTGATTTCGGTCGGTTAGTGCCAGTGATTTCGGTTCAAACTGTGCCATTTTAGCGGCGGCGGGCTACCGCATGCCGTTTCGATTTGTGCCAGATTTTCCGTTTCGCTTAGTGCCATTTTGAGAGATCAAGTAATAACCGCTATATCGTGATCAAATTTTACGATATGGCAAATACACTTGATCCTATGGATTTAAAACAGATCATTACATTACACCTTGACGGTTTGAGCAACCGCAATGTTGGCGAGGCCCTTAACATCTCCCGCAACACGGTCAACACTTACATGAAGCTGTTCCAGTCATGCGATTATGAGTTGGATGAGCTCCTTCAAATGGACAGCGCCCAGTTACGGGAACTTTTCCCGTCGCATACCACCATTATAAACGACCGGTACAATGAGTTGATGCTTTACTTCGAGAAGGTAAACCAGGCACGCAACCACCCGGGGTTCACGTTTTTGTACCACTACAACGAGTATAAACAGCAGGTAAGATCGCCTTATGGTTATACCCAGTTCATGGAGCACTACAACCGCAAATATGCCAAGATAAAAGGTTCTATGAAACTTGAGCACGGAGCGGGCAATGAAGTGTTTATCGATTTTGCGGGCAAGAAGCTGCACATCATCAACTCTGAGACGGGAGAACTACTGCCTGTAGAAGTATTTGTTGCCATATTGCCCAATAGCCAATATACCTACGTCGAAGCTTGCATGAGCCAGAAGCGCGAGGACATGATCGCCTGCATGGGCAACGCATTGTCTTTTTTCGGGGGCGTACCAAAAGCTATTGTATCCGACAATTTAAAGTCGGCAGTAACAAGGGCAAGCAAATATGAACCGGAGATCAACCGTACCTTTAAAGACTTTGCCCTTCATTACAACTGTGTTATCAACCCTGCCCGGAGTTACTCCCCGCAAGACAAAGCCCTTGTTGAAAACGCCGTACAACTGGCTTATCAGCGCATTTATTACCCCATCAGGGAGATGGATTTTTTTTCATTGGGCGACCTGAACGGTGAGATAAGCAAGCTATTGGATCAGTACAACGATCTGTTGTTCCAGCGCAAGGAAGCCAGCCGGAAAGAACTGTTCCAGTCGATCGAGCGGGGCTATTTAAAGCCACTGCCCACTTCTGCTTATCAGGTCAAAGACTACAAGCGGGCAAAGGTGCAGAAAATCGGATATGTTTACTTCTCTCCCGATAAATGCTACTACAGTGTGCCTTACCGTTATATTGGCACCACCACCCTGATACACTATACAAAATCAACCATCGAAGTGTATTACAACAACGAACGTATTGCTACCCATGAGCGCAACCCGTCAAAAGGGGCCTACATTACCAATAAAGACCATCTGAGCAGTACCCATAAAGCTTTTACCCAGTGGAGCCCCGATTACTTTAAGACACTGGCAGCAAGGCATGGCCACAATGTGCTTGCCTGCATCGAAACGGTTTTGGCAGAGTATGATTACCCGGAAGCTGCATATAAACGTTGCATGGGCATTATCCAGTACCACCGCGCTTACGGTTCACAAAGGCTCGATAATGCCTGCAAAGTGGCCTTACTTGCAGAAACATGTTCCTACACCCGGATAGGGAACATATTAAAGCGTGGACTGGATAAAGAATACGCCGGTTGTGAGCTGGCATTTACCAACCGGAACGAACCACACATCCCGCTGCACCAGAACCAGAGGGGAAGGGAAAACTATCAATGACAAATAAACATCATATAATTAACAATCAAATAATTGAAAGAAGATGAACAACAATCAAACAATTGAAAAACTAAAGCAGATGCGCTTAAGCGCGATGGCAGAAATGCACCTGCAACATGTTAATGTAAGCTCCCCCAAAAACAGTACGTTTTAAAAGTAGACAAAAAAGTATAACTTTTGAAAAACGTATTAAAAGATGAAACGAAGCACATTTAGCCCGAGCCAGATCGCGGGCATTTTGAAAGAGTTC
>JAAYAG010000025.1 GCA_012719495.1 Bacteroidales bacterium
ATGTCTTAGGGTAAAAAACGAACCGTGAAAAAATAGCCACTCAGACAAATCTCCTAACCTTTTATTTTCTACTTTTAACAAAACAATTAGTTGTTTCACAAAAGATTCTTTAACAACAAAAAAACTCATCATGCAGATAAGACTCTACTGGAAAAAGAAATTTTTTTCCAACATATATAACATTTTTTCAAATGAGCAACAGGTTGGAAAACTAAGAGATAAAGCGTTTTCTGTAACTTCGAATGGCGACTTATTTGGTAAAGAATTTACCTTTAAGACTAAAGGGATTTTTAAGCAACATACAGAAATAATTGACAATTCAGAGAATAAGGTTATTGGAAACATAAGCTATAATTCTTGGATGACAAAAGCCACTATCTCAATCAACCAAAAAAACACCTATTGGAAGTACGATAATGTATGGAATACAAAATGGAGAATCTTCAATACCGAAGGAATTGAAATTAAATACGAAGGCTCTTATTCACGCGGACAAATTGAAACAAACACCGATGATCCACTTCTGATATTGACCGGGTTATATGTCACAAACTATTACTGGCAAATTACTACAGCTGTTATGGTTGCGGTTTTTACACCAATCTTGTCAAGTGCCGTCAGATAGCGGTGACAAAGTATATTCCCATTTCACGCAAACTGTGGTCGAGATTTATACGCATGTAATTAATTCATTACAATCAGCAAAATAATCCAAAGTAAATATATTTCAAAAAGTTACACTCAATACCTAACACTAAATTACGAACTTTGGGAAGAGCAACATCAAGTTAAATTCGTCCGAATTTTCCCTCGTTTTATACAACAAATGCTGCCGATTAGCACAATGTTTCTATTTTTGCCGCTCACATAAAAAAAATCTAATGATTTCAGTCGACGGGCTTACAGTAGAATTTAGTGGTTCAACCCTTTTCAGCGACATCTCTTTTGTAATTAACGAAAAAGACCGCATTGCATTAATGGGTAAAAACGGGGCTGGAAAATCCACCCTGCTCAAAATTATAGCCGGAGCCCAAACCCCTACCCGAGGAAGAGTCTCTGCCCCGGCCGATGCAATAATTGCCTATTTGCCACAACACTTAATGACTGAAGACAACCGGACTGTTTTTGAAGAAACTGCACAAGCTTTCGCCCATATTTATGAGATGGAAAAGCAAATTGAAGAGTTAAACAAACAACTTTCGGAAAGAACAGATTATGAATCGGAAAGCTATTACAAGCTTATAGAAGATGTTTCAACGCTCAGCGAAAAATACTATTCAATTGAAGAAACCAATTTCGATGGCGAAGTTGAAAAAATATTGTTAGGATTGGGCTTCGAACGTTCAGATTTCACTCGCCAAACCAGCGAATTCAGTGGAGGTTGGCGCATGAGGATTGAACTGGCTAAAATACTACTGAAAAAGCCCGACCTAATCCTGCTCGATGAGCCCACCAACCACCTCGACATCGAATCGATCCAATGGCTCGAAGAGTTTCTGATCAACAGTGCCAAAGCGGTGATCCTGATTTCGCACGACCGCGCCTTTGTCGACAATATTACCACCCGCACCATTGAGGTGACCATGGGCCGCATTTACGACTACAAGGTTAACTATTCGCAATACCAGATTCTGCGCACCGAACGCCGCCAGCAACAACAGAAACAGTACGACGAGCAACAAAAAATGATTGCCGAGACCGAGCAGTTCATCGAGCGTTTTAAGGGAACATATTCAAAAACACTGCAAGTACAGAGCCGTGTTAAGATGCTTGAAAAACTTGAATTAGTTGAAGTTGACGAAGTAGATTCGTCTGCTCTGCGTTTAAAATTCCCTCCTTCGCCCCGCTCGGGAAATTACCCTGTAATACTTAACGGCGTATCCAAATCGTATGGCGAACATGTGGTTTTCGAGAATGCCTCATTAACCATTTCAAGGGGCGAAAAAGTAGCTTTTGTTGGCCGCAACGGTGAAGGGAAATCGACACTGGTAAAAGCCATAATGAAAGAAATTGATTACACCGGGGAACTTAGCCTTGGACATAACGTAATGATTGGCTACTTTGCTCAAAACCAAGCATCTTTGCTCGACGAGGAACTAACGGTTTTTCAAACCATCGACGATGTGGCGGTGGGCGAAATACGCACAAAAATCAAAGACATTCTGGGTGCGTTTATGTTTGGCGGTGACGATTCGCTAAAGAAAGTAAAAGTGCTCTCAGGAGGGGAACGTACCCGGCTGGCCATGATCAAGCTGCTGCTCGAACCGGTTAACTTGCTGATCCTCGACGAACCGACCAACCACCTCGATATGAAGACCAAAGACATCCTGAAAAATGCCCTGAAAGATTTTGACGGCACGCTGATTGTGGTTTCGCACGATCGCGACTTTCTCGACGGGTTGGTTGAAAAGGTGTACGAGTTTGGGCACAAACGCATAAAAGAACATTTGGGCGACATATACAGTTTCCTGAGTAAAAAGAAGATGGAAAACCTCAGGGAGATTGAAAAAAAGAACTAAGTCTCGATATTGAACTCTATTTCCTTATAAGTACCCGCTGTTTTATCTTTTTCTTGCTTAAAGAAGGCTGAAAGTAATTCTATTTCTCAGTATTTTATACCACTTTTCTTTTCGATATTCGCCAACATTGTATATTTTGCTCAGCAAAAGAAATTCAACAACCTTTAACCACCAACCCAATGGAAAACGAGCTACAAAGCGCATTCAATCACTTTAAGCAAGGCAACTACGCCGCAGCATGGAACTTATGTCAATACATACTTAAAACAGCCCCTACCCAACCCGACTGCCTGGCAATGCTTGGCATGATGTGCAACAAAGCAAAACGTTATGCTGATGCAGAGAAATATCTGAGAAAATGTCTGTTTTTCCACCCGAGTAAACATATAATTTTAACAGAATTAGCAACGGCTCTTGTCTACCTCGATAAATTAGAAGAAGCAGAAAAAATACTTACCGAATCGATGGACATCAACAGCAAGTATGAAAAAACATACATTCAACTTGCAAAGTTGAACAAACAAACCGGAAGAAAAACCGATGCCGAAAGACTGCTCAGGGAATTACTTTCGATAAACTCACAATCGGCACCGGCAATGAACAATCTTGGTACATTACTAATGGAAGAAAATAAAACTGAGGAAGCCCTGCCGCTATTCAGAAAAGTAATTGAAATCAACCCTCAATTGGGTAGCGCTTACAAAAACATCGCGCTAATTGAACTGAAAAACGGGAACAAACAAGAAGCGCTGCACTATTTCAGCATCGCCGCAAAGTTTTTTCCCGAAGATGCCGACCTGCTGATCGATTTTGCCAACCTTTTGGTCTCGGAGAACAAGCATTCCAAAGCCATTACTCTTTATAAGAAAACACTTGAAAAGCAACCCGATAACAAAGAAATTCTTGTAGCTCTGGGCCGTTCATATCAACTAAGCAGGGAATTTAGCAAGGCCATCGGGTGTTACGAAAAAGCGTTGGATATTGATGCTAATTTATCGGCGGCATTTTACCTGATGGCCCGTTGTAAAACCGACCTGTGCGATTGGAGAGATTGGGAAAAAACAAGGGGGAAATTTATCTCTTACCTCGAAAAAGACATTAAAAGTCCCGAGCCCGTTACCTGTTCATCATACGACACCCATTATTACAACATACCCGACGAGTTACAGTTTCGCTTAATGCGCCGAATTGCTGAAAAATACAACCCTGAGACCGAAACAAAATTCGAGTTCAGCAACAGGAACCACGCAAAATTGAGGATCGGCTACATTTCGCCCGACTTCAGAAACCATGCTGTTGGAATGAGTGTTTACCAACTATTTCAACACCACAATCGTAACTATTTCGAAATTTTTGCCTTCTCTCTGGTAATCCCAACCGAAGAAGATTTCATCTACAGGAAAATTAAAGCCGACGTCGATTACTTCCACGATATAAGCAAAATCTCAGTCATCGAAGCAGCCAAATTAATTTATGAATGTGAAATTGACATTCTTGTCGATTTTGGTGCATACACCAATCACACCAAACCCGAGATACTGGCAATGAAACCTGCTCCCATACAAATTCACATGATTGGGCAACCCGACACTACGGGCTCAGACAAATACGATTTTTTTGTTTCCGATTCTCTGCTAATCGATGAAGTAAACCGAAAATATTACACCGAAAACATCCTTTATCTTCCTCACGGTTTTATATGCTCGCCGATAAAACCCTCAGACAAACAGATTACCCGCAAAGAAATTGGCATCGCTGACGACGCATTCGTATTCTGCTCATTTTGCAGCCCTTACAAATACGAACCTAAAATGTTTGAAATATGGATGCGAATTCTAAACGAAGTTGAAAACAGCGTGTTATGGTTACTGGGCATCTCCAACCAATCATTCGAAAACAACCTCAGGTCTTTTGCCCAGGAACATGACGTTAACAAAAGCCGGATCATCTTTTCAGAATATGCCCCTATTGAAGAACACCTCAACAGGTATCGGCTTTGCGATCTGTTTCTCGACACCCTCTACTACACATCAAGTTCAACAGGGATACATGCCTTAATGATGGGAATGCCAATTGTTACCTACCGAGGAGAAACCAACGCTATGCGGCAAGGAGCCTCGGTTTGCCATGCCGCCGGGCTCGATGAAACAATTTGCGATTCGTTGGATGAATATTATCAGCTTGCAATTGACTTGGCTAATTCTCCCCAAAAACTACAACAGCTTAAAGATAAACTCCCAATCAATAATCCGTCGAGCCAATATTTCGACCTGAGAAAAGACGTAGGATACATGGAAAAGGCTTACCTGAAAATTTGGAATACCTATATAAAACAAGAGAAGTTTACCGATATATACATTGACTAAAAAACTTAACAATGAACGATTTGAATATTGAATTTCAGTCAGCTCAGCAATATTATAAACTTGGAAATTATAAAAATGCAGGGGCAATATGTTCCAATATTTTAAAGGTAAACCCAAACCATCCCGAATGTTTGCTGTTGTTGGGAATGACATTGAACAAATTAAAACGCTATACCGATGCACTAAAAATCCTTGAACGTGCAGCGATTTTTCATCCGGCTAAATATGCAATTTTCACCGAAAAAGCCATGTCCAATATTGGACTTTACAAATACGATGAAGCAGAAAAATTACTGACAGAATCTATCCGGTTAAACCCTGGCTACGAAAAAAGCCAGATACAGCTGGCGATTTGCAAAAAGCTTAAAAAAGAACCCGATCGTGCAGAAGAAATTTTAAAAAACTGGTTAAAAACCAAACCCAATTCAATTTCTGCACTCAACAATTTGGCAAACCTTTACACCGAGCGAAACCGAATGGAGGAGGCCGAAATTTATTATCAGAAAACAATTGATGTCGATCCAAATAATGCAAAGGCAATTACTAATTTGGGATATTGCTTACAGCTAAAAGGCAATATCGAAAAAGCGGAAGAGTGGTTTACTAAAGGACTTAAAATTGCACCAAACGATTCATTTGCCATATCGAAACTGGCATTGCTCACCGCACAAAAAGGAGAAACAGATAAAGCACTTGAAATTCTCGACTTAGCAACAAAACACAATATTGTAGATTCCAATATTCTAAATGCCTTCGGAAATATCTTCACACAAACGGGAGAACTTTCAAAAGCAAAAAACGCATTTCTCGAGTCGTTAAAATTCAACCCAAACAATGCTGAAACATACACAAGCCTCGGTGTTGTTTACAATTCACTTTCCCATCTAAACAATGCAGAAGAAGCACTATTAAAGGCCATTGAACTAAACCCCTGGATTGACACACCTAAGATTGAACTTTGTGCAACCCTCGTGTTCATGAACAAAGAAGAAGAAGCCTTCAACCTGCTCTCTGAACTACACGAAAAGCTTCCCGATAATATGAACGTTTTCTTTTCGCTTGCCCGCATTATCTGCGATTTATGTGAATGGGACAAGCGTGCAAAAATAGAAAAACAATTTATCGAAAACGTAAAATCTATTCTTCATAAAGGGAATGAATATCCTTTCCGCGTGTTCAACTTTAATTATTTCAACATTCCTATCGACCTTCAACTAGAAGCGTCGAAACAACTTGCCCGTTTTTTCTCCAAACAAGTTGAAGCCATCAAAAAACGAGTTTCATATTCTCACAACTGGCCACAGCACAAGCGAATCAGAATTGGTTACATTTCGCCCGATTTCCGTAGCCACCCTATTGGACAGGTATTTTACCACATGTTCCAGTACCACAATCGGAGCGAATTTGAGATTTACGCTTACGCCCTTTTTTACCAACCGAATGGCGAAGATATTTTCCGAGACAAAATTGTTGCCGATGTCGATCATTTTTCAAACATATCGAAACTTAGCTACGAGGAAGCTGCTTCACAAATCAATACCGATGAGATCGATATATTGATTGATCTTGCTGGGTACACCACGTATTCAAAGCCGCAAATTCTGGCATTAAGGCCATCGCCGGTACAAATCCTTTTCATGGGGCAACCTGACTCGAGTGGTGCCGACTTCATTGATTATTACATAGCCGATAAAATTTTAGTCCCCGAGGAAAACCAACCATATTATACTGAGAAGATCATTTACTTGCCAACAGGTTACTTTGGCTCTCCCTTAGAAATATCGGACAAAAAATATTCAAAAAGTGACTTTGGAATCCCCGAAAACGCTTTTGTGTTTTGCTGTTTCTGTAACCCTTACAAATACGAACCGGTGCTTTTTGCTGCATGGATGGAAATACTCAGGCAAGTTGAAAACGGGGTTCTTTGGCTAAACCCGGCAAAAAGTAACCGCTACAAAGAAAATATACTGCGATATGCAAAAGAACATGGAATCGACGCATCGCGAATTTTCTTTGCCGAACGCCTCGCACACCCCGATTACATGGCACGCTACCAAATTTGCGACCTATTCCTAGATACACTTCACTACAGTGCAGGTTCTACGGCAATTTCGGCATTAATGGCTGGCGTCCCTGTTATTACAACGACAGGGACAAGAAACGCAGAAAATATGGGCGCAAGTATCTGCGCAGCAGCAGATCTGAAAGGAACAATTTGTCAATCAACAGCCGATTATATTTATCGAGCAGTTGAACTGGCAACTACGCCGGAAAAACTTTCGGTACTAAAACAAAAACTCATTGCAGAACAGCAAACTCTCCCGCTATTCGATTGTGAAAAGTTTGTATGCGAGTTGGAAAGAAAACTTAAAGAAATCGTGTTGAGATAGTTGTTAATAAAAAAATCTGATTTACAACACAAAGGACGATTAATAATTGAAATTAAAATCATACATTTGGAACCGTAACTATCAAATTAAAATCCATTTAGATAAAAATCTCAATAATTCATACACTATGAAAAAAACCTATTTAAACATCTCAGCACAAAACACTGACTTTCATTCCATTGCATTGAAATTCAGAAACCTTTCTGCCAAGATAGATGCACTTCTCAGTTCGGGCAAATTTTGGGCAATCAGCCACAACCAGCAAGAAAAAATGATTGCAAAACTCCGCAGCTTGTATGAAAGGCTGTCAAGCCTGAACCCAAAATATGCGTTAAAAATTGCCGGTGCAGCCATGTGCTTCACCCTATTGGCTGGCTCAGCCAACGCGCAATCGTTTCAAGAGTGGGCCGCCGGTACAAGGCCAATCTCGTTCAACACGGTAACACCAGGTGGTGAATACACTACAGGTAATTATGAAATACTTGACGGTGTATTTGTTGATACCGACAATGATGGCGACAACGATGCTATAATGCTCTCCGAATCTGGTCCTATTTTCTTCGAGAATGTAAATGGAACATATACCGAAAACCTTCCCGACAACCCTTTCTCATTTTCATGCGGTTCATACTATTACACCCATGGATACGGAACAGGTATTGACATTGCCGACTTTGATGGTGACGGTGATTTGGATGCCCTACTTATCGATGGCCGTTATTCCGGGCAATTAACCCATTACGAAATGAACTCTAGTGGTAAGTTTGAAGAAGCTTATCCCAGTTTTATAAATCACAACTCAGGAACAGTTGGTGATCATATATATATGTACGGAGGCTATAAGGCTAAGTTCGCCGATGTTGATGGCGATGGCGATCTCGACATTGTTGGAACATATTACAGTGGTATAGCTGTAATGATTCAGGCGGCAAGTGCTTGTGGGTATCCTGGGTTCAGTTTTAACTCTTGTATGCCATTAGGTTCTCCCCTGTGGTTTCCAGCAGAAGACGTGCATATCAATTTAGCCGACATGGATGGTGATGGCGACGAAGACCTCTTTGTTTTTGTTCCATCAGGACTGGATTCTCCTAAATTAGGGGATGCTGGGGGAAATATCTCCTATTACGAAAACACATCCGGTTCTGGCGTTTTTAGCTTAAATACCTCTGCCGCCCTGCTTCCTTTGGCCGATATGCCAAATGATCTTTTCCCAATTCTTGGCGACTTGGATGGCGATGATGATTTAGATGTATTCATCCCTGGTAGCGAGTCCGGAGATGGTCAAACAGCATTTGAAAACCTTTCAAATAATCCTTCGGTGCCAGTGAGCCCATTTGTAGCTCTTTTGGCTTTTGCCGCTTCCGGTTTTGGTGTTCTGAAGAGAAACAGAAAAAAGAAAGTAGAATAACCTTACTTATACAATATTTTAAAACAGCCGGAAGATTCTTTCGGCTGTTTTTTTAACTAAAATTTAGCCAATCGCCAAGATTGGCAATTCCCTCTATTGGAACAGTTGGCCGATCGCAATCAACAAGTTGCACCGGAATTCGATCTTCACACCTTCCCAAATCGATCAACACAGATATGAAGGCAATACGGTGCACCCCATCGTATACAACATACTTATCAGGCTCAAAAACAAGCACTTTTGGAAGATTGGATTGTAAGTCGAATTTCTTAGTCCAGTCGACAATGTGGTGGTAAAAACTCTTTGGCGAATGCCCTAAATTACCGTCAATACAAAAGGCTTCCCACTGACAATACTTATCGTAGAAACTATTCTCAGGAACTGGAGAAAATTCGCCGGAAAAGGCTTTTAAAAGCACTTCGCGGGCGAAAGAATAATGAGGGGTATCACGTATTGGGCAAACATAAGGCGAAACCTTATGAAAATCAACCCAAAAGCGCATATAGATTTGATCAGAAGTAATATTTTTATTTTCGCCAATAATCATTTTTGTTTATTAATATGACCCCTTTGACACATTTCAACTGGAAGCCAAACTGATATAGTTTCTGGCTACCGACGAGTGAAAGTATCAATTTCCAGTTAATTTACCATAGCCTCATTTGATTAAAAGATAAACCAAGACCAGCTAGTTTATGAAAATTGAATATCAATCTGTCTGATAACTGAATAATTCCGTTTATTTTGCATAATCAAAAAATTCGCGATGAAAGTTGTTGATACTATCAAACAAAGAATCGAACTGATCAAAAATCCGACTCCAATCGATCAGTTGGAAATTGAGCGGTGCAAAAACTGTGAGCATGAATTTCAAGGCCGTTTTTGCCCTAATTGCGGTCAGGAAGTTGCCGAATTCAACCGTCCGTTTGGTTTCCTTTTGTACGATATATTTGGAAACTTTTTTGCTTTCGATACCCGTCTCTTAAAAACAGGCCGCGACTTGCTCTTGAAGCCCGGGTTTATTACTGCCGAATTTTTTGCCGGACGAAGAATGCGTTATGCCCCACCCGTTCGTATTTTGGTTTTCCTAAGCTTTGTACTTTTCCTGTTGCTCCAAACGTTATCGAACAGATCCCTGCAGCAAAGTCTCGATTCCACAGCCAATCCAAGCATAAAGCAAAGCGACACGGTTAGCCTTGACGTAAACAATCTAACCATATCTGCAATAAACACTAACGATGAAGCATTAGACTCGAATCGGATTAAAAAAAACATTCCTTTCACCTTTAATGCAGAAGAAAGCATGCGTGAAAATATTCAAGAGTTGGCCAATGATTTCGACGATGAAATACTTCAAGCTGAAACCCCTGAAGACAGGCGCCAGATGGAGACTTACAGCAACTTACTTAAAATGCCCGAAGTGTTGATATCGAAAGTACTCGACCTGCTTTCCTGGATGTTTTTCGCCTTGGTGCCCATTTTTGCACTCATCCTTGAATTGTTTTTCTGGCCACCTAAAAACAGATACATCAAACACTTAATTTTTTCCACCCACTTTCATTCCTTCCAATTTTTCATTTTTATCGTTGTGGCAACTCTTTACCTCATTTTCCCGGCTACACCCCTATGGCTAATGGTTATAATTATTTTGTCTATACCCGTTTACCTGTTTATAGCCATCAGAAAATTCTACCAGCAAGGAATAGGAAAATCTTTCCGGAAATTTGTTGCAATAAGCCTGCTGTATCACATGGTGCTGATTTCGGCGCTAATACTGGTCATTGTAAAAACCTTCGACGTATAAACTTATGATGCGTAGAGATGAACTTACTGTAAAATGTAGCTAAAGAAAGTTGAAGCAAAATAATAAAAAATCCCGGAAAGTGGTCTCCCGGGATTATCTTACTCCCGGGTATGCAGAGAGTAATCTATAATTCGTAATTGCCCGATGCCTCGGGTTGGTAAATAATTTCTTCGATAATCACTTTTACCTTTCCCTTCGGAACCGTCCATTCAATCTCGTCACCTTTTCGGTAGCCGAGCAATCCAATGGCCATTGGAGCGAAAATCGAGACTTTGTTTTTCTTGAGATCCGCCTCTTCGGGGTATACAAGAGTAATCTCTTTTTTAACATTCATCGATGGAATGTACACTTTAACCTTTGAATTCATGGTTACTACATCAGCCGGAATTTTTTCAGGCTCACATAATATTGCCCTTCTCAATTCTTCGGTAAGCTTTTCTGCATCCAATGCATGACAAGTTTTGTCCTGCCGTGCAGTTTTCAACCGGTTGATAAGCCGGTTCGAATCAATTTTGCTAACAATAATTTCATTCATAACTGTATTTTTAAAAAAGTAAAGGCCAGTTTCCTGGCCTTTACAACAAGAAAACACTATAATATTATTTACATTTTCGATTTTGGTATACTTATAACTGTACTCGTCTTCATTGTACTTTTCTCCTTTCCTGCAAAAATACTCAAACTCATCCAATTTTGAAATGCCTTGAACTTGTATGCCAATATAAATATTTAACATTCTGCAATTTACATAGTAATAAGCAAAAGAAATACGATCCAAAACATCAATTTCCTAGAACAGCCAACAACTATCGCTCTCTGGAACACGGAATGAGAAAAAAAGGCATTCAAGATCGCCAATGCGAGGATCAAATACGAAGAATATTGGCAGTTTTACCACAAATTCAAGGAAAGTTCAAGCAATATAAACCATTAAAATACAAGCAAGAAGAGCCGACAAATGTTAAATCATAAGCAAATGAGTACCAAATTTTACTTTTTTATTTACTTTTACCGCCTGTTAGTCTAACTAATCTGATAGTCCAATGAGAATTTTAAAAGAGAAATTTTCACTGTATGATGCACCCCAAAAGGTAATCGATGCAGGAATTTATCCCTATTTCAGGGAAATCGAATCAGACCAGGACACGGTAGTCGATATCAATGGTAAAAAGGTATTGATGTTCGGTTCGAATAGTTATCTCGGGTTAACAAATCATCCCAAAATTAAGGAAGCAGCCATTAATGCCATTAAGAAATACGGTACCGGTTGTGCCGGTTCAAGGTTTCTGAATGGTACACTCGATATTCATATTGAGCTTGAAAACAGGTTGGCCGAATTGGTCGGAAAAGATGCAGCCCTATGTTACAGTACTGGTTTTCAAGTTAATCTTGGCGTTGTCTCCGTATTGGCAGGTCGTAACGACTATTTATTATTAGACGAGCTCGATCATGCATCTATCATCGAAGGTAGTCGCCTCTCGTTTGGCAAAGTAATGAAATTTGCCCATAATGACATGGAGTCTCTCGAAGCAAAGCTTAAACTTTGTGAACCCGATCGCATGAAAATTATCGTTGTTGACGGAATTTTTTCCATGGAGGGCGACATTACTAAACTGCCTCAAATTGTTCAGCTTGCTGAAAAATATGGTGCATCCATAATGGTCGACGACGCTCACTCTCTGGGGGTAATCGGGAAAAACGGAAGGGGAACTGCGTCTCACTTTGGTTTGACCGATAGCGTAGACCTCATTATGGGAACTTTCTCAAAATCGATGGCATCACTTGGCGGATTTATCGCTGCCGATCGTGAAGTTATCAATTTTATCAAACACAACTCACGCTCGCTCATTTTCAGTGCCAGCATGACTCCAGCATCGGTTGCTACCGTAATGGCAGCTATAGACATCATGCTTTCGGAACCCGAGCGCATCGAACATTTATGGGAAATAACCCGTTACGCAAAGAAACTTTTCGATGAAGCTGGCTTCGACACCGGAAAATCAGAGTCGCCAATCATCCCTCTTTTTGTTAGAGACGACATTAAAGCACTAAAACTCACAAGAATACTGCTCGACGAGGGAGTTTTCGTTAACCCTGTAGTTTCCCCTGCTGTTCCTAAAGAAGATTGTCTTATCCGTTTCTCTTTGATGGCTACTCACACCCATCAACAAATTGACGAAGCTTTCGATAAGATTACAAAAGTTGCAAAAACACTGGATATTTTAAATACAGTTCCTGCTTACTAAAAGCAGGAACTTTTTTTTGTTGCTATGGGCAAAGTTGTATTGGTCACCGGAATTTCTTCGGGTTTTGGTAAACAAATCGCGCGTTTGCTTGCCGCGAAAGGGCATATCGTGTATGGCACAATACGTTCTGATTGCGAAGTAGACAAAGGCATTTCAGTACTAAAGATGGATCTTGCAGACCCTATATCGATAAAGAAAGCCGTAGAAACAGTGATAAGCGAACAGGGTAAAATTGATGTGCTCATCAACAATGCAGGCATGCACCTTGGAGGACCGATTGAAGAAGCACCTGCCGAGTTGTTTACCCGGACCATGAATACCAACTTCAACGGCTTAGTTCATATTGTGCAAGCTGTTTTGCCCCACATGCGCCATAACGGAGGCGGCACAATAATCAACTTCAGTTCAATTGGTGGCTTGATGGGCCTCCCGTTCCAAGGCTTTTATTCTGCTGCAAAATTTGCCATCGAAGGTTTTAGCGAAGCCTTGCGCATGGAGGTTAAAGCATTCAATATTAAGATAGTTGTGATCAACCCGGGCGATTTTCATACCAGTAACACCGCAAACCGGATCAACATTTTTACAGAAGGTGGCCCTTACGAAAAGCAATTCAAGAAATCAATCGATATTATTGCCAAAGATGAAACCGGAGGAGGCGAACCTGTTGTTTTAGCCCGTAAAATATGCCAAATCGTCGATATGAAAAATCCTCGTCAACGCTATATAATCAGTACGATGGAACAGAAATTGGCAGTCGTGCTCAAGCGAATCCTGCCCGGCAAATTATTCGCACCAATACTTGAATCGCATTATGGTATCAAGTAGAGTTTTCTTTTCAAAATTTATTTCTATTCAATTTTTTACATTTTTTCGATATTGAATTTGTAACAAAATCAATTTTCGAACGACTTATTAGGTAAATAGTCTAATAGCCATTAAAACTTAAAAGTCATGAGAAACATTATTATTATTGTTGCATTTACAGTAGCCATGTTAATTACCAACCTTGTAAATGCCGGAGTAACACTTACCGGAGATAGTCATACAAAACTGGGAGACTATCAGCTTTCGTCCTCAACCAATATGGTTGTTATCGATGATGTTGCGTACAAAACCTGGGATCTCTCCTACACCGGATGCAGCGAAAAGTATACCCTTTTCTTTGTTCCCGGAACCAGTGGCAATTGCTGCTTCACTGTTCGTGGAAAAGATTTTGAGATTCGTTACGCAATTGCTCCCGAGGGTTTTGGTGCCCGATTGGTTGATTCACAATTCAGGACAATCGCCAAAAAAGATGTAATGAAGAAGATCAATAAAGATCAACTGCTCTCGCAAGAAATACTGACCACAAACCATCTGAGTGAAGAAGAATATTTGGGAATGATTGCTTGCTTCTTGCCTCTGTTAATGAATTAACTTCCTGATTTCTAGAAATTGAAGCCAGGGTAATAAAAATAGCGCAATTTTCACAGACTTTCAATTGTAAGGTAAACACGTTACAATCAATGCAATTACAACATGAATGCTGGAGACCGAAAAGCTTCAGCATTCTTTTTATCCATTAAATTGGTTGTTTGGTTTTCTCTTGTAGTTTCCGAACCATTTGTATCACAAACTTCCTTGGAAAAAATTTTCCTGCTGATGCAATCACGCTATTCGTAAAACCATGAACAGCAATCATTTTACCTTTAGTCATAGCCCGGTAGCCGTAGTTGGCAACATCGAGGGCTGTTGCAACTTTGGCGCGCTTGAATAGCATGCTGTCGTTTAGTCCAGCGGCTTTTTTAAAACCAGTATGCGTTGGCCCGGGACAAAGTGCCGTTACTGTAATTCCATGACTTGCAACTTCATTATAGAGAGCTTGAGAAAAACTTAACACATAAGCTTTGCTGGCATAGTAAACCGACATAAGAGGCCCAGCCTGAAAAGCTGCGGTTGAAGCAACATTCATAATCCGGCCAGAACCTTGCTTTATCATTCCTGGAAGAAATAATCGAGTAACATGAGTTAACGATCTAATATTCAAATCTATTATTTCTGCAGTTTTATTCCAGTCGGCAGTAGCAAAAAAACCAAAATCACCAAAACCTGCATTGTTGATCAAAATATCAATTTGAATTCCCAAGTTATTCACCTCCTGAAATAATTCGTCGACTTCAGCCGCAATAGATAAATCTTTGGCAATGACTATTACATTTGAGTGAAAACTATTCTCAATTTCATTTTTCAACTGGTTCAATTTTTCTAAGTTCCGGGCCACCAAAATTAAATCACCACCTTTCGATGCATGTATTTTTGCCAATTCATACCCTATCCCACCCGACGCTCCGGTAATTAATGCTGAATTTTTCATCTTTTTTTTTACTATAAGTCAACAAGCTCGATGAATTAAAGTTTATCGAGGTTTAATGATAAGAAAATCTCGAACCGGAAGATATTAAAGTTTCAAACGATAAGCTTTTCAATATTATTTGCTAAAAATGAATTATCAAAAAACACAAATATTTGGATATAAGACAGAAAATCGTTTAAGATCCTGAAACAATAAATGTTTTCCTCCAGCGCTCAAAAACCGATCGGTGAATGATTCTATAATGGGGATGATAAGCCTCTTCGTATATTTTACTATGGTGCATCACAACATTGCCATTCGATAAGTTTTTTTCAATACACTTTTCTTCCTCTTCCAGAAATTGCAAATCGGGATATAATGCTTTTATAATAGTCAACACTTCGGCCCACTCCTTTTTCCAGTTCTCGATGCTAGGTTTTCGAGCCAGTGGGGCACTTTCAACCATTCCCAGCAACAAGGTATCTCGTGGGAGAATTCCGTCTCTCACAAGAATCAAATTAATTCGATAATAATCGTGATGAATGCCCAATGGTTGCCACATCAAGGTATCAGTCCAATCAGATTCCTGCAATTCACTATCAAGATAAGCTCCGGCTCTTGTCGTGTCAGGCATCAAATGTCCTGGTCCATAAGCATCCTGAAAGTAATTTTTATATAAGTCGGTTAATTGGGCTTTCGGATAATGCCCAAACTCAAATTCAATGAATTGTATAATTTTATCTTCCAAGCCTGAAGCCATAGTTAAACTGGTTGTAAAAAGAAATACTAGCAGGATAAGGTTTTTTGCCATTGTTTTTTCCATAAAAGTAGAATCATTAGTTTGATTCTGCAATACTCAACTGGAATTGCAAAGAGGAAAAATGTCACTCATTCCATTGAGCACACACTCTCGCTTAAAAAAAGATAAGTACAATCAAAAACATTTCCCTTGTCGATTTTAAAGAAACGCTGGTTGGTACATATCGAATCCAATCCTCCCAATTTTTCAATAAATGAACCCAACTTTATATAATTGAAATGGTTGAGCGACACATTCACAGGAAATTGATTTCGTCCTGAATACCAAGCAGTTTTTATTTGGCCCAACGTAATTTTTCGCACAAAGGCCGCAAGTACATCAACAGCTTCGGTATCGGAATCGCCCCCCATAAAACAGACACAAGTGATTAGTCCGTGGTATCGTGATAAAAGACCTGTCAATGCGACACAATCGAGCTCATCACCAATATCCTCCTGCAGATGAGGACTATGGCAGCCTACACACTTATTTGGGCATCCCGAGATGTTAATAGCCAGCGTTACCTCATTTGGCACCTCCTGAAAAACAACATCGTAACTAACAAACCGTAGCATAGTATCGTTTCGATTCTTCTTGTTGCCTTGCCTGGGAGAAATTACTCACCCGTTTCATATACCCGATTATGCGGGTCAGGTAGTCGATATTGTTACCCTTACATTTTGGGCAAACATTTAGTTTACGTTTATCGATGTGACCGCAATCATTACAAACAGTGTTAGGAATGTTGAATGTAAAATAGTTGCACCCTTCGAGCGCAGCTACCCTCAACAATTGGTTGTACTGATCTTTGCTCAGGTGTTCTTCTAAATTGAGGTGTAGTGCCGAACCTCCCGTTAAATGTTCGATATATTTGCGTCCATGCAATCGGAATTTATCGAGAATATTCAGCGATTCATCCTCTACAATATAGAAATAGCTATTGTAACAGTCTCGTTTCACTTTATAGCCGGCCATCTTATCCCATTTAGCATGCTTTACGCCCACATTCTCTGCGGGTATCATTTCGCAGTTGAACATCACATCGTTGGTGCGATATTTCTTGTTGTATTTTTCAACCAGCCCCAAAACTTGTTGTACAAAACTCAGATATTGATGGTTATCATTGATTTCGATGCCCAAGAATTCAGCGGCTTCAAC
>JAAYAG010000026.1 GCA_012719495.1 Bacteroidales bacterium
CCGTCGGGTTCGGGGTATCCCTGCACGATAAGTTCAATGTTTTCGAAACCGTTTTGAACCAATTGTTTTTCCAGAAAATCAGATTGATGATAATGGACATATACCTCGTTAGAGCCACTGAAACTGGTGGTTTCGAAGCCTGAACGTGAATCGTCGCCTTCCATCGTGCTGAAGTAAACTGTTCCTCCGGGGTTCAGCAGGGCAGCCATATCGGCAATGAGTTTGGCACACTCGTCATCCGAAAGGTAGGGCATGCAAAAGCCGCATACAATGGCATCAAACGTTTCATTTATTGAAAGGATTTCCCTGCAATCCATCACCCTGAACTTGGCTTGAGGCACATTTACTGTGGCAAGTTCAATCATCTTTTCGGCGAGGTCGGTAGCAAGGATGTCGAAATCGGGACGTTTCGAAAGCAGGTAACGGGTAATGTTTCCCGGGCCGCAACCAATCTCAAGAATTCGCGGGTTTACGGTTTCAATCCGCTCGCACAAACGATCGTAACTTTTATGGTACAAATCCATATTCATGAACTTATCCTGAAAAGCCACCGCGCACTTGTTGTACGTGCCAATGGTGATGCTTGTTTTTTCTTCCATGGAAAGCTGCGGAGCTCTTAAAACTCGCAGTTCTTGGGTGTGCGGGCAAAGGCAATTACGTCGCGGATGTTGCCCATGCCAGTTACGAAGGTAATCAACCGTTCGAAGCCAAGGCCGAAACCGCTATGCGGCACCGAACCAAAACGGCGGGTGTCGAGATACCAGCTCATCTCTTCAACTGGAACGCCCATTTTTTCCATTTTCTCTACCAACACTTCATAATTTTCTTCACGCTGCGAACCGCCAATGATTTCGCCAATCTGTGGGAAAAGTACGTCCATAGCGGCAACCGTACGCCCATCGGGGTTCAGCTTCATGTAGAAAGCTTTAATGCTGGCCGGATAACCGGTAAGGATAACGGGCTTTTTAAAGTGGCTTTCGACTAAGTAGCGTTCGTGTTCGCTTTGCAGATCGGTGCCAAATCCTTTAACAGGATACTGGAACTTGCCTTTTTGGTTGTGCTTCGAGTTTTCGAGGATCTCGATGGCTTCGGTATAAGTAAGCCTGATGAAATCGTTGTTAGCCACAAACCGTAGTTTTTCAATCAACTCCATGCTGCGCTGGTCGGCAGGTTTGTCCTTTTCTTCTTGTTGCAGGCGTTGGCTCAGGAACTCAAGGTCGTCCATGCAGTTGTCGAGCGCATACTGGATAAGGTATTTGAGGAATTCCTCGGCCAAATCCATGTTGTCGTTAATATCGTAGAAAGCCATTTCAGGCTCAATCATCCAGAACTCGGCCAAGTGGCGCGAAGTGTTGGAGTTTTCGGCACGGAAGGTAGGCCCAAACGTGTAAATTTTCGACAACGCCATAGCAGCAAGTTCACCTTCGAGCTGTCCCGACACGGTGAGGTTGGTTTTCTTTCCAAAGAAATCCTGACTGTAGTCGATCGAACCATCTTCGTTACGTGGAGGGTTGCTCATATCGAGTGTCGTTACCTGGAACATTTCTCCCGCACCTTCGGCATCCGAAGCGGTAATGATGGGGGTGTGCATATTGAAGAACCCTTTGTTGTTGAAGAAGGTGTGAACCGCATAAATCATGGCGTGACGAATGCGGAATATGGCACTAAACGTATTGGTACGCATACGCAAGTGTGCAATTTCTCGGAGGAATTCCAGCGTGTGCCGTTTAGGTTGAAGCGGGTATTTGTCGGGATCGGCCTCACCAATCACTTCAATCTCTTTTGCAATAAGCTCAACGCGCTGTTGTCCGCCCGATTCGGCCAGTTCGCCCACAACTGAAATAGCGGCGCCGGTATTGATTTTTTTCAGGATGTTTTCATCAAAGTTATTTACATCGGCAACTATCTGAAGGTTGTGGATCACGGTTCCATCGTTCAAATTAATGAAGTTTACATTTTTGCTTTCGCGTTTTGTACGAACCCAACCATTTACTTTAATGGTACTACCAAAAGCTTCCGAGCTTAAAATTTCTTTGATCTCCTGACGTTTCATCACTTAAAATATTAGTAAAATTTATGACATGCAAAGGTATGATTTTTTGTAAAAAAGTGCTTTTCGGATCGAAGTATGTAACGAAACTTAAGAATTCTTAAAGAATATACTGATAATCACAGGAAACTGACCCGACGAAGTAAAACCGATTAATAACAATTGTCAATAATCCTTTGAAGCATCAAAATTCAATAGTTTCTCGCTCCGAAAAGCCTTCAAACTTTTGCAGATTTTCAAATTAAATCCGGGAATAAATTATGAGGTAATTTATGCTTACTCCTGGAAATATATCCGTTTTACCCGTTGCGAAACCGAAGTGAATATTTCGTATGGAATGGTTCCCAATGCTTCCGCCATTTCCGATGCTGGTAATTCTTTGCCAAAAACGATTACCCGGTCACCTTCTTTTACGTCGATATTAGTTACATCAACCATGCACATGTCCATGCAAATATTACCAACTACCGGGGCAAGCTGTCCGTTTATCCACACTTTTCCCACCCCGTTGCCCAAATGCCGGTTAAACCCATCGGCATAGCCTATTGGCAGGGTAGCAATTACCATATCGCCCATAGCCACACCTTTCCGTCCGTAGCCTATGGTATCGCCTGGCCGCACAATGCGTAATTGCGAAACAGTGGTTTTCAGCGTGCTCACGTTCATCAATGCCTTTTTATTGACCACACTGATTCCATAAAGTCCTATGCCCAGTCGAACCATCTCGTATTGGTTGTCGGTGAAACGCTCAATGCCCGACGAATTAAGGATGTGGCGCATAACAGGATGATCGCAACCCGCCTGAACCACGGCTGCCAACTGCTCGAAACGATCAATTTGCATGAGGGTGTATGCATCTTCATCGGGATCATCGCTCACTGCAAGATGCGAAAATACCGAACTGATAAACAACTCGTTGGTCTTGTTAATTTTAGCCAACAGCTTTTTCAGTTCATCTTCCGAATCGAAACCTAACCTTCGCATCCCGGTATCGAATTTAATATGTACAGGAAAATAACTTACGGCACTTCGGTGTGCATACGGAATAAACTGGTCGAGCAAACGAAGCGAATAAATTACCGGCTCGAGCTGATGTTCTATCATCAAATCGAAACTATGCTCCTCGGGGTTCATCACCACAATCGGCATCTTAATTCCGGCGTTGCGCAAGGTAACCCCTTCATCGGCAATGGCCACTGCCAGATAATCGGCATGATGAAACTCTAGAACCCGGGCAATTTCGGCAGTCCCGCTCCCGTATGAAAAAGCTTTGACCATAGCCATAATTTTTACATCGGGTTTGAGCATGCTCTTGAAGTAATTATAATTGTGTACCATTGCCGAAAGATCGATTTCGAGCACGGTTTCATGAGCTTTATATTGTAATGTAGTGGCAATCAGATCAAACTGAAAATCGCGCGACCCTTTCAGCAAAATGGCTTCTTGCTTAAACTCAAGCAACGGCAATTCGTTAAGAAATTCAAGGGTCGATTCATAAAAGTGCGCATTATCGCCAAACAAATGAGCCTGTTTCGAAATATTAGGGCCAACACCAATAAAACGATCCATCATTCGCAAACGCACCAACTCAGCCACTTCGGCATACAACACTTCATCGGTTTTTGGCGAATAAAAGATATCGGAAAGGATAAGTGTTTTGGAAAGGAAGCCTTGGCTAGCCTGCTGGTCTAGGGTATCGAGAGCGATTGTTAGCGAGTTAAGGTCCGAATTGTACGAGTCGTTTATTACGATACACTCGTTTTTTCCTTGTTTTATTTCGAGGCGCATGGCCACAGGTTGCAAGTTGCTGAACCGGTTAAGCACGTGGTCTTGGTCTTTACCAATGGCAATAAGGGCAACCAAACAGGTGCAGGCATTCTCAACCGATGCATCGTCGGAGAATGGAATAGAAATGGCGTATTGCTTTTCACCAGATTGGCCAATAATACCGCAGCCCTCCGGAATTTTTTGCACAAAATAGATAAAAAGGTCGGCCGTTTCATCCATCATCGACCAAGTAATGGGGCAAAGCGATTTGTGTTCGGCCAAACTACCAATAGCATCAGTAATACCCTGATAATCTTTGTGATATATTATAACATCGGTACCAACAAACAGTTTTAGTTTTTCTTCAATCTTTTGTTCCACCGATTCAAAATTCGACTGGTGAGCCTCGCCTATATTGGTAAAAATGCCAATATCGGGCTTTACAATGCGCTGCAACAGTTCCATTTCGCCCGGTTGCGATATCCCGGCTTCAATTATTGCAATGTCGGCATCATTGTCGAGCAACCACACCGAAAGGGGAACTCCAATTTGCGAATTAAAACTTTTGGGGCTTCTGATTACATTGTATTCGTCGGCCAATAACTGGCTAAGCCACTCTTTTACAATGGTCTTGCCGTTACTTCCGGTGATGCCTATAACTTTACCCCTGAAACTATTGCGCTTCAATATCGCTGTTTCCTGCAAGGCTGCCAGTGTATCGGCAACCAGAAGAAACGAAGCGCCGGGAAATTTGTGCACCGAGAAACCGGCATTTGAGATAACAAAATTCCGAACGCCCTTATCGTAGGCATGCCTGATGAACTGATGGCCATCGCTCCGGTTGGTTTTCAGCGCGTAGAACAAGGTTGACATGCCCGCAACAATGGTTCGCGAGTCGACTGAAAGATATACAATTCGGGTTTCGTCGCCTTTTTGAATTAGCTGAGCTCCAAGTTGCTCCGCGATGAAAAAGTTGGTCATTTCGTTCATCGTAACCTATTTTTGAGATAAATTAAAACATTCTCTGCAAAGGGGTTCATATTCCTTTTTTTCCCCCAACATTACTAATTTTTCGTCATCCTGCAAGCGGTGCGAGAATTGCGCAAGGCTACCACAATGCATGCAAATGGCATGTACCTTAGTTACAAATTCGGCAATAGCCATAAGTTGGGGCATTGGTCCAAAAGGTTTTCCCCGGTAATCCATATCCAATCCGGCTACAATAACCCGTATCCCCATGTTGGCTAATTTCTCACAAACTTCTACCAGTGCAAGGTCGAAAAACTGAGCTTCGTCAATGCCAATAACATCAACATCGCCGGTAAGCAATAATATATTTGAGGCGGTATCGACTGGCGTACAACGTATCGTATTCTCGTCGTGCGAAACAACATCATTGGCCGAGTACCGGGTGTCGATAACGGGTTTGAAAATTTCGACCCGTTGTTTTGCAATCCTTGCTCGATTGAGACGCCGGATCAGTTCTTCAGTTTTCCCCGAGAACATCGAACCGCAAATTACCTCGATATAACCGCGCTGCCGTTTACCGCTTAAATCTTTTTCCAGAAACATTCTTTACTAAAAACAAAAAAGTAATTTTACAACTTATTGAAAACGTCGCTTTTTCAATTCAATTTTGAAAAAAATTTGAAATTTTGAAGATAGCACATTTCAACAAATAATTTTGCAATCTGATTAATTAATGAAGTTTAAACGAATATGGAAAATAAAATAGTGCTCGGTATGATCCAAAAAAACATGGAAGAAATAAAATTCCTGTTCGAAACCATGCTTAAAGAAGATAAAATCGATCCGCTGCTGATTGAAATAACAACACTGAAAGCCAAAAGCTTATATCAGGAATTAAAACTTCTTCTACCCAAGAACTCAATCCTTCTCCATGGAGATAAAGAGGAAAACCCAGAAGAAACAGAATTGGCTGAAACCGTTGCCGAGACCCAACCCGTTGGCTCAATAAAAGATGAACCCGAAACTTTTTCGGTTGAAACTTCATTTACTGTACTTGCTGAAGAAACTATATCTGTAACCGACGAAATATCGTACGAAACCCCAAATAATCAAGAAGAAAGCATTGAAGAACCTTCTGTAGAAGAAATTCTGAAACCCATTACAGAACCGACTGATGATAAAAATGAAATAGCTGAATCCGCTGAAGAAATTATTGCCGAAGCAGAATATAACCTGCCCGAACCAACAGAAGAAGCCAACATCGAAGAAAATCATAAGAACCAGCTTTCCTCTGAAGAAACCTTGCAGGAAAAAGAAGAAATTCATGAAATCATCAGCTTAATTGAAGAACCCAGCACTGAGACTGTTTCTGAAGCAATGCTCGGCGAGGTTGAAGAAATTCAACCCGAAGAAATAAAACAAGCTATAGAAGAATTCATTGCCGCCGAAGAACAAGCTGTTGAACCAGTTGAAACATCAGAACCCACATCGCTGGAAAATATTGAAACTCCTGAAGAAGAGGAAAATACAAACGGAAAGCAAATTGTTGATATTGAATCTGTGCTGAAAGAAGCTGAGAGTACCGAACCTTCTGACAAAAAAGTATTTGGTGAAAAATTTTCGAAAGAACCTTCGCTAAACGACAAATTATCTTCGGGCACAACGTATGAATCGAAAATAAAAGGTAAGCCGGTAACCAACCTGAAAGGGTCTATCGGGCTCAACGATCGCTTCCTATACACCCGCGAGCTTTTTGGCAACGACAGTGCCCGGTACGAGGAAGCCATTGAGAAACTCGACCAGTTCTCTAACCTGCTTGAAGCCATTGAATATCTCGAAAAGAATTTCGTGTGGGTAAAAAACAATACAAGCCTTAAATTCATGGACTTGGTAAAACGTCGGTTCGAAAATTAGTATCATGGCAAAACTCTATTTGGTACCTACACCAGTAGGGAACCTCGAAGACATAACCCTAAGGGCAATAAGGATTCTGAAAGAAGCCGATACCATTTTGGCCGAAGACACACGCACTTCGTCGAAACTATTGCACCATTACGGAATTGAAACAAAACTGCAGTCGCACCATAAATTTAACGAACATAAAACTTCGGAACATATTGCAGAACGCATACTGGGCGGCGAAACCATTGCCCTGATCACCGATGCCGGAACACCAGGAATTTCGGACCCAGGATTCTTGCTTGTCAGAACTTGTGCCGAAAAAGGTGTTGATATTGAAACACTCCCCGGAGCCACAGCCTTTGTTCCCGCGCTGGTAAATTCAGCACTTCCGTGTGACAAATTTTGTTTCGAAGGATTCCTGCCCCAGAAAAAGGGGCGCCAGAAAAGATTAAAAGAACTATCGACAGAACACCGAACGATGATTTTTTACGAATCCCCGTTCCGGCTATGCAAAGCCCTCGAGCAATTTGCCGAGCATTTCGGCTCCGAACGCAAAGCATGCGTAAGTCGCGAAATTTCAAAACTATATGAAGAAAACGCCAGGGGAACATTGCAGGAATTGCTCTCCCATTTTAGTCAAAAACAAGTAAAAGGAGAAATTGTAATTACAGTTGAAGGGCTTAGCCGCAAAGAAAAAGACGACGAAGAGGAATAAACAACAAAACTTGCCAGAGCCCATGCTGCACCCTATAAAACAAATTCTGCCCTAAACAATCTGTTTCAATGCTAACTATATTTTTGTACTTTTGTCGCCCGTTGAAAACCTGTTACTGTTTACGGGCTTTAATTACGTTTTATCTTCTTTAATCGAGAAAAAATGAATTTTATTGAAGAATTGAAATGGAGGGGCATGATACACGACATGATGCCCGGCACCGAAGAACAACTTAAAAGAGAGATGACCTCGGCTTACGTGGGAATAGACCCAACTGCCGATTCACTACATATTGGCCACCTTGTATCGGTTATGATGCTAAAACACCTTCAAGTTTGCGGCCATCGACCCATCGTGCTTGTAGGTGGTGCAACCGGAATGATTGGCGACCCTTCGGGCAAGTCTCAAGAACGCAATCTACTCGATGAGAACACATTGCGTCATAATCAAGATTGCCTGAAAAAACAATTGAGCCGCTTTCTCGACTTTTCTTCGGGAGCCCAGAACCAAGCCCTTTTGGTGAATAACTATGACTGGATGAAAGAATTTTCGTTCCTTGGTTTCATCCGCGACATAGGAAAACACATCACCGTTAATTATATGATGTCGAAAGATTCGGTAAAAAAACGGTTGGCAGGCGAAGGCACTTCGGGCCTTTCGTTCACCGAATTCACTTACCAGCTAGTACAAGGCACCGACTTTCTGCACCTCTATAAAACATTACAATGCAAGCTGCAAATGGGTGGATCAGACCAGTGGGGAAATATTACCACCGGTACCGAGCTCATCAGGCGCATCGAAGGGGGCGAAGCCTTTGCCCTCACCTGCCCGCTCATTACCAAAGCCGACGGAGGTAAATTTGGGAAAACAGAATCGGGCAACGTATGGCTCGACCCAGAAAGAACTTCACCCTACGCATTTTACCAGTTTTGGCTCAACACATCGGATGCCGATGCCGAAAAGTACATCAAAATTTTCACCCTGCTGAAAAAAGAAGATGTTGAAACACTGATTGCCGAACACAATCAAGCTCCCCACCTTAGGCTGTTACAAAAGAAATTGGCTGAAGAAGTTACCACCATGGTACACTCAAAAGAAGCCCTGAATTCAGCTATCGAAGCCTCACAAATACTTTTCGGGCAAGGAACAGCCGAGCAGCTAAAAACTCTCGATGAAAAAACATTCCTCGATATTTTCGACGGAGTGCCCCGTTATACAATTCCAGCATCTGAACTGGCCGAAGGAGTAAATATCCTTGATTTATTGGCCGATAAAACTGTCGTATTCCCATCGAAAAGTGAGCTTCGTCGTACTATTCAAGCCAACGGGTTAAGTGTAAATAAAGAAAAAATACAATCGCCGGAAACCGTCATCAACAACAGTTGGCTAATTGCTGGCAAATACCTTGTTGCCCAAAAAGGAAAGAAAAATTATTACATGATAATTGCTGAATAATAAAAATCGATTTTAAACGTTGAAGTAGGAATACTAACGATATACGACGCTGCTTATGGAAAATTTTTTTAACAACGAAAGGATATTGAAATCATTGTGGCGATGGAAGATCCACATAATCATAGCTCTAATTGCTGCTATTGCCGTCTCGGCTATCATTTCTTCGCCCATTTTTATAAAGCCGAAATACAAATCGGTAGCGCGGGCTTATCCAATCAATACCGAGCTTTACAGTAAAGAATCGGAAAGTGAGCAAATGCTAGAAGACCTTCGCTCAAACGACATTAAATTTAAAATGATCGATGCCTTTCAGTTGGACAAAGTGTATGGCATAGGCCGCGATATTCCTCATTATAAATCATACATTATCAATGAATACGATGAAAATGTCAGCTTCAAAAAGACTGAATTCGAATCGGTTGAAATAAAAGTGCTCGACCAAAACCCTCAACGGGCATCCGATATGGTCGATTCGCTCATCGTTTTTTTCCATCAGCTAAAGAAACAACAGCGGAACTACAAGTTCATGGAAATTGCGGTTATTGCTGAAAGAGATTTAAAAATTAAGAATGCCGAAATAGATTCGCTCAGCAAAGTTCTGACCCAATTGACCGAAGAATATGGCCTGCTCGACTACGATACACAAGTAGAAGCTGCCACCGTTGGTCTAATGGATGCAGCAGCCAACCGTGGAGATACCAAACCGGCCAAAGAAATAATCAACAGCCTAAAAACCAAGGGACTTGAGTTTAACCGGTTGCACAAACAATTGCAATCGGCCGAACATACTGCCGACTCGCTGAGATTACGCTACGACTACGGGGTAAGTCAGGGAACGAAAGATATAACCTACACAATTGTGGTTGAAAGGCCATTCCCTGCCGACAAAAAATCGTACCCAGTGCGCTGGCTTATCGTGTTCTTATCGACCGTGGCTACTTTGCTTGCATCAATTGTTACCGTTGTTACGATCGACTATTTCCGTGAAAGAAGTTCAGCAAAATAACAACATCATACCCGATAGTTGGCTTAAGTACATTCTGTTTTACGCCATTTCATTGCTGTTTATTTTTATAAACGCATATCTGGTAGTAAAAAAGGATACGCTGTTTGCCGTTGCCTTTCCGGTATTGTTTGCCGTGCTTCTTACTGCGCTGTATTCATACGATAAACTCATCTGGGTTGCCATACTTTTTGCACCACTCTCGGTACCGTTAAAAGCGATCACCAGCGGGTTGCCCATAGATATGCACCTGCCCACTGAACCACTTATATTCGGTACACTGTTGTTATTTATCCTTAGCATTGCCCAAGGAAAAAGAATTGGGACCAACCTCACCCGTCATCCGGTTTCTATTGTATTGTATTTCTACCTTGGATGGATGTTGCTAACCTCGATAACCAGCACATTACCAATGGTTTCTTTCAAGTACCTTCTTTCGAGAACCTGGTTTATCGTGGTGTTTTTCTTTATCCTGGCTTATCTTTTCGAAAAAGAAAAAAATATTGAGAAATTCCTTTGGATGTTTTTAATCCCCTTGGTACCGGTAATGCTATTTACCATTGGCCGTCATCTTTCGTATGGGCTTCACGACAACCAGGCAGCGCACTGGGTAATGTACCCGTTTTTTAAAGACCACACTTCGTATGGAGCAGTGTTGGCCATGTGCCTGCCATTTCTCATCGGGTTTTCTTTTTCAGGATGGATTAAACAGAAATATAAAATTTGGATTTGGGGGCTGACTGGTTTTTACATTCTTGCCGAATTGCTCTCCTATTCGCGGGCTGCATGGCTCAGTTTAATGGCCGCCGGAGGTGTTTGGGTGGTCATGAAGCTTAAAATCAAATTCAAAACCATTGCCATAACTTTTGTTTCGTTATTGTTGATTGTTTTCGCCTTCCAGGATCAGATTCTTCAACGGCTTGAGCGAAACTCTCAAGATTCATCAGCGAATTTGACAGAGCACCTTACTTCGATGACCAATATTTCAACTGATGCTTCGAACCTTGAACGGCTTAACCGCTGGCACTGTGCGATAAAAATGTTCAACGAAAAACCTTTTTTTGGCTGGGGACCCGGTACTTATGCCATGAATTATGCCCCTTTCCAAAAAGCATCGATGCGTACCATAATCAGTACAAACTCTGGAGATGGAGGAAATGCTCACAGTGAATATCTGGGATCGATGGCCGAATCGGGTTTTATTGGTACATTGAGTTTTATTGCTATCATTATAGTCGTGTTAGCCACTGGCATAAATGCCTATTCAAAAACCTCAGACAAGAGACTGAAAATGTTGCTCATTTCATCGATACTAAGCCTAATCACCTACTATACCCACGGAATACTAAACAACTTTCTCGATATGGATAAGGTATCGATTCCATTCTGGGGCTTCACGGCAATCATTGTCGCCATCGATCTTCAAATAAAACGGCAAAAAAATACCCGTCTTGAAGAACAAAACGGGTAAATTATCCTTTTTTGAGAAACTTATCAGAAAGTATACCTTATTCCAAGAGCTGCACCCCAGCCCAAGCCGGCATTATCGCCCAAAAAATCCCACATCGGGCGGGCATCGATACTGAGTAAGATTGGAGCTCCTTTTTTGCTGAAATTATATTCAAGGCCAATTTGCCCACCTATGGCAACGTTCACATACCCGGGGTCGCCCTTGTAGGAATATAAGCCCAATGCGGCACCAGGACCAACATACCAGTTCAGCCCACCATCAATATTCCATAGCCAGTGGTATACACCCACAATATTCATACGGTTCCAGCTGCTGTTTCCTCCCCAGCCTAAATCGAATTCAAGCCGATTGGCACTACCTAAGCCGTGTTGATAAGAAAGCTCGGCACTTCCTAAACTTCCACCGCCCAACCGCAACCCTATTGCATGAGGACTAATTTGTGCCTGAGCACCAATAGCCATGCTTGCCACGATAAGTAAAACCAAATAAATCTTCTTCATTTTCAATTATTTCTAGTTAATAAATCTTCAATAAACGACTGTCCCGATTTTCTCACCAGAAAGTAGTTTTTTCAGGTTTCCTTCGGTATCCATGTCGAAAACAACAATCGACATATTGTTTTCTTTACACAATGTTGTAGCTGTTAGGTCCATGATTTTCAATCCGAGATTATATATTTCGTCGTATGAGATACGATCGAATTTCGTAGCAGTAGGATCTTTTTCAGGGTCGGCAGTATAAATGCCATCAACGCGGGTCCCTTTGAGCATAACATCGGCACCAAGCTCAATAGCACGCAAAGCCGAGGCAGTATCGGTGGTGAAAAACGGGTTTCCGGTACCGGCAGAAATTATGGCCACTTCTCCCCTTCCGAGCGATGCTAATGCCTTTTCCTTTTGATAATACTCTCCGATAGGTTCCATTCGTATGGCCGAGAATGTGTGCGCATTAACGCCATTTTTTTCAAGTTCTGATTGTAACGCGAGGCTATTGATAACTGTAGCAAGCATTCCCATCTGATCGCCTTTAACGCGGTCGAACCCTTTGGCCGCACCACTTAAGCCCCTGAAAATGTTTCCACCGCCAATTACAATGGCCACCTGAATGCCCATATCCACGATTTCTTTAATCTGACCAGCATACGAGGCAAGCCGCGCGGGGTCTATTCCATACCCCACATTGCCCATCAACGATTCACCCGAAAGCTTTAGTAGTACTCGTTTATAAGGAGTTGTCATATTACTATTTTTTTCGACAAAGGTAGTATTTTCAGAATTTATTGACCCTGTTTATTTCAAATTGCTGAACATTGCCTTAGCAATAGTTACTTGCGAAGCATGGTCTACAATCGGGGGTGGATAATGTAACTTGCTCGTTATATGCCCAGTAAGATTATGAATATCGTTTGCCGATAATTTTGCTAGCTCAGGAATCCATTTCTTGCAATAAACACCATCGGGATCGAACTTTTGTTGCTGGCTCCATGGGTTAAAAATCCGGAACCAAGGTTGGGCATCGCAGCCGGTTGAAGCAGCCCATTGCCAGTTCCCGTTATTCACCGAGGGATCGTAGTCGATAAGATGGTTGGCAAAAAAACGTTCGCCCCATCGCCAGTCAATGTGCAAATCTTTAGTTAGAAAAGAAGCGACAACCATACGTACTCTGTTGTGCATGAACCCCGTAGCAACAAGTTCGCGCATCCCGGCATCGACAATGGGAAACCCGGTAGTTCCGCTACACCAGTGGCCAAACTTTGTCTCGTCGTTTTCCCAGGCAAGGTTCGCATACTTTTCATTAAAAACGTTTCCGAAAACTCGTGGAAAATGGAAGGCCACGTGAGTAAAGAAATCGCGCCAGTAGAGCTCATTAATTAATGAGTGTTCAGTATCGAAAACTGAAAGAATTTGATGATAGGTTTCACGCACCGAAATGGTTCCAAACTTATGGTGTGCCGAAAGCAAACTGGTTCCCTTCACCGAAGGAATATTGCGCGTTTCGCTGTAATTATCGAGAGAATCAATACCAACCAATAATTTTTTCCCTTCCTCTCGTCCCCCTGAAAGCAATGTTTTAGGTTCCCAATTGGTAAACATAGAATGAAAATCATCAATGGCATTTTCTATTGTTCCGTTATAGTAATTATTGAATGTATTTTCAACAGGAACAGGGATGTGTATTTTTCGAGCCTTTTTCATGAACGGGGTGAAAACAGTATATGGAGAACCATCGTCTTTCGTTACCTGCTCAGGTTCAGTGAGGAGAGAATCGGCAAAAGAAAAAAACCCTGCACCCAAGGACTGAGAAATATTGGCCATATTTTGGTCACGTTCGAGACTGAACGGAGTATAATCGCGGTTCACAAAAACAGCCTGGGCATGAGTAGTTTGTAACAAGTACTGCAATATAAGATGGGGTTCACCTTTAAAAACAAATAAACGCGAGCCTGATTTTCGCAAAGCCAAATCAAGTTCAACGAGCGAATTCATCATAAACGAAAAGCTATTTTTCCCGGCAAACGGATTATTGAGTTGGCGCTCGTCGAAGATAAAAACAGGAAGTACACACTTTGATTTTTCAAGGGCAGCAAGTAAGCCTGAATTATCGTCGAGACGTAAATCGCGCCGAAAAATGTGGATAGATAGATTAAAATTTTCCATGTCTTTTGATAAATATTGAAACAAATCTTGACCTAAAGGTACTGTTGAAACCATGAGCATCAAAAAAAGTTTTTGAAAAGCATAAAAGAACCGTAAGAAAGGACAAAATAGCATACAATTATGAAAATGCCTTATTCTTCACAATGCTCAACCATAAAAAACAGGATTGCTTTCCTTGAATAAGCGCGGCATTAAGGTTTGTTTATCACAGACCTATAAGTCTTTTTCGTTCGTCGTAGTTATTGCCTTTTTTTTACCTTTGCGGTTCAAATTCAATATTACAAAACATGGTAAGCAACACCAACACAGCCGACCAATTGAAGAGAGACGGTTATATTGATGAACAAATTCCGGCAGGGATAAACCTCATTGAAGAAATTAACCGGATGAAAAAAGAAAAAAATGCTGTAATACTTGGACATTACTACATATCCCCAGAACTTCAGGACATCTCAGATTTTGTGGGCGATAGCCTTGCCCTGGCTCAGGAAGCAGCCCGAACCACAGCAGAGATTATTGTATTTGTTGGGGTTCACTTCATGGCTGAAACAGCTAAAATTATCAACCCTGCCAAAAAAGTGTTGCTCCCCGACCTGAAAGCAGGCTGCTCACTGGCCGAATCGGCTCCAATTGACAGCTTCAGGGAATTTAAGAAAAAATACCCCAACCACAAGGTAATCAGCTATATTAATTGCACAGCCGATTTAAAAACAGAAACAGACATTGTATGCACTTCGTCGAATGCCGTTAAAATTGTAGAAAGCTTTCCCAGTGATGAACCGTTGATCTTCGGCCCCGACAAAAACCTTGGAAACTACATCAACTCGCTAACCGGCCGCTCAATGGTACTTTGGAACGGAGCTTGCATGGTGCACGAAAAATATTCGGTCGAAAAGATTGTTGACCTGATGAACCAGCATCCCGATGCTGAAATGATTGCCCACCCAGAATGCGAAAGACCGGTATTGTTGCTGGCAAAGCACGTAGGATCGACCGCTGCACTACTTAGCTATGTACTAAAAAGCGATGCTCAGAAATTCATTGTAGCCACCGAAAGCGGAATACTGCACCAGATGAAAAAAGCTTGCCCTTCGAAGATATTCATCCCGGCACCTTCGGTAGATTCAACCTGCGGATGCAATGACTGTAGCTACATGAAATTAAACTCGATAAGAAAACTATATCTTTGTTTGAAAAATGAACTGCCCGAAATTTCCCTTTCGGAAGAAGTGATAGAAAAAGCACGCAAACCGATAGAACGTATGCTTTCGATATCGTAACTCTAAATAAAACAAGACATTGAAATACCGGCATCTTTTTTTCGACCTCGACAATACCCTTTACGACTTCGACACTAATGCGTATCACGCAATGTTAGAAGCATTTACTCAACTTGGTATTATTTCGGAACTCCCTTCTTTCGATGCATTTTTTAAGGTTTATTCTGGCATCAACGACGAACTTTGGGCACTATATCGTGAAAATAAAATTACAAAGGAAGTGTTAAGGGGCTTGCGTTTCGAGCGCAGCCTTGACACTTTCGGCATAAAACCCAATATCCCATTCACCGAAATTGATGATTTGTACCTAAAGAAAATGACCCAACAAACCGCGCTTTTTCCCGAAACCATAACCGTGCTTTCCGAACTAAAAAAACGGGGCTATCAGCTTCACATTATTACCAACGGATTTAAAGAAGTTCAATCCGATAAACTTAGGAACACCGGCCTCAACATGTTGATAAAGAATGTTTTCATTTCAGAAATTATTAAATCGCCCAAGCCACAGCGCGAAATTTTCGAGCATTCAATTAAAAGCAGCAATGCCCGAAAAAAAGAAAGCCTGATGATTGGCGACTCGTGGGAAAGTGATATTGTTGGGGCAAAGAATTTTGGTATCGATCAGGTTTTTTTCAATCCATCGCAGCAAAAAATCGACATGGCAGAGTTGGGCAAACCAACATTTACCATTACCAGCTTGTCGCAACTGCTTGAAATACTTCCCTGAAATATTCTATTCCGATAAAGAACCGTAGATCAACGGCCAGACACTGGCCAATTCGCGGCTTCCGGAAAGAACAATATCGGCACCGGCCTCTTTTAACACTTGCGCATCAAGTGGGCCAGTATTGATGGCAACGACAAAAAGACCTGCTGCCTTTGCCGACTCAATGCCCATGGGTGCATTCTCAACCACAATTGTCTGACTGACAGAATATCCCGATTTTTTAATAGCTTTTAGATATGGCTCCGGATTTGGTTTTCCGATACTGACATCGTGAGCAGTGATCATTTTTTCCCGGAAAATCGACCCTCGATATTCTCTTTCAAGGCGACCAAGCAAAATTTGTTGTGCCGAACCTGTAACGACCCAACAATCGATACCTTCGCGGGTCATAGATGCCAACAATTCAGGCATGTGCTCCATCACAGGCGAATCGGGATAATTCTCCATGAGTTTGTGTTTGCGAACCTTGAATTCTTCTGTAAACTCGGCTGAAACCTCTTCGTTACGGTATTTTTTATACATACGCTTAACGGTGGCCAGCGCTGTGCTTCCTTCGTTAAGGAAAATCTCTTCTTCAGGAATAGGAAAGTTATGTTCGTCGAAGGTCTGCATCCAGGCTTTGGTGTGGAGCCTCATAGAATCGAACAGCACTCCATCCATATCGAAAAAAATACCTTTCAATTGAAAAGGCTTGTCAAAACCCGCTTTAAAATCAAGAACTGCTTTTTTAATCTCCTCTTGTAATACCATCATGCTAAAATTTGCACAAAAATAAATCAACCACCCCCACACAACAATTATTGAGCAGGTTTTGGCACTATTAAGTATCAAATTTAATGGCAATTAAACACCGGGGCGATTTGTAGGCAAATACGGTACAATTTCCGCCTATTTAGATTCAAGTACAATATATTCCCCGAGATGTTGCCCGCTACAATTTACGGGATCATAGGCCAATGCGATGGATTTAACCTGGCTTGGTTTCATTTGTTCAATCTCGGTTAGGGGCACTTCGCGGCAATCAACCAATAAGTTAGGGCTACATTCATCTTCAATACGAATTGATTTTATCTCCCCATCCTGATAAAAGAAAAGCGTTCCTTCGCAAACGGCAAAAACATCTTCCACAGCAGCTTTAAGCCATACATCAAGCACCTTATCGTTATGGCCAGCCTCTCCGTTTTGAGTCGACATACTGATTTGCTGAATACATTTGGGATTGATGGTTTGAAGCACCGAATGACAATCAGACGTTGACTTGCACCCGTTAATATACACATCTCGCCCACAAAGTTGTTCAATATCTGTTGATTGAAACAATGATGGATCATTAATAGCAAACTGCTGATCACTTGTTCCCCGGTGAAAATTCTCGGAAGTAATTACAAAGAGCGACACCAATACCAACAACGAAGCCGCAACACCCATTGACGTGTACAACAATCGCTTACGATGAGAGCGTGCTGCGATATGTTTCCATGATTCTTCCTCATCAAAAGTTTTATTTTGCCGGCTCTGCTCAATGAATGAGAGATAGGCCTTGTCGGAAACAGAAAGGTCGTCCAGATTTTTATGTCTGAAAATTTGTTCATCCTCGAGGCGTGTTGTGCTGCCAAGCCAAAACTTACGGAGGAGATTATTCATTTCTGATTGCTTCATAGCTGTAAATTTTTTCCAGTTTATCTTTTACTGTTTTCCGTGCCCGTGAAAGGAGGACCCGGACATAAGCAACATCGGTAGCCGTTATTTCAGAAATTTCATCAAATTCCAGTCCATCGATATCTCTCAATTGTATGACTTCTCGCTGAGCATCGGACAGGGAGGCAATAACCTGCTGAACGATGGCCACCATTTCCTGGCGGTCGTGAATTAAATCGGCATGAACAACCTCTCCCGATTGAGGAAGAAACTCTTGTACATACACCGGTTTTTTCTTTTTCAGCTCGTCGAGGCAAACATTGCGAACAACTTTGAAAACAAAAGCCTTACAATTAGCCAACTTGCTAAGATCTTTACGGTTTTCCCAAAGCTTCATCATGCTTTGCTGAACCGCATCGTGCGCAAGTTCACTGGTACCAAGCATCCGTCGGGCCAAAGGGAAAACCTTCGGCGCAAGCGACAATACTTTTGCTTTAAATTCAGTTTCGGTCATTCACAATAGTATTAACGAAGCAACATTGAAAATATATCAATTCTCAAAAATAAAAATTACTAACCGCTTAGCCGCTGCCAAATGGTTAAAAAACTGAAAATTACGTCAAACATAAAAACAGTAAAAAGAGAAAACATTAAAAAATATGAGAGAAAGGCCAGTATTGCTATTTTTGCAAAAACACAACACCATGGATGTAAAAATTGAAGAAAGCTGGAAAGCCGTCTTACAGAATGATTTTGAAAAACCTTACTTTGCGGAACTGATCCGTTTTGTGAAATCAGAATATCGGGAACAACAGATCTACCCTCCCGGAAATCTAATTTTCAACGCATTCAACCTTTGTCCTTTCAACAATATACGGGTGGTAATCATAGGGCAAGACCCATATCATGGCCCCGGACAAGCGCACGGTCTTTGTTTCTCGGTGTTGCCAGGAGTTGAATTTCCACCATCGCTGCGCAACATTTTTAAAGAAATACAGCAAGACATTGGTTCGCCAATTCCTGCCAATGGCGATTTAACACGATGGGCAACGCAAGGGGTTTTTTTGTTGAACGCCACACTAACCGTTCGCGCACATTTGGCGGGTTCGCACCAGCGCAAAGGGTGGGAAACATTTACTAATGAGGTTATACGAATTATTTCGCAACAAAAAGAAAACGTGGTGTTCTTGCTTTGGGGCGCTTACGCTCAACAAAAGGCCGAAATAATAGACTCAACGAAACATCTTGTACTCGAATCGGTTCACCCATCGCCACTTTCGGCTTCGCGAGGCTTCTTTGGCAACCATCACTTCAGCCGCGCCAACCAATTTCTCGAATCGAAAGGACTTTCGCCCATAGCATGGTAAAATGGGCAAAATGGATAGGTTACAATAATTATATCGATTACATTTGCTGAATCCTGAAATACAGAACTAACAATGAAGAAAACCATACTGATTATATTTATAGCCACGTTATGCATCGCAGGCTTTGCTCAAGACAAAAAAGGGGCAGAACAGTTCAATGAAACGTATCGGCCTCAATATCACTTTACCCCTGTAGAAAACCGGATGGGAAGTCCAATTTCGATTATTACTGTCGATTCAACCTATCATCTTTATTATCAATGGAACCCGCACAACCTTCAACAAGGCTTTGTTAACTGGGGACATGCCACCAGCCATGATTTATTAAAATGGGAACACAAAGAAATTGTGCTGTCTCAACCTGCGGGAGTATCCGATTCGATGACTCATTCCCCTTGGTGGGGAAGCTTTTCTTCCAACGGAAAGCAATTATTCGCCTGGGCAACCCGTTGGGATGATGGCATTTACCGGCATACTGCGATTGATGCAAACCAGTTGGGTGAAGGCGAAAAAACCATTACCGACAAAAACCTTAACCAATCGGAACCATTTGTTTTCTGGCATAAACCCACTGAAAAATGGGTCATGGCTGCTTATAGCCGGACCGATTCTATGGTCAATTTTCTCAATTCATCCGACGGATTGAAATGGGAAATAACATCCTCGTTCAGATTAATATACGGATTTGTTTCGCTCACCGAAATTGCCGCAAACAACCAACCCGACTCATCTCTTTGGCTGCTGATTGCCGAAAATGGGAACTATATGGTCGGCAATTTTGATGGGAAAAAGTTCGAAAACCTTACTTCGTTTAATAAATTCGATTATGGAGAAATGGTGGGGGGTTCGCTGATTTTCAAAGATTTTAAAAATAACCGTATTCTTCTTTTCTCGGAGCTAAAAAGCGAGCAGCAGCCCGATCTTCCGGCTAACGGCCAGCTAACTTTTCCAACTGAAATCATTCTGAAAGAAACCAATACCGGTCTTGAGCTGCACCATAAACCCATTGAGGAAATAAAACAGCTCTACAAAAAAAGCGTCACAATCGATAATAAAAAAATATACCCGGGAATAAACAACAACCCGTTACAGAGCATTAAAGGCGATTGTTTCCACATGAAAGGGTCAATCGACCTAAAAAATTGTGATATGTTCGGTATCATAATCCGAGGAAACAGAGAAAACGAAGGGATTAATCTCTCCTATAATACCTCAAGAAAAATGCTTGAAATTGAAGGTAGCCGTTTTACCTACAGCCCCAAAAACAATAAAATTGACATTGAGTTGCTGATCGACCGCTCGTCTGTTGAGGTATTCATCGAAGGCGGAAAATATGTTATTAGCACACCAATAATTCCCGAGCCTAAAAGCCTGAAATACAATTTATATTCTACAGGTGGGGAAGTCTTTGTAGAACACTTCGAAGTACATGAACTAAAATCGGCATGGCAAAATAAATAGAGGAATCAGATTCTCCCCATGGCGAAAAAAATCATGTAAACCGACACTGTTATAAATAAATACAAGTTGCGGGCATTAGCTGGGTTCATGCTAAAAAAATTGTACTGAAGGGAATTCTTCTTACAAGCCGAAATGCAGTCGCCACAAAGGGTACAGGTGAACCCGGGTTTTTTGTTTCTTATGTCTGTAATATTTAGTGCATCGTAGTTGCATTTTGCAGAACAAGCCATACAAGAATCACAACTGCTGTCGATTACCATGCGAAAGGGATTAACAAACCGCAAATAATTCACCAGCGTACCAATAGGACAAAATGCAGAACAATGAACCATACGTCGCTGCCGCCGCGAAAAAAGGATCATAACCACAAAGCCTGCCAAACCAAACGAAATTCCTGCAACAGCAGCCCAAGTCATTGATAAGTTGAAAACCCGCGCAAGTATTGCCCCAAGAATTACCAACAATAAAACTCCGTGTTTATAGACCATTTTGTTTTTCAGCGGGCCTCTGACAGGTTTTCCTTTAGAAAAAGCATTATCTATTGCCCCAAAATAACAGAGTTGGCTGCACCAGGCCGGGCCCGTTAGCATAATTGTACTCAGAAACAGAAGAGTCATTATCGATTTCTGCCAGCGAAAAATTGGGCCAGCAATCATCATTGCCGGAATCGGCAAATGAAGTTTCCCGGTAAGCAGGAATATGTCTGAAGCAAAGATCCCAAGAAAAAGTTGGGCAAAAAACCAAACGGAATAGATTGTCCAGATAATTTTTCTCCACCGCCCTGATTCTCTTACATTTTGCATTTTATGAACCACAAATGCGCCAAAAAAGGATACAGCTACAATTTCTATCCACCCTCCCCCTTTAAAAAAGCGTTCGAGCAAAAGCATGGGCATTTCAACTTTTAATTGGATCATTGTCAGCATGAAACCAACAAATAAAAAAACCGAGACCGGTAAAACTATTTTTCTTATCATAGCTACATTTTTTGTGCAGAAACGATCAGTGGAAGCTTGTTTTCATCAATAGGCGAACGGTCGAAACCACCATAGAACTGAAGATTTACAAAACCAGCATCATTCAGTAGAAGAGTTAATTGCTGTAGTGTTACCGGCAAGAGCGGAACAACATTGCGGGTAATCAGCCCTGTTACTTTGTCCAAAAGAATCCCTTCAAAATCAATTTTCCCGTCGGGCCGATAGTAATACCTCCGTTCGAAACAAATACGCTCATTTTCAATAGTTGGAATTTTTTCAGGTTTGCTTGTCAGAATCGCCTCATAATTTAACAGTTGAAGAAGAAGCTTTCCGTTTTTCAGCAGCAAAGCATACGTTTTTTGAAAAAAATCAGAAACCTCGTCGAATGTTTTTAGATGGACCAAGGTATTCCCAAAACAGGTAATAACTCCAAAGTGCTGATCAATATACCGTTGGTCAATAGAAAGCATATCGCCCTGAGAGAAAGCAACCCTGCGATTTTCATCTTTAGCTGATGCCATGTCAACCATTTCTCTATCGATATCGATTGCTGATACCGAAAAACCTTTAGCCGACATTGCAATAGCCAAAGACCCGGTACCGCAGCCCACATCGAGCAATGCAGCAGGCGGACACTCGGAACCCACAAAGTTGACCTGCCCCATATTCAATGGGAAAATATGATCGTAAAGCTGTGTAATCGATTGATAAAACTCCATTCTGTCCAGTAATTAAGCTACAAAACTAATGAACTTGCCTAAATAGAATTGTAACAATTGAAACAACCTTCGTAAAAAGACCATATTGATATTGGCAAAAGAATATTATAAATTTAAAACGTAAAAGTTGCACGATGAAACTCTTTAAAATTTTCATACCTCCCGACCGATGGAAAGTTCCGGTAATACTCCTTCTGGGAATATTTGTCGGTCTTGGACTGTTTACAATATACCTTTCTAAAGCTCCAACTTATCTTTCCGATGACCCAAAAACCTGCATGAATTGTCACATTATGGCCCCGCAATATGCATCGTGGAGCCACAGTAGCCACAGACAATATACCAACTGCATGGATTGTCACGTACCTCATAATAATTTGGTTAACAAATATTATTTCAAGGCAAAAGACGGACTGCGCCACTCGTCGATGTTTGCCCTTCGCCTTGAGCCGCAAGTTATTTTCATTAAAGACAAAGGAAAAGAAGTTGTACACAACAATTGCATCCGCTGCCACCAGCACCTTCTCACCGACGAGCGAATGAAACAACAATCGGAAATGTATATGAGCCTTCGCGAAGGACGCTCTTGCGTTGAATGTCACCAACATACCCCACATGGCAGGGTCAACAGCCTCTCGAGCGTGCCCTATGCGCGGGTTCCAATTCTGGAAAGCCCCGTACCTGAATGGATGAAAAAAAGTCAAAAAAAATAAATAAGCAACAATAAAACCTTTATAAATACGAACCAGATGAAATCGATAACACAACGAATCAAAGAAAAGCCGGTAATTGGGTGGCTATTGTTTTTTGCCACAGTGCTGGTTGTATTTCTATTGGGTCTTCTGGCCTCATCAATCATTGAGCGTAGGGCCGAAACATTGTTCGTGTATACTCCGAAAGTAAAACACACGCAGTTTGAACCAAGAAACGAAGTGTGGGGCAAAAATTTTCCCCGCGAATACCAATCGTGGCTCCGAACCGCCGATACAACATTTAAGAGCAAATACAACGGAAGTGCCACAATCGACATGCTCGAGGTTGATCCGCGTTTAGTTGTGCTATGGGCTGGCTACGCTTTTTCGAAGGATTACAAACAATCGAGAGGGCATTATCATGCTATTGATGATATCAGAACAGTTTTACGCACAGGTGCACCGATGAATGGTGAAAAAAGCCCGCAACCAACCACTTGTTGGACCTGCAAAAGCCCCGACGTTCCGCGACTGATGAACGAAATGGGCGTTGCGGAATTTTATAAAGGAACATGGGAAAAGCTTGGTGCCCAGGTTGTAAACCCCATTGGCTGTGGCGACTGTCACGATGCTAAAACCATGAACCTGCGAATTTCACGTCCAGCCCTTATCGAAGCATTCGAACACACTGGAAAAGATGTGACAAAAGCCTCGTACCAGGAAATGCGCTCGCTGGTTTGTGCTCAATGCCATGTTGAATACTATTTCAACAAGAAAAAAGTAGAAGGGGCACAATACCTGACTTTTCCATGGCATAAGGGGATGAATGTCGACCTGATTGAAAAATATTATGACGAAATTGAATTTTCAGATTGGCAACATGCCCTAAGCAAGGCTCCCATGCTAAAAGCCCAGCATCCTGACTATGAACTTTACCTGACCGGGACCCATGCCAGCCGGGGTGTTTCGTGTGCCGATTGCCACATGCCTTATATGAGCGAAGGTGGACAAAAGTTCACCGACCACCATATACAAAGCCCGCTCAACAATATTTCGAATTCCTGCCAGGTTTGTCACCGCGAAGAAACCGACCAACTGGTGAAAGATGTTTACGACCGACAAGATAAAATAATTGAAAACCGCGATAAACTTGAAGAACTACTTGTACATGCGCATATTGAAGCCCAAAAAGCGTGGGAACTTGGGGCAAGCGAGGAACAAATGAAACCAGCCCTCACCGACATAAGGCATGCACAATGGCGGTGGGATTTTTCGGCTGCCGGACATGGCTCTTCATTTCATGCTCCGGTTGAAGTAGGGCGGATAATATCAACAGGAATTGTAAAAGCACAAGAAGCCCGGCTAAAATTATCGCGCATATTGGCCGAAAAAGGTTTTACCAAAGAAATTCCTTACCCCGACATTGCGACTAAGGCAAAAGCACAAAAATTTATCGGATTGGACATGGAAAAACTGAATGCTGAAAAACAACAATTCATGAAAGATATAATCCCACAATGGATAGATGAAGCATTAGTCAGGGAAAAAACATACCCGACAAGCGAACTTTAAAAAACTATTACTAAAGAACGGACAGTTTTAATGAATAAAACCGTCCGTTTTTTTATGATGAACCAAAATGAGTGATCTTTCTACGCTACGCTATTAAGGTAATCGACAGCTAATTGAGGATTTGGCGCATAGTAATCGGCACCAATGGTTTGGCAAAAATCCATGTTAACAGGAGCCCCTCCAACCAAAACTTTGGTGTCGGGAAGTTCGCTTTTAATTCTTGCGACAATTTCTGCCATACTGCCCATCGTTGTGGTAAGCAATGCTGAAAGGCCAACAATTGCGCCAGGATTTTTACGAATGGCATCGATAAAACGATCAGAACTTACATCCACCCCAAGGTCTACAAGGGTCCATCCGCCTCCTTCTACAATCATCGAAACCAAATTCTTTCCAATGTCATGAAGGTCGCCTTTTACCGTGCCAATAATAAATGTACCCTTTGTCTTTAATTCGCCCGAAGCAAAAAAAGGTTTTAGTTGAATCATTGACGCACTCATGGCTTTTGCCGACATAAGCATTTGGGGAACAAAAATTTTATTCTCTGAGAACTTTTTTCCTACACAGCCCATAGCCGGGATCAATGCTTCTTCAAGGATTTCCTTAGGTGTAATGCCGGCATCAAGGGCACTTATTGTGTATTCTTTGGCGCCATCGAGCCCTTTTAATGCTGGTGGATAAGGTGAAGTTTTGTCAGCTTTTCCAAATTCTATCGCTTCAAAAAGCTTACCGAGAATCTCGTTCATAAGTATTACATTTAACGCCTAAAAATAGGAGATTAGAATAACTCAGGCTACACTAATATTGACTACCTTTAGAACAATATTAACATATTTTCTCTTTTTTGTTTATATTATATGGTGAAAGGAAAGATTAGTGCACAAAACGAAGAACATTTTCGTATAGGAATTTTTCAGGATAATCTGGAAAAAAGCACTTGGCATTATCACAATCACTACGAGATCAGCTTTATCACAGAAGGTACAGGCAAGCGCATTGTTGCCGATTCAATGGAAAGTTTCCACCCCGGAGACCTTGTGTTTATTGGTCAAAATTTGCCCCACGTCTGGATTGCCGATAAAGCCCGTTTTGCCCTTTCGAACCGGAACCTCGAGATGGTTTACCTGCAATTTTCAACGGTAATATTATTTCCAGAATTGCTGTCGATGCCTGAGTTTGCCAATGTTCGTAAAGCCCTGGAAATGTCTGAAAGGGGAATTCAAATTGTAGGCGATACCTTAAACAAGGTGAGCGAAATAATGCTTCAATTGCCGTATCTCAACGGGATTGAACAACTTCTGAATTTCTACAGGCTAATGGATATTATTGGCAAAAGCACATCAAACATAGGCCTTGCCAGCGAAGAATATTTGAGGAAAAAGTTTAATACCAGCAACAAACGAATTGAAGCAATCCATGATTATTTCATGAACAATTATCGCAACGAGGTTAATCTTGAGGAATTATCACAACTGGTAAACATGGCGAAAGGATCATTATGCCGCTTCTTTAAAGAAAACTCGGGCATTACCCTTTGGGAATATCTCAATCATATAAAAATTGAATTTGCGTGCAAAATGCTTATGAACAACGAATTAAGCATTGCACAAGTATGTTTCGACAGTGGATTTAACAACCTTAACCATTTCAACAAGCAGTTCCGTAAAATTACAGGGATTACTCCTTCATCGTACCGGAAAAAATTCTCTGAACTGTCATAGTAAATCAAGAAAAGATTTAGAAGAAACCCAATTCAAGACGGGCTTCTTCGCTCATCATCGATTTGTCCCAGGGTGGATCAAAAGTCAAATCAACAAACGCATCGTCGACGCCTTCAACCGAGCACACATTTTCATATACATTTTGAACAATCATATCGGCAACCGGGCAGCCAGGAGCTGTAAGGGTCATCACGATATGAGCCATGTTACTTTCATCGACATCGATGCTGTAGACTAACCCCAAATCGTATATGTTTACTGGTATTTCAGGATCGTACACCTCACGGAGCATCTCGATAATATCGGTAATTCGCTGGTCGTTATTGCTTGTCATATTCATTTCGGTTAACTATTCATTTTATTGAAAGCAACAGCATAAAGCTTTATTTGTTTTACCATAGCGAGCAATCCGTTCGACCGCGTAGGCGAAAGGTGTTCTTTCAGCCCTATACTATCGATAAAATGAAAATCGGCATTTATTATTTCTGCGGCTGGCTGCTCATTCACCACGCGTAACAGCAAAGCCACTAATCCTTTAACAATCAATGCATCACTTTCACCCTGATAATACACTACTCCATCACGGCACTCAGCATTAAGCCAAACTTGCGACTGGCAGCCCCGAATCAGATTTTGGTCAACTTTATATTTCTCATCAAGAGCCTCAATGCCATTTCCCAGTTCAATCAGGTAAGAATATTTATCCATCCAATCATCGAAAACCGAAAACTCTGCAATGATCTCTTGCTGTATTTCTTCAATGCTCATTATACTATATTTAATTTTGAAGATACAAAGGTCGTTTTTTTTCAAAAAAAACGCAGAAAAAATATCATTCCATAAAAATAAATTAAGCAAAAAGAAATGCAAGCAGGAAAAAAGCTCTACATCCAGAAAACAAACATCTCATGAGCATTATGCCGAATCGAAATACAAAGTTAACTCCGCTTTTAATAAAAATATATATCTTCGTTTACAGAAAAACAGGCCAACAATGAATATAACCTTTTCGCCAGAAAGTAAGATTAACCAGTTCAATTCTCTAAAGTTCAAATTATATGAAAGCCATCTCGTTATTATTGATCATTACCCTCTTGTGCGGCAGTTACCAAGCCATGGCACAAAAGAAAACACCAGGGAAAAAAGTTGAGGTAACAGAATCTGAAGAAGATAGTGAAGAAAGCGACGAAGAAGAAAACTCCGATTCGGAAGAAGCAGAAGAAGTAGAAGAAGAAGCCTCTACCCCCAAGGAACAAACACTAAGCCTGTTCTCAAAATACGATTTTGTAGCTGGTGATAAAGTGGTTTTTTTCGAAGACTTTTCACAAGATGCAGTGGGCGATTTTCCGGCACTTTGGAACACAAATGCTTCGGGCGAAGTTTGTATAACAGGCGAATTTCCAGGCAAATGGCTTAAGATGAACGCCGACGGAATGTTTTTTCTTGAAAAAGGTTTCAATTTTCCAAAAAACTTCACATTCGAGTTCGATGTGTTGCCCATGCAAGAGGAAAGTGGCGATATTGGCCGTATAATCCTTGCATTATTTTCGCCATCTGAAGGCGACTTATACAATTCGGGAGGAGTACCCGGCGATGCAGGGATAGAAATTGCTATGGGAAGTTATTTTTCCTATCGTGCCTACGATGAAAACAAAGATCTGCAAAACGATGTATGGAATAAAAAAATGCCAAAAAATGAAGTAAGCCATGTTTCGATATGGGTTCAAAATTCGAGGCTCAGGTTATATGCCCTTGGCTCCAAATTACTCGACATCCCGCAAGCACTAACAAAAGGGTTCGACTACAAGCAGATTCGTTTCTGCACCGACGAAATTGAAGCTACCAAATTTCTTATAAGTAATATACGAGTTGCAGAAGCAGGAACCGATCAGCGCAGCAAGTTCCTTACCGATGGGAAACTGATTAGTTATGGTATCCTTTTCGACGTGAATTCCGACAAAGTGAAACCCGAATCGTACGGAGCTCTTAAAGAAATGGCTGATATACTTAAAGAAAACCCGTCGGTACGGGTGAAAGTGGTCGGCCATACCGATTCAGACGGCAACGATGCCGCAAATCTCGACCTATCGAAGCGACGTGCCAATTCGGTGAAAAGTGAACTGTGCAAGGTATTCTCTGTTGATTCCAGCCGTATCGAAACCGATGGTAAAGGAGAAACAGAACCTATTGAAAACAACAACACCCCGCTGGGAAAGAGCAAAAACCGGAGGGTTGAATTTCTTAAACTCTGAACCAACGGGTAAATATCAAAATACTGAAAAAACCGGCATAAGGAGTAACGATAAAGTCTAGTATAATCTGCAAAATGAAAAAAATCATCGTTGTTTTTTCTAAGGCACTAAAACTGATGAGATCGCCAGCAAGCGAATGGAAAAACATTGCTGCTGAAGAAGGCGGTATACGCGACCTTTTTGTTAATTTTTTGCTGCCGTTTACCCTAATTACCATGCTTGCCTGTTTTATCGGATACGGTATTGTGGGTTCAAAACAAAGCATGTTTGGCTTGGTGGCCAGCGAAAAACTAGGCATTCGTTATGCGCTTTATTACGCCTTTTTACTCATTGGATCCATTTTTATTTCCACCTCAATATTAAGTATTCTCGCTCCTTTTTTTGAAGCCACAAGCAATTTTAGCCGTAATTTCAGACTGATTGTTTACTCCTTTTCACCCTCGATGACAGCAACTTTGCTGCTCATTATTCCTCTGTTCGCCCCATTGGTATTGTTAGCCGGAATATACAACCTGATTATCCTGCTCAGTGGCCTTTCCCGGATGACATTTGTCCCTGTAAACAAAAAATGGGGATATTTTGCGGCCATCGTTGGCACATTGGTGTTTGTATTTTTTGCTGTGGCAAAAATCCTCACTCAAATTATAATCAATTAAATATTAATGCATTATGAAAAAAGTCCTATTCATTGGAATCGCCATTGCACTGATGGTTTCCTGTTCAAACAAAAAAAACAATCAAGTTGATTCTTTGGTGAAAGAAGCCGAGAAAATTGAAAAGGCTATGGAAGATGCTCCAACGGCAAAAACAGTGGCCAAGAAGATTTTCAATGTAAAATCGGGGTATGTAAAATACAAAAGCCTGGCTGCCGGCATGGAAATGACCCGTGAAATGTGGTTCGACGATTATGGAACCCTTCAGTATGAAGAAAATTACATGATAATGATGGGGCAAAAAACCGGTAGTTCGGCAATTGTTCGCGACGGGTACCGGTACGACTGGTCTTTTAATACAAACGAAGGAACAAAAAACAAATTTTACACAGCCGAATACGTAGAGTTTGAAAACGTTTCGAAAGAAGACATTGAACGATATAAGATGAAAGACCATGGGTATGAAACCATTGCCGGGAAAAAATGTCGCAAGGTAAGTGTAGAAAAACCTGTGGTTGCTACGACCTGGACCTGGGAAGGTTTGCCAATAAAGACTACCACACAATTCGCTGGCAACGATGTAATTATGGAAGCTTTGGAAGTGAGGGAAGAAGCAATTCCCGCTTCACGCTTCGAAATTCCTTCAGGGATTACCTTCACCGAAATGTAAATTAACTTAACATGGCGACCACTTTTTTAAGTGCGTCGACAAAACGATCTATTTCATCCCTGGTATTGTAAAAGGCTAATGAAACCCTTACAGTGCCGGGGATTTTAAAATGATCCATTACCGGTTCGGCACAGTGATGGCCTGTTCGGACAGCAAAGCTCATCTTGTCGAGAAACATTCCCATATCGTAAGGATGAATTGAGTTCACAATGAAAGAAATTACATTCGATTGATGGCTAGTTTGCCCAAAAAAACGGATTCCGTCAATTGTATCAAGTTTCATTCGTGCATAATCGGCCAATTCTTGCTCATAATGAAAAATCTTGTCAAATCCGATCGAATTAAGATAATCGATAGCTGCTCCCAATCCGATAACTTCGGTAAAATTGGGCGTTCCGGCTTCAAATTTATAGGGGATAACATTGAAGGTTGTACCCGAGAAAGAGACTTTCTCAATCATTTCGCCACCTCCAAGGAAAGGGGGCATAGCGTCGAGCCATTGGCGCTTTCCGTAGAGACAGCCCACACCGGTAGGACCGTAAAGTTTATGGCCCGAGAAAACGAAGAAGTCGCAGTCCATTTTCTGCACATCAATAGCAATGTGCTGTACCGCTTGGGCACCATCGATCAGAACAGGGATATTCTTTTCGTGGGCAATAGCGATGACTTCCTCTACCGGATTGATAGCCCCAAGCACATTCGATACTAAGGTTACGGCAATTATTTTCGTCTTTTCGGAAATCAGTTCAGGAAGTTTCTCGACCATCAACCGCCCGCTGTCATCAAAAGGAATAACTTTTATCGTTGCCTTCTTCCGCTCACAAACAATTTGCCAGGGAACAATATTGGCATGGTGTTCCATTTCGGAAACAATTACCTCGTCGCCCTCATGGATAAACGCTTCGGAAAAAGAATAGGCTACAAGGTTAATGCTTTCGGTGGTTCCTTTGGTGAAAATAATCTCCTCGCGCGATGGCGCATTGATAAATTGCTGTACCTTGTCGCGAACCGCCTCAAATTCAACTGTTGTTTGGTTGCTCATGTAGTGGGCACCACGGTGCGGATTCCCGTTAAACTGGGTATATATCTTTTCAACGGCTTTTAAAACCTGTAACGGTTTGAAAGCTGTTGCCGCGTTGTCGAAGTAAATATATCGTTTCCCGTAAACCTCTCTTTCGAGAATTGGGAAATCCTTTCGTATCGCTTTAATATCAAATTTCATCGTATCATTTTCATTTTCGGAAAGGGCAATTCAACAATCATCGGATGTCATTCAACTGCGACGGCCACTTCTGCCTTCACTCTTTCCTAAAGTATTTTCTCCGTTTTGTTAGTGGCTGCAACTTAATGCACAATTCTGGCATGGGCTCAAATCGCCACGAAGCCTTCTGTCGACCATCTCACCGATTCGTTCACGCAAAGGCGCAATGTTGATTTTAGAAACCACATTATCGGCAAAAGCATACATGATCATCAGGCGGGCTTCCCGTTCTCCAATACCCCGCGCACGAAGATAGAACAGTGCTTCTTCATCGATGCGGCCTACAGTAGCGCCATGGCTACATTTTACATCGTCGGCATCGATAATCAACTGCGGCTTGGTATTCATTTCGGCCTCCTCGTTCATCAGTACGTTATTGTTTTGCTGGTAAGCTTCGGTTTTTTGTGCATCGCGGAAGACATGAATGCGCCCGGCAAAAGCACCACTCGACTGCTCATCCAAAATATTTTTGAAAAGCTGGTAGCTGGTACAATTGGGTTTTGTGTGCTCCATCACCACATAATTGTCGACATGCTGTTTTTGGTCGTTATACGACAAGCCGTTCAAACTGGCACTGGCGTGTTCACCAACCAATTTTACCGAAAAGTTGTTACGAACAATTCCGCCATTCAGGGTTAATGTATTGGTAAGCAGATTGGCATTCTCCCAAACATCGCCAAAAAGGTGAGTCAGGTTGACGGCACCATTATGCTGGTTTTGTAAAGACAGGAAACTAAAGCGGGCATCGCGATCGACAACACATTCGCTGACATTGTTCAGAATGTAATAGTTCTGGTTGAGCGTATGGTCACAAAAAACAATAGTTGCCTCACTGTTTTTTCCACACACAAACAAATTTCGCTGCACGGCAAAAGTATTCTCGGCCGCATTCAGAAGGTTAATCACCTGAATCGGTTTTTCGATCGTAACATTGTCGGGAATGTACAGGAAAAGCCCGTCTTTGGCCAAAGCTGTGTTTAGGTTCGGCAGCGGATCGTCAGTCTGGCCAGCTTGCTGGTTATAATATTTATTGAAAATTTCGGCATGTTCCCGAGCGGCATGTTGAAGGCTACAGCAAACAACACCTTGTGGTAACTCGCCAACCCGACGATTACGTCCGTAATACCAACCATTAACCAATAATATAATGTGGGTATCCAACTGGGGTACGTCGCAATTAAAAAGGTCGTGTAGGTCGACATTCTGCTCGATATATTTTGGTACAACCGAAAAGTCGTTTTGAAATGCAGGACGCAGGTCGGTGTATTTATAATTTTCGTTTTTGCGCGAAGGAATACCTTTCTCCTGAAATTTGCGCATTGCCAGCTCTCTCGCCTCGTTCATTACGGGAGAAGAACCCTCGTAATATACCGACCGGTTCTGGTAAAAAAGATCGGCCAGTTCTTCAGTAGCCGTATAATTGGTTAAAACATTACTCATTGCTTCTGCTTTCTATTTGTTTTTTTGCCATTTCAATGGCTGTATGCAACTTCTTTTCCAATAATTTCTTCGAGGGAAGCTCTGTCATATACTCTGCAACTTTTATTCCCGACTCTTCTAACTTCAGCAACTCAATTTGCTCTGGTGAATTCTCAGAACATAAGATCAAACCCAATGGCGATTTTTCCCCTTCTTCGGTTTCAAATTTTTCGAGATACCGAAGATATAGCTCCATCTGGCCTTTATAACTTGCCTTGAATTTTCCCAATTTCAAATCAATCGCCACTAATCTTTTGAGTTTTCGATGATAGAATAGTAAATCAAGATGATAATCTTCATTGTCAATAACCATCCTTTTCTGACGCTCTACAAAAGTAAAACCCTGTCCAATCTCAAGAATGAATTTTTCCAATTCATTCAGAATAGCTTTTTCTAAATCTTTTTCGCTATATGAATCTTTCAACCCCAGGAAATTCAAAAAATAAGGATCGCGAAAAACCATTTCAGGCGAAAGGTTACCCTGATCATGTAATTCTTTTAACTCTTTGGAGATTGTATCTTGAGGTTTCTTCGAAATGGCTGTCCTTTCATAAAGCATCGAATTTATTTTATCAGAAAGGACACGGGTGCTCCATTTCTCCATTCTGCACATTTCGATATAAAACTGTCGCTTCAACTCATCGTCAAGATACATAACCAGCTTAATATGTGTCCAAGACAATTCTCTACTCACTGCGGAGACAATGTTTTGAGGAATTATCTCCGCACTGCGGAGACAATGTCGTAGATGTTGTTCACTCCAACCACCTCCGAACTGCTCAGTCAACTTTTTTGAAAGAGAATAAACAACCTGCTTCCCATAGTCTGCCCTTTGATTTTGGAGTATCTCATCATTAATTAATTTACCAACTTTCCAATAAAGCATAGTCAACGCAGCATTCACAGTAACTGCTACATCCTTCCTGCTTTCCTCTATCAAATTCGAAATTTCAGAAAACAGGTTCTCACTATTATGCTTTATTTCAGGCAATGACATTTACTAATCTCCCAACTCTTTCTTGATCCAGTCGTACCCTTTTTCTTCCAGTTCAAAGGCGAGCTCTTTGCCTGCCGACTTCACAATGCGCCCGTTGTAAAGCACGTGTACAAAATCGGGGACAATATAATCGAGCAAGCGCTGATAGTGGGTTACAACAATTGTTGCGTTATCGGGCGATTTCAGTTTATTCACCCCATTGGCCACAATTCGCAAGGCATCGATATCGAGTCCGGAGTCGGTTTCGTCGAGGATGGCCAACTTGGGTTCGAGCATGGCCATTTGGAAAATTTCGTTCCGTTTCTTTTCTCCTCCTGAAAAACCTTCGTTTACCGAACGGTTTGTCAACGACGAGCTGATTTCGACTACCTTCTTTTTCTCCTCCATTAAACGAAGGAACTGAGAAGCCGTAAGCGGAGCAAGACCTCTGTGCTTGCGGTGTTCGTTGACAGCGGTCTTCATAAAGTTAACCATGCTTACCCCCGGAATTTCGACAGGATATTGAAAACTGAGAAAAACACCGTTACGGGCACGTTCTTCGGCCGACTGTTCGAGCAAATTTTCACCATAGAAAATCACCTCTCCATCGGTTACTTCGTACTTGTCGTGGCCGGCAAGCACATTTGCCAACGTACTTTTCCCCGATCCGTTAGGTCCCATAATGGCATGTACTTCGCCTGGTTTAACGGTAAGGCTAATGCCTTTTAGTATCTCTTTGCCTTCAACGTTGGCATGTAAATTTTTAATTGTTAGCATACTCTTTTTCTAATTTTGTATCAAGTATCAGGTAGCAAGAATCAAGACTTTGACTCGAGAGATCTCCTGAATTTGAAAATCATCTTTTGAATTTCTTTTAGCTCTTCGATTATAGAATAAACTATTTCAATTTTTTCATAACCCAAATCAGCACAAATAAACAACTGCGTTTCGAGCTCAAATGCAGAGCCGTTGGCAATATCTAAAAAACGAATGAATTCTTTGTCAGAATCTCTTCCCGCTCCTTCAGCAATATTCGATGGAATTAAAATAGCAGCCCGCTGCATTTGATTCGTTAAACTGTAGAGCTGATGAGAAGGAAAAGACTCAGAAAGAATAAATATCTTTTTCACTAAACTCCTTGATTGTTGCCATATTTTCAATTCCAAATAATTATGCATTTTTCTTGATTCTTGTGTCTTGATTCTTGTGTCTATTTATCCCACACTCCCCTCCAGACTGATCTGTAGCAGTTTTTGTGCTTCAACGGCGAATTCCATCGGCAGTTTATTTAATACCTCACGGGCATAACCGTTAACAATCATCCCAACGGCATCCTCGGTATTAATGCCGCGCTGGTTACAGTAAAATATCTGATCTTCGCTGATTTTCGACGTGGTGGCCTCGTGTTCGAGAATGGCTGTTTTATTGGCACATTCGATATACGGGAAAGTATGTGCGCCACACTTATCGCCCATGAGTAACGAGTCGCACTGCGAAAAATTCCGGGCGTTATCGGCTCGCTTCGAAACTTTCACCAATCCACGATACGAGTTATTACTTAAACCGGCAGAAATACCTTTTGAAACAATGGTGCTTTTGGTATTCTTTCCAATGTGGATCATTTTGGTTCCGGTATCGGCCTGCTGGTGGTTATTGGTCAACGCTACCGAGTAAAATTCACCAACCGAATGATCGCCCATCAATACGCAACTGGGATATTTCCATGTGATAGCCGACCCTGTTTCGACCTGCGTCCACGAGATTTTAGAAAAATCGCCCCGGCACATTCCGCGTTTGGTTACAAAGTTGTAAATACCACCTTTGCCGTTTTTATCGCCGGGATACCAGTTCTGAACTGTTGAGTATTTCACCTCGGCACGCTCCATGGCAATAATTTCAACTACAGCGGCATGAAGCTGGTTCTCGTCGCGCTGGGGTGCAGTACATCCTTCCAGATAGGAGACATAGCTATCGTCATCGGCCACAATAAGTGTTCGCTCAAACTGGCCGGTGTTGGCTGCGTTAATTCGGAAATAGGTGGAAAGTTCCATTGGGCAACGCACCCCTTTGGGCACATAACAGAACGATCCATCGCTAAAAACCGCCGAATTCAGGGCTGCGAAATAGTTATCGGTAGCCGGAACCGCATTGCCAAGGTATTTCTTTACCAAATCGGGATACTCCCTCACCGCTTCGCTGAAAGAGCAAAAGATAATGCCTCGTTCGGCAAGGGTTTCTTTAAAAGTTGTTTTTACCGAAACACTATCCATCACCGCATCGACAGCTACCCCCGAAAGTATTTTCTGTTCTTCGAGTGGAATACCCAATTTATTGAAGGTTTCGAGTATTTCTGGGTCAACCTCGTCGAGGCTGTCAAGCTGCTTTTTCTGCTTGGGAGCTGCATAGTATATGATATTTTGGTAGTCGATCGGTGGAATTTTCAGATAGGCCCAATCGGGTACAGGCATCTCAAGCCAACGCCGAAAAGCCTTCAACCGGAATTCAAGCATCCACTCGGGTTCACCTTTCTTCTCTGAGATTAGTCGCACAACATTTTCGTTGAGCCCTTTCTCGATAACTTCTGTTTCAATGTCGGTTACAAACCCAAACTGGTACTCTTCGTTTGTAACTTTATCCAATATTTCATTTTGCTCTGCCATTCTCTATTAAAAACGTATGAATAAACTAACAACGTTTCAGCCCATCGGTTTAAAATTAATTGCAAAGATAACAAAGTAGTCTTATTTTTGCCCTCTTAATGAGAAAGTTCATACTTTAATATCTTGAAAAATGACTGAAAGTAAGCGCAATATAACACCAATATCGAACTTGGGCGAGTTCGGGCTCATTGAACGGCTCACAAATAAAATTAAGTTAAAAAACAGCTCGTCTCTTAAGGGGATTGGTGACGATGCAGCTGTTTTATCATTTGCAAACAAACACATTGTAGTTACCACCGATTTGTTGACCGAAGGGGTACATTTTAACTTAATGTATACGCCACTGAAGCACCTTGGTTATAAGTCGGTTGTCGTTAACCTTAGCGACGTGGCGGCCATGAATGCTATACCAAAGCAAATTACAGTCTCACTGGCCCTTTCTTCAAAATTCTCGGTAGAAGCAGTCGAATTGCTTTATGAAGGCATCTCGTTGGCTTGCGAAAAATATGGGGTCGACCTTATTGGTGGTGATACCACCTCTTCGCTTACCGGGCTTACGATAAGCGTTACAGCCATTGGCGAATGTGAACCTGAGCAGATAGTTTACCGTTCAGGGGCAAAAAAGAACGACTTGATTTGTGTTACCGGAGATTTAGGTGGCGCATATACGGGTTTACAACTCCTTGAAAGAGAGAACGAAGTATTTAAGGTAAACAAAAATATTCAACCACAATTCGATGGAAAAGATTATATCCTTGGGCGTCAATTGAAACCTGAAGCCCGAACCGATATGAGGAACATTTTCTCCGAATTGAAGATCAAACCCACTTCTATGATCGATATTTCTGACGGGCTTTCGTCGGAAATAATGCACATCTGCAAACAAAGCCAAGTAGGGGCAAAAATTTTTGAAGAAAAAATCCCGATGGATGAACAAACAAAAAATATGGCCCTCGAACTAAATATCAATCCCTTAGTAGCCGCACTCAATGGTGGTGAAGATTACGAACTGCTATTTACAGTTCCGGTTTCTGATTATGACAAAGTAAAAAATCACCCCGACATTACTATCATTGGTCATATAGCCGATGCTACAGAAGGAACAGCATTGGTAACTGGTGCCGGCTCTGAAATCGAACTTATGGCACAAGGTTGGAACCCACTTAAAGAGTAAAAACTTGCGTTAATCTTGCCATAGCCTTGCTGGCGAAATTTTGATCTTTCTGCACAGCATGAAGATCCTTTTTTATTCTCAGGTTAACTATAGAATACTGCGTTAATCTTTCTTTTCTGTAAATAACCACGACAAATTTGTTTTTATATATTTGTACTCTTTTTTAAAAATCAGGCATTTTGCACATTATGACAAAGAAATTTGCTGAATACAAACAATTCGATTTATCACAAATCAATAAAGAAATTCGCGTCCGGTGGGAAGCCGAAGACACGTTTCATAAAAGCATGAGTACCCGTGAGGGCAAACCTACCTTTGTGTTCTACGAAGGGCCACCAAGCGCCAACGGTATGCCCGGTATTCACCATGTGATGGCCCGTGCCATTAAAGATATTTTCTGTCGTTACAAAACCATGCAAGGTTTTTTGGTAAAGCGTAAAGCCGGATGGGATACCCATGGGTTGCCTGTTGAGCTGGGTGTTGAAAAAATGCTCGGTATTACCAAAGAAGCCATTGGCAAAACTATAACCGTTGCCGAATATAACGCTGCCTGCCGCAAGGAGGTGATGAAATATACCCGCGAATGGGAAGAACTTACCCGCCAGATGGGTTACTGGGTAAACATGGACGATCCATACATCACCTACGATAGCCGTTACATGGAATCACTCTGGTGGTTGTTGAAACAACTCTACAACAAAGGATTGCTGTATAAAGGCTACACCATTCAGCCCTATTCGCCTGCTGCGGGAACTGGTTTGAGTTCGCACGAATTGAACCAACCCGGTTGCTACCGCGACGTGAAAGATACCACGGCTACCGCCCAGTTCAAAGTAATCCGCGACGAGAAATCGGAATTCCTTTTCGAAGGTGTTGAAACCGATTTGTATTTCCTCGCCTGGACCACTACACCTTGGACTTTACCATCGAACACCGCGCTTTGTGTGGGCCCAAAAATCACTTACGTGAAGGTGCGCTCCTACAACCCATACACCGGAATTCCTGTCACGGTTATTCTGGCAAAAGATTTAGTGAATAACCATTTTAATCCAAAGAATGCCGAACTGGAACTTGATGCTTACGAGACAGGGGCTAAAGCCATTCCGTTCAAAATATTGGGTGAATATACCGGGACACAATTAATAGGCGTGAACTACGAACAACTCATCCCGTTTGTAAAACCTACTGGTGATGCGTTCCGCGTAATCCCTGGCGATTATGTAACCACCGAAGACGGCACAGGTATCGTACACATTGCGCCAACCTTTGGTGCCGACGACGACCGTGTGGCCAAACAAGCCGGAATTGTTCCGCTCATCATGGTCGACAAGGAAGGCAAACGCCAAGCTATGGTTGACCGCACCGGGAAATTCTACCACATTGAAGATTTAGATGAAGATTGGGCAAAAGAATATGTGAACGAAGAAGTGTATCGCGATTATGCTGGCCGTTACGTGAAAAATGCCTACGACGATACGCTTACTGAAAACGATGCCACACTGGATATCGACCTTTCGGTGATGCTGAAAAAAGAAAATAAAGCCTTCAAGGTTGAAAAACACGAGCACAACTACCCGCACTGCTGGCGTACCGACAAGCCCGTGTTGTATTATCCGCTCGACTCGTGGTTCATCAAAACCACTGCCATCAAAGACCGGATGATTGCCTTGAACAAAACCATCAACTGGAAACCCGAAAGTACCGGAACCGGCCGTTTTGGCAACTGGTTGGAAAACCTTGTCGACTGGAACCTGTCACGCTCGCGCTACTGGGGAACGCCGCTTCCAATTTGGCGTACCGAGGATGGCAGCGAAGAAATCTGTATTGGTTCAACCGAAGAGCTGATGACTGAAATCGAGAAATCAATCGCTGCCGGATTTATGACCGAGAACCCTTATAAAGGTTTCGTTGTTGGAGAAAATTCAAAAGAAAACTACGAAAAAATCGACCTGCACCGTCCGTATGTCGATGATATTGTATTGGTTTCGGCATCGGGCAAAAAGATGTTCCGCGAAACCGACCTCATCGACGTTTGGTTCGACTCAGGAGCCATGCCTTATGCGCAAGCACACTATCCATTTGAAAGCCTCCCCCCAACCCCCTCCCAAGGAGGGGGAGAACAAGCTCCGAAGTATCAGACTGCGAATCCGATTCTTTATGGGCTTTTGCGAGAGTTAGCCGATAAACAGAAAGGAAATCCAACAGAAGCAGAAGAATTCCTTTGGAATAATCTTCGTGGTAAAAAATTGGAAGGATATAAATTTCGTCGTCAGCATATTATCGACCAGTTCATTGCTGATTTTGTTTGTTTGGAAAAACAATTGATCATTGAGGTTGATGGTAAAATCCACAATTTACCAGAGAATCAAATCTCAGATGCTGAAAGAACCAATCGATTAAATGATTTGGGCTATAAAGTCATCCGATTTACGAATGAAGAAGTATTAAACGATATAGAAAAAGTACTCAGCTCCATACTTGCAGAATGCAACTCCCTTCCCCTTGGGGGAAGGGTTGGGGATGGGGCACATTCCCTCCCTTTGGGGGAGGGTCAGGGAGGGGCTTTTGTGTTCCCAGCCGATTTCATTGCCGAAGGTGTGGACCAAACCCGTGGATGGTTCTTCACTCTACATGCCATTGCCACCATGATTATGGACGATGTTTCGTTTAAGAACATCATCTCAAATGGATTGGTGCTCGACAAAAACGGCAATAAAATGTCGAAGCGCTTGGGCAATGCAGTCGATCCGTTCGAAACCATCGAAAAGTACGGTTCCGACCCACTGCGCTGGTATATGATCACCAATGCTCAACCTTGGGACAACCTCAAATTCGACATTGGCGGAGTTGACGAAGTACGCCGTAAATTCTTTGGAACCCTTTACAATACTTATAGCTTCTTCTCCCTATATGCCAATATCGATAGTTTCACTTATTCCGAAGCGGAAGTGCCATTGGAACAACGCCCTGAACTCGACCGCTGGATTCTGTCCTTGTTGAATTCATTGGTGAAAGAAGTAACCGAGTGTTACGAAACGTACGAACCAACACGTGCCGGACGTGCCATTTCTGATTTTGTGGGCGAAAACCTCAGCAACTGGTTTGTGCGCCTAAGCCGCAAACGCTACTGGGGTGGCGAAATGACAACCGACAAGCTTTCGGCTTACCAAACATTGTACACTTGTTTGGCAACCGTTGCCAAGTTGGCAGCACCCATCGCACCGTTCTATATGGATCAATTGTTCACCGATTTGAACAAAGTTGCAGGAAAAGAAACCGACCAAAGTGTTCACTTGGCTACGTTCCCAACCTACGATGAAAGCATCATCGACAAAGAGTTGGAAGATCGTATGGACATTGCCCAGCGCGTATCGAGTATGGTACTTGGATTGCGCCGCAAAGAGAAGCTGAAAGTGCGTCAACCGCTGGCCAAAATTATGGTTCCAGTGTTGAACCCACATTTCAAAGATCAACTCGAAGCGGTAGAAAGTATCATTCTTTCCGAAATCAACGTGAAGGAAATCGAATACATTTCGGGAGGCGAAGGCATTATTAAGAAAAAGATCAAGCCCAATTTCAAAACATTGGGACCCAAATACAGCAAGTTGATGAAGCAAATTTCAGCCGTAATTGGCCAAATGAGCCAAGCCGATATTGCGGCCATCGAAACCCAAGGTTCGTTCGAGATTACTGTTGAAAACGAGAAAATTGCGTTAGCACCAGAAGATGTCGAAATCCTTTCGGAAGACATACCCGGTTGGTTGGTTGCCAGCGAAGGTGCCATTACTGTGGCCCTTGACATTAACGTAACCGAGGAGTTGAGGCAAGAAGGTATTGCCCGCGAATTTGTGAACCGCATTCAGAATATCCGCAAGGAAAGTGACTTTGAAGTAACCGACAAGATTAAGGTACAAATTGAGAAAAACGAAGCATTCAATGAAGCACTGAAACGGTATTCCGATTACATCAGCAACCAAACGTTGGCAGCATCTTTTGAACTCGTTGACGAGCTTTCTGGTGAAAATGTACGCCAAATAGATATTGATGAAATAGTTACATCTGTAGCTATTGGGAAGTATTAAGAATAACCCAAAACAATGGTAGCGAATGTATTTAATTTGTTATTTTTGATAAGTTTTGAAATACAAAAGTAGAACCTAAGCCAAATAATTATGAGCGAAAAAACCAGATATTCGGATCAGGAACTTCAGGAATTCAAGGAATTAATACTGGAGAAATTGGAAAAAGCTCAGCGTGATTATGAAATTTTTAAAAATTCTATTACTCACGGTGATGATAATGACACGCAAGACACATCACCAACTTTCAAAATTTTGGAAGAAGGTGCGGCAACCCTCTCAAAAGAGGAAGCTGGTAAATTAGCTCAACGGCAATTAAAATTTATACAGCATTTACAGGCAGCGCTTATTCGTATCGAAAACAAAACATACGGAGTCTGCCGCGAAACTGGCAAGTTAATATCAAAAGAAAGGCTCCGGGCTGTACCACATGCCACGCTTTCTATTGATGCCAAAAACATGCAGCATTAAAATAAAAAATAACAATTCAGTTGAGAGCGAATAACTCTCAACTGTTTTTTTGCACTCTATGAACAAAAAGCAAATTGCAATTTTAGTCATTGCCTTGGTCATTATCTTCGACCAGATACTCAAAATCTGGATTAAAACCAATTTCATATTAGGAGAAGAAATTAAAATATTTGGGAACTGGTTTATCCTTCACTTTGTAGAAAACAAAGGGATGGCTTTTGGTTTTGAATTTGCCGGGAGATATGGCAAAGTAATACTCACGCTTTTCCGTTTAATTGCTTCAATCGCAATATTCTGGTATTTGATGAAATTAATAAAGAAAGGCATTCCAACCGGGCTTGTTATAAGCATTGCCCTTATTTGTGCCGGAGCAGTGGGCAATGTGATCGACAGTGCTTTTTATGGATTAATCTTTACAGATAGCCTGGGACGAGTTGCCGAGATGTTTCCCCAAGGCGGCGGGTACGAAACTTTTCTTCACGGATCAGTGGTCGACATGCTTTATTTTCCCATAATCGACACTACCTGGCCCTCTTGGTCGCCAATCAATCCCGGAGATTCACTTGTTTTCTTCCGCCCGGTTTTCAATATTGCTGATTCTGCTATTACTATAGGTATAAGCATAATACTAATCTTTTACCGCAAATTTTTCAGCGAAGAAGAGGCAAAGGAAAAACCCAACACGGTAGAAGAATTGAAAAATGACTAAGCTTTTAAAAAAATAGTTTGTGTAATTAGTTTCAATTCATTAAAATTGCACTCCGAAAATCGAAACGGTTTTCCGTAACGTTCAAGACAATAATTAATAATTTATCAATCATAAATTATTAGGGCCCATAGCTCAGTTGGTTAGTAGCACCTGACTCATAATCAGGGGGTCGCTGGTTCAAGCCCAGCTGGGCCCACAAGAAAATCAAGCGGTTACATTAAGTTGTAATCGCTTTTTTTATTTTTGATACATACTAAAGACATACAAAACTGGAATCACTTTAATATTCGGGTGGATAAATTTATTTTTATAACTTAACTAAAGATTATAAAGAGTCAACCCCAATTATGAAGTGATCCCCGTATGGGGTTATATTTTTGAGAAACACGGAATGACAGGTAGTAGAATCAGAGTTAGGTACTACCCCTCAGGGGCAGTGCTGGTTTTCTCTTGCTCTCCACGGGCTAACGCCCGCGGTTATTGA
>JAAYAG010000004.1 GCA_012719495.1 Bacteroidales bacterium
TGCCGGCAACAATAAACCGTTCGACATAAGAGCCGGTTTGGGATTTAACAGAAACACATTGAATATTCAATCCGATCTGAACTTTAATCCCTCAAATTCTACAAATTACAACATAACGCCATTCATTTCGGCCGATTATTATTTCATCAAGAATTGGGGCATTGGGCTGGGTATTGATTACAACCGGTATAGCTTTTTGAATACTATTTCGAATTATAAGCACAGTTACACAGGAACCGACAACTGGGAAGGCGATCCTGTGGTACGCAATTACGAGTTCTTCATCGAATCGAACAATACCAACATCGACGAAGCAACCGTGATGCACTATCTCGATATTCCTGTTTCGGCTGTTTACAAGCATGCTCTTTCAACAAAAACAAACCTTACTGCTCGAGCAGGACTTAAAATCGGGATTCCACTGGCAGGCAGTTACCGATTGGAAAACAGCAATCTGAAAACCCGTTTGTATTTCGAAGAATGGGATTTGGAGCTTTTCAATATTCCGGCGCATGGCTTGTACGATAGCCGCACCGACTGGCATCCCGAGGGACAAACTTCCCTTACTTTGGCTACATCGGTCTTTGCCGAATTGGGTATTGGGTATCAGCTCTCACCTTCAATAAATTCACGCATAAGTGCCTATTATTCTTACGGGTTGAACGACATCATTAGTGAATCGCACAACTCGCTCATTTACTGGAGAAATACTTACAATAATATTCTCACTTTAACTGAAAAAGTTAGTTTGCACCAATTGGGTTTGCGCCTATCGTTTTCGTACTCAAAAGTTAAGAAACAAGTAGTGCGAGGTCACAATTTGCCCATTATGTAACTGGTTATCACCCAAAATGAAATTATGAAGATAATTGCATTGCTTTCGATATTGTTTACGGCTCTTAACGCCTGGTCGCAAAACGATTGGCTTGAACAAAACCGGAAAGCTGAAATTTATAAGATCAATCTTGGGCAAAATATCAATTCACCTTACAACGAGTTTGCCCCGGTTATTTCGGCCAATGGGAAAACCATTTATTTTGTGCGCAACAATCACCCCGATATTATTAAAAAGTGGGGTAACGAGAACCAGAAAATATTTTTCTCAACACTTGATGCAGACACAATATGGAGCGAGCCCGTAGATATTGAACAACCACTTAATAACCAGCAAGGTAATTTTGTTGTTTCGATTTCGCCCGACCAGAATACGCTGTACTTAGGCAACCGTTATACCAAAAAAGGCGAGCCCAATGGTGGCGGCTTATCTGTTTCGAACAAAGTGGGTCTGAACAAATGGTCGGTTCCCAAAGATGTGCTGATCGATAACTTTTTTAATACTGGTGATTTTGTGAGTTATGCCATTTCGCCCGATCAAAAGGTGCTGATTACGGCCATCGAAAATGGGCAAAGCAAAGGTAACCTCGACCTTTTTGTGTCGTTCAAAAAAGGTGAGAACCGTTGGTCTGAGCCGGTAAACATGGGTTCAACCATCAACACAGGCGAGATGGAGTTTTCACCATTTGTTGCTGCCGATGCGCAAACACTCTATTTCTCGTCGAAAGGCCATGCGGGAGAAGGCGATGCCGATATTTTCATGTCGAAACGTTTGGACGATACTTGGTTGAACTGGAGCACACCCCAAAACCTTGGTCCCGAAATCAACACCAAAAATTGGGATGGCTACTTTACCATTCCTGCTGCGGGCAATGTTGCCTATTTATCGTCGGCAAACGGGGCCATTGGTGGCAGCGATATTTTCAAGATACTTTTAAAAGAAGAAATTCAGCCTGAAGCGGTTGCGCTGGTGTCGGGCAAAGTGCTGAATAGTAAGAGCGGTGAACCGGTAAGTGCCTTAATTCGATATAAATTATTGGCCACCGATGAAGAGGTGGGAACAGCCATTTCGAACCAACTCGACGGGCGTTATCAAATTTCGTTGAAAGGCGGCTACAAATACTCGTTCATGGCACTAAAAGAAGGTTTCTACCCCGTGAGCGATTACCTCGATTTGAAGGAATTGACAAGCTATTACGAAATTGACAAAGATTTGTCGCTGGCACCAATTGAAACGGGGCAAGTGATCAGGTTAAACAATTTGTTTTTCATTTTCGACACCGATCAGCTTATCGACGAATCGTTGGGCGAGTTAAACCAACTACTTACAACACTGATTAACAATCCAAGAATGAAGATTGAAATTGCCGGGCACACCGACAGCAAAGGGTCCGACGATTACAACCTGAACCTTTCGGAACGAAGGGCAAAGGCTGTAGTGAACTATCTTATCAGCAAAGGCATATCGGCAAAGCGCTTAACATCGAAAGGGTATGGCGAAACAAAACCTATTGCAAACAACGATACTGAAGAAGGGCAACAAAAAAATCGCAGGGTTGAGTTTGAGGTGTTGGAAAAATAGATGGTAAATTCTAATTGCCGTCAATCAATATTGAATATTTACGATGTGTCTGGGCGAATAGTATTGTCAACAGGTTCTGAATCAGAAATCAAAACGATAGGTATTGAGAAATTACGACCCGGGATTTACACGTTGGAAATCGTCAAGAATAAAAATTCATACTATCATAAATTTAGTGTTATAAGATAGCCTGAGTCTTTGTATATTTGAATTTCTTAAAAAGTTAAATAGAACAGTTTAACAACGTCAAATAATAAAATGCTAAATGAAACCCATGAAAAAATTAGTTCTTACCTTTTTCTTTCAAGTCTTGTTATGTGGTATGGCATTTACTCAGGCTACGCTGAGTTTAGCTACGGTTACCGGAGCTCCTGAAAGTGAAGTCAGTGTATCTGTAACTGCTAGTGGAATAAAAGATATGGCAACTTTTAAATTCACTATTTCGTACGACAGTTCAATCCTTACGTATGTGCGAAGCGAAAATTGGGCTTTGGGAGTGAGCGTTTCGCAAGTTCAAATTAACTCTGCAGATGGCAAGATAACTTTTGTATACGATAACGATGAATCCTCATTTTCAATAAATTCAGGAAAATTTTTCGATCTTGTTTTTGAGGTAAATCCAAATACCGCTGGTTTTGCTCCCCTTAATTGGATCGACACACCTGTGCCGAGGGAATTATTAAACTCATCGATGAACATTATTGATTGTACATATTCCAATGGGAAGGTGAATATTCCTTCAGGAATATCGTACGAACCTTCATTATCGGTCAAAAACCCTCAATATAACCATGCAACTGCCCCATATAACTATCAACTACTTCCTGCTGATAGCCGGGGATATGTTCGAGCCGATTTGTCGATGAATTTCAAAGATGAAACCAATACCCACACGGTAAATGTATACCCCAAACAAGGAAAAATCAAGATATTTGAATACCGGTTCAATTCAGCAACCGGTAAAACGGAAGGTAGAATTTGGAAAACTATTGATATTACTGATCCTTCTGTTGTTTTTTTCAATAATATAGTTACCATAAAAGATGTAATTCTGAGAGATAACATTAATCAGACATTTGGTAATGAAAAGGAATGTTATTATGTGTTAATCGACCGAGGGGCAATCTCAAACGGGCATCCAACAAACCCAAAATATTGGGATGGAATCAGTAGCCCTGATGAATGGCGCTTTCAAACTGGCAACGATGATGAATTTGCCGCTGGATACAATGTTATAAGCCCGAACATTAAACGGGACGGTCTTCGTGCCTCAAATCTTTCTCTTTCTGAAGCAAGCACTGTGATTGCTGAATTTAATGAGGGTACAAAAGCAATTATTAACCCAACAGGTAAAGTCCAATTATTTAAAACTAAAACCAATTCTTTGGTACAACAAATTGTTGTTACTCCCGAAATGCTTGATGGCAAAAGGCTTACTGCAAATTTTAACACCTTGGAGATAGGAACAAACTATTTCGTAGTGGTTCAGCCAGGTGCTTTCACCGATACCTCAACCGTTCCAACTCCGAATACTGTTTTTGGTGGTGTCGGCAGCTGGGAGTTCAGGACAATTGAACCAAGAAACCCGGTGACAACTTTTGCATCTAATGTTTCAACGTATGGTTTTACAGCAAAATGGGATGTTTTCCCCGATGCAATAACGTATTATCTTGATGTCTCGGTGGACAACGCTTTTACCAAGTGCATAACGGGCTACCATAACCGGGATGTTGGAAACAGGAACGACCTTACCCTGGAGGGATTGTTGGAAAACACTACGTATTACTACCGGGTAAGGGCCCGTCACCCGGGAGGTATGACTAATTACTCAAACACAATGGTCGTTGTTACCAACTCAAATTCAATAACCATTTTACCGTTAACTGTTGGCGTTAAAAGTGTAGAGTCTATTTCAGTTCCCGGGGAAAATGATTGGTTTAAGTTCAAATCCAGCAATTCTGGCGGAACGTATACCATTCAAACATTTGGCAACACCGATACGTATATCGAATTTTTTGAAAGTGACAGAAAAACAATCATCAACTTTAACGATGATGATGGAGAACTCGATAATGGGAAGATTACTCAGACTCTCGAAGCAGATAAGTGGTATTATATAAAAGTAAGAGGCTCGGTTATGTCGAGAACCACTGGTGATTACTCCATACGGGTCGATCGGGTTATAGACAATACTCTAAACGCACCATCGAACTTATCTGCCTCTATTGGGAATAAGCAAGTTTCACTTTTCTGGACAAAACCAATATCTGGCATGCCAGTTAGTTACACAATCTTTTTTAAAACAATCGAGAATGAGAAGTTCATTAGGCTTACCGATACAAAAGAGAAATTCATTATAATCAATGAGTTGCAGAACGACAAAACCTATTGGTATTGTATAAAAGCCGTGTTCAGTAATGGTGAAAGTCCCATTTCGAATATTATTTCAGTTACTCCTGGCTATCATCCAATCATTGTTAATGCGCCTACTTATAACTCAGTACTTTCTCTCAACGGAGAAATAGATGCGTATAAGTTTAAAACGACTACTTCGGGGCTCTATACCATCGAAACCCATGGAGAGCTAGATACTTATTTGACTCTTTTTGATTACGATGCCACAACGCAACTTCATTTTAATAATGATGGGGGAACGAACAGGAATGCAAAGATTACTTATAGTTTGTTTGCCGATACCTGGTATTATTTTGAGGTTAAGGGAGTAAATTCTTCAGTTGTGGGAAACTATTCCGTTGATGTAAAAGGCGGAGAACCTCTTGTTCTTTACCCTCCAAGCAATGTTACAGCGACGACGGCAAACGGTAAAATGGCAATAAATTGGATGACTCCCGATGGCGCTGTCCCAGTTGGGTACAATGTATATTTAGGTAATTCTGAGAATGGCACTTACACCCTTGCTGTTGAAAACACAACAGATCTGTCTGTTACCCTTAGCGGACTATCTAATGGAATAAAGTATTGGGCCTATGTGTCAGCAATATACGAGATAGGCGAAAGTACGGCATCGAATAAGGTGTATGGTATTCCTTCGGCAGGAACACCTCCTCCAGCACCTATAGCCCTGGCCCCTTTATCGGTAGGAATGGATTTCTTTACTGCAAACTGGGGAAACACTGAAGGATCTACAGGGTATTATATCGATATATCTGACAATATTGATTTCACAAGTTTCCTTACAGGCTTTCAACATAAGAATGTTGGAGATGTTACTTCATTTTCAATCACAGGTTTGACTGCAAATACGAGTTATTATTACCGGGTAGTGGCCTATAATGAGGCTGGCAGCAGCAATTATTCGAACGTCGTCATGGTACATACATCCGCAGCAATGGTTCCTTCGGTTCCAGTTGCAATTGCCGGTACCGATGTTTCTGCCGAAGGCTTTACTGCTAACTGGAACTGGGCTGAAAATGCTACCGGTTATTTTCTCGATGTATCATTAAATAGCAGTTTTTCATCTTTTCTTCCAGGCTTCGAAAACAAGAGTATAGGTAACGTTTGTTCATTTACGCTCGACGGTTTGGAAACAAACACTGAATATTATTACCGGATAAAAGCCATCAACCTTAACGGATCGAGCAGCTATTCAAATACAATTTCAGTGCGTACGTTATCAAGCATTAATTGTTTCAACATAATCTCGCCGAAGCCTGGCTCAACGGCTGTTTCATTAAACCCGGTAATTTCAATCGAATTCTGTGTCGATCAAATTATTGTAAAACCTGATGGGTATATTATTCTTAGCGACCAATCGATGGAGCAGATTCTTGGTGTCAATTACTTTGTTTTTTCACTTAGCGATATGCTTGTCAAAAACAACCGGATAGATATTCAGGCACCATCACTGAAAGAAAACATGACCTATACCGTATCGATCCCTTATGGCGTGATAACTGATTTGGCAGGTAATCCATTTTCAGGGTTGCCCACCCCAAAATATTGGATGTTCTCTACCGGTAACTCTTCGTCTGAAATTGTTACTGTTCAGTCGGTAACGATACCAAATAATGCTTCTGGTACAGTAACTGTGACTTGCAGTAAAGCTGCGAAAGTATATCTTGTCCGAAACGATGTTCCCCAAGATGTCATTTCAATAAAAAATGCAATCCAACAAAATAAGTGCAAAGAGGCGAACCTGCTTTCTCCAGGTTCTGTAGTTATGAATGCCGAGAACCTGTTGCCGGGAACGTACTATGTTTGTGCTGTTGAAGCATCGGGAGCCATGAGCTTTGCCGAAAACGAAGTAACTGTTGTTTCGTCGAGTGAACTTTCACTTAAATCAATTAAACAAATTCAGGGAGAAGTTTCTTCTTCGCCAATCAGCGGGACCCTGGTAAAAGTACGCGGAACGATTGCTGCCATTACTACTGATGGATTTTTCATGCAAGATGACAACGCTCCTTGGTGCGGAATTTTTGTCCGGTCAACAATTCCTGTTGGTCAAAACCTTTCGGTTGAAATAGTTGGAACAGTAGCTGAGATAAATGGAATGACAGCAATTGACAACGTATTGGAAATAAAAACTATACTGCAAGTTGTTCAATTGCAGCCAATTCCTATTACTTCATCGTTGACTGAGAAGCATGAAGGTGTTCTGTGTTATATTACCGGAAAATCTAGTGAAACAAAAAATACATCAGGAACCTGGCAGGCCGGAGACTATTTGGTCGACAACTCATTGTTGGGTAGTTTTTCGTTGGAAGAAGGGAATAACTATGGGATAACTGGAATTGTATCTGAAGATAATAGTAAATACAAAGTCCTTTCAACCCAAATTGTTAATCTCACCGTCGGAACCGACGATTTTAACATTTTTGATAACACAACACTTTATCCAAACCCGTTCAATGATCAGTTGTTTATTCAGGATGCAGCGCTGGTCGAAAAAGTAACAATATTCAACCAATCAGGGCAGTTTGTAAGTGAGTTGATGAATCCCGGGCAAATGATTAATACAAGTAATTTAACAAAAGGCTTGTACATCGTTTTAATTCACACTACGGATGGTGAACTCAAAAAAGCGAAAGTTTTTAAGAGATAGCAAGTTATTTATAATGAAATATGCGTTGCATTATTGAGTAACGTATTTTTCATTTTCCCATTTGCATGCTTTGAAAAGTTAGCAGGCATCTCTTTTTTTGTATTTTTGAGGAAAAACGTGCAGGAGTTGCACAAGCGTAATTTTTCAAGATTTATAGCATGAAGACAATCGAAATTTTTTGCGAAAACAACAATCAATATAAAGAATATCCTTTAGGCACAACATTGCTCGAAATTGCTGGTGATATGGGCATCGAAATGCCTTTCCCAATTTGTGGGGCAATGGTTAACCATAAAGTACGAGAGTTAACTTTCGAGGTGGTGAAACCTAAAGATATCCGGTTCATCGATTATTCGCACCCCGACGGGAAACGGATATTTACCCGTTCGTTGTTTTTTATCCTCTATGTTGCCGTGCGGGACATTATGCCTAAGGCTAAACTGAAGATTGATCACGGAATTTCGCGTGGGTATTATTGCGAGTTCGAAAACCTTCCTGCCCCTCTGAGCGATGATTTTGTCGAAAAAATTAAGCAGCGCATGCTTGAAATTATTGCCGACGATGTACCATTCGAGCGGCGCGGCAAGCAGATGGAACGCATTCTGAATGAATATGAAGCGGCAGGGCTTTCAGACAAAGTCGAGCTTTTTGAAGGCACAGGTTGGCTCTACGCTTATGTGTATTATCTGAATAACAACATCAACTATTTTCACGGGCACATGTTGCCTTCAACTGGCTACATAACCAATTTCGACATTGAGCGCTTCAATGGGGGGATTTTTCTCAGGTTGCCCAGTGAAGAAGGAACCGGGCTACTGAGAACGTTTATTCCTCAAGATAAACTTTTCGAGATTTTCCAGCAACACAAAGATTGGGCATCTATTTTAAACATGGCAAATGTCGGACGTCTAAACCAGCAAGTTAAGCAAGGGAAAGAAGGCGAGATTCTTAAGATTTCTGAGGCTCTCCACGAAAAGAAAATTGCCGAAATTGCCTCGCTTGTGGCCGATCGCAATCCACAAGTGAAACTCATCTTAATTGCTGGCCCTTCGTCGTCGGGAAAAACAACCTTCAGCAAGAGGCTTGCGGTACAACTGGCTGTTTGCGGCTTGAAGTCGAGCCAGATTTCGCTCGATGATTATTTTGTAGATCGGGAACACACACCGCTCGACGAGTTTGGAAATTACGATTTCGAGACCCTTGAGGCCATCGATATTCCCTTTTTCAATAATCAACTTTTACAATTAATTGCAGGCGAAGCGGTCGAAATTCCAAGATTCAGCTTTCAAACCGGGCAGCGTACTTTCGATGGTAATATTCTTCAGCTTGATAGTAACGAGGTGCTTATTATTGAAGGTATTCATGGGTTGAACCCAAAACTTTTGCCAATGATAGACCCCTCTTTGACGTTCAAAATCTTTATCTCGGCACTTACGTCTCTTTCAATTGATGACCATAACCCGATATCGACAACCGATAACCGTTTGATAAGGCGTATGATACGTGATGCAAAATACCGTGGATATTCAGCGCTCGATACCATAAGGCGTTGGCCCAGCGTGCGTAAAGGCGAAGAAAAAAACATTTTTCCACATCAGGAAAATGCCGATATCATGTTCAATACCGCGTTGTTGTATGAGTTGGGTGTGCTGAAAAAGTATGCAGAGCCGTTGTTGAAATCGGTTCCCGAAAATCAACCCGAATTTTCCGAGTCGTTGCGCTTACTTAAGTTTCTTGGATACTTTAAAGATATTAACGATGCAGAAATTCCCCCCACGTCGCTGATCAGGGAATTCCTCGGTGGAAGTAGTTTTTCATATTAATCTCTCGAAATAATTGTTGGTGAAGCAGTTTCCATCAAAAAAAGAATAATTATATAGGCGAAATCCTTTTGATAAAGTATACCTTTGTGCTTGTTGTTCCCTATTACTATTGATAATATGAATTTGCCACTAAAAATTGCCATTGTTGAGGATGAACCCCTTATTGCTGAAAATATTTACCGTTCATTGGTTGCGCTCAACTATGCGCCGTTGCCACCGGTTTCTAACTACACATCTGCTATAGAGCTTATTAATACTGAGCGGCCCGATCTCGTGCTGCTCGATATTCGCCTTTCGGGGAGTAAAGATGGCGTTGATCTTGCTGCCGAAATTAAAAGCAGGTTCGGTGTACCGTTTATTTATTTAACGTCCGATTCCGATCCAATTACCATTGGAAGGGCAAAAAAGACGTATCCGGCTGGGTACATCCTGAAACCGTTTACAAAGTCTGATCTATATTCCGTTATCGAGATTGCTATTGAAAAGGATAATTTTGCGAAGGAAAAATTGGCCGAAAGGAAACCTGAACTTAGCGATTGCATCATGATTAAGCACAACAAAGCCATGGTGAAGGTGCCGTTTGAGGATATTCTTTACATTCAGAGCCAACATGTTTATGTTCAGGTGAATACCATTGGAGGGCGATCTTTTTTGGTACGATCGGCTTTCCAGGAATATCTTACCCGCTTCCCGTCTTTTATAATGCGTACCCATAGAAGTTTTGCAGTAAATGTGCATTATATCGATGCGGTTTTTGCTGATTATTTGTTAGTTAAAAATATAAAAGTGCCACTCTCGTCAGCGTTCCAAAAGTCGGTAAGCGATGTTTTCTTCACCCGCTGAATTAATTGTTAAAAAAGTCACAAATCCCCTCTCTTTTCCCTTGTTTAGAACAAAAAAGCGCTTGTTCAGAACAATTATGTAACAACTTCTTCTTACCCTTCTTACCTTAGCCTCAGGTAATCATCACCAACTATGGTAGGGACTTTTTGAGGGGACAATAGTCTTTTTTAATTTTTACAGAAAATAGGGGAAAACAGGAGTTGTGTCTCAGCATTATATTGAAGTGTTGAGATGCAACTTTTTTATTTTAAAAATGTGCAAATAATCCATCATGCCCTCAGTTTCTATAAAGAATACGGATCATTTCATAATTGGGGTTGACACTTAATAATCTTTAGTTAAGTTATAAAAAACAAATTTATCCACCCGAATATTAAAGTGATCCAAGAATACCTTCTTTCCGAACCGAAATATTCCCTCAAATTTTCAGCATCTGCCACGAACAAAATCTTGTTTTAATTGTCTATTAAGTAAAAAGAGATAAAAAAGTCTTAATATGTATAATTAAAGTAAAAATAGATATGAGTTTCGAATTACCAACATTGAATTATTCCTACGATGCATTGGAACCAATGATTGATGCACGTACCATGGAAATCCATCACACCAAGCACCATGCAGCATACACGTCGAACCTGAATGCTGCAATTGCTGGTAGTGCCGATGAGAAGAAAACAATAGAACAAATACTTTCAGCCGAAACACTTGCCCCTGCGGTAAGAAACAATGGGGGAGGGTATTACAACCATAACCTATACTGGGAATTACTTGCTCCGGGCGGAAGTACTGAACCCGAAGGCGATCTGAAAAAAGCCATTGTTAACGATTTTGGTTCGGTCGATGCTTTCAAAGAGGCTTTTACCAAGGCAGCCATAACCCGTTTTGGATCGGGTTGGGCTTGGCTTGTGAAAAACGACGGAAAATTGCTGGTAGGTTCAACACCTAACCAAGACAATCCGCTTATGAAAGTTTCTGACATTAAGGGAACTCCAATTCTTGGGATTGATGTGTGGGAGCATGCATACTATCTAAATTACCAGAATCGCCGTCCCGACTATGTTGAAGCCTTCTGGAAACTTATTAACTGGGACGTTGTTTCCCGGTTATTTCATGGTTAGTTGATTTTTGGTTTTTATCCCCGGAGGTGGTTCTCCGGGGTTTTTATTTTTTGCAATTGCTTATTTAGTTTTCTTTTAAATTACCCAGAAAAATTGATTACTATCCAACAATCCGAATCGAATTCTGTTTATGTTTATACTCCTGTAAACCGTCAGGATAATAAAATTGTATAACCATAAATCAATAACCATGAGTTTCGAATTACCAAAATTGAATTACTCGCTCGATGCGCTTGAGCCTTTCATGAGTAAGCAGACCCTGGAGTTTCATTACGGGAAACATCACCAAGCATATGTTAACAACCTGAATGGACTCATTCCGGGAACCGAATTTGAAAATGCAACACTTGAAGAAATTGTGATGAAATCTTCTGGCGGAATTTTCAACAACGGGGCACAGGTGTGGAACCACACATTCTTTTTTAACCAGTTTTCAAAAGATGGTTGCAGTGAACCACGCGATGTGCTAAAAGAGGCTATTGAAAAGGCTTTTGGTTCGGTCGAAGCATTCAAAGAACAATTTACCAAAGCTGCAATAACCCTGTTTGGAAGCGGTTGGGCCTGGTTGGTTGTAAACCAACAGGGAGAACTAGAGATTGTTCAAACATCGAACGCAGCCAACCCGATGCGCGACGGAAAGAAACCGTTATTAACCTGCGACGTGTGGGAACATGCTTATTACCTCGACAAGCAGAACCTTAGACCTAAGTATGTCGAAGATTTCTGGAAGATTGTCGATTGGAAAATTATCGCTGAACGGTATCAATAACTGATTTTTTCTCTTTTGGGAAAGGTTGTTTTGCTTATTTTTATCAGCGGTTTTTACCCATATTGTAAAATAGGAGAATTTATTTTAAACAACATTAAATCAAATTGTATGAGTAAAGAGAAAGTTTTAGCTGTCATGAAAAGTGCAGGCAAACCGCTCAAAGCTGGGGAAATTGCAGAGCTAGCTGGCCTCGAAAAGAAAGAAGTAGATAAAGCTATGAAACAACTAAAAGATAATGGTGATATAATTTCGCCCAAGGTTTGTTTCTGGCAACCCAAGTAATTTTCTGAAAGGCAGTAATTTGCCAAATAAAAAATTCCCGGCAATAGCGAGTGTATTGTCGGGAATTTTTCTTTATTGCTCAGGTAAAGAGCCAGATTTTTTGGTATTTATTGTACCTTCAAAAGGTCCATTACTTCATCTAGCTTGGGCGACAATATTATCTCAGTCCGCCTGTTACTGGCACGGCCTTCGGGAGTATCGTTTAAAGCCCTTGGCGAATATTCTCCTTTCCCGGATGCTGTCAAACGAATGGGTTCAATTTTATGTTCATCGGTTAATATTCTTACAATCGATGTTGCGCGGGCAACACTCAGGTCCCAATTGTCGCGGTAAATGGCTGTTTTTATTGGCACATTGTCGGTGTGACCTTCAACCAAGATGTTGATTTCAGGATTCTTCAAAAGCACATCTGAAAGAGCCTTTAGGGCTTCTTTTCCTTTTGCTTCAACTGCTGCACTACCCGATTTAAACAGTAATTTGTCAGACATGGAAACGTAAACCTTGCCATTTTTTACTTCAACCGATAGCTCATCGGTTTGGAAACCCAGCAGTGCATTTCTAAGTACGTCGTTCAACCTTTTGGTTATTGAATCTTGTCGGGAAATGACTTGTCTTAATTCATCCAGCGACATTTCTCTCTCTTGCAAGAGCCTCTCTTTTTCGGCAAGTTCTTCAGTTTTTTGTTTCAAAGCCAGGTTGAACTGTTCCGATTGAGAAAGGCTTTGACTCATCAGTTCGTTATATTTTTTCTCAATCTCGTTAACCGATTGATTTAGCGCTGTTTTTTCGTTTGTCAATCCTGCTATCTCGTTCTTTAAATCTGAAATGTCGGTTTTCAAGCGCACAATTTCCTGATCCCTTTTTTCTACCGTTTTGCATAAATAGTCTCTCTCGTCGATTACTGCTTTTACCCGTTTCGATACAAGAAGCTTTTTCTCCGGTTTTGCTTGCCCACATTCATAAAATGGTTTACATGAGCTAATTAATAATAACAAGATACTTGCGGCGAAAAGAATGTTCTTTGTTCCCATATTTTGAATTATTTAATTAAACAACTAGAAAAAATTGATGGTGTTGTTTCAATCCTGTAAATATCAAATATATTGAGTACGAATAAAAACAAAAAATAATTGGAGACAAGTTTCTACTAGTCTCCAATTATTTAATATTCAATGAATAAACTCTTGATTAAAAGAGTATGTGCAAATTATTATTTCCAAAGCTTGCTCATATCTTCCAATGTTTTTCCTTTGGTTTCGGGAACCATTTTCCATACGAACAGTGCCGAAAGTACCGACATTACACCATACAAAACGTAGGTAAACGTAATGCTGAAAGCTTCGAGACTTGGGAAGGTTGATGAAACCACGAAGTTGGCGATCCACTGTGCGGCCACGGCAATTGCTACGGCTTTTCCACGAATGGTGTTCGGGAATATCTCTGAAATAAGTACCCAGCATATTGGCCCCCACGACATCATAAACGCGGCGGTGTAGATAACAATAAAAATTAGCGTGCTTACACCAATTATTTGGAAATGAGCTAAAGCACCAATGGCAAACATACCAATTGCCATACCGGTAGATCCAATGATCAGCAGTGGTTTACGACCAAATTTGTCAACGGTGAATATGGCTACCAAGGTGAAAATAATGTTCACGATACCCATAATTACGGTTTGCCACATGGCAGCATCGTTTCCAAAACCTAAGCCTTTGAAAATAGTAGGCGCATAATACAACACTACGTTGATACCAACAGCCTGCTGGAATACCGAAAGAAGGATACCGATAATAAGTACTTTCCAGCCATAAGTGAGCACATGTTCAACTTTTTCATGAACCGTTTCTTTTATTTCTGCAAGTATCTCTTTTGCTTTCTCAACTCCGTTAATCTTGGTTAAAATAGAAAGCGCTTTATTATCGTTGTGTATCAATGCCAAATAACGTGGGGTTTCGGGTACCAAAAACAATAAAATACCAAAAGTTGCGGCAACTAATGATTCGGATAGGAACATTTGACGCCAGCCTGTTGCGTTGATCCATACAGGGTCTTTGCCAAAAACAATAAAGTAATTTACAAAGTACACGATCAACATACCAAATATGATGGCAAACTGGTTCCACGAAACGAGTTTTCCCCTTATTTCGGCAGGGGCCATTTCTGCTATGTACATAGGGCAAATTGCAGAGGCGAGGCCAACTCCAATGCCGCCAATAATTCGATAAACATTAAATGATACGAGTAATGTAGAAATAGCTGTTCCGCTATTGAAGAATATCATTTCGGGATAGCCCGATCCAACTGCCGAGATGAAGAATAAAATAGAAGCAATGATCAACGATTTTTTACGTCCAAACCGTGTTGCAAAAATACCTGAGATTGCTCCTCCAAGGATACAACCTAATAATGCACTTGAAACAGTAGCACCATGGTAGAAGGTCGCAAGATTTCCATAATGTTCAGCGTCAAGTTGAAAAAATGCTTTTAAAGGATCTACTGCTCCTGAAATTACAGCAGTATCGTAACCAAAGAGCAAACCTCCCAAGGTTGCCACTAAGGTTATACCAATGATAAAGAATTTGTTTTGTTTCATTTGGTCTGTGCTTATGTATTAATTTTTGATTTTAGTTCTTAGTTAATATAGAGCAAAAATAAAAAAAGCCCGATTCAAAGTAAACTCTGAATCGGGCTCAATATGGAAACATGATTTTGTAAATCATTCTGAGTTTTGATCCAGTCAGGGATCAAATATAGCAAATAATTAGAAGTTTGGCCTATTCACTTACCTACTAATTTGTTTTGCTATTCATACTTTTTAGATGTACATGTTTACAATTGCTTCGTACAATTCTTGCTTACCACTGATTTGTTTTGGTTCGCCGTTTGCTTTTGCGTATTCGTAAACTTGTTCGAAAGTAAGTTTGCCTTCTTCGAATTCTTTTCCTTTACCTGAGTCGTATGAAGCATAACGGTCGGCAACCATTTTCTTGTAAGGTGATTCTTCCAAGATTGCAGCAGCAGTTTCAAGAGCACGGGCCATTACATCCATTGCGCCAATGTGAGCGAGGAATAAATCTTCGTTGTCGGTAGAGTTACGACGGATTTTAGCATCAAAGTTGGTACCACCACCTTGCATGCCACCAGCCTGAAGCACTACTAACATGGCTTGTGTCAATTCGAAAATATCTACAGGGAATTGGTCGGTGTCCCATCCGTTTTGAACGTCGCCACGGTTTGCATCAATTGCTCCCAACATGCCAGCATCGGCAGCGCATTGTAATTCGTGTTCAAAAGTGTGGCCAGCCAATGTAGCGTGGTTAACTTCAATGTTCAATTTGAAATCGTTTTCCAAACCGAATTCTTTCAAGAACCCAATTACTGTTTCAGCATCAACGTCATATTGGTGTTTCATTGGTTCCATTGGTTTTGGTTCAATTAAGAACACGCCTTTGAAGCCTTTTGAACGGCCATAGTCGCGAGCCATTCTCAACATGGTACCCATGTGTTGTTTTTCGCGTTTCATGTTGGTGTTCAACAAGCTCATGTAACCTTCACGACCTCCCCAGAATACGTATGCTTTACCACCTAATTCGATAGTAGCGTCGATTGAGTTTTTGATTTGAAGCATAGCACGGGCAGCAGCATCGAAGTTAGGATTAGTGCTTGCGCCATTCATATAACGTGCGTTAGAGAATACGTTAGCAGTACCCCACATCAGGGTGATGCCTGTTTCTGCTTGTTTTTGTTTTGCATAAGCAACGATAGCTTTCAGGTTAGCTTCGTATTCTTCGATAGATGAACCTTCGCTGATTAAGTCGATATCGTGGAAGCAGTAGTATTTGATTCCAATTTTGCTCATAAATTCGAAACCTGCATCCATTTTATCTTTTGCAGCTTGCAATGCATCAGCAGCACCTACCCAAGGGTGTTTTTGTGTTTGTCCACCAAATGGGTCGCCACCATCAGCACATAATGTATGCCACCAGGCCATTGAGAATTTAAACCATTCAGCCATAGTTTTTCCATAAACTACTTTTTCAGGATTGTAGTAACGGAATGCTAATGGGTTTTTACTTTCTTTTCCTTCAAATTTAATTTGTCCCACTGATGGGAAATAAACTTTTGCACTCATGATCCAAATTTATTAATTATGATTTATTATTTATTTTTTGATTATCTTCTCGAACGTCGAAATGATATTTTTTCTTTAAATGTGTTTGTCTAACAGAGCTTTCCAGCTTTCATAAGCAGCTTCGTATTCTGCTTTCTTAGTAAGATTTGGCTCTATTGTTTCAAGTTTCTTCAAGCTACCAAATGCTTCAGCAAACGATTTGTAATATCCTGAGCCAACTGCTGCACCACGGGCTGCACCTACCGACCCGTCGGTATTGTACAATTCAATGGTTGCACCGCTGATTCCGGCAAGAGTTTCACGGAAAATTGGACTGAGGAACATATTGGCTTTTCCGGCGCGAATAACTTTTGCGTCGATACCAATCTGCTTCATGATTTCCATTCCATAGTTGAACGAGAACACGATGCCTTCTTGAGCTGCTCTGAAGAGGTGTGCCTGAGAGTGGCTGTTGAAGCTGATTCCGCTAATTTGCGACCCAATGTTTTTGTTCCGCAATACGCGTTCGGCTCCGTTTCCAAAAGGCAAAATGCTTACCCCGTCGGAACCTATGGCAACTTTCGATGCCAGCTCGTTCATTTCAGCGTAGTTATAAGCGTTGTTGCCAACGTTTTTGTTCATCCACGAGTTGAGAATACCTGTTCCGTTAATGCAAAGCAACACACCCAAACGGTTGAGGTTTGTGGTGTAGTTTACATGGGCAAAGGTATTTACCCTTGAATAGGGATCATACTTTACTTCGCCGCTAACACCGTACACTACGCCCGATGTTCCGGCTGTAGTAGCTATTTCGCCCGGATTCAGCACATTGAGCGATAAGGCATTGTTTGGCTGGTCGCCCCCACGATAGGTTACTTTTGTTCCTGCGGCCAACCCCAGTTCTTTGGCAACTTCGGCTGTTACTTCGCCCTGTTCAGAGAATGTGGGTACTATTTCAGGAATCATAGAACTGTTGAACCCGTAATGATCCATAATCATTTTCGAGACTTCATTTTTCTGAAAGTCCCAGAACATACCTTCCGAAAGTCCCGATATGGTGGTTCGGGCCTGGCCGGTTAAGCGCAACGCAATGTAGTCGCCGGGTAACATTATCTTGTCGATTTGTGCATACACGTTGGGTTCGTTTTCTTTAACCCACATAAGTTTCGACGCGGTAAAATTGCCGGGTGAGTTCAGCAGACTTCCAAGGCAACGTTCTCCGCCAAGGGTTTCGAAGGCCTTGTCGCCAATAACTGCGGCACGGCTGTCGCACCAAATAATTGACGGACGAAGCACATTGTTATTTTTGTCGACAACAACCAGCCCGTGCATTTGGTACGATATCCCGATGGCTTCAATCTCTTTGGCGTCGATTTCCGACGATGCCATTACCGATTGGGTAGCCAGTTTCAGGTTGTCCCACCATAAGTCGGGGTGTTGTTCGGCCCAGCCTGCTTTTTGGGCTGTAATCTTCATCTCTTGTTTCGGAAAAAAGTCGGATGCCACGCACTCTCCGGTTTCTCCATTTATCAGTGAAGCTTTTACCGATGAGCTTCCAACATCATAGCCTAAAAAGTACATCTCTCTTCCCTTTTTTTAAGGTTATTATCTAAAATGATTTTCGCAAAATAAATTTAGTTGGTACAACAAATTTTGTGTGTACCGGGTTAAGTACATATTCGGCTGCAAGTTTTCCCATTCGCTGAAAGTCGGTCGAAAGAACAGTAATACCTTCTTTTACAAATCGTTTCATTGGAGTTTCATTGTACGATATGATCCCAATGTCGCTTCCAGGTTCAAATTTTTTCTCGGTTGCTTGGTCGAGTATCATGGCCAAGGTACGGTCGCTTACCAATAAGTACAGGTCTCCTTTTTGAATGTCTATTTTTTTGGGGTCGTAGATCACAGAAAAATTCAACTGGTTGTCGCTGCCAAATTTCATGAAATTGGTGATGGCTTCTTTTGGATGGAAGGTCATCTTTTCGGGGTAGAGGAAAACAAATCGTTTGTATTTCTTTATCCGATCTATTTCTTCTTGAAGATTGTCGTAAACACTTTTCCCAAAATCCTGACAAACAAATGAGTGTCCTTCGTTGGCGTGAATGTTCCAGTCAATTATCAACAACTTTTCAGTTGGAATTTTATTGATGACCCGTTCCATTTCGGGATGGTCGAAATTCATTACAATGTAGTAACTGTAACGGCCCAGGCTATCGTCTATAATTTGTTCGAATACTTCGAGGTTGTAATGGTGAAAATGCAGGTCGACCGAAATGTTCCCGGGCAAATTTGCCCTAAACCCATCGTATAGTACTTCCTTGTAAGCTTTAAATGTATCGAGGAACAGTAATACCCGATTTCGGTTGCGGGTGACAAAATACCCACGGTTGGGAACCGATTCGATGATTCCTCGGTTTTTCAGTTCGCCATAGGCTTTAAAAACTGTGTCGCGCGACAGACCGGCATTTTTCATCAGATCGTTTACCGATGGTAACAAATCTCCTTCCGATAGCGACCCTTCGTTTAATGCATCAACCACAGCATCTACAAGCTGAAGATATTTCAGCGTATTCGACTGCGGATTGATATTTAACGTAAAACTCATGCTGTTCTGGTCTGTTCTGGTACAAATATAAGTTTCTTTTTCATTCTAATGCAATAGCTCTTGAACGATTTTTTTGTGTTATAAAACATCTTTTGCAAAACTTTGTCTCAAATAATTTTTTACTCTCAAGCATTGTAAACATTTTTTTCGCGATTATATTGCCGGTGGATATTTCCTTCGGGGTCTGATAAATGCTTTTCCCCTTTAGTTATGCCGGGATTGGTTTGTATATTTACCGCAGATTGATTGTTGTTAAGGCAAAGAGCATTACAAAACATTATTTTCGAATGGATTAAATTCTATGGGAACACGTATCCTAAATATGGAAGGCATTGGCGCAGTAACTTTTACACGCAGAAAAGGGTCACGCCGGATATCGCTCAGGGTGAAGCCCGATGGCAGTGTGTTGGTCAACCATCCTTGGTTTGCTGCCTCGAATGATGTGCTTGGCTTTGTTGCCGAACATGCCGGATGGATTCTCGAGCAAAAGGAAAAAATGGCAGGGCGAAAGATTCGTTATCAACTGGATGAAATGGTACAGATTAAAAACACAACCATTAAAATTAGCCGTTCAGGGGTCAATAAGCTCGAGGCCGGGGTTTCGCCCGGGTTGGTTGTTGTGGCAGTTCCAGTAAATTTGCCGGTTGAGTCTGATGAGGTGCAGCATTTCATTCGTGGGGTTGTTACCCTGGTTTGCCGTAAAGAAGCCAAAAAATATCTTCCCGAACGTACACGGCAACTGGCTCAGCGCAATGGTTTCTTTTTCCGTAAAGTGTTTATCAAAAATCTGAAAAGCAAATGGGGAAGTTGTTCATCGCAGCAAAATATTAACCTGAACCTTTCATTAATGCTGATGCCCGACCATCTTATTGATTATATTATTCTTCACGAGCTTGCCCACTTACGCGAGCCAAACCATGGCCCCGGATTTTGGGCGCTTCTTAATCAACTCACCGAAAACAAGGCAAAAGCTCTCGACAGGGAAATAAGGAAAAACTATCATATTTTATAGATTGCCGTTAGCCTGCCAGATTTTTTGTTTTTCTTTCCCCGATGAGTAATGGAAAAAACTTCTTTAGTTGTCAATGGCTATAGGGAAATGACGATTTGTTGTTGATTGCTTTTGTAAACTATGTAACTACCTATTCAATGTTTACTGTGGCTAAACATAATCAGAATGGTTTTTTCTGTAAATTGCATAGATATTTAATACGATTACCAATGTTGAACGATCGGGAACTGTTTTTGCAAATTAAGCAAGGCAACAAAAAAAGCTTTGAGAAACTTTTTATGGCCTATTATGCCCCGCTATGTGCTTTTGCCCGAAAATATATTAAAGATGCCGATGAGTGCGAGGAAATTGTTCAAAGTTTCTTTACCCGGTTGTGGGACAAACGGGATGACCTTGAAATTAATCTTTCGGTGAAAAACTATCTGTTTAGCTCGGTGCGAAACAGATGTATCAATTATTTGAAGCACAGTAAAATTAAAGTTGAATATCAAAATGATTTCTTAAAGTCTACCGATACCCAGTCTGATTTTTCTGATGCCATGCTCGAGATCGATTTGGTTGAGAAAATAGAGAAGAGTATTGCTGAATTGCCGCAACGCAGGCGCGAAATATTCGTCTTAAGCCGTGAAAAGGGGCTTAAGTACCGCGAAATAGCCGACGAGTTGGGTATTTCAATCAAGACTGTTGAGGCACAAATGGGGCAGGCGCTTAAAGACTTGCGCGACAGCCTGAAAGAATACCGGCAGTTGCTTATTTCTTTTTTGTTTGTTTTGCCGCTAAGGGTAAGCAAACGTTGAAATGTCTTTTGTGTATACAAACCGAATGGTTTTTTTGAAGTGAAGGAGTGATAAAACAATGATGAGTGAAAATTGGGATATTATTGCCAAATATTTGGCTAACGAGGAGTTGAACGATGAAGAACTTCAAATCGTTGAAAACCTGAAAAACGATGCCGAGGGGCAGCAATTGCTTCGCGAGTCGGCTGGTGTTTTCGACGATACTAGCCTCTATTTGCAGCAGAAGCAATATAATACGCTGAATGCATGGCAAAAGGTGAATGCCAGTGTTGCCCGCAGTGCCCGGCGAAGGTTATTCGTAATCAGTTCCAGGGTTGCCGCTGCAGTCGTCATTCTGGTGGTATCAGCTTTTGCTTTATGGCAATTGGGCAGCAACCACAACTCACTTACCGAGTTTTCCACAGCCATGAACGATGTGTCGAAACCCGTGCTTGTGTTGCCCGATGGAACTAATGTTACGGTGAACCGGAATTCAAAAATAAGCTATCCGGAAAAATTTACCGGAAATACCCGCGAAGTTACCCTTTCGGGCGAAGCTTTTTTCCAAGTGACACCAAACCCTGATAAGCCGTTCATTATTCATGCAAACGGGGCTTCGGTCAAAGTGTTGGGAACTTCGTTTAATGTGTATGCATATGGAAATGAGCCAATAGTTGAGGTATTGGTAAAAACAGGGAAAGTTGAACTGCTTGGCAAAAACGCCGGGACTGTTTCGAGTTCGGTGCTGCTTATGCCAGGAGAAAAGGGCGTTTTTGTGAAAGCAAAAGGAGAAATGGCGAAACAGCAAGAACCCAATTTTAACAATTTTTCTTGGCTGACCAACGAAATTGAATTCGATAACACTCCATTGCCTGAAGTTGTAGCCACCATAAACCGGGCTTTTCCCGTAACGGTTGAAACAGCTGCCGGTGTAGACGCAAACCTGCACCTCACGGCCACTTTCAACCAGCAAAAGCCTGAGTATATTCTCGATGTACTTGCCCTTACCCTTAATTTGCGTCTGGAGAAAGCCCAGGACAATCATTATATTATTAGCAAGATAGATTAATTGTGCCGGGGAGTGCTTTCATGGTTCCCTGACAATTGGGCACTGTGTATTCAAGTGTTAACCGTTTAACGTACTGAGTTATGAAGAGGAATTGTTGGTATAAAATAGCGTTAGTGTCACTTGTATTGGCACTTTTCGTTGGGCTCCCACTTAGGGGCAAAGCCCAAAAAACCATTAATGTACTTGAGCAAAACATATCGATAATTGCCGAGGATGAGTACCTCGAAGTTGTGTTGAGGAAAATTTGTGACCAGTTTAATCTCGATTTTGATTACAATTCAAAACTGATTAAAGGAAAGAAAGTAAACCTCAGCATATCGAACAAATCGCTGAAAGAAGTCCTCGAAAGCCTGATGAAGGATTTCTATCTCATCTTCGAAATCGAAAACAACTTGCTGGTTGTTCGTGATTATATTCCGTTGTCTGAAACAGGCGATATAGAACGAATGTATTCAGAACCCTCGCTTGGGTTTTCTTTCGACAATCCCAACCGTAAATCGGTAAGCGTAAAGTTTCGTCAGATCAATAATCTTATTGTTATCCCAGTAAGTATAAATGGCTCCGATTCTATGAATTTTATTCTCGATTCGGGCATTAAAGATCCCATCATTACTGAGTTAACCCTGGTCGAAGAACTCAATCTTAATTACATGAAGGCTATTGAGTTGAAAGGACTGGGAACTGACCTTACCACTCAGGCCTATCAGTCGGGCGACAATACTATTGCCCTCCCGGGTATGCAGGCGCGGCATCAGAAAATCAACGTGATCATCGACGAGAACTTTCAAATTTCGCAAATACTTGGTATGCCGGTTCACGGGCTTATTGGCTTCAACATGTTCAGCAACTATGTAATCAAGGTCGATTATATCTCCGAAGTACTTACCTTCTACCGTCACGATGCGTTTGAATATAAACCCCGAAAGAACGATATCGTATTGCCTATTCACTTTGTTAAAAATAAGCCGGTTATCCGTGCCGAAGTAAAGCAGGATTCTGCCACTATTGTACCGGTTTGGCTGTTAATCGATACCGGGGCAAGCGATGCCTTGTGGCTTTCTGCCTCGTCAGACGAGAAACTGAAAATCCCTGAATCTAATGTCTTTACTTTTCTTGGTGTAGGGCTTGGGGGAGACCTTTACGGACATAAAGGCCGAATCAGCGCTTTGTGGATTGGTGGACGTTTCCTCGATTTGCCTATCGTATCTTATCCCGAATCGGGTTTTATAAACCAAGTTATTGAACAGGAAAATCGGAATGGTTCTATTGGTGGCGAGATTTTGCGCCGTTTCACCACTATTTTCGACTATAAAAATAAAATGCTGGTATTGAGGCCGAATGGCGACTTCAACGATGGATTTTACTACAACATGAGTGGGCTCGAAATCATAAACCCTGTGCCCGGAATACCTGTTTTCACCATTAGTAATGTGATGGAAAAATCGCCGGCATGGGAAGCTGGTATCCGCGAAAACGATCAGGTGCTATCAGTAAATTCAAACGACCACCGGAATTTAACCCTCAACGACATTAACCTGATGCTCCGCCAACGACAGGATAAAAAAATAACCATGATCCTTTTGAGAAATGGACAAAAAATTAAAACTTCGTTTCATTTGAAAGAAAGCTTTTAACGTTGGAAGTTCGATGTTTCTTGCCCAATCTGATCTAAGAACAGTTTTCGACTTCGTTGAATGCCCAAAGGAAATTTGACATAATGAGATGAGAATATATGCCGCTCTTGCAGTTTTGATGGTAATGCTGGTCAAGGTTTCTTTTGCCCAGCAAAACATTGGTCTGCTCTCTTCTGAAGTGCGGCTGCCATTGACTCCCGTGGTAAAAGCCGATCTTCTCGATAGTATCGAAAAGCGGCTTGGCATTCATTTTTCCTATAACCCCGAATGGATTGGTGCTACCGATACGGTTTCTTTTTCAACTGAGAAAGTGGTTTTGCTTGACCTGCTTTCACAACTCACCGATAGCTCAACCACGGGTTTTCATCTGCTCGATAATCAGTTGGTATTCTATCCATTGAAATCTGATGACGTGAGCAGGCCTGCTATTCCTGTCGACCCATTTGTAGTGGTAGGGGGTATGGTTACCGATGCCAAAGACAAAAGCCCGGTCCCTTATTGTAATATTGCCGTGACGGGAAAAGGCTTGGGAGCTATGTCGAACAACGACGGAAAATTCCTTATTAAGATTCCTGCCTCATGCATCAACGATACCTTGCGTTTTTCGTGCATGGGCTATATGCCGTATTTTATTCCTGTGGCCGAAGCCAAAGACTCGCAGCTTGCTGTCACCCTGTCGAAAAAGATTTTCAACCTGAAAACGATCGATGTTGTTCATTATCAGCCGTCGGTTTTGTTGCAGAAATATTTCGATAATGTGAGGAAAAACTACGAGAACGAGTATAACCTGTTTACTACATTTTATCGAGAGATTGTACGCGAAGACAATGATTTTACTGATGTTTCCGAAGCTGTGCTTCATGTGCTCAAGGCTCCGTATTCGAGCGTTGTACGCGAAGATATGGTGAAGTTCCTGAAAGGGAGAAAAAGCTCTAATGTGCGGCCTTTTAATGACATACGTTTTAAGTTGCGCGGTGGCCCATATTATATCACTAAGCTCGATGTAGTGAAAAACGAAGAAAGTTTCATTAACCCTGATTTTATTAGTTTATTTAATTACAGTTTCGAGCGTAAAACCTTGCTTGCAGGGCGTGAAACGGCTATTGTGGCTTTTTCGCCGGTTTATAACCTGCGTGAATTGCTTTACGAAGGGTTGCTCTATTTCGATATTGAAACCGGTGCACTGGCCAGGGCCGAATTTAACTACACCCGTCAGGGTTTAAAAGAGGCTCGGCGGCTCATGATAGAGAAAGAACCCCGTAACCACAAAGCCATCCCTGCCGAGTTGTCGTACGTGGTTGAATATACTTTTGTGCAGGGGAAATGGTACCTCTTGTCGGCACAATCATCCATGGAAATTAAAATCATTGATCGGGAGAAGAGGCAGAAAACAAACTTTTACAGTACTGCTGAAATGCTTGTTACATCGATCGAGAAAGGAGATTTACTCCATTTTAGCCGGAAAGAGATCTTTCGCCCCGGTGAATTCTTTACCGAGAAAATAACCAGTTACGATGAACAGTTTTGGTCCGATTATAATGTAATTGAGCCGGAAGAGGACTTGCAAAAAGCCGTGAAAAATTTCGACGACCACAATTTAATTATTTCAACAGATTAAACGATTTTGTTATGAATACCAAAGCTTTCCGTAGTACACTTTTTCTTGCCTTTTGGCTGTTATGCCTCTGGGCCTTTTCGCAACCGGCGAATACCCCGGTAGGGAAACTAAATGCGGTACTCGAACAGGCTAAAAATACCTTCGATAAAGATAAGGTGTTTGTTAAGACTGATAAAGACATCTATTCGCCGGGAGAAAAAATATGGTTCTATGCTCAGGTTTACAACGCGTTAACCCAACAACTCTCTTCGGCTGCTGAACTTATTGTCATGTTGAAAGGTGAAAATGGCGAAGTGATTGGTGACAGTCGGTACGTGCTTATTAACGGACAAAGTGAAAATTGGTTCCAGGTTCCTTCATGGTCTCCTGAGGGGAATGTCTATTTGGTCGCTTACACATCAGCGGCCATTCGTGCCAACGATGCTTCGTTAGCCGCAGTTAAGCCTCTTATCATTAATACTTATCGTAAGAACGATTTTATTATTGATGCATGGCTTAATAAAGAAATCTATTCCCCTGGCGAAGAGGTAAAATTGTCGGTTAAACTCACCTCGCTAACTCCCGGCCATAAAAAGGAAAAACTGGAGATTGCCCTTTACGACCGCACTACAAAAAAGTATTCCCAAAAATTTACCCTTGCAGTTAATCAGGTTAACGAGTTAAAAATTAAACTTCCTTCGAAGGTGGATAATGGCCTTAGTTTAACGCTGGGGCTTGCCGGGAAAGGAAGCATTTTGCATAAAATTCCTCTTCGTACAACCGACGATAATATTTCTGTTGATTTTTACCCTGAGGGCGGGGTGTTATTGGCCAACAATATACAGCGTATTTTGTACCGGGCAACCGATCCGTTTGGCATCCCTATCGACATAGAAGGTAATGTTTTCGACCAATTTGGTAACCAGGCAGGGGCGGGGAAAATCATAAAAAAAGGGTACGGTCTCATTAGCCTGATGGCAATGCCTGGACAAAAATATTCGTTTAAGATTACCGACCCTTATGGGAAAAACCTCGAGTTTGAATTGCCTGTTGCCCAACCCGAAGGGGCTGTTTTTTCATTGTTGAAAACTGAAGATTCGACCCTGAAAACAGCTGTATTTACCAGTGGAAAGTACGAAGGGCAGCCACTTACTTTGGCGGCTGTGGCAGCTGGCGAAATGGTTTTCTCGGCGCCGGTTCAGGGCGCTGGCAAAAGCAGTGTGAAAATCGCCACTTCGGCATTACCTCCGGGCATTGTCAACTTTGTGGTGTTGGGGCCACAGGCCGAGATCCTCTCTCAACGCCTGGTGTTCAATGCATCTGCAAACGATTCTTTGATCGGGATTAAAACCCTTCTGGAGCCCTCGCCAGCCAACGGAAATACAAAAATCAGAATTGATCTTTCGGGTTTTCAGGACCGGTATGGTTCGTCGAAACTCAATGTGAAAGTGGTCGACAAATTTGCGCTTTTCAACACTGCTCCTTCGCCCTATCGTTCGTTTCTGAAATATCCGCTTCTTACACCGGTCCCCCAAACAGTGCTCGATATATATCTGACTAATCTTGAGCTTATTGCCAACGAGACCAGGCATTTTTCCCTGGCTGGACATTACAATGAGGGGAGTCCCGATTCTCGTTCTTCCAGTAAAAATATCTCGGGTGTGGTGGTCGACAAAAATCATAAAGGGGTTGCAAAAGCCACAGTTATGGCCATTCAGCCCGATAATATGTTTCAGGCAACAACCCACACCGATGCCCGCGGCCGTTTCAGTTTTGAAGGGATGACAAAATCAAAAGATGTTATTGTGAAGGCATTTAGCTCGTCTGGAAAGAAGTCATATACTGTACATCTTGATCAAACGTTTGATGAATCGCTCGATGATGTAATTTTTATGGAGTCATTTTTAGCCAGGCCTGAATTCAACGAGACCGATCTGGTTCCCTATTGCAAGAAGAACCGTGAGCTGCTGCGCCAGCTGGGAGGTGAATACCATGAGCCAAAGCAAGCCAAAATCTCGAATACTGAAAAACTGTTGCAGTCAGGCGCAACAATTCTTGATGTGATTAAAATGACCCGTCCGTTCAGGCTCGATGGCAACCAGATTGTTTTTTATGGTTCCGAAAATTCGTTCAACTTCCAGTCGGGTGCCCTTATTGTTATCGATGGCCAAAAAATGGGAACCGATATTGCTGCCTTGAACATGCTTAATCCTACCGAGGTGAAGTCTATCAATATAAGCACTAATCCGGTAGATATTCAGCGGTATACAGGGCTAAACTCGGTTGGACTGATTGAAATTACTACCCGCGGAAATTTGGAAGCACGGAGAGTTGAAGAAAATCAGAAAGTCTCAGCCGAAATTGTCTCAAAGCGAACCGCCATGACCGATAATGTGTGGAGCTACCAAACTACACTGGTGTGGGAAAACAATATTCCTGTTCCTGATAATGGAGTGGTTGAAATTGATGTAAAACATAGCGAGATACAGTCTGAATTTGTTGTTTTTGTCGATGTAGAGTCCCTTGGAGGCATTTCCCAGCACCGGGTATCGACATTCTCAACAGTGAAAAAGGGCTCAGAGGAGTAAGCGTTCGAACCCAAAAACGCTCTCTTCAGGTAGTGTCGATTTTACAAACGTAATTATTTCATAGGGCGAATGACGTAATCCGGCAAGTTGGTTTTCTATCCCTTTTAATTGTCCTGGTGAAATGTAATTCCCCGTTAATGAAGCTTCTGTAATAATCCCCTTTTCTACGGTAAGTTCACAAGCGAGGGTGGTGTTTTCCCCGGTATCGATGCTGTTACAAAAACGATAGGGAGGCGAGTACCCGTAATTCCATTCCCATGTAGAATATTTTGTGCGGGCGAGCATCTCTATTTCCGCAATCATTTCATTAAAAAGGGTTGATATCCTGGCCGATGGGTTTTCCTGTTGTATATGTTGTACAATATGCTGCATAACGCTTTCAACAGAAATGGTGTTGCCGGTAATTTCGGAAAGGCTGCTTACCATGCTTCGTACCGAAGGGATACCATTACCCTCGAATTGCCCTGATTCTCTTTTAAGCGCTCTGGAAAGATGGGTTAAGTCTGAGTTTATCAACAAGGTACCATGACTGAGAACCCGGTTTCGAAAAACGTGCTGTGCGTGGCCCGAGAGTTTTTTACCATCAAAGATGATGTCATTTCGGGCATTGCTTGTGGCATCTATCCCCATGGTTTTTAGCACCTTTACAATAGGCTCAGAAAAATCTCCAAAGCTGGTCTTCGCCGGGTCTGCTACGGTCTTGTGAAACGAAAAGTTGAGGTTCCCGCTGTCGTGATATACCGCACCGCCACCCGACAAACGTCTGATTACCTTTATGTTGTTTTCGGCAATCATTACAGGGTTAACTTCGGCAAGGGTAACTTGGTGTTTGCCAATAATCACCGATGGACTGTTGCTGTACAGGAACAGGATATCCTCTTTCCCGTTCCGAAAGAAAACTTCTTCGGCAGCAAGGTTTACGACCGGGTCGGCACTTGGCGACACAATGCAACGCATGGCCTAGAAGAAACGGGTTTCTTTTCCGCAGATATCGCTTAACAGGTTATTTGCCAATCGGCTGGCTCCAATACGAAAGAGTTTTGGGGTGAGCCACTCATCGCCCAGCAGCTCTTTTACAATCGACAGATAAATGAGGGCATCTTCGGTGGAAGAAATTCCTCCAGCAGGTTTGAAACCAATTTTCTCGCCTGTTTCGCTGTAATGCCAGGCAATGGCCGAACACATAACGTAAGCTGCCATTGGGGTAGCAGCAGGTTCAATCTTACCCGTTGACGTTTTTATGAAATCGGCTCCGGCATTGATGGCCAGTACCGATGCTTTCCATATATTCTCGGGGGTTTTTAGGGCTCCGGTTTCAAGAATAACTTTTAAATGGGCATCGCCCATGCAGGCTTTTATGGCTGCAATGTCGTCGTGGGCGGCTTGATAATCACCGGCAAGAAAATGGCTGAGAGCCAGCACAATGTCAATTTCGTCGGCACCGGCTTTGAGGGCCAGTTTGGTCTCTTCAACCTTTACTTTGGTAAACGTCATCGACGAGGGAAAACCTCCCGAAACCGCGGCAATGTTCACTTCGGGTAATTGAAGCGTTTTCTCAACGGTGGCTACCATGTTGGGGTATACGCAAATGGCAGCTACATTGTCGAGCTCTTTGAACTGCGATGGAAAATCGTTTACTTTTTGTGTGAACTGTTGTACATGCTCAACGGTATCGGTTGAGTTAAGCGTGGTAAGGTCGATAAACGACAAAGCCAGCTTTTTGTTTTCAATAGTATTATGAATGGTTTTGGCATTGGCGATTATGGTTTGTAAGTCGTTCTCCAATTCTGTGTGGTCGAAATTAAATTGTTCTGTTTTCATAGCTGTTAATTGTTATCATCGTTGGTAATGTATCCTATCTTTTTTCTTGGTTTTTGGGGTGGTTCAATGAGGTAACGCAGGGCTTGAAAAACTTCGGTAAACTGTTCGTCGAATTTTTCTTCCAACGAATCGATGCGCGAAACCAAATCGGAGTAGTTCAAAGCCATTCTTCTTATTGAAACAAATGCCCTCATAATTTCGATGTTCACTTTGATAGCGGTATCGCTTCGCAATACACTTGAAAGCATCGCAACACCTTGTTCCGTAAAGACGATTGTCCCGTAACGTGTTGACTGTAAAGGTGAGGTCACAAATTGTGACCTCAAATTTTCAAACTCTGTTTGAGTTAGCTCAAACATAAAATCCTTTGGGAAGCGGTCGATATTCCTTCGTACAGCCTGCTTAAGCACTTTGGTTTCCACCCCGTAAAGCTCGGCCAGATGAAAGTCGAGCATCACCCGCTGCCCCCTGATTTCAAAAATCTTGTTCATGATCACGTCCAGTTCCATAGCATTCAAATTTGGAAGAATAAAACTACAAAAACTAAGCATTGTAAACAAGCAGGTAAAAAATCACTTTCTCGACAAATCTTCTTTCAATTTCTCGTTGGAGGCGTGCCTTTCCTTATCGCGCAGGGTTTTCTTCTCGATATTTTTGCGGAAAGCTTCTTCCAAATCTACGTTGGTTTGGTTGGCCAGGCAAATGAGCACCCAAAGCACATCGGCCATTTCGTCGGCCAGGGTATCGGCAGTTTCGCCGGCTTTGAACGATTGGTCACCGTACTTGCGGGCCATAATACGGGCCAGTTCGCCCACCTCTTCAGTAAGGATGGCCATGTTGGTTAATTCGCTGAAATAACGTACACCAATGGTGCGTATCCACTCATCGACCTGTTTTTGTGCTTGTTTAATGGTTAATTCGTTCATTGTTATGTGAAAGTTATACCAAGTGCAATTTCAAAACCGACCAAAACCGCGCAGGCATAATGTTCTCTGCTGTGCATTTTAGTCTTTTCCTGCTTTTAAAAACAAATTTAATTGATTTGCGGGTTTTGGACGAAATTTATCAATAAATATGAATTGCCTTGGTGAATAGCCATGGGCTTCAGCCCATGAATTGGAATTTCCAGCATCAACAAATCATGGCTTTAGCCAAATATTTTACCCCATTTAGCCCGCAATAGAGTTGGAAATTGGATATTCAATATTGGATATTGATAATTTGTCCTGTCTTTAGAGACGCGATTAATCGCGTCTCTACAGACTTTCCCCCTTGGGGGGAATGGGAAGGGGGCTTTTATTGCGCCCGACCACACATTATCTCTTTTGCCATCATCCTACCGCGGCTATGTTGAATTGACAATGGAAAATGGACAGTTGACAATGATAAAGCAGCCTGGTAAGGCAGTTGAAAGCAGTTGAAAGCAATAGAAGGCATTGAAAGTAATAGAAGGCAATAGAAAGCAATAGAAAGCATTGAAAGCAATAGAAAATCGTTAATCAAAAATCATTATTGTATTTAAAGAAAAAACTACTCACTACCCACTACTCACTACCCACTATTCACTACCCAATACTCATTACCCACTACTCATTACCCACTACTCACTACTCCCTACCCAGTTAATCAATCATAATTCTTCGCGTCTTTGTGTCTTTGTGTTAAAAAGAAAAGATCCGCATTCCGAACAAATAATAAATCATCAATAATAAATCCCTAAAGGCCGGAGCTATTCATTCGCA
>JAAYAG010000027.1 GCA_012719495.1 Bacteroidales bacterium
ACAGTTCTGAAACGGTAGTATGTTCGACTAAGTGTTGTTTTATAATCGCAACTTTTTCTTTGGCCGTATAATTGTGACGGTTTTTCCTCATTTTGACCTCCATAATTGTATTTAAGTTACATTATGGAGAATTCCTTTTCACGCTGAACCATTACAATAACCAAGAATCAAGACTTGGACATTACTTCAGGACCCTTTACAATATCATTAAATACATAGATACAACAAACGGCATTGACAGGCAATTTTATGTAAATATTGTACGTTCACAGCTATGTGTAGACGAATTAATAATACTTTTCTACAACTGCTTGAGTTGCTTTGGGAACGAAAAATTTAAACCGCTAGTTGAAAAATATGGGATACTAGAAGGTCTGAGTGATGTATATCTTCTCAAACCATCACATAAAGCTTTGTACAACAATACAGCATTTCAAGAAAATGAAGTTCAATGTGCGTTGGGATAGTAATGAAAAAATTGCCATCCATGGCAAAGAGCCAACAAACAGGCCACCAACAGCTGCAAGTTGTAATTGTCAAAGCCCAATTACAACTGTGCAGCGACCCGTTAGTGGAAATAAACCGGAATAAATTAAACTCTATAATCGGCGGCAGAAAAAGAAATAAAACATAAGACAGCCCCCCATTAAAAAGAAGCCACATCGTGTGGCTGAAAAAAATAGATAAAACCTATAAAAAACTGCTTTTTATTCAGAATTAAAACTCATACCTTGCAAAAAAATCACACCTGAATCTATATTGGATTAAACCGATTTGAACCGAATGGAGCAGGGTTGAACCAAATGAAACGACGCGTTCAGGCAAAACAAGCCAATAATATTTCACCTATGAATGTTTCTGTGAATTCAATTGAAGACCGTTGGCTGTCTGTTGATGAAATTGCTGTTTACTTAGGAATTAAGAGGGATACCGTATATAAATGGATAGACGAAAAATCCATGCCATCACACAGGGTTGGAAGATATTGGAAATTTAGAAAAGATGAAGTTGATACCTGGGTGAGATCTGGCGGTGCAAGTAGTGATGAATGACAGTAATATGGAAAAAAACAATTTAAAAGGACATAGAGAGAGAGCTCGAAAGCGCTTACTGAAAGGTGAAAAATTATCAGACGAGCAGCTTTTAGAACTACTTCTTATGTATGGGATACCCCAAAAGGATGTGAAACCCCTTGCGAAAGAGCTATTGGCAGAACATGGCACAATTGAGGCTGTTTTGGATGCTAACAATAAGGTGCTTGCGAAAAAAACTCTTATAAAAGAAAACACAGTAGCATTATTCAAGTTATTCAAGGTTTTAGCAATAAGGTTTAATAGTAAACATACGATTAACAAAACTGCTGAACCTGAACAGACTAATCTCTTTGGTTCTCCATACGATAAAGAAAATAAAATACCACATAAAGATAATGAGAAAAGCTTACCCATATTTGCAAACGCAGTAACAAGGGATTCATTGGAAATTTTACCACAACTCCCCGAAACACAAGATATCAATGCAATAACAGCATTTATAAAAAACAATCTACATTACAATAGTGGAGAGTCTCGTAATAGATACGCAAATTACGTTGTTAAGAGGCTGTTTTCAGGTGGTAATGTAGACCTTTCACTTATACGTTTTGGCCATAGCTTCGTAAATACACCAGACCTACAAGATGTATGTTTTTACAAATATATTCACGCAGAACCATTTCTGCATCAAATAATTATAGAACTGCTTTTGCCTTCTATTTCAAAAGGTTTTGTAAAAAGAAATGAAATTGTGCAATATACAGATGCCACTTTTCCAAATATGAAAAGTAATGATAAGTGCGTTCAGGCAATTGTTGATGTTCTTGTAAAAACTAATATGTGCAAATTACAGAAACAGGAACTAACACTTAAAAACCGCAAACCTAATCTTGCATCTTTTACGTACATATTGCATTCCGAGTTTAAAGAACCCGGTATGTATGCCCACAATTTACTTAAAGGTAATTCATATATCTCTGCAATGCTTTGGGAACCTGACTGCATTGAAGCAATGCTCTATGAATTACGAAATAATGGTTATATAAGTAAAGTTAGCAATATTGATGGTATTAAACAATTTACAACAAAATATCATTTAGCAGAAATAACTGAAATGCTGATCATGCGGAAAGGGCAAAATTGAAAGACGCAGATATTGTTGAAGCCCTTCGTGAGAAATTGTCAGTTTCGAGCGGCAGGCACTTGTATGGAATACTTGGAACGTATAGCCAGCTTAATGCTTTCGATTTTAAATTAAGAAAAGCAAAACTACAGGATGGGACAAAGTTTCCCCATGCATTATCGGTCAATAGAGGTATACTTGAATCGATCCCTGATGATGAATTCAAGTTATTAGTTGAAAATGAAGCAAAGAGGCCTGAACCCACTGCTGCGCATGTTGGAAAGGCTTTTGAAAATTTTTTGCGTAAACAATTAAAAGGTAAGAGCCTTCTGGTACTGGCCAATCTCGAAATGCTTTTCGCATATCATCTGGAGTTGAATCTCCTCAGAACCATGGCTGCAGATGATGACCGAATTGTATTACTTTTACCAGGTAAACGAAATGCAGGAAGAGTCACAATGTTTCCAAATCATCCAGACGGAAGCTATACATTACCTACTAATTTAATTGCTGATAATCATCTTTGGGAGTTAAGGGATTAACTATGGATAAAGAAGACCTGTTCAGTGCCAGAAAGAGCCTCGACCAGATTTGTAACATACCGGAAAAAATAATCTCTGTCTATTCTCTTGAGAAACATGTCTGGGCTGATTCAAATTCAGAAGAATCCAGACGTTCAAGGAAGCCGGAGCTTAAAACAATTGAAGAGTTTCAGATCGATCCGGTAAGGCCTTTTCTAAACGACATATTTCGCAATGTTGCGGCACCATACAAACGAGAACGACGTGATAACCCTGTTGGACAGGGTTATTGGATACAGGCTGAATTCGGTTCCGGAAAATCTCATCTACTCTGTTTTCTTGCCTCACTTGCACTTGGTCGTGCAGATGCCTGGAATATTGTTAAAACAAAAGAGGAACAAAA
>JAAYAG010000028.1 GCA_012719495.1 Bacteroidales bacterium
AAATCGCGCAGGATATTAGACAGGTTACCCTCATCGCCTGCGCTGACGATCAAATGCAAATGATTGCTCATCAAACACCAGCAGTACACTTTCAGCCCTTTGTTAGCAATGCAGTAGTTCAGTGAGTCAATAGTAAGATGTTTGTAAACCGGGCGCGAAAAGATATCTATCCATTCTACAATAGTCAGCGTTAGATAATAGGTGCTACCCGGTACTATTTTGTTTTTGATTCCCATTGGTTAAAGATAGTGAAATTAGGTGTGAAACCGGATTGCAAATCCTTTTGTTAATGAGGTCGGGATTACAAATCCCGACCAGTCTGGGTAATCATGCAAATCCAATAATCATAAAAATCAAAGTTCAGACAATTTAACCAGCCCTACCTTGCGGCAGGGCTGGTTGTTATAGTGCTTGCTTGCGCAAAAGATCATTTGTTATTAAATCAACTCAATAACCTCGTCACAGACGAGTAAAATTCTACACCTCGTTACCGCTGCGCTCAAACGAGGTGTAGTAGGAGTAGGGGAGACTGTCAGTAAATACTTATAAAAATTTCTTCTATATTATTCTCTGAAATAAAAATAGGATTAATTCTCTTTACCTTTTCATTTGGTTCAATTACCATATATGAGACATTAAAGTTGCTATCTTTTATTTCGCTTATTAAGAAATCAAACATAAACTTAATCGAAGTTGTTCCTATTCCAGCGGTATTGATCTCAAAAAAATTTTCATTCTCCACTTTTCTTTTAATAAACATATTTATTAACCTTACATCCATGCCAGATAAAGTATGCAAAATATCTTTACTCACATGTTTATTTTGTTGTGATAGAAATGGTGAAAGATATTCAATATTGTCATTAATCACTTTAACTGCCTCTTCATCATTTACATGTAAATCAAACTCTACCCAATAAGGTTTTTGTTTAACTATAAATCCTATTTCTTTATTCTCGCAAACTTTTACATCTTTGCCTACTGAAATAAAAAGGAGTATAATAGTACCCATTTCTAATTCGAAAGGAGCAATTGAAAAGGTTGAATTTCTAAGAATATTACTTACTAATTTCATTTCAATCAAATTTATAAATTTTTAAACCATAATTAGTGGGATTAGCAGGAGTCCACCTACCAGTATTTATTAAATGATTAATATAATAATTACTGCCTGTTTCTTTATAATACATATAGGCTGCATTAATTCTATGATGTCCGTCTCCAATATAGTATTTGCCCTCTGAAGTAAACCCCCCAATCCTATAGTCCATATCAAATGTACCTGACTTCATTTGCTCATAATATGCTTTAATAATTTCTGGATTTGTTCCCTTTTGAGTACCATAGATACCATTTTCAGTAAGAATATTTGGATTTGAAGTCAATTTTTTCCCAGTCAAAGGATTAATTCCATTTGCCTTCGATGAAATATAGGTAGACCCCAATCCAATGGCAGTACCAACAACCATGCTGTTGCCTATGCCATCGAAAGAATTATTATAAGCTTCGTTCCAACTTTGGCCACTAAGCTTTCCATAAACAGTTCCACCAGCAACATGACCAACAGCAGAGGTAACAGGCGAAGCTATCAATGACCTTAACATTGGACTTTTAATAGCACCATTGATAAGTTGTGAGGAGCTTATGCTGTATCCCACCATGGAACTTAGTCCTCCAGCTACAAAACCTGAAGCAGACATTTGACCAACATGGTTCCAATTAACATTGCCTTGGAAATTATTAGTGGTCTGGGCTATTATATCATTTGTCCCAGAAGCTAAAGCACCAGAGGCAGCACCAACTCCAACCACTGCCCAGAACGATGCCCCTCCATCAGTTCCTAAAAGTGCACCGCTTGCAGCACCTCCAACAGCACCAACACCAAAGGCAGCAGCATATTCCCAAAAACCGCCACAGTTATCCCAATTCAAGCTGAGATTTATAACACCTCCAATAACGGCTCCAATTCCAGCAGCAACCAGATTAACAGGAGTATCCCCGCTCGGGTCGGTATACCTCAACGGATTGTTCCAGCAATACCCATACCGGTTAAAGCTCTGGGTAAAGTCGGGGCTTTGCACATAATTATCAGGGCTTAGGAAACGGCCAACAAGGGGGTCGTAAAGCCGACCGTTCATATTGATCAACCCAAACTGGGTAAGGTGCTCATGCCCGGTAAAGCCGCGGTCGGCAAAAAGTACAGGCTCGCCGCTCAACGTGTAGCTCCAATCGTCTTTGTCCCTTCTTCTGCCATAAGCATCGTAGCTGTATTCCAGCGTTTCGCTGCCCGATTTAAGGTGTGTTATGGTACCCAAGTTGTCACGGAAAATGGCATATACCTGCGGGGTATTGCTATTGACAAAAATGTCCGAATCTTGATTTATTTGATTAGAATGATTCACGTGATATTTTATTACGTTCAAATATAATCATGCTAATCAAATAATCATAAAAATCACAGTTCAGACGAGATAAAGCCCGGCAATGCCAGCTTTTGAACCTATAGCTTTTGTTTTTTAGCCTGTGGCTATATCACACGAAAGGATGTGCGTGAGCAGGGAAAGTTGGCATGAAGTTGTGGCCAGGAAAAAATTTATAGCTATTACATTTCAGTTTTGTATGGCAAACTAAAACGAAAAACGGAACCTTTCCCTACCACACTATCTACCTCAACAGTGCCATGATGGAGCGTTACTATTTTTTGTACGATGGAAAGTCCTAATCCGGTACTTTTTTCACCACCAGTAGCTTTATTCTTAGTGGTACCAAATGGCCTAAACAGTTTTGTCATTTCTTCGGGAGGGATACCTTGTCCCTGATCGGCAACATTCGTCACAACATTCCCGTTTTCGATACCGACAGTTATAAGAACGTTAGTTTCAGGAGGTGAGTATTTCAATGCATTGCTGATAAGGTTCTCCAACACCTGTGTAATTCTTATCTCATCAAATACAAAGAGCAAATTTTTGGCGTCAATACGGGTTTCAATCGAGATTTTCTTTTTGTTGGCAAAAATAGCCAACGCCTCCACAACACTATGAATAAGTGAGACATAATTATTCAGTGCCATATTGAGTTCTATTTTACCCGATTCGATGGCTGAAATATCGAGGAGCTGATCCAAAAGATTGAGCGCAAAACGTCCATTCGAATCTATAATATTGAGATATTTAATTGTCTCATCCCTATTCAATGAATCAATGCTTTCCTTAATCAGATCGGCATACGCACTGGTTGCTCCCACTGGATTTCGGAGGTCATGAGCGGCAATGCCAAGTATCCGGTTTTTTTCAGCATTTAATTCGGCTAAATCGGCATTTGTTTTCAACAACATTTTCTTCTCCTTAATGAGCTGACGTTGAAGATTATTGATTTGTTGATTGAGCAAGGTCATTGTAATGTTCTGCTTCACCAGTTGAGCTACATTCACTTCTCCGAAAATAAAGATTTCGCCATTTTTTTGAGAGGCGGTACCCTCGATAGAATAATTGTTGTTCGACTCGTCGGCAAAGGTAATTACCCCGCTAAACGTCTCTTTCGTTGTAATTTCAATAAGCCTCGGCAATGTAGGGTTAACAAAATTCCCATCGGCCTTGCCTTTACAAAGCTTTTTCATCGCCAAGTTACAATATATTAATCCGCCATCGACGGAAAACACGGCAATAGCCAACGTTTTGCTTTCAATTGCGGCTTGTAATATCTCCTCTTTCCAATTATCGATCATTGGCTTTCCTTATCTATAATGTAATAACAAACTCAAGCAACACACTTATAATCAATCGGAAATGTGTTTCGACTTATTTTCGCTCAATTTATCGTCGGAACAAATCACGAACGACGGTATGTTTACCTGCATCCAATTGTAGATTCGCCAAATTTCGCGATAAGCCGAAGGAGAAAGTTCTGACTCAAAAACCAGAAGCCATGTGTTAAGTTGTGCCGCCCAATAGCTGCTATGAAAATTTCGGCTCCGGTATGCCCTGAAAACCCACAAAATAGTATCGACAAGGACTTCGGCATTAAAATTCTGCATTACCGACAAAATGAACCGGGCATGATTTGCATGATTATCCCTCATCATAAGCACATTATCCCCCACCAGATCACTAATATCGTTCCGTGCCTCCATTTTTTCATTCATGAGTTGCACCATTATTGGCAGTTTTTTCTCATACTCCAACACCGCTGCCGAATCAAAACTTATTAATTTGCCGGCAGATTCAATCAATCCTTCTCTATTCATGGTCTGAAAATTTTGTAATATATTGTTCAATTTCCTCAAAACTCCGCAATAATGACACTTGGTGATATTTTTCAACCACCTCTTGGCCTCCATGCAAAAAAGCCTGCCCGCCAACAATTATTGGAATATGGGGCCAGTATTGATGGATAGCCACAATCATTTTCTCGAGCCCGGTAAGGTGAGAATAAATTGTTAACGAAAGGGCTATAACATCAGGATTAACACCTGATGCATAATCAATTAATTCAGAAATGGGTATTCCGGCCCCAAGAAAAAAAGTGTCCCATCCATGCATTTCAAAGATGTCGGCCACCATCTTAACCCCAACCTGATGTTGCTCATTTTCAACACATCCGAGTACTACCTTATACGGCAAGCGTTCGTCTGAAATAACGTTCTCGTAAAGATCGTTCATAATTGATTCGGAAATAGACGTAGCAAGATGCTCTGCAGCAACGGTTATGCTATTATACTCCCATAGTTCGCCAACGCGATAAAGCGACGATTTAACAATATTATCGTAAAAGAACTTAATCATATTGTGCGAACCTGCATATTTACGGGCAACAGTCACTGCGCTGCGCCTGTCTCCATGCAACAATGCATTCAGAAAAAGTTCATAATCAGTCTGAATCCCTCCACCACTAGTCATACAAAAGTTGTTTATCTGAAGAAAGGTACTGCTTTTATGAATAGCGATCAATCATAAAATAAAAAAGGTGCTCTGCTGAACACCTTGCTATCAATATAAAATTCTTTACTTTCTACTTTGTTCTGTCGCCAATCTGATAATTATTTCTATCGGGCGAATTGCGTGTTACCAAGTCGGCAATAAAACCGGCAAGGAAAAGTTGTGTACCAATAATCATTGAAGTGAGCGCAATATAAAAATAAGGGTTATCGGTGACCAATGCCAGCCGGATGCCTTGTTTGAGTGCATAAATCTTTGCTACCCCAACCCATAATGCGGCAAAAAAACCGACAAGGAACATAAGAGTACCCAGAACACCGAACAAGTGCATAGGGCGTTTCCCGAATTTTGAGATGAACATAACCGAAAGCAAATCGAGCGGGCCACGAATAAAACGTTCGAGGCCAAACTTAGTAACACCGTATTTCCGTTCCTGATGCTTCACTACTTTTTCTCCAATTTTCTTAAACCCGGCCCATTTGGCTAGAACAGGGATAAAGCGGTGCATGTCGCCATACACTTCAATACTTTTAATTACCTGTTTCTTATACGCTTTGAGCCCGCAATTCATATCGTGGAGCTTAATTTTGGTCATACGACGCACTGTCCAGTTATAAAACTTGCTCGGCAAGTTTTTCGACAGCACAGGGTCGTGGCGTACTTTTTTCCAACCCGAAACAAGATCGTACCCGTCTTTGGTGATCATTCGGTATAGTTCAGGAATTTCATCCGGACTATCTTGCAAATCGGCATCCATAGTAATTACCACATCCCCCTTTGCCTCTTGAAAACCGATGTGAAGCGCTGCCGCTTTGCCATAATTCCGCTGAAAACTGATGCCGGAAATTACAGGGTTCTCTGCCGAAAGTTGCTGTACTACGGCCCAGGAGCTATCGCGGCTTCCATCGTCGACCATGATAATTTCATAGCTAAAATGATGTTCATCCATCACCTTCTTAATCCAGGCGACAAGTTCGGGCAGCGATTCCTCTTCGTTGAAAAGTGGTATTACAACTGATATATCCATGGAGCGTGTTTTACTATTCGTTGTCAATTTCGTTCATTGCAGCATTGAAACCGTTCTCGGGCTTTTTCTTCAGAAATATTGACGTGATAATTGAAATGAACAAGCCAAAAAGAATAACATTGAACATTTGGCTTACTGCAATAAACATAGGACTCAACAACTTACGCTGAATGACCATCTGCTGTTCAACCATTTCTTCACTTAATCCCATCTGAAGCGAGGCTTCTTCAGCCAAGGCTGCAGCCTGATCAACAAGTTGTGGGTCAACAAAGGCATAAAGGATATAATAAAAAAGAGCCATAATGATTGAAGCAAAAAACAACGTAGCTACCCCCAGCCCTACAGCCTTCCCGTAGGCAAATGGAGCATCTTCGGCGATAGCTTTTTTATACGCTTTGGCCGACATAACAATGCCGCCTGTATAAACCAGAAACAACACCCAACCAAGAGCCGGAGACAGAAACTGACCCGCAATATAAAAAGCGCTTGCAACTAATATTGAGGCAATTCCGGTGAAAAGCCCCCAAATCATTGCTTTATTCAAGAGTATACTTTTGTTTAGTTCCATATTGTTTTGTTTTTATAAGGTATTCAATACCGGCAAATATACCGTTTTATCTTTAATAATCATTTTATCGTTTTTAACACTTTTTTATCTATTAGCTGTAAAAAAATCGAAAAGACATATATCTGTATATCAGAACAATTACCCTACAACATTGAGGTATCTTTTAAGAAGGACCGTAAAAATGCCCATGTTGTACGTATTTTTTTTTGCGGAATTACAAAATTTTCTACTTTTGCAGCCGGGTAAGTCCTGTGCGACCAGCTCCTGCTGAAACTCCCCAGGGTCGGAAGGCAGCAAGGATAGGCGGTTGTAGCGGTGCGACACAGTAAGCTTACCCACTTGCCGAATTAGCTCAGTTGGCCAGAGCACGTGATTTGTAATCTCGGGGTCCACAGTTCGAATCTGTGATTCGGCTCAAGTTCTTAAAATGTTGACAAGCGGCAATTTTTATAATTGTTACAAAATGGGGAGATTCCAGAGTGGCCAAATGGGGTAGACTGTAAATCTATTGGCAACGCCTTCGTAGGTTCGAATCCTGCTCTCCCCACTTTTTTTGATTAATAAGTAATAATTTATTAATCGATTGCGGGAGTAGCTCAGTCGATAGAGCATTAGCCTTCCAAGCTAAGGGTCGCGGGTTTGAATCCCGTCTCCCGCTCTCAATTATTAAAAGCCGAATTAGCTCAGTTGGCCAGAGCACGTGATTTGTAATCTCGGGGTCCACAGTTCGAATCTGTGATTCGGCTCAAAAAGGTTGTCTTTTAGAAAGGGCAACCTTTTTTTTTGCATCCAACAAAACTTTCCTTTTCTATTTTCTCCTTTGGGTTCTCTTCCGGTTTAGCCCATATCCCCGAGCGAAAAATGGTTATCAGCAAAAACAAGGTCGAAACAACATCAACCCAATACTCAAAATTCTGCACGATTTTAAATCAAAACATTGTTGTCCGGTAAATTAAAAATAACAAACCATTTGCGAATGCCCCGTTATTTCGGACAAAGGGAGAAATCTCGTAAGCTTTACCGGACAACAGTGAAATCAAAAAAATAATCCACCATGAGGATTATTGTAAATTATTGCTAAATTAGTCGGCGAAATTTCATTTCGTAATTTATTAACAACTTTTACTTACAAATTATAAATCATTTCATAATAATGGGACAAACAAACCAAACCACTGTAAAGTTTTTTAGTGGAGCTCAGATTCCAATAGAACTTCATAAAGTACGTGTTGTACAGAAATTATTTCTAAAACCTATCGAAGAACGCCTTCTCGCCATCGAGAACGGAGGCTACAATACGTTTCAGTTGAGTACAAAAGATGTTTTTCTTGATATGCTCACCGACTCAGGGACCAATGCCATGAGCGATAATCAGGTTTCATCAATGCTTCAAGCCGACGATGCGTATGCCGGTTCGCAAAGTTTTTACCGCATGGAAGAAGCACTTCGGGAAGTCTTCGGGAAGCACTACCTTCTTCCTGCCCACCAGGGACGTGCTGCCGAAAACATTGTTTCTCAAGCTTTTATTAAAAGTGGCGATGTAATTCCTATGAATTACCACTTTACAACAACAAAAGCCCACATGGAACTTAACGGGGGAACAATTTTTGAAATATTCACCGAGGAGGCACTGAAAATCAAAAGCAGTTTTCCGTTCAAGGGAAATATCGACACAAATAAGCTTAACGAAATCATTGCCAAATATGGCAAAGAAAGAATTCCGTTCATCCGCTTCGAAGCATCGACCAACTTAATTGGAGGACAACCATTCTCGATACAGAACATGCGTGACGTGAAGAAAATTGCCGACGAGCATGGAATCATGATTGTGCTGGATGCCAGCCTTATTGGCGAGAATGCTTATTTCATTAAAAAGAGAGAAGAAGAATTTAAGAATACCCCGATTAGCGAAATCCTAAAATTGATGTGCGGCTTTGCTGACGTTGTATATTTCTCGAGCCGCAAAGTAAGCTCGACTCGCGGAGGAGGTATTTGCACCAACAACCACGACTTGTACATGAAAATGCGCGAGTTGGTAATCCTCTACGAAGGATTTTTAACCTACGGAGGTATGTCTGTTAGGGAAATTGAAGCCATGGCCGTTGGGTTGCGTGAAACAACCGACGAAACAGTAATCAGCCAATCGCCTTCGTTTATTGAATATGCTGTAAACGAAATGGATAAGCTTGGGATTCCGGTAATAACTCCTGCTGGTGCCCTCGGCGCACATATCGACTGTATGGGCTTTTTGCCCCATATTCCGCAAGAAGAATATCCGGCAGGCGCGCTGGCAGCAGCACTTTTTATTATTTCAGGAATTCGTGGGATGGAACGGGGAACCATATCAAGCGTACGCGATGCCAATGGCAACGATGTGCTTTCCGACATGGAATTGTTGCGCCTGGCCTTCCCTCGCCGTGTTTTCACCCTTTCGCAAACCATGTACGTGATCGACCGTGTAAACTGGCTCTTCCACAACAGGGATTTAGTTGGCGGATTGAAATTTGTTGAAGAACCAGCCGTGCTGCGTTTCTTTAATGGCCGATTGGCGCCAACCAGCGATTGGCCTCAGAAACTTATTGCCAAGTTTAAAGCCGACTTTGGAGATAGCTTATAGCGAATAAGTTTGAATGCAATACGGAAAATGAAATAATTCCCGTATAATATATTTTTTTGATTTTTTCCCAATAAAAGTGATTGGCTGTTAGACACTTCCCGGATCTTTCAGCCATCTTTTTTAGTTGTAAATCTCTTTTATATTACTGAAAGACATAGAAACAATAGACCGGTCAACATTCAATAAAAAACCATATATTTCGTTCTGTATTGCAAATACCGAACTAATGAAAATCAAGTCTTTTATATTACTAATTGTATTGGCAACCAATTTTGTACCAATTTCTTTTGCACAAGGCTATATAACCACAGCTGGGATTCGGCTTGGCAACAACGACCAAATCAGAACAGCGGGAATAACCCTTCAACAACGCATTCTGAAAAAAGGGACGCTGGAAGCCATAGCCCAAACCAACTTTAAAGACAATACTACCATACACCTTTTAGGCGAATACCATCAAAATATTATCTCACGGAAATTCAACTTTTACATGGGAGCCGGCTTAAGTGGCGGTTGGGAAAAATACTCCCTAAAAGGAAACACTGAACCAACCACAGGAAAAACACAGGTAAAAACAATTGGCGCAGATTTAATTGCCGGCGTCGAACTCACCATGTTACGCTGGAATGTTTCGTTGGATTATAAGCCAAACTTTAATATCTATGGACGAGAATCGTGGTACCAAAGCCAAGTGGGTGTTTCGGTAAGGGCTGTTCTGTGGAACGAATCCGACCTAAAAAAGAGGCAAAAAGAAAAAGCCCGTGCGAAAAAGAAAAAAGAAAAGGAACAGGCAAAAAAAGAACGTGAAGAGAGTGGAAAATCAGGCGCCGAAAACTTTCTCAATTCTATCTTCGGGAAAGATCCATTCTAATACCGATGAGTGGTTTTAGTCTGGGCTGGAATTCGGAGCAGCACACTGTTGAGCGATGCCCTTCGCTGCCGTTCGATTGATACCTAGAATCCGCAGGTGTGGGTTAAGCCCGAGCAATGTTATCAATTTTCCATGGTTAGAGCACTTGCTTTCCCAATTTTTATTGAAAACAATCGGCTCGTGGTGCAAAGCGAGGTCTTTTATTGA
>JAAYAG010000029.1 GCA_012719495.1 Bacteroidales bacterium
CTACGAAGTAATTAATCTTCAGGGAAAAGTCATTATGAGAGGAACAGCAGATTCAGAAACAATAAGCATTGATCTTTCAGGACAGGAAAATGGCATCTACCTGATCCGTTCAGGAAATGTATCGCGAAAGATTTTGTTGATGAAATAGAAAATTCCCTGATATTCATTTTAGCAGAATGTAACGATACTTTCTAGTTCTCAGTTTTATTTTGCAATCATCACGGCTCCGACAGGCAAAGTTCGTGAAGGTCGACAATGCCATTCAGCACCGCATAAATAGTTAAGCGGCCAATAGAGCGGTCGCCTAACTTCTCGGCAATATTGTTCCGGTGAGAAATAACGGTCGTTTTTGAAATGTTTAATTTGTCGGCAATCTCTTTATTAATGTACCCTCGCACTAAAAGCGATAGAACATCTTTCTCTCTTTCTGATAGAAGGTTGCCTTTGTCGTTATGTTCCTGAATTCGTTTGTGGCCATTTTGATGCCCCGTGTTGTGCAAACTCAGGAAAGATTTTATTATCTCTTTTTCCGAACGGGAAATATCAATTGTTTTAAACGACGATAACCCAAATGGCGTTGCGGATGTAGTTGTTAGTACAATAACCTTCTCTTGAATATGAAGGAAGTAGTTAATGTTTTGCAGTACTGTATCTTCTGAAACAAAAAAGTGAAACACCATATTGTGCGATGCTTGGCTGAAATCGGTAAAAGAGTTATAACTGCGGATGTCGGCAAAGGGGATTATATCTGAGAGTATAGAATGTAGCGCAATACAACTCAGCGTGTTTCGATCAATAATTATAACCTGCGGAACTCTTTCCATTTCAGCCGCAATATTAACATCTTTCGAGGTAAAATAAAAACCCTCACAAATGAGGGTTGACAGCCATTTTGAAGCTTTTACTTTTGCGGTGTTATCAATTGCGATACTACTTAATTTATTTCGATCTCAAAATTCGAAATGCAACAACCTTAAAATTAGTGGAGTGAGTTTACTATTTGCCGTATTGTCTGTTTTATTTTTAGCTAAATCGGAGCCTGCTGATACATCTAAACTACTGAAAGTTATTGATGTTGTTGCGCCAATTAAGCAGAACGCAGATGCACGGGTTCAGCCGGTTTCTTCTACTACACTTGGGTTGTTTAACCTCGAAGAGATGCGCATTCATTCGGTGATGGATATTTCGGCCATTTCGCCAAACTTCTACCAGCCCGATTATGGTTCTAAAATGACTTCGTCTATTTATATCAGGGGTTTTGGATCGCGTATTGATCAGCCAGTTCTTGGCTTAAATATCGACGATTTGCCTTGCCTCAATAAAAACAATTACAACTTTAACTTTTACGATATCCGTAAGGTTGAGCTGCTGCGAGGGCCTCAAGGTACGTTGTATGGCCGCAACACTATTGGCGGGGTAATGAATATTTATACCCTTTCGCCTATGGTTTATCAGGGTGTAAGGTTGTCGGCCGAATATGGTTCGGCTAACTCGATAAGGGCTAAAGCTTCGTTTTACAAGAAGGTGTCGAGAAAATTTGGCTATTCAGCAGGAGCGTTTTATGCCCATACCGATGGTTTTTTTCAGAATGAGTTCCGAAATGAAAAGTGCGATTGGGGCGATGATGCCGGCGTACGTATCCGCACGTCGTGGCATCCAACTAGAAAAGTAAGTGTCGAGAACATAGCATCGATTGGATATACAAACGAAGGTGGTTATGCTTATTCAATGTTCGACAACCAAACAAACGTGCAAAACCCTGTTTCATACAATGATCCGTGCGAATACAAACGAATAAACATCAGCGAAGGTATTGTTGCAAAATACAGTGGCGACAATTTTCTGCTTTCGAGTGTTACCGGCTATCAGTTTACAAACGACCGAATGTCTATCGATAATGATTTTACTTCAGAATCGTTTTTTACAATCATACAACATCAAAAGGAACATGCACTGAGTCAGGATTTTGTTTTAAAATCGAAAGAGGGTAAGCAGTGGCAGTGGCTAGCCGGGGCGTTTGGCTTTATGAAACACATCGATATGAATGCTCCGGTAACGTTCAAAGAAGATGGTATTGATGAACTGATCCTCGAAAACGCCAATGGTGGAATTCACACTGTTTTTCAAGATGCCGATATCATGATTGAAGAGAACGAGTTCCCGATTGAGAGTAATTTTGTGGTTCCAACTTACGGTGCTGCTCTTTATGGACAAGTTTCGCGCAATGTTGGGCAGTTTACATTGCAAATTGGAGCCCGCCTCGATTATGAATCTTCATCAATGAGTTACAATAATTCAGCATTAATCCACTATCGGTTCACCAAAACAATGCCCAATTATAAAGCACTGACTACTGTTTTCAAAGGGAAAGAACGCCTTTCGTTCCTTGAGTTTTTGCCCAAAGCTTCGTTGTTGTATAACCTGACGAACGGGAATGTCTACTTTTCGGCGGCCAAGGGTTACAAGGCTGGTGGCTTCAATACCCAAATTTTCTCCGACATATTACAAAGTAAGATGATGAACAACCTCATGTCCGATCTTGGTGTGCATCTCGATGGAGTGGGCAGTACAACTTACAATACCGCATCGGCAACAACATACAAGCCCGAATATAGTTGGAACTTTGAACTTGGCAGCCATTTGATGCTCATCGATAACTGCTTACAACTCGATTGGTCGGCATTTCTGATCAACTGCAATAATCAGCAGTTAACCGTTTTCCCTCAAGGCAAAAGCACAGGCCGTATGATGTCGAATGCTGGGAAGTCGAGGGTTGTGGGGGGCGAGGTGTCGGCTCTGTACAAGTTTAAAGAACTGACTGTTGGTGTTAATTATGGACATACAAATGCCAGATTTGTTGAGTACAACGATGGAAACAACAGTTATGCGGGCAATTTTCTCCCTTATGCTCCGCAAAATACCGTGTCGGCAAATGCCGCGTATAAAATTCACCTCAACAAAAAGGTAATCGATCGTATTGTTGGCGCGTGTGCGTGGCAGGCTATTGGCATGATTTATTGGAACGAGGATAACACCTTGTCGCAGCCAATATATAATTTATTGTCGGCATCGCTCTCTTTTCAGAAGAGCGTGTTCGACCTTACTTTATGGGGAAAAAACCTAACCAACGAATTGTACAATACCTTTTATTTTAAATCGATTGGCAATAATTTCTTTAGTAAAGGAAAACCATTGCAGGCAGGAATAACATTAACTATAAATTTATAAGAAATGCGTAAAATGAAAATTGTGCTTTTAACAGCACTTGTTGTTGCGGCTTTTGTAAGCTGCGAAAAAGATGAAGATCAGAAAGAAGCGGTAGTTGAAGTTGTAAGCGAAACTTATGTTGGATCATTGAGCGTAAACCAAAATGATGGAACGTTCTTCACGCTCGATTCGGTTTCGGTAGAAGTGAACCCAACCGATGGCGATTCTACATTGAACATGATTATGCGCGGGGTGAAGTTCTCTTCACGCATGCCGGTTTCGCTCGATATGACAGTTAATGGAATTGCATACACATCAACAACAACCAACGTTAGCTTAAGTGGCAACAATATTATTCCGATTGCTATGGGTGGCGAGTTTCCCGATTATACCATAACCAATTATGTTGGCACTATAACCGACGGGGTATTATCGTTCTCGATGGTTTGTGGCAAATATCCTCTTACCTTTACAAGTACCAAATAGATTTGATATTTAAATACACTGTTCTCCGATAAATTAAAAATAAGAAACCATTTGCGATATGAGATCCCTCTCTCCACTTTGTTGCGTTCGGGATAACAGGCACTTACGTTGACCAGGAGGGGGTTGGTTGCGGCTTCGCGGCCACCAACCCCCTCCTATATAAAAAACCATGAATGCCCCGTCATTTCGACCGAAGGGAGAAATCTCGTAAGCTTTACCTTACAACAGTGCAATCAAATAGTCACCCTTCGACAAGCTCAGGGTAAAAATGAATCAAATAAATTAATCCCTTACTAACCGAACAGAAAAACCATTAGCCTTGTAGTCGAGGCCTCTGAGCAAGACTTCGTAATCGTAATCCAGGTGCCGGTAGTAGGCGGTGTTTCCATCGTATACGGTAGACCTCCACCAATAGCCGGACTTCCCAATGCGGTCGAAACCTCCATAGTGGCTGCGACGGTAGCCACCCGGAAGAGCTGTAAACCCGGTGCTGTTGTTGTTTTCGGGTGCTGCGCCGGGAGTTCCGGCCTCACTCGATAATGCCCAGTTGGTTTTAGCACAAAGCGATTTGGCAATCTTGTTTCCTTCTAAAGTGCCATCGTAATTGTAGCCGATGGCAATGAGGCAATTTTCTAAAATAGCCCAATCGTCATCGGTAGGTACGTGCCACCCTGCAGGGGCAAGCTTGCCAGTGTTTACAGCATACCAGTTGTAAAGCCTGCCGTAGATTTCGGCATTGCTTTCAAGATTGTCGTAATTGCAGTAGGCTCCTGTCGTTAAGTTAGACCACTCATCATCAGGCACATTGGGTATCGGTGTACCATCATTGTACTTGGTGGTTTTCAGGTTTTCAACTGTCCATACCTGGGTGCCAATTTTAACCGTATTGTACTTGTTGCCATCGGCATCTTTTACGGTTCCGGCACTTGGGAAATCTCCGCCCGGGTCGTCAGTTTTGTCACATGCTGTTGCAAATGCTAACAGTAAAACTGCTATTGAAAGCAGTTGGATAGATGGTTTTCTTTTTTTCATAACTAACTCTTGTTTAATATATTGATAATTTATTATTGGCACTGTGCTGTCTTTTCACAATGACCGCTAACGGAAATTATCAAATAAATCAAATAGTCAAATGAATAAAATAAATTCTTAATCCCTCAAGCAACGGACAGAAAACCCCAACTCCTTATAGTAGTAGTCCCTGCCTACATTGCTGTTACTGTAGCCCATGCCACGGTACCATGCACTAGTAGCATTGAACTCCGAAGCACTCCACCAGTAACCGTAGAATCCAATATAGTAGAATGTACCAAAATCGTAACGGTAGCCACCCGGAAGGGCTGTAAAACCGGTTTCGTTGGTTGCACCGGTATTTGGACTGTTCCAATGCGTAGTCCCAGTTTCTTTAAGTTTACCACCGGCACCGGTTGTTCCGCCAAGGTAATCGGTTAATTCTGTCCACTCGGCATCGCTTGGTAAATGCCAGCCCGCAGGGCAAACGCCTTGTATGCCGCTCGGGTTGGTTGTGCTGCTTGCTTCACCATCCATGGCGGCAG
>JAAYAG010000030.1 GCA_012719495.1 Bacteroidales bacterium
AATTCCAAATTGAAAGAAACAGGCTTTACTTTACTGCCCCCAACCAAATACGGGAATGGAAAGTAGACCAAATGCCCACCGGAATGGTGCTGATTTTTGAAGAGGAGTTTCTTTGCAACTTCTTCAGTGATGCGTTGTTTGTGCAGAATCTTTCGTTTTTCGGCAAAGGAACCAACACACCACAAATCAGAATTTCGACCGAACAAGGAGATTACCTGCGGAACATCATGGTTCAAATTGAACATGAGATTCACGAAAACAAAGAGACACATTTGTTACGGGCGTTGCTTTATCAGGCATTGGCTTGGCTCAACAATATTTACCAGTCGCAATGTCTGCAGACGAAAGAAACCCACATCAGCAAATCAATTCAATTCAGGCAGCTGGTCGATCAGCATTTCAGACAGGAACATTCAGTGGCATTTTATGCTGGGCAACTATGCATCACTCCGGGCCACCTCAACGACCTAGTCAGAAAAGAGTCGGAAACCACAGCCAAGCAGTTCATTATTAACCGACTGACAACCGAAGCAAAACGACGGTTGCTTTACAGCGAATTGCCCGTATCGGAAATTGCCTGGGAACTTGGTTATACCGATCCTTCTTATTTTGTACGCTTGTTCCGCAACGAAACCGGATGTTCGCCACTAGCCTTCAGAAAACAAAAAAAGCCTCTATAAAGAGATCGGAAACAACCTCGAAAAGTACCATTTTTACCCTGTTTTCTGAAGTTCAACAGTGATGGTTCAACCTAACTTTGTTGTGATAATCAACAATGAAGTATAATGAAAAAATTACTTGTCTCACTATTTTTAATTTTTACAACTATGGCATACGCACAGGAAAACAAAACCATCGAAACAACAATTATTGACATGGAAAAGGCAGCCCTCGAACGGTGGAACCATGGCGACCCATCAGGATTTCTCGAAATATCGGCCAGCGATGTGGTTTACTTCGACCCGTTTGTTGAAAAGCGGCTGACAGGAATAGCTGAACTCACGGCATTGTACAACTCAATAAAGGGAAAGGTGCACAGCGATTCGTTTCAACTGATCGACCCGCAAGTTAGTGCAACCGATAAAATGGCCGTGTTAACATTTAACTACGTTTCGCATTCGGGCAGCGAGGTGAACAAATGGAACTGCACTGAAGTTTACCGCCTCGAACCCGATGGCAAGTGGAAAATCGTTCAAACACACTGGTCAATCACCCAACCGGCACTAAAATAAACACAATCACCTTGTACCAAACACTGCTTATTTTGATAAACCCCACGAATTGTCGATGCATATCTGCAATCGGTTTTGAAATAAATGACCACTAGGAAATTTCTATCGTGTTTTACTTATTCAAACAGCTCCATGATTTCTTCTGTCGATGCACTGTCGAAAGGACTGTTCGAGGTGATGAATTTTTCGGCAAGAAGCGATTTGCGTTCTTTTAATTTCTCAATTTTTTGTTCTATTGAATCTTGGGTGATATAGCGGTAAACAAATACTTTTTTGTCTTGGCCAATACGGTGTGCCCGGCTAATGGCTTGGTTTTCCGATGCTGGATTCCACCATGGGTCGAGAATGAAAATATAGTCGGCTGCTGTGAGGTTTAGCCCAACGCCACCTGCCTTCAGCGAAATGAGGAAAAGCTTCTTCTTCCTATCATTCTGAAATTCAGCAATTACTTCTTCGCGGTTTTGTGTTTGCCCGGTTAACAAGCAATACCCCCAGCCATTTTTCTCGAATTCGTCGCGAAAGAGTTTTAAATGAGTAACAAACGAGGAGAAAACCAGCACTTTATGGTTCTCAGAGATCAGCTCCTCAATGTCGTGCAGCACATCGTCGAATTTGCCCGAAGCACTTTCGCTATGCCCCAGCAATGCCGGGTGATTGGCCAATTGCCGCAATCGTGTAAGTCCTTGTAAGGCCATAAACGACGATTTTTTTAGCCCTACCGATTCAATGTTCTCGAGAAGGGCTTTTCGGATCGATGATTTTTGCTCTTCGTATATTTTTTTCTGATCGGGCTCCATTTCGCAATACCGCGTTTGTTGTGTTAGTGCCGGAAGGTCGCTGGCCACTTCTTCTTTGGTACGCCTGAGAATGAATGGTGAAATTAACTTTCTGAGCTGCTTTTCTTTTTCTTCGTCGTTTTTCTTCTCAACAGGCTGGATGAATTCTTTTTGAAAAAATGAATAACTCCCTAGTAACCCGCGGTTTAGAAAGTTGATTTGAGCCCAAAGATCCGAGAGTGAATTTTCGATAGGGGTTCCTGTCAGTACAAGTTTATGCTCCGAGTTCAGTTCGCAAACCGATTGGTATGCTTTCGATTGTGGGTTTTTAATGTATTGGCTTTCATCGAGAATGAGGTAGTTGAACTTGTAATTTCGTAATTCTTCATAATCGTTTCTTAGGGTGCCGTAGGTAGTAATAATTATGTCGTAGTTATCGATTATTTTTCCAACCGTTGATGTCTTTTTTCGCTGTGTGCCAATGTGTTTGTAAGTTTTTAATTTAGGAGTGAATTTTTTGATTTCGTTATTCCAGTTGTGTACCAGTGAGGTGGGCACAATGATTAGCGAAGCTGGGGCGCCCATTTCGTCTTCGTTGCTGAAAAGCGAAAGCTGGCTTTCTTGTTTCTTTTTCGCGGTGGTTTTGTGTTCGTTAAGTTCTTTCACTTTTTGCAAAAGAGTCAGCGTTTGAAGGGTTTTCCCCAGCCCCATATCGTCGGCAAGGCAGGCTCCGAATTTTTTCTGTCCAACGGCAAACATCCATGAGTAACCTTCTTTCTGATAGCTTCTTAGTTTCGCTTTAAGCCCTGTCGGTTCATTCAGTAAGTCGAACTTTTCGGTCTCGAATTGTTTTAACTTCTCCTCAATTTTGGGGTCTATGCCACCTATGCTCTCGTTAATAATGCTATAGTGATGCTTGGAAAACCTCAGGTTGCCATCGTGTTCTTCGCCAAGCTGTAATAAATCTTTGTAATTGGCAAACCAATGCAAAGGCAGAATGACCACTTCGCCATTGGGGAGCAAATACTCTCTTTTTCCTGCCAAAATGTTTTTTTTCAGTCTGATAAAAGGAATCTCAAATTCGCCGAAACGAATAGTCGCAAAGAGGTCGAACCAGTCATCTTCCATCTTTAGTTTAAGGTCTAGCTCTTGTTTGCCAATGTAATATTTTGTTTCTTTTATGGATTGTTCAATCACAAATCCCTTTTCCTCAAGCTCTTCTTTCACCTGGTTTATCCAATTGATGATGCCGTACTTAGGTTCGTCGCGGAATAGTTCCGATTCTTTAGTGAAAACCAAATTGTTACCGTGAAGTACAATCCCTTTTGTGCGCAAGAAAACCCACATCTCATTTTCCCATTTCAAGTCGCGTTTGTATTTTTTAAACCTGAAACGGTCGTTCTCATAGGCGAGTTCAACTTCAACCTCGCTCTTTTTTTCTGACAGGAAACGGCGCTTGCCATATTGAAATCGGGGGATGAGTATAGGGTCGAGGTCGAGGCCGCGTTCAATGGTGATGATCATTTTCCGATCTGAATGAATTTCCTCAATATCAAAACCCGAGGATTCTACATTGTTTTCACGTATTATGTTGGTGACAAAGCTTTTGAGGTACTTTTCGGTAAGCCTCGCGGGTACGTTTACCGACTCTTTTTCGATGAACGGAAGCAATTTCTTGCCCGAAATCTTGTCGAACGAGTAAAGTTTATTGTTGATGACAATGCGGCAAGGCGTATCAACCAGAATGATGGGCTTGCGGAAAAGGATTTTTAGTGGTTTCCCTTCATAAATTATTTTCAGATAGTATGTTAGCCCTTCCTGGTTGAGGTCGAAATGAAAAACAGTTTCGGCCGGATGTTCTAATATTTCAATACGGTCTTCATCGTAAAGGTTGTTGTATTTGGCTTGTTTACAGAAAAGTTTTATCTGGTTTTCTCCAATAATGCTGATGCATTCGGCAATCTGTTTGTCGATGTATGGAATAACCCAGCGCTTAAAAAACTCCTGATCGATATTGCTGAAGAATTCTTTACTATTTTTTTTCCTTGAGAATTTTTTAGCGAGGTTTTCATCACTATAATTCTCTATGAGTCTGATAATCTTTTTACTGGCTTCGGTTAGGTGAGTGTCGTCTTTTCCTGCATCGCCTTTCAAAACGGTCGAAATAATGCGGTAGAAGGTACCTTTGTCGTTCTTTTGTATGAAATAAGGGGTAAGTACGTAGCCCAAAATCCGGTGCTCGGTAAGGGCAACAGCAAATTCAATCTCGTATATTGGCGTATTTCGGTTCATCGTTTAATCGAAGAATGATTCTTTTGGTTAATAATAATCTGGTTATAAAAAGATTGTCGTAATACTTTTTTGTTTTTACTTGCTCAATTGGCAAACTTCAAAAATAGAAAACAAAACGCGAGTGAGGTTAAGAAAATCACCTAAAAAAAGAGTTTTTTTTCATTAAAATAGCTTTCGCATTGATATGATTTTATTTTTGTAGTTCACAATCAAAACAAAATCGATGAACCGTATTGTAGAGAAAGAGTTTTTTTCCGAGAATGTTGTAAAGTTGGTTGTTGAGGCACCTCTCATTGCCAAAGCCCGCAAACCGGGAAATTTTGTTATCCTTCGTGTTTCTGAAAATGGAGAACGCATACCGCTAACAATTGCTGGCGCCGATGTGGAAAAAGGAACCATTACCTTAATTGCCCAAAAAGTTGGTGTGAGTACCGAAAAGTTGGCAGCACTCAACGTAGGCGATTCTCTTATCGACCTGGTTGGACCGCTGGGAAAAGCTACTGATATTCACAAGGTAGGGACTGTACTTTGTTGTGGAGGTGGGGTAGGAGTGGCTCCGCTATTGCCTATAGTTGAGGGGTTTAAAAAGGCAGGGAATCGTGTTGTTTCTGTCTTGGCAGCCCGAAGCAAAGACCTTATTATCCTTGAAGATGAAGTTCGGAAGTGGAGCGATGAGGTTATTGTTATGACCGACGATGGTTCGCATGGTAGAAAAGGTTTGGTGACCCAGGGGGCTGAAGAGGTTATACTTCGTGAAAAAATTGATGAATGTATCGCTATTGGCCCTGCTATTATGATGAAATTCACTTCGTTACTCACTAAAAAGTATAACATACCAACTCAAGCCAGTTTGAACGCGATGATGGTAGATGGCACAGGAATGTGTGGCGCATGTCGTGTTTCTGTTGGCGGAAAAACCAAATTTACCTGTGTCGACGGTCCTGAATTCGATGCTCACCAAATCGATTTCGATGAACTAATGATGCGCCTTGGCGGGTATAAATCCGAAGAAAAAGAGGCATTTGAAATATATAATAAGATGTTAGACTGTAAGATTTAAGTACAATGATTTGGAGTCGAAAATGTCTCACTACTTGATACTAAAATCTTAATACTATAGAAAAATAATGACAACATATACCGAATATTTGAAAGAAAGGCGTGAGCAAGAGTGGCGCGAAGAATTGCGTAAAAAGCTGAAAGGCAAAGAGCGCACCGACCAACCTCGTGTTCACATGCCCGAAGTCGATCCGAATGAACGGGTTAAGTCGCAAACTGTTGAAGTGAACCTTGGACTTGGTCGTGAGGAAGCCATAAAAGAAGCTTCGCGTTGCATGGATTGCGTGAACCCTACCTGTATCGAAGGGTGCCCGGTAGGTATTAATATTCCCGAATTCATCAAAAACATCGAGCGAGAAGAGTTCTCGCTGGCAGCAAAAACCCTGAAAATGTACAACGCCCTTCCGGCAGTTTGCGGGCGTGTGTGCCCTCAGGAAAAACAGTGCGAATCGAAATGCTTTTATACGATAAAGCTCAACAAGCCAGCGGTAGCCATTGGTTACCTCGAACGTTTCGCTGCCGATTGGGAGCGTGAAAGCGGCTCGATGGACGTGCCACAATGTGCCCCTTCAAACGGGATCAAAGTTGCCGCCGTGGGCTCGGGTCCTTCGTCACTTTCCTTTGCTGGAGACATGGTGAAACTTGGTTACGATGTGACTGTTTTTGAGGCGCTTCATGAAATCGGAGGTGTGCTTAAGTATGGCATTCCCGAATTCAGGCTTCCCAATAGAATGGTTGATGTTGAGCTCGATATACTAAAAAAGATGGGGGTGAAATTTGTCACCAACTTTATAGTAGGCCGCACGGCTTCGTTCGAACAGCTTAAAGAAGAAGGTTTCAAAGGTTTCTTTGTAGGAAGCGGAGCCGGTTTACCTCGTTTTATGAATATTCCTGGCGAAAACTATAACGGCATTATGTCGAGCAATGAATACCTTACCCGTGTAAACCTGATGGGGGCCAATAACGACGAATTCGATACCCCGGTGTTGCGGGGGAAAAATGTGGCTGTTATTGGTGGCGGAAATACTGCAATGGACTCGGTGCGCACTGCCAAACGACTTGGAGCCGAAAGGGCCATGATTGTTTACCGTCGTTCGCGGGTCGAAATGCCTGCTCGCGTTGAAGAAGTTAAACATGCTGAGGAAGAAGGTGTTGAGTTTCTTAACCTCACTAACCCGATAGAATATTTTGCCGATGAGAAAGGTCGTGTAAATAAAATGCGTCTGCAACTTATGGAACTTGGCGAACCTGATGCTTCAGGACGTCGCTCACCTGTTGAAATTCCCGGAGCAACCCAGGACATCGATGTAGATTTGGTAATTGTTGCCGTTGGGGTTTCTCCTAATCCGCTTATTCCGGCTAGTTTGCCCGATTTGAAAGTGAGCCGATGGGGAACCATTGAAGTAAACGATGGAATGCAGTCGTCAATCCCTGTGCTTTTTGCAGGGGGCGATATCGTTCGTGGCGGCGCAACTGTAATTCTGGCCATGGGCGACGGAAGGAACGCAGCAAAATCGATGCATGAATACCTGTCAGATCAAAAAGATTGATTAATTTTAGTAACGATAAAATAGCAAACACAAAGACTAAAAGGAACAAAGTATAAAATTATTCCTTCGTACTACTTAGTGAATGACCTTAGTGTTCGTTGTGTTTTCCAATTTTATAAAAGAAAAACCATAGTATATAATGGCAAACTTAACAACCCGTTTTTTTGGATTAGAATTGAAAACCCCCGTTATTATTGGGAGTTCAGGTCTTTCTAATTCAGTTGAAAAGATAAGGCTTCTGGCGCAAAGCGGTGCCGGGGCTATCGTGTTGAAATCAGTTTTCGAAGAAGAAATTGTTAACGAATACAAGACCGAATTTCAAAAACAGTCAGATGATCAAAGCAATCTTGAATTTCTTGATTATTTCGACTATGAAATTAAAAACGATCGGGTGAAGAATTATCTCGACCTGATTCAAGGGGTGAAAAAAGCCGGAATTAATATCCCGCTGATTGCCAGTATCAATTGTGCTTCGGGCAACGAGTGGGCTTTTTTTGCCAAGCGTCTTGCCGAATCGGGTGCCGATGCCCTTGAATTGAATCTCTTTTTGTTACCATCTGATTTGAATAGAAGTGCAGAACAGGTTCATAACTATTACATTACAACGATAAACAAAGTCCTCGACACGGTATCTGTTCCTGTAACGGTGAAGTTATCGCCCTATTTTGCCGACCTTGCCCGTTTTATCAAAGAGCTTTCTGAAACCCGCTTGGCTGGTATAACCCTCTTCAATCGGTTTTATAATGTTGATATTGATTTGGATACCAGGCAAATTGTTCCAGCCAACGTGTTGAGCCACCCAACTGAATATTTGCAGCCCTTACGTTGGGTTGGTATTGTATCGGGACATGTGTCGTGCGATATTGCTGCCAGTACCGGGATTCACGATTACCAAACTGCCCTGAAAATGATTATGGCAGGTGCCAGTGCGGTACAGGTTGTTTCGGGGGTTTACAAACATGGATACGATGTGGTGAAGCACATGGTTCATGGTATGGATAAGTGGCTTGATCAGAATGGAATTGCTTCTGTTTCTGAGCTAATTGGTTGCGCAGGATCGGCCAAGGTGAAAAACCCGGCCATGTACGAGCGCGTTCAGTTTATGAAATATTTTGGTGAATTCGATCAGTCGGTAGACTAGATAATTTGCAGTAAATGAGCAATTGAAGCATTGTTTGAAAACGGTTCAAGCAATGCTTTTCTTTTTTCAATGTCTTTTTCGCTGAAAGGGGTTCTCATCAAATCTTCAAGAATTGTGCATATCTCATCCGCAGAAGTGGCCACAATACAAGCGGTTTCAAGTCCAGTGCCTTTAACCATCTCGGGGGTTACCACACAGAAACGTCCGTTGTGCAACGCATTCATCAATTTTAGTTTGAATCCTGTGGCCTGACGGGTAGGCAGCAAATTTACATGGGCTTGCGCGATCAGCAATTGCAGTTCGTCGTGCGTTGGGTTGGCAATTACTTGAATACTATTGTGTTGATTGGCTGCTGTAGTGATTTTCTTCGATGGGTTTTTCCCTGCAATAATCAATTTTTGTTTTATTCCTGGTACAATATCCTGAATGATGAAAAGCGCAGAATCGATGTTTTCAGGGGTACTCAAGTCGCCGTGGTATAAAATGTATTCACCACTACCTTCCTCCGCCAGTACTTGCATTGAAGGGTGGCAAGGCCTCATCAGAAAGGTTTTCCCGTATTTCGAACTGAAATAATTTTTGTCTTCTTCCGAAATGGCAGCAATGGTTGTAGCATGTTCCAGGTTTTTCTCAAAGCGTTTCAATTTTGCCGCTTCCGTTTTGAAATAGGCCGAAAGCAACGGCGATTTTACTCCGCGGGTCAGAGAGGTGTAATAATCATGTTCTATGTTATGGCACCGTACTATTTTAATTCTATCGGCCAATTTTCTGTGTGTAAGATAGTTGCATGTATGCAGGCCTTCGAAAAGTATTGGATAATTGTTGAGCAGTAGGTTTCTCAGCAGCTTGCGGTTTGCCCGGCTCTTCACGATAAAGGGTTTCACCGACAATTGGTTGAGTACCGACATTGAGCGCTTATAATAAATTACCTCTTCACATAATTCGTTCAGGGGTTTGGCTACTTCACGACCATACTGAAAGCAATGTAGGTGGATCTTCACCCCGGCATCATGCAGCGACCTGATGCGGTAAAAAACATCGATCACCCCGCCATAATCGGCCGGGTAGGGAACGTTGAACGAGATAATGTGAAGGTGCTTTGCCATAATGTTAACCAAAAACGTTAGCTAAGATAGAATTTGTTTATACAAATTGTCCATTCTTTCTCATTCAAAAAGAAAAACTACTTTTGCATTCGCATTAAAAATAGAATTTCATGGCGTTAAAGTGTGGCATTGTAGGATTACCAAACGTTGGTAAATCAACCCTTTTTAATTGTTTGTCGAGTGCAAAAGCACAGTCGGCCAATTTCCCGTTTTGTACCATCGAACCCAACGTGGGCGTAATTACAGTTCCCGATGAGCGCTTGGTTAAACTGGCCGAAATTGATAATCCCAAGCGAATTGTCCCAACTACAGTTGAGATTGTCGACATTGCCGGTTTGGTAAAAGGGGCCAGCAAAGGCGAGGGGCTAGGCAATAAGTTTCTTGGAAACATTCGCGAAACCGATGCCATAATCCATGTGCTCCGTTGCTTCGATGACGACAATATAACCCATGTTGATGGGTCGATAAACCCGCTTCGGGATAAAGAAACTATTGATTTTGAATTGATCATCAAAGATTTGGAAACCATCGATAACCGCATTAACAAGGTGGCCAAACAAGCCAAAACCGGTGGCGACAAACAAGCACAAAAAGCACTGGCAATTCTCGAAAACTACAAAAGCGTGCTCGAAAGTGGTAAAGCAGCGCGGGTTGTTGAACTCGACCATGCCAATCGGGCGTTGGTGAACGATTTGTTCCTCCTTACCGATAAACCAGTGTTGTACGTTTGTAATGTCGACGATGCGTCGGTTGTTAACGGCAATAAGTATGTCGATATGGTGAGGCCAATCATAGAAGAAGAAAAAGCCGGGATATTGCTTATTTCTGCAGCAACGGAAGCAGATATTGCCGATCTTGAATCGTACGAAGAAAAGCAGATGTTCCTCGAAGATTTGGGGCTCGACGAACCGGGGGTAAACAAACTTATCCATGCTGCTTACAAAATATTGAATTTGCAAACCTACTTCACCACTGGCCCTGACGAGAGCCGTGCATGGACTTTCACGAAAGGCATTAAAGCCCCACAGGCTGCAGGGATTATCCACTCCGATTTTGAACGAGGTTTTATTCGTGCCGAAGTAATAAAATACGATGATTATGTGCGACTTGGTTCAGAAGCAGCATGCCGTGATGCAGGTAAAATTGGAATCGAAGGCAAAGACTATGTAGTTCAGGATGGTGACATTATGCACTTTAGGTTCAACGTGTAATACTATTATCATTGAGATATTTTACAGCCCGAAGTTGAAAAATTTCGGGCTTTTTGATGAAAAGTAAACACTATTGTTTTCAGAAGCGGGAAAAGATTCCTGTAAATCAAAATATTTTTTTTACTTTTATTGCTAATTGAATTATGTCTTTAATTAAATCCGCCATATGAGAAAAATGACCCTGATTTTTATATTTGCGATTTGCCTTTTTGTTCCTTTTATTGGGTTTTGTGATGATGCTGTTGTGCTAAAATACACAACAAAGATTGATGTATCATCCGAAAAATGTATTCAAACGGAAAATGTTATCATTCAGGTTAACAATGCAAAAGGAGATAAGTACGTTGACTTTGTGATTGATTATTCCTCAAACGCCAAATTAAAAAACCTGACGGGTGAATTAAGGGACATACATTCTACTGTCATAAGAAAGCTAAAGAAAAGCGATATTAAAACCACCTCGAAATTTGATCATTTTTTATTTTATAACGACAACTTAGCCAAGCGTTTCTCATTAAAACACAATGTATATCCATACATTGTTGAGGTAGAATTTGAACATGTGATATCTCCATATATTTATGTTGCAAAATGGTTCCCTGTATGGAATACCGAAATCAACACTCAAAAAGCTGTTCTTTCTGTTACCGTTCCTGAAGATTATAAGTTAAAAATTAATCAGGTTGCTGTTGATTCGCCGTCGAAGCAGGTTGCAGAAAAAGGAGTAACATATATATGGTCAAGTAGTTATACTTCTTCTAATTCAGAAGATATTTTTGCTCCTCCGTTGGTTGACATTTTGCCTTTGGTATCTGTAGTTCCGCAAAATTTCTACTATATCAAGCCGGGAAGTTTTGACTCGTGGAAAGCGATGGGGGAGTGGAATCTCGAGTTAGACAAAGGGTTGGATGAATTGCCTAGCGAAGAAAAGATGACTATCGACCATCTCACAGATGGGATTGAAGATTCTCGGCAAATTGTAAGGGAACTCTATCATTATCTGCAAGATAATACTCGTTATGTTGCTGTAAATATCGATTTGGGAGGACTTGAGCCATATCCGGCATCTTACGTTTGTGAAAATCGTTTTGGCGATTGTAAAGCGTTAACAAATTACATGAAAGCCATGTTGAGCTATAAAGGTATTCCTTCGTATAAGGTTTTTGTTCGTGCCGGCGAAACTCCAGAAAAAATTCACACCGATTTTCCATCTCATCAGGCTAACCATGTTATATTGGCTGTGCCCCTTGCTAACGATACAATTTGGCTGGAATGTACAGCCAGTTATTTGCCATTTAATTATTTGGGAACATTTACACAAAATAGGCCAGTGTTTTTAGTTGAGCCAAATCGTAGCCGGATAATTTATTCTCCTGCTTTAACCGAGGAAGAAGTCACTTCGGTTCTTAGCTATAGGTTTACCACAAATGAAAATGATCCAAAAGTCAGGTTGTCAGCATTGTTTAAGTTAAGAGGAGAAGCTTTTGAATACTTCAAAGGACAATCAGGAAGCTGGACAGAGAAAGAAAAACATAATGCTTTCAATGAATTAATCCCGTTTAAAAATTACAAAGTCGACGAGTATGAGGTTATGCCTGTTCACCGAGACTCAAGTTTCTTTATTTTAGAGACAACAGGAACATGCAATTCACCATATCAAACAGTGGGAGAATTTGTTAAGGTTGATCTTCCTTCAATGAACCTACCCGTTTTCGAGAAGGTTAAAGACCGGGAATTGCCTTTAGATTTTTATGTCCCATTGGCACAGATAGATACGCTTTTTTTTGACGTTCCTTATGATGTTTTGGAATTAAAAACACCGGACAATCAAGCTTTTGAAGATGAGTTTGGCAATTTTGAAATGAAGATTGTCCAGACCAGCGGGCAACTATGTATTGTCAGAAAATACAATATTTACAGGCAAAAAATATCGTTAGAAAAGTATAGTAATTTTTATGATTTCATTACTGAAATGAAATCGAGTGGGAGTAGTATTATTTTTAAGCCGTTGAAATAGAATCAATACGTAAGTCGATGTTTTTTTGCACTATTAAAAATTGTAGTCAATAATTATCAGCAAATTAATAGAAATGACCACATGAAGCCAATTAGATTCTTATTAATGAGCCTTTTGTTGTGCTCGCTACAACTTGCCGGACAAACTACAGAAAGTAAAGTTCGGGAATTACTTGATCTGCAATCTTATGAGAATGATAAAGAGGCAGGGGCCTTAATAGTTTATGATTATGGTGTATCTGACTTTTTTCAAGGAGAGAGTGGTTTTTATACAAAGTTTACCCGTAAGTTTAGGGTGAAATTTTTCAATGATTCTAATCTTGATTATAGTGAAATATCCATTCCTGTTTATTTTGGCGAACGCAAAGTAGAAGAAATTGAAGACTTTAAAGCGGTGGTATATAATTTGAAGAATGGTGTTATTGAACAAGTTAGAACCGATAAAAATGAGCTTTTGAAAGAAAAGCATCTCAAAAATTGGTATAACTATAAAGTTGCAGTTGCAGGAGTTAAAGCAGGTTCGGTAATGGATGTTGAATACACCGTCGTTTCACCATTTATTTATCAACTGAATGACTGGCAGTTTCAATATACAATTCCTGTTTTGTACAGCGAATACCTTGTATATATGATTCCTTTCTACTTGTATAGTTATATTATCAAAGGAACCAGTCAGCTCGATGAGTTATCCTCGGAACTGCAGCGCGATAAATATCCTATTCTTAATCTTGAATACCAGAAAACACGGTATAAATTTGTGAAGAAAAATATTCCGGCATTTTATGGCGATGAGTTTATTACTTCTCCAAATGATTATTTGATTTCTCTCGATTTTCAATTGGCTGAAATTAATCACCTTGAGGGATATAATGAAAAAATAACTACAACTTGGCCTAAATTTACTGAAGAGTTAATTAAAGAAACCAGTGATTTTGGAGGGTATATTAGGGGAAGTAAAAAATTGGCAAAAGAAACGTTGAAAGAAAACCAGTTTGTTTATTCGACTAAATTAGATTATTTAGAAAAACTTGTTGATTATGTGAAGGCTAATTACGATTGGAACCAATACTCTAGTTGTTTGGCCGACGTTAAACCCGGTGAATTCGCACGTACAAAAAAAGGAAATGTTACCGCTATAAATTTATTCCTTGTAACTCTTTTGCGTGAGGCCGGATTTACCGCAGAGCCTGTAATTCTCAGCACCCGAAATAATGGTAAGATTTACACAAAATACCCTTTCGCTCATTATTTCAACTACACAATTGCAGTAGTAAATGTTGACGGCACTAATTATTTGATCGATGCTTCGGAAAAACATTCATATTTCGATCAAATTCCTCAGAGGGCAATTAATGAAATTGGTCTTGTTGTTGCTAAAGGTGAAGAAAATTGGGTCAATCTTACATCAAACAATTTTTCTACCGATTTAAACACTTTTTATTATAAACTGAACAACGAAACTGATTCTTTTTCTTGTACCTACAATTGCAAAGAAGCAGGATATTTTGCTTTGAATTCAAAGAATGAATATAAGGACGATCCTGAGAAGTTTATTAAAGATAATATCACCCCATTGTTTGATGAAGTCTATAATTCTAACGTTATGGTTAACGATACCCTTCGGTTTTTTCGTTATACAGCAGCAGGCTCGGTAATTCCCACAAGAATTGATAAATATATATCGATCAAGCCGTTCCTAAATACTGTTTATGCCAGTAGCCCTTTTAAGATGAAAGAAAGAGCATATCCTGTTGATTTTATTTATGCCAGAAAGAGAATGTTTTCTGCACAAATACTATTGCCCGAGGGTGCAACCTTGGTAAAACTACCAGAGAATTTTGAGATGGAAAATGAATTTTTCGGGCTTAAATATAATGCGGCATTAAGGGGCAATGCAGTGGTTGTCGAGGCTGAATACAGCTTGAAGAAGCCTGTTTATGCCCCATCGCTTTATCCAGGTCTCCGTAATTTTTTCGATAATATGATTAAGTATTTTAATCAAAGTGTTGAATTTGAGTTGAAATAAAAAAGTTGTAAATATTTTACAGCCCGAAGTTGAAAAATTTCGGGCTTTTTTTTTCTCTCAGGCAACCCTTGACCTTACTGATTGTCATTACTGTCAGATTTCACTATTGTGGCAAATGCCCCTATAACTGAAAAAATCAATGACTTAAAAATGAAGTAAACGTATGAACAAAAAAATCTTTTTCGCGGTAGGGCTATTATTGATGGCTCACGCTGCATTCCCTCAAAAAGTTGAAAGCTCTATTCCCCGGCATAATTATTTGGGAGTTGGTTTTGGAATGGGAAAAATATCGGTTTTCGATCAAATTAACATGGGTGTACCGTACTCGGGTTTGAATTTTGGAACCGATTTTGATGCAACTTTCACATTCAAAAAGAGCTACCTTCAAATTAGTAATGTTTTATTATCGGGCAATCTTACGCCTTATAAATCGGAATCGGTTAAAAAGAACAGCATTTCGAACTATAGTGAGAATTTTTCAATTGCACATTATTGGAAAGTCTATTCTATTCAACCTTCTGATATTTACTTTTTTGCAGGTCCAATGTTATCGGCTAAGGGCGATGTGCGTATCAACAATGGCGAAGTGGGGAATTCGGCCCTGGGATACAATTTAGCAGGGTCGGTTGGTTTGGCCCTTAAGTCGGCCTGGTATTTCAATGTTTTGCCTGCTGGCGAAGACCAGATGAAAGATTTCCGCCTCGAAGGCTCATTGTCGATGCCGTTGTTGGCTAAGGTTTTTACCCCAACTTACATAGGAATTACCGAAAAAGCTGTGACTGAAAGTGCAGGAATCATTGATCTTTCATCTAACTATTCAGGTTACCCAACCAATTACTTCAACCTAAAAGTTGGGCTTTCACTAACCTATTTCTTGCCCAATAAGAATGCAGTAATGTTATCCTATTCACGCGACTACTTAAAAGCTAAGCCGGTACATCATCCGGTAAATTCGGTAAATCAATTTCTTAGCATTAAACTATTATTTAACTTAAAATAGCAAAGCAATGAAAAACAATATATTAACAATTCTATTTGTTTCTGCTTTTTCCCTTCTTTTAACTTCTTGTGAGAAGTCGATACTTGAACGCCCAGAGGCTGACAAGAAAGCTGTATTTGAAGCTTTTTGGAATGGCATTGATCAGAAATACTCTTATTTCGACCTGAAAAATATTGATTGGCAAGGAGTTCATGATCATTATTCACCGCTGATCTCTAATTCGATGAGTGATGATGCTTTCTTTGATACCCTTTCGGTATTGGTTGATATTCTGCAAGATGGCCACTCGGGGCTGTATTCACCTTTCAATGATCATAAAAACCCGGGATTCTTCTTGCGCGGCCCCGAAAATTTCGACGAACGCTTGCTTGTTGATAGTTATGCACACGGATGGGGTAATGTTACTGGGACTATTAACCATTCTCCCTTGCGCGAAGGTCAGGTTGCCTATGTATATTATAGCACTTTTACCGGTGATATTTCAGAAGCCGATCTCGATTATATCATTGACAAATATAAAGATACAAAAGGGATGATAATTGATGTACGGAATAATACCGGGGGGTCAGCATCAAATATTTTTATGCTGGTGAGGCGCTTCATTCAAACCGAAACAGATCTTTTCAATTCGCGTATGAAAAGTGGCTCGGGGCATGACGAATTTACAGGATTGACCAAAACCACAATAAAGCCAGCCGAAAAGACATACAAAGGTAAAGTGTGTGTATTGACGAACAGAAAAGTGTATAGTGCAGCTTCAATTTTCACCCTGTCGATGCGCGAAGTGCCCGGGGTTACCATAGTTGGCGATACAACGGGTGGAGGCTTAGGCTTGCCTATTGGTTTTGAATTGCCTAATGAATGGCAGGTGCATTGTGCTGGAAGTCAGACATTAAGTCTTGCGGGTGAAAACTTTGAATTGGGTGTTCCCTGCGATGTTGATGTTGATATGTCGGAAGAAGACCGTAAAAAGGGAATCGATTCGATACTTGAGAAAGCTATTGAAATAATTCTTGGCGACAAGTAGTTGCTTGTGTAGTTTTGTTCAGAGAGCCTGGTTTTTGCCGGGCTTTCGTTTTTCTGTTCGTTGGTAAATCATTGCATGCAATGTTGTTAGAATGATTTACTTTTTCGTGACAAAACAATCTCCGAGCTGAAATTCTATCTTGGTTATTTTTCTTGTACCTTCATTCCCGATTAAAACAAACGAACCATGAAATTTGGAAAAACTGAAAATACGGAATCGATCGATTTTCGACTGCCAGCCGACAATCCTCGGACGGCTGAGATACTGAAACAAAATGACCGGAATAAACCGCTTGCCGTTTATGTGGGGTGCGCCAAATGGAATAAACAGGACCTGAAGAACTTCTATCCACGAGGTACGAAGGACGAGTTGTCATACTATTCGCGGCAGTTTAACTCCATTGAACTGAATGCCACTTTTTAAAACATGCCCAAACCGCAACAGGTAATCACCTGGCGGGATAAAACTCCTGACGGGTTCCGCTTCTTTCCTAAAATAAATCAGATGATCAGCCACATGCGCCGGTTGAACAACGCAGAAATGCTAACCGAAGAGTATTGTGACAGCATCATCCAATTTGAGGAGAAACTGGGAATGGTTTTCCTTCAGTTGCACGACAACTTTGGACCAAAGAACTTCGACCTGCTGGCCAATTATGTTGAAAAATTCCCGAAAGCAATACCTCTTGCCGTAGAGTTGCGTAATACCGAATGGTTTAACAACGAATCGGTTTCTTCCAAAGCATACCAACTATTCGAAAAAGAGGGCGTCACCAACATTCTGGTTGATACAGCAGGGCGCCGCGACTTGCTGCACATGCGGTTAACCACGCCCAACGCCTTTATCCGGTATGTTGGCGCCAACAACTCCGAAAGCGACCGCGAACGGCTTGATTTCTGGATCGAGCGACTGAAAATATGGATAGATTGGGGATTACGGGATATCTACTTCTTTGTCCACCAGAACATCGAAATGGAATCGCCCTTTTTATCGGCCTATTTTATCGAAAAGCTGAACCGTGAATTCGGGTTAGATTTGCAAATACCGAAGCTCATCACACCGGAGACTCAAAACGGAGAACTCTTTACAAGTTCATAAGCAATATTTGCACTTACCAGCCTCATCATGCTCTCTTCAGCGGTGCCAAAACTCAACAGGTTGATACTGCCGTACCAAACAATCTTTTGATCGATGATGTTGCTTCTTATTTCACATCCAATATAGCCTGTCATCCAAATTCATTTTATTCATCATCAGGGTCTTCATCATCAAAGTCAGCTTCCCACCTATATTGTGGAGGGTTTTCTCCTTTCGATTCGATGATTTTGGGTTCAGCAACTTCTTCTTCGTTTTCTATACTCATTAACTGAACCAAGAATTCCCACGAATCGCCATAGTCGAAAAGATACAGGATTTTTTGACCTTTGTATAATCCCAATTCACCAATAATAGCCTCATCGGCATATGGGCCTTCATCGCCATAAGAACAGTGATATGCGTTTTTAGAATACCTCTTCCCATCCATGAAGAACGAGTAAAGATGATCGTTATCGAAATCAAAAGCTTTCTGAATGGCCAAATGCAAATCCTCCAATGTGTGTTTGTGTGATAATTTGATTTTCCGCCAAATAGTCTTATCGAGCATTACCATAAAGGTATAGTTGCCTGTTTGTTCTTCAACAGGTTCGGATTTCACACCCTTTATAAGCGAATTTTTTGGAAACAAGGGTTTAAGGTGTTCTACAAATGGACGTTTGGTCAGATTAAAAAATTCATCCTTTGTGTATACCCCCATAATATTAAGATAGGGTTTGCTCCAAAGGGTTAGTTTTAACTTGCTCAATATTTTACAACTATTTATTCCTAAATCGGATGGTATTATATACAATATGGAGTCATCGTATTTGGTCAATTTTTTATCAGTAATTACAGGTTCAAACAAACAGAATCCCAAAAAGCTTAAATGGTAGGTAATATCGGAAAAGTACGAGAAGAAAGGGTCATATTCCTTTCTGTTAGTTATGTTGCCTTTCTTTAAATTCTCTCCGTACTTTGATCTACTAAATCGGGTAATTAATTGATAAAATAAATCTATCCCGAAGCGAAATAGTTCTGTAAAATCATACTCTGTCCAGTATGTTTCTAGAAGGAAGCAATATTTCTCAAACAGATTTAAAGAATCATACTCAGCTTTGCGAGTCGTGGGTTCGAGGTAAACGTTTGCCTTTTCATCGCCTACCTTTCGGTATAAGCCACCAAGCAACGATAGATTAAACATCAGGTTAATATATGGATACGATTCCTGTGGAAAATTTGGAGCAGAAACTTCTTTTCTGAAATGTAGCTGACCGTTCAATACGAAAAGAACATTTTTGCCCAACACCTCCAGGCCTTTTGAAAGTTTTGGTCTTTGCTGATCGATAAAACGGCAATAGGTATTAAAATCGTTAACGGTAGCCGCTATGTGTTTTTCCTCTGCAAAAAATGAGTTCATTTTATGAAGTTTGAATAGTTAATCCCCAAAATAAAACAAATGAAATATCCTTTCCAAAATTGCAAAGATTTCATCTCATATTAAATGCTCCCAATCTCATTAATCGCATATAGCGGTAGATTGCTCAGCCAATCTTCTTTTCTAAAATCTGACATGGATGTTCTAATCGCATTCTTCATTTCGTACCGTTGACTAAATGTTTTCAAGCTTTTGGCTTGCAGGTTTTCCGAAGCTTTTACCTCAATTGGGATAACATTACCGTTTAACTGCATCAAAAAATCAATTTCAGCACTCGACTTCTCTGCCGACCAGTAATAGATTGCCATGTCAGGAATGGTAATCATCTGTTGAAACACATACTGCTCAGTCAATGCTCCTTTGAACTCTTCAAAAATTGCGTTTCCATCAATAATGGTGCGCACATCAATATCTCCCATTGCGGCCAGTAAACCCACATCCACAATGAACAGCTTAAATGCGTTCAAATCTTCATAAGCCTTTAAGGGAATAGCTGGTTTTGCTGCCCGGCAAACTTTATGCACCAAACCACAATCGATTAGCCACGACAGCGCCAATTCAAAATCTTTGGACCGCGAACCAGGCTTAATCGCACCATAAATGAATTTCTTATTCTCTTTCGATAGTTGTGACGGGATAGAGTTCCACAGCATCCTGATCCGGGGAACAATATCCATTGGCGCATGTTTCGAAAAATCTTGTTCGTAAGCCAGCAATATCCTTTTTTGTATAGCCCGTGCTTCGTTAAAATCGTTGTTTAAGCTGAAAAGACTTACTGCTTCTGGCATTCCCCCAATGAAATAATACTGCCGAAGCAATTGAATGTACTTTTCTTTGAAGCTTTTTATCAGCGTCCAATCCTTACTTCTTAGCAGGTCGAGCAACGGTTGTTGCTTCATGGCCGCAAGGAACTCGGTAAAGCTCAGCGGATAGAGGTCTAGGAATTCAACCTTGCCCACCGGAAACGAAGTATGCTGGTGAAGCGCAATGCCAAGCAACGATCCGGCTGCAAGAATGTGGTATTGGGGCAGGTTCTCGCAGAAATACTTCAGCGAAGTAATTGCACCCTCAGCCTCTTGAATCTCGTCGAGGATGATAAGGGTATTATCCGAATTTATTTGGACTCCTGTTTCAATTTGTATGGCTGTAAGTATCCGATGTAAATCAAAATTATCTACAAACAGGTTTTTGAGCAGTTTGGAACTTTCGAAATTGATGTATGCCGTTTGTTCATATTCCCGTTTTCCAAACTCTTTCATCAGCCAAGTTTTTCCAACCTGACGTGCTCCCTTGATAATGAGTGGTTTTCTGCCCGGTTTGTTCTTCCAGGCGATCAATTGTTGTATCGCATTTCTTTCCATTGCAGACAGATTTACATTTATTCGAACGACTTTTTGTGTAAAAATACAAAAAGTCGAACGACTTTTTGTATTTTAACACACTTTTTCGAACGACTTTCTGCATTTAAAACTGATAAACCACTTTGCATTGTATCCGGTCGTTGGTGGTATAGCTTCCGAGGAAGCTTTCATTTGGGCCTTCGAGCAGGTCGGCGCTGGCGAGGAATTTAAGCCCGCCGGGTGTGGTGTAACTGATTTCGGGCTTCAGGTAGAAGTCTTCGCTGTCGATATTATACACGCTCACAACGTTCAGTGACAAGCTATTGTTGAAACTCCATTCGGCATTGGCCATGATGGAATTCTTGAACAGGTGCCGCACATCAAACTTCGCGTATTCATTGCCTTCGATGTTGTAATCGTAGATATACTGGGCAATCAGCAATAACGAACTGCTTCCGAACGACACACTTTTGTCGATACCCACTACGGTTTGGAGGTAAGAGTCCTTTGCTGCTGTTCCCTTTTCAGGAATAAATAGTGCTGATTCGCCCCGAAGCCCAAATCCGGCAGGCAAGGTCAACGCAATTTCGGCACCCAGCACTTGCTGCCTCCGGTATTCGCTTCGGAGAACGATTTGCGGTGAAGGCAAGGCCATTCCCGATGCGTCGAGCGTGTATTCGGGCAGGTGATCGTAACCGTTGAAGTAGCTCAAAGCCAAATCGAAACCTGAAAACTGTTTTCGAATTCGCAGGGCAATTTCACCATCGTTCAACTTCAGTGCTGGTGGTGCATCGGCAATAGCGAGCGTTGCCCCCGATTGAAGCAATTGTGCCGGAATGCCCATCATTTGGGATGAAGGAAACCAACGACTGGTGAGCATGGGCAATTTCCCGGTTGCCGGAACGGGCGACCAAAATAGGTCGATGTCGAAGGCGTTGAGGAAAAGTTGCGTACGAAGCCCATACACGCCAATTCGTTCATCGTCGGTATCGAGCAGGTCGCTGTAATCAATTGGGTTGATGTTGTTCACAGGGTTCATGCCATCGGCGGTTCCCCAGCTAATGAGCTGCTTACCTGCAGTAATATCGAGCTTGCCAAAACTTTGCTTCATCCAAAGTTCGTCCATCCAAACGCGGTTGCGGCTCTTGTCACTTAGGTCTTCACGCACTTCGGTAACGGCTTTCCATTGGGTTGACTGACCTTTGGGAGAATGAAACTCAACTTGAAGAAAACCTTCGTTACGGCTGTTCACTTTGTTGGGCATTTCATCGAAATAAGAGATATGGTCGTATTGTAACCGTCCGTTTATTTCGATGTTTGTTTGCGAAAAAGTTGGGTTTCCTGCCAATAACAGCAGTGCAGGAAACCCGATATATAAAATTGCTCTCATGGTTACAATTCTTAGTTCGATTCAAGATTACGGATGGTGAAACGGTTGGCATCGATGCCTTTGTCGATTTTATAGTCGCCAAATTTCAAGATGGTTTCCGTTCCCTTTTCAAGGTTCTTCATTTGATAAAGCATTGGCCTCCACCGTTTCTGATCGCCAAATTGTTTGAATTCGCTACACGTTAACGACTTCTTCAATTTCCCATCAATACCATAGAATTCAGTTTTTACCATTGTGTTTGTCTTCTCGTTTATGGTAATGATCCGCTTGGAATAACCACTCTCTTTGATCTTTTGCTGATCGGTGTAAACGGCCTCAATTATTTGTAGGATGCCGGCCTCGGTTGGTTCTGATTTCAGAAGCTTATAGGTGCTTTTGTTGGTATCTTCTTCGCCCAAATCGTCGTATGTGAAGTCGCTGCCCATAAAGCTTTGGCCTTTTTCGTTCGACGAAATCCGGCGCGAACGTTTCAGTGCTGGAAGAAAGAGCCACTGGTCATCGTTACCTGTTGCATTTTCCTGCGAAAGAAATGCGGTTCCCTTTATGTCGGCGGGTGCGGTAAACAGCAGATACGACGAGGAAAGTCCTGTCTTTGCTTTCATAGTGCTCCAAGTTAATGAGCGTTCGCGTATGCTTCCCGATTTACTAACTAACTGCATGGTTAGCGTTACTTCCTGATCGGTAGCTTCCATTTCGGTTTTAAACTTTTCAACAATTGATTTTGCATCTTGGGCAAAAAGCGATGTTGAACAAATGATTGCGATTAAAATGATTAGGTTTTTCATGATTCATTTTTTTTTACCACAGAGAACACAGAGGTTTCCTCAGATAAACACAGAGATTTTCATGTTTTTTTAAAAATATTTCTCCGTGTCTCCGTGTCTTTGTGTTTATTATTTACGAAAAAACAATTTGGTTTTCTCCAATAAAATAGGAGAGATAAACAGGTCGGCCAACAACGCTGTGGCAATGGCCGAAGCCGAGAGTAATCCAAAGTCGGCAATAAACTTACTTGCCGAAATGGAAAGTATCCCAAACCCAAGTACCAGCAGCAACGAGGTTACGCACATAGCAGCGCCAATTTTTGTCAGCGCATTGGTAATGGCTTGCGATGGCGAATTGAGCAACTTCATCTCTTCGCGTTGACCGTAGAAAATGTGAATGGTATCGTCCACCACAATCCCAATGGTGACCGAAGCAATGATGGATGTGGCCATGTTAAGGTCGATACCCACTATTCCCATCAACCCAAGGAAGAATACTATGGGGAAAATATTGGGCAAGATGCTTAAAAGCCCGCCTTTCCAGCCAAACATCACAAACATAAGGGCCAGGATAATCCCAAGCGCCATGATAATGCTTTCAATTTGAGTTTCTATCAGATTGTTGTTGATGTGGTTCATTAGCATTCCGAATCCTGAGATTTCAGATTTTAATTCTCCAACTTGCGATGCTGTTATTTCCTTTAAGTCCTCAAGAAAAGCTTTTTGTTTCTCGTTGCTCATATGCTTGGTGCGAATGGTAATACGGGCGTTTGAATACGTTTCGTCAACAAATGACGAAAGCTCATCGCCTCCCGAAATTTCGTACAGAAAGAGGTATTGTGCCACTTCCTGTTCGGTGTCGGGAACCTTAAAAAATTCCTGTTTGTCTTCGTTCAACGATTTGTTGATGATTTTCACCAGATTCGAAACGCCAAATACTTTCAGTACATCGGGGTTTTGCCCTAGTTCGTTCTCAATTCCGTCAATCTTCTTCAAAGTCTCAGGATCTTTGAACACATTCTCCTCGCCCGAAAGGATCAGTTCATACGAATTTATACCCGAAAGTTTTTCATCCAAAAAGCGAATGTCGCTTCTAAGCTTGGTTTTCTCTTTGGCAAACGAAGCCATTGAACCTTCTACTTTGATGCGTGGGATGTATAAAGCCATAGCAACGAACACCACAAGAAAAGCCAATGCTATTTTCCACTGATGATTGTGGTTCAAACCATTGATTTTTTGGAGAACCCAATCCATCGTTCTGCTATGTTTTTCAACCTGCTTCTCTTTGCTGAAAATATTCGATGCTACCAGGGCCGATGGGATAATAACGAGCGACAAAAAATAGGCTGCCATAACACCAAAGGCCGCAAAAATGCCCATCTGGCTAATGCCGGTTACACTACTCACTACCAACGATCCAAAGCCAATAGCCGTTGTAAAGGCGGCCATGAAACTGGGTTTAATTACCCTGAACAAAGTTTCTTTCATGGCATCGATGCTGTTTTCCGCCAACGGCCTTATTTTCCGGTAATGACTGATGATGTGAATGGAATTGGCCAAACCAATTACCATGATCAACGGGAAAAGAGTTACAGAAATGGGTGTCATCGGAATACCCGTCCATCCTTTTAAACCTAAAACCCATACAATTGCCAGCAATACCGGGAACAGTGGGACAATAGTGGTGATGGCCTTCCTGTAGAAAATAAGCAGCACGATAGCCGAAAACAGCAGAGAAATGGGGAATAACACCGAAAGGTCGCGATCCATTAGTTGTTCAATGGAAGCATCGGTAACAAGGTCGCCACCAATGTGTAGCTCACGGTTATTGATGGTTTTCTCTTCCTTAACCAATGTTTCCAGATTGCTGTATAATGCCTTGTTCAGGCTATCGGTTCCACCGTTGAACATTCCCGGAACGGTAACGATGAGCGAAGCAACTTTATGATCTTGCGAAATATAAACCCCTTCGAACATGGGGTCGCCAACAATCGCAGTTTTTGCATTCAACAACAATTCCTGGTTGAGCTTTACCGTGTCGATGAGCGAATTGATTTCGATACCATCCGCTACTCCTGTGATTTTGTCTGCATTGATGAGCGATGTTACTTCGGTTACACCGGGCAGTTGCTCTAATTTTCTGTGCAAGCTGCTCAGGTAGTTAATTTCACTATCGCTAAAAATGTTGGGCGATTCAAAAGCTACGATTACTCCCTCGTCGGTTTCAAACTTTTTCTGAAACTCACGGTATTTGATCATCACCGAGTCCGACGGTGAAATGAACGTTTCTTCGTCCTCGCGCATTTCGACTTTTCCTAGTTTCAACGAGAACCCTACAGTCAGGAACAGAATTATTAACAGTAAGATCTTCCTTCGCTTTAAAATAAAGTTGATAATTGATTTCATAATTAGTTAGATAAAACTAAGTAAATAATTTTGCAAAAAAAATATCAGTCGAACGACTGAATGGCTTTGTTAAGAAGCACAATGAGGATCTCTTTTTCAGAGTCGGTCAGGTTTCCGCAAAGTTGCTTGGCGATGGTGTGGTGCACATTCTCGTGGAGTTTGCCGGCACTTTCTCCTTTTTCGGTCAGGTGCACATGGGCCGATCGCTTGTCCAAGTCAGATTTCACTTTGGTTACATATCCCCAGCTTTCGAGCTTGTCGATCAACGCGGTGGTCGATGGCTTAGTAATCTTCAAGCGCTCCGACAGTTCGGTGAGCGTAGGGTTTTCCAATTCCACAATCAGTTCAATACACTGTAACTGTTTAATCGACAGTTCTTCAATCTCCGACTCGCGTTTCAGGTCGACTTCAAATTGCTCGCTCTTCGATAGAAGCAGGTTGATTACTTGTTCCAATGAATATTTCATGATTGAATTTTTTGACAAAGATATAATTAGTTCGTTACATCGAACTAATTATATGAATTATTTTTTTATTTTTAATATTTGAACGTATTCCGAGTTGATATTTTTACATGTAATTTGTTGTCAATGAGTGTTATGTGGCAATTTCTGCCCATATCCCATTTTTATACAATTGAAACCATTTTTCAAGATTCACAGGAGTAAACAATTCAAGCCGTGAGAAAATTTCGCGGGCAAATTCGATTGGGGCAATCCCATTGGCCGTGATTATGTTTTTATCGCTAACAGCCAATGAATTAGTGTAAAAACTGTCTCCTTTGTAGTTTGGGGCAGATTGTTTCAGATAGTAATAGTCGATGCTTGTATGCTTACAGTTGTCTAAAAATCCTAGTTGCCCCAAAAAAATTGTTGCGCCACATATTGCGGCTATTGTTTTGCCATTTTCAAAGGTCGAATTGATTAATGGTATTATTCCGTTATTTTCATCTTTTTCCCAAGCGGTTCCTCCTGGAAGTATTAACATTTCTATATCAGAAAGGTTAATGGCTTGTAATGAGTTGTTTGGCCGTATCTTCATTCCTCCCATAGAATAAACATCTTCTCCGCTCAATGAGAAAAATTGTAATTCAAATTTTTCATTTTTGTTGATTTCGGGGCACAGGTAGGCTATTTCCCAATCGGAAAAACCATTGAAAACAAAAACTGCTATGTTTTTCATATTTAATTTTATATGCTTGTTAAACTTATTGTCTAAATCCGGTAATCTTGTCGAAACGGCTGTCCATGCAAATACTGAGGTCGGTTGTGACAAAACTTCCATTAAAATACAGTCCGAAGATCGTTGCCGGGCATGGCGATGCTTGAGCTTGTTCGTTTGTTTCCAGCTTGATGATAGTTAAAGGGAGCTTCCTTTTTTTTGCAGTTTCTTTCAACGAATAATTCACATGGTAGTCGGTAAAAGCACAACGGTTTGAATAATAAACAACTATTCCTTTTTTTTCATTGCAAATGCCTAGTTTGGCCTCAGTATTGAAATAAGGGGAAGGTGCATTGTTACCGAATTTAAGTGTTAAAAGACTGAACCCAGTTGAAGTGGTGTCGCAATTTACAAATCCTTGCTTGAGTAACCACTTTGTGTCGCTCATAAAATGAAATTTTTGAGTCCCAACAATGGTTACAAGCCCTGATTTATGTAGAGCCTTCGCATCGTCTATGGCATGTTGGAGCAACTGCTTTCCATAGCCTTTTTCCTTATATTGTCCCGAAACCCATAAGCAGTTTATTGCCAGATAATTTGGTGCTGTAATCGGGTTCCATGAATATTCTGCCGGCCCGTATTCAATAAACACTTTTGCTCGTGCATCAATCCTTTTGAAAGTATATCCGTGGTCGAATTGTTTTTTCAACCACATTTTTTTCAGCATGTAGCTTTCTTGGCATTTTTTGTCGGAAAAAGCGCAGCAAATATGTTCATTATCAATATTCTCTTTGTTGAGTGCAATGATTTCCTCCATGGTAATCCTTTTAGTTATTTTCACTAAAAGTAATATGTGCTTGTGACAATCTTATGTCAGTAGCATGTGCACAAATTGATAATTTTTGGTAAGGGGTTAAAATACAGTAGATTATATGGATGTATTTCTGTGCTCGATTTTATTCTGCATCTCCTGAGCGATAGCCTAACAACGAAAGCATTATTTTACCATACCGTCCACCAAGAATACGATACCCTTCTGCATTGAAATGCGCAAAGTCTTGTGCCTTACATTCTTTCGAAGATATTACGTGAGCCGTAGGTATTGTGTCTGGTAATTTGTTGATTATTTCATTCATTGAGGAGCAACAGCTTCCTTCGGCCGATACAACCTCGCCGGCGAGCAAGGGCACTTGGTCGGCACGTAGTGAAAGGTCGGCAAGCATATCTTGATAAATCTTTTTTACATATGTGAGCCATTCTGTCTGCCCGGTATTTGTTTCCCCCTGATGTAGTAAAATTCCTTTAATGACTCCATCTTTTTGGGCGAGTTTGGCTAGGTCGATCAAGTGCTTGTAGGGGTTCATCCCATAGTCTGAAACTTTCGAGGTAAACCAGTCCTCGGTATACGTTGAGTCATAATTCATGTAAATATCTTTATCGAAAAGCCTTATGTCGCAACCACCAACGGCAACGTTAATTACGCCAACAGTAATGCTGTCGGGCAGGTTTTCAATCAACGTTCGACCGAAATAATCGGCTGGTGAAAGTTTTGAGTGACATTGGCATAATGGCGGAATGGCTGTATGCCACGAAGCTTTAGTACGGTTAAGGTTAGGGCAATCGAGCGATTGAAATACTTTAAAACGCGAGTCTACCTCGAGGTCTTGCGCTTCTATTACTCCCTGACCTTCCATGTTTGACTGACCAAAACAGATAAAAATATAAAAATTTGGGTTTTGCGCATTTACGCTAAATGCGAACAACAGTATTGTTGTTATTGAAATAAGTTTCAATTTGAAGTTCGTTGTTTTCATAATCTGAATATTGCGTGCATTTGTACTTTTCATTTGCGTTTTTACCAATCGTTTAACTCGTTTCAAAAAATACTTTTAGTTGACGCTGAAATAAAATATAATAAATGTATTACATTGATTTGTTGTCTCTTAATATAGTGTCTGTTAATTGGTAAACACTTATCGAAAGTAACAAGAACCCTTGAGAATGAAAACTATAGATGTATTTTTATTATCTACCATCTTTATTCTCACGTTAAGTATATCTGTAATGTTCATTACAGCAATAGGTTAAGCTGTTGTGTTTTTCGATGAATCGCATAGATGTATCCTTCGTACAATGGCGAAGACTGAGAATACAATTAGCACAATTAGCGTGATGGTAAGCCCTATGGGTATTTCTCCTTGTCCGTTTTGTCCGTACGAGTGAAGTCCTGAAAGAAGGTAATTTACGCCCCAGAAAGTCATTACAACCGATGCAAAAGCCCAGAATACAGCCAAATCAAACCAAATTTCATCCTTAATGGATGGAATTAGCCTCAGGTGTGACACCAAAGCATACACAATAATGCTAATGAGTGCCCAAGATTCTTTCGGGTCCCAGCCCCAGTAACGCCCCCACGATTCGTTGGCCCATATTGCTCCAAGAATAGTACCAATGGTAAGCAGGTACAATCCTGGAATTATCAATATTTGTTCAAGAAGCATTATTTGCTTGCTTGTTTTCAGGTATCCTTCAAATTTCTTTGATGGGATGAAGGCAAACATCGACAAATTTACCAGCGCAAGCATCATGGCAAGGGCAAAAAGTGCGTATGATGAGGTTATTACAGCTACATGAATACTTAGCCAGTACGATTTAAGTACCGGGACCAATGTCCCAATTTCGGGGTTCCCGTTATTCATGGCTGAAACCAGCAAAAAAGCGAACGAGAGAATCATTGACAAAGCCAGTACAACCGGTTGTTTTCCACATAAAAGTAGTCCAGCGAGCAAACTCACCCAGGCAATGAAAATGGTTACTTCGTAAGAATTACTCATAGGAATATAGCCGCCAATGTACCAGCGCAATGCAATGCCTGAGGCAACAAATGCCAGAAGAATTGCAGCTATAGTTTTATAAATCAATAATATATTGTTGCTGGGTTGGGCACCCTTTATTGTTGTGTAAAAAAAGAAAAAAAGCAACGAGAGTCCAGCGCCCAACAGGGCATAGGTTGAGATGTTGAATATCTTTGCCTTGTTGTAAAAAAGTTCAGCTTTGATTTTTGTTTGCGAGGGGAGTACCTTTTTCCCTATAGTTTGCTGATACATTTTTATTGCGTCAAGATACTTTTCTGCTTTATTGCCAGCAATGTTGCTATTACCTTCGGCCAACTCAAGCAAATAAAGGTTGAAAACATTGGCGACAAAAAGAGAATCTTCGGGGTTTGAAGTAAAAAGTGCTGCATCAGTAGGGGTGTGCCATTTGTTGTTATCTGCTTTTTCTGAAGGGAAAATGGCATAGGCATCGCCACGTAAAAAGTGGCTGAAGATATTCAAATTTTCATCGAGCTTTATCAAGGCTTTATCTGTAGCCGTGCGGGTTGACGGAGCACTCATGAATGCCCGGTTTGCAATCTCCGACAGAAGGTATTCTCCATTTTTGTCGAACAATGCACTGAATGGGATATGAGATGCCTCGATGCTTAAAAATTTTTTGATCTCTTCGTTTTTGACCTTGATTAAGGGTACATTTTTCCAATAATCGGGGTAAGCAGCCATTGAAAGTACTACCTGATTGGAATTGAGTCCTTCATATGTTTCTTTGCCATATATTTTCCGCATGAATTCGTTATTGAGGGTATTCATGGGCTTCATGCGTCCTTTTGAGTCTTGAATGATTAGCTCCCCAAAATCGGAAGCTTGTTTTATCCCTACAACTTTTGATTGGTCGATTGGTTTACTAATAGCAATCAATGGTGTGATAATCAGTAGGATGATTACGGCTGATTTTTTTAGTTCCGACAATAGTCTTCGAAAATACGATCCGGGCATAAAAAGTGAAAAAAACATCAGTAAAATAGCCAAGGTATAGCCAGCATAGGTTAAGGGAGTTCCTATGGTGTCTCTTGTGGCAGTTAGTATAGTGCCCTTCTCATCGCTATCGTACGAAGTTTGAAAAAAACGCCATCCCCGATAATGCAATATGTGGTTCATGTAAATGTGATAATCGAAGTGCTGGTTCTTCTCGGAGTCAGATACTTTTACGTAGCTTGAATAGGATGATGGCGACTGGGAACCAGGGTATCGTTCAAGTACAAAATCGGTAAGATTTATTTCAAATGGGAGGGTACTTATCTTATTATCTGAATGAATTACTTGATTGGTTTTCTCTCCTTCTCGTATGCTTACAATTCCATCTTTACCAAAGTGATGTGTAAAGAATGCGCCCATAATGATCAGTATGAAAGCTAAATGAAACAGGGGCACGCTTATCTTTTTCATTGAAAAGGAGTGGTAATGGAACATACTCCCCGTAACATTAATTGCAAGAAGGGCGAGAAGAATTTCGAACCAGAACGAGTGATAAACGACAGAAAAGGCAAATTGAGTGCCTAGTCTCGATTCAATTATTGTAGCAGCCATAACCGATAATGTAAAAATTATCAGCAGGATGGCTGTGGTTTTAAATCCCCAAAGTATTTTATTCATTCCAATTCTGTTGTTTGTTGATTTACTAAATATCGATGGTTAAAAATAAAACAAGTTATTGATTTATCTGTGTTGCAGGCTTTGATTCTTCGCATTGTCTTCAAACGGCATTCAATACAAAATTCGGGAGTTTTTCTTAATGGATAGATGTTGCACCTTATACAAATGACGACGATCTTGTGAATGCCTTATAAAAGACTTATTGAGTTGAAAATAGACATGAAAATTAGAGATAGGGTAGTAGTGCCAAGTGCCCAAGACCTTGGCTTGTCGCCCGGCTCCCCTATCAAGTAAGTTATGCTAACTGTCGTTGGCTATCTTTTTCTAAAGGTGTTAAACTTAAATGGCAGGTATAGCGGACAAAAGCCAATAAAACTGGTAGCAGCCAGTAATAATGCAATAAGAATTGCAATAAATCCAAGGGTTCCAGTTACTGTTTCAGTCAAATATAACACCAATAAAACAACCGAAAGCACCAGTCGTACAGTACGGTCAATTGATCCCATGTTACGTTTCATAGCTAATTATTTAGAGTTTTTATGATAACAAGGAATGGTGTATTTTGTTTTATATCCTTAACTTTTTTGGGTTATGACTAATCTGTGGATGATTTTGTATTTGTTGGTTGCTTTTGGCGATATCGAATCTCGGAATAAGTATTGAATAATATATATAGCATTGTGAGAATTTATTCGGATTATATTTCAGCATTTAATGACTCAATTATAGTTGTTCCAAGAATGGGTATTTCATTTTAAAAGGAAAATACGACCAAAAAAGATAATTGTTCAAAAAAGTGCGGTAAAAAGTTACGATTCAAAATAAAACTTTTGTACTTTCGGCGTCGCTAACAAAAACCTTACTACGTATGAATACTTGGGCGCTTTTATTGACCCTCATTCCTATTATTATCATTTTGGTAATGCTTATCGGTTTTAAAAAAGCAGCCGATATAAGTGGAATTATTGGTTGGGCAGCTATTTCACTGGTTGCTTTCTTCTTTTTTAATACCTCGTTCGAAGTAATTATTCGCTCAACTGGGGCGGGGCTTATTCGTTCTATGTCGGTTTCTATGATTGTGGCCACCTCGTTATTACAGATGGCTTTTATGGAAAAAACCGGAGCACTTAAGCGAATTATCATCTTTGTGAAAACCATTTCAAGTGAAAATAAAGCGGTGCAGATTATGCTGATTAATATTGGCTTTGGCACACTTATGGTTGCCGTTGGTGCTACTCCGGTATCATTGTTGCCGCCTATTTTAATCGCTATGGGATATTCTACCTATGTAGCCATAGCGCTTCCTGCTGTAGGGTATGATTCGTTGTGTACCTATGCTTTATTAGGTGCACCTATTGTCGTTTTTGTCGATTTGGCTAATAACTTTCTTGGTGCAGGAAATGAAATAAGTTTGCACGAAGCTGGGATGGTATTTTTCATGTTCTTACCTGTTGTGTCAACACTCATAGGTTTTTGTATGTTGTGGATAGTAGGAAAATGGGAAGCCATAAAACAGGGATGGTTGCCGTGTTTGATTACCGGGGCTACCATTGGGGTGGTTTCATATTTTACTAATAGGTATGATAATTTAGTGGTACTTACTGGTGTAGCTTGTGGTATTGCTGTAATAATGGTTATGGCTGCCTATCTTAAAATAACCGGAAAACCAATAATTGACCGGTCAAGATTGACTCCTGAAGAAATTAATTACGAAAAAGAGTATCCATTATGGAAAGCTTTGATGCCTTGGTTGTTACTTATTGTTATGGTGCTTGCAATAAATCTGCCCAAGGGACTTTTCGATTATTTTTATAGAACACTTAAACTTCCTATTAACGGGCTTACTGCAAATGGTGCTCCACTTGATACCCGTGCAATGTGGCAAGCGTATACATGGATTTTTATCTCTGTTATTGCGGCAATTCCAATTATGAAACCAACCCGCAAGCAATTGACTGATACCTGGAAAATATGGATCAAGCGTGCTCCAAGGCCAGTATTCGCAGCTGCAATCTTTTTTGCAATTGGCGAAATTATGAATATGGCTGGATATAATATGGAAACAGCAAAATTCGAAACAGCCAGTATGGTAAAAATTCTTGCCGACAGCTCAGCCGAATTCTTCCAAGGAGCGTATGGGGCAATTGTTTCATTTATTGGATTATTTGGTGGTTTTATTACCGGTAGCGAGGCATCAACTATAGCAATGTTCTCGAAATATGCTCTATCGACTGCACAAAATCTCAGCCTTTCTACTGAAGGACTATTAATAATTGCTGCAGGCTTGGCATTTGGAGGTGGTTTGGCTAGTGTTATTTCTCCGGCAAAATTGCAAAATGCTGCGGCTTCAATCGATAAAATTGGTGAAGAAAACAAGGTAATACGAATCGCGTTTGTGTTTTCGCTGATCCTAACGGCTATTACTTCTGTGTTTGTAATGATTTATTTAAGTATGATCTAAAACTATATTAACTTAAAGCAAATGAGTACCGGGTTTCCCAACACACAATGGTGTTTAGAAACCCGGTATTCGTATTTTTATACGGTATTTATTCAAAAAATTACTGAAAGGGTTAATTTTAATTTTACATTTAAAAACGTTGAATAAAGATCAGTAAATCTCGTATTCTTGAAGTTACTCTGTTGAAAATGTTTTAATTACACTTGATCATTCTTTGTTTTTGATCGAAAATTGAACATTTGCTCATACTATTCGATGTATTCACCGGAATATTTATGCCTTTTCACCTCTACATTTGCTCGCTAATTTCAGATAATTTTTTTAAACCAAAATATAACAATGGACAATTCAAAACACACCGATGCGCTTGAATATCACAAGAGTGGCAGGCCAGGAAAAATACAGGTAGTTCCAACCAAACCTCATAGTACCCAACGCGACCTTTCACTGGCATACTCACCGGGGGTTGCCATCCCTTGTCTTGAAATTGAAAAAGATGCTCAATATGCTTACGATTATACTTCGAAAGGAAACTTGGTTGCCGTTATTTCAAACGGAACGGCAGTTCTTGGCTTAGGCGACATTGGGGCTATTGCCGGAAAACCAGTAATGGAAGGTAAGGGATTGTTATTTAAGATTTTTGCCGATATCGATGTGTTCGATATTGAAGTGAACGAAAAAGATCCCGAAAAATTCATACAGGTAGTGAAAGCAATTTCACCCACTTTTGGAGGGATTAACCTCGAAGATATTAAAGCTCCCGAATGCTTTACCATTGAAGAAAAATTGAAAGAGGAGCTCGATATACCAATTATGCATGATGACCAGCACGGTACTGCCATAATTTCCGGAGCAGCTTTGATTAACGCTCTCGAACTGGTCGGTAAAAAAATTGAAGAAGTACGTATCGTGGTGAATGGTGCCGGGGCTGCTGCAGTAGCTTGCGCAAACCTGTATATAAAGTTGGGTGCAAATCCGAAAAATGTAATTATGGCCGACAGCAAAGGCGTTATTTCTGTACGCCGTACCGACCTCAACAGCCGTAAAAAACCGTTTGCCACATCTTTGCCTTGCGACACGCTGGCCGAGGCTCTCAATGGGGCCGATGTTTTCCTTGGACTTTCGGTAAAAGATGTGCTTACCCAGGAAATGGTGCGCTCAATGGCTGACGATCCTGTCGTTTTTGCCTGTGCAAACCCCGATCCAGAGATCTCTTATGAAGAAGCTATGGCTTCGCGTCCTGATATTATTTTTGCTACCGGCAGGAGCGATCATCCCAATCAGGTAAACAATGTACTGGGCTTTCCTTATATCTTCCGTGGAGCCCTTGATGTTAGGGCATGTGCCATTAATGAAGAAATGAAAGTGGCTGCTGTAAAAGCCATTGCAGAACTGGCTAAGAAACCGGTGCCCGAAGCTGTTACGTCGGCTTACAATGCATCACATCTTAGTTTCAGTCGTAAATATATTATACCCAAACCACTGGATCCACGGTTACTTATTACTGTTGCACCAGCGGTTGCAAAAGCTGCAATCGAAAGTGGGGTTGCCCGAAAAACCGATATCGACTGGGCAGAATATGAAGAAACATTACGCTCGCGCATGGGACTTGACAATAAGCTAATTCGTGCGCTAACCGATAAGGCCAAAGAAAACCCCAAAAGGGTTGTTTTTGCCGATGCTAATCACCCAAACATTCTTAAAGCTGCTTCTGTTGCCCGGGCTGAAGGCATTTGTGTGCCTGTTTTGTTAGGAAATGAGGAACGCATCGGGAAGATTATCGATGAAAACGATATAGAGCTAAAAGATGTAGAAATTGTCAACCTCCGTCACGACCGTGAAGAAACCCGACGGGTTAAATATGCACGGATGTTCTCTGAAAAACGCCAGAGAGAAGGGATGACTTATAGCGAAGCTTACGAAAAAATGTTCGACAGGAACTACTTTGGAATGATGATGGTTGAAGCGGGTGATGCCGATGCTTTCATTACCGGAGTATATACTAAATACGCTGATGCCATTAAGCCGGCAATCGAAATTGTGGGAATGCGCGAAGGATTGAACCATATTGGAGGACTTAACATTGTGACTTCTAAACTTGGAACCTTCTTCTTTGCCGATACCATGGTCAATAACCACCCATCGAAAGAAACCCTGATCGACATTGCAACTCTTACCCACGAAACGGTAAAACTCTTTAATACAGAACCGGTAATGGCCATGTTGTCGTATTCCAATTTTGGGGAACGCCCCATTGGCAGCCCTGCAACCGTACACGAAGCTGTTGCCCACTTGCATCGCAATCGCCCCGAAATTCTTATAGATGGCGAAATGCAGGTGAACTTTGCCCTCGACAAAGAATTGAGGCACGATAAGTTTCCTTTCTCGAAAATCGACGGACGGAATGTAAATACGTTGATCTTCCCGAACTTAAGCTCATCAAATATTGCATATAAGTTGATGCTCGAAATTGGGATGAGCGAAACCATTGGCCCTATTCAGATGGGCTTGAGAAAACCTATTCATATCCTTGATATAGAAAGCTCGGTACGTGAAATCCTCAACATGATTACCATTGCAGTGGTCGATGCCCAGGTTGAGGAACTAAAGGCAAAAATGAACGCATAACAATACCTCTCATTCCATTATTATTATGCAGGAGTCGATTCATTTCTACTCCTGCTTTTTTTGTGTTATAAAACCCGTAATCACTTGAAAGTAATTCAAGTAAAGATCATGCCTCTTGACTTCAGAAAAAATGTGTGTCCATTCAGCAAAGAAAAAGAAGCATCTATTGATTTTTGTCTATTTTTTCCGACATTTAATCAAAAGAAACTTAATTAAAACCTATTTTGTATGAGAACACTATTTTTCTTAATTCTCCTAACCGTGTTGTTGTTATCAATGGCTCCGGTTGCACTTGCCCAAAGCATTGACGAATCTGCAACAGAAGACGAAGGGGGATTGGGCTTAACCCTCAATACCGTTTTTTGTGACAAATATCTGTGGCGTGGCATAAACTATGATGATGGTTTGATTTTTCAGCCAGAAGCAGTCTTGTCGTACGATGATTTTTATTTTTCGTTGTGGGGAAATATCGATTTGCTCAACAATAACAATATTAAAAGTAATGAGATCGATTTTGCCCTCGGTTATGCACACGATTTCAATTCGTTTGGCGTAGAAACTTATGTAAGTTATTTCAATTATTTTTATGCGCCCGATGAAAACACCGGGGAAATTACCATTGCAGCCTATTTGCCAGTCTCTGACTTTACATTTTTCGTCAATTCTTCATTCGATTTTCTGGCATGTGCCGGTTCTGTTTTTAGCGAAATTGGCGTTGATTATGAAAAGGAGATCAGCGATCAGTTTTCGTTCTATGGAACGGTGAATGCGTCGTTGGCTTCGTCGGCTTATAACGATTATTATCTCGAGCTCGACAAAAGTGCGCTAAATTTTGTTGGTGCTAATGCTGGAATTTCATATTCGCCAATGGACGGATTTTCAATAAATGCCGACTTCACGTTAAACATTAACCTCGATAAAGATGTTAAGAAAGAACTCGGTAATACGTCAAATTTAATTCAACTAACACTAACAAAAGAATTCTAAATGTCCCGCTCCATCCGAAATCAAATAGTCATTTTTGCCTGTCTGCTAAGTTTGGCAGTTATGGCTGGCTATTTCATTTTCTGGAGGTTTTACTCAAAAAATGATCTTTTTTTGATGGAACAAATGAAGCAACAAAAGCTTGAGTTGCTTCAAAATACGATCGATTTTAAATCGAGGGGATTACATGTTTTCACCGACGATTATACATTATGGGATGAGATGGTTAGTTTTATTGAAAATAAAAATTTTCAATGGGGCGAAGAAAATATCCCCGGCTCCTTATCTTTATTTGAAGTTGATTATGTTTGGGTTTATGATGTCTATTGTGACCTTTTTGTAGCCTATCATTCAGATAGTGTTGATGCTATTGACGCATTACCCTTTGATGAGGCGACGTTAAAGGATATTGTAGCAAAGGATAGTAGCTCCCATTTTTATTTTTACAACGCAGGTAACTTAGTAGAAGTATACTGGAATAGGGTTCGTCCTCATACAAGCTCAGAAGAAAGTGTAAAAACGGGAGGCTATTTTTTTGCGGGTAAATTGATTTCTCAAAAATATATTGATGAATTGAGTGCCTTTACCGGGACTAATGTATCATACCATGTTTTGCCGCATGTACAACCCAAGGTTAATAACCAGGATGGAGGATTCAGTTTTGCGAATACAATTACCTTAAATAGTTGGAATGATATTCCGATTGTCGTAGTCTATTCTATTTTTGATAATGAAGTTGCCGAAAATTTTTACTCAAAAGGGAAACGTCATGCCATTTTTGGAGCTGTAATCACGGCTTTTTTTCTGTTATTTTTTATTATAGTCTTCTATCTTAAAATATATAGGCCAATAGGTAAAATACTTGAGAGCATTTCCTTGCATGATTCTTCGAGGTTATATAAATTATTGGGGCAGAAAAACGAATTGGGGCGTTTCGCTGTTTTTATTGATGGCTTTTTTAAGCAAGAGAAAAAGTTATTAAATGAAATTGAAGAGCGCAACCAGGTTGAAAAATTGCTTGTAAAACTTTCTCAGGCAATTGAACAAAGCCCGGCAACAATAATCATTACCGGGGTGAAAGGAATGATAGAGTACGTTAACCCCCGTTTTACTCAAGTTACAGGATATAAACTCGATGAAGTAATTGGACGAAATCCTCGTTTTTTGAAATCGGGGAACAAAACGCAAGGTGAATACTACGAAATGTGGAAAACGATTTCGAGAGGGCAAACTTGGAGAGGCGAATTTTGCAACCGGAAAAAAAATGGAGAAATTTATTATGAATCAGCCATAGTTTCTCCAATTTTTGATGAAAACGGCTCTATAACCAATTACTTAGCTGTAAACGAAGATGTTACTGAACGGAGGCGGCAGGATGCAGTTCGGAACGTCATCTTCGAAATTGCCCAAGCAGGTTCTGCGGCTAAGAACTTAGGCGAGTTAATAGAGAAAATCCGGTTGTATTTAAGTGAACTCGTTGATGTAACAAATTTTTATATAGCTTTTTACAACGAGAAAACCGATACATTTTCTGTACCATTTTTTCATGATAAAAACGAAGTACTCACTTCGTTCAGTGCAGGCAAAACTCTTACTGCTTATGTTCTGCGCCGTCAGAAATCGTTTCTCGGAACTGAAAATGATATTGAAAAACTGAAGCAGCAAGGGCTTGTCGAGTCATTGGGCAAGCCAGCCAAAGTTTGGCTAGGGGTTCCTCTTATAGTTGACGGAAAAGCGTTGGGCGTTTTTACCTTACAAAGCTATGATGATGAGAAGGCTTTCGGATTGAAAGATAAAGAAATGATTGAATTTGTCACCCACGAAATCAGCCATACCGTGAGACGTATTAAAGCTGAAGAAGAAATTATTTTAGCACTTGAACGTGCCGAACAAAGCGACAGGTTAAAGTCTGTTTTTCTTGCCAACATTAGTCACGAAATACGAACCCCGCTGAATAGTATCCTTGGTTTCACCAAACTCCTTGGTGAGCCAGGTGTTGATGCCATTAAATTGCACCGTTATGCCGAAATAATACTCAATAACGGTAATCAACTTCTTTCGATCATTAATGGAGTCCTCGATTTTTCGATGATAGAAACAGGGCAAATAAAATTGTTAAAAAAACGCTTTGCCATAGAAAAAGTAGTGCAAAAAGTTTATTCCGATTTTCTTCCTGCAGCATCGCAAAAGCAACTTGAATTGATTGTTTCTCCTGATTTGCTTGTGAGTGAAACCATTATCGAAGCCGATTACTCAAGACTTAAGCAAGCTGTAGCTAATGTTGTTGACAACGCCATAAAATTCACCAAAAAAGGAACCGTAGAATTGAGCATGAACCGTGGCGAAAACTTTGTTCAAATTGTTGTTAAAGACACAGGAATTGGGATACCAAATGATTTTAAGAAAAGCGTTTTCGACCAATTCCAACAAGCCGACCGAAGCAGTGTAAGGCGCTATGGAGGAAATGGCTTAGGACTTGCCATTGCAAAGTATATGATTGAACTCATGGATGGGCAAATTTGGTTTGAATCGGAACCTAAAGTAGGCTCAGTGTTTTTCATCGAAATTCCGTATCGATCATCAACATCTGATGAATTTTTATTTGGATTAAAATCAGAATATTAACCAATGTTGTGTCGATTTAGGATTTCAGTAAGCCATTTGCTTCAACCTCTCGTATTTTCTTTTGAATACGGAACGATAGCAAAATAGCTGCGCTAATGAGTCCGCTAACAAAACCGAACCAAATTCCTTCAGGGCCAAAACCAAGAACAAAAGCAAAAACATAACTAATAGGTAGTCCGATAATTAAATAAGATATCCCGGCAATCAACATTGGTGCGTTTACATCTTTAAAACCACGCAAAATTCCCAGTGAAACTACCTGCAGCCCATCGAACAATTGGAATAAAGCAGCCATCATTAGTAGTGACGCCGCTTGCTTTATCACCACAGGATCAGTTGTAAAAATCATAGGTAAAATATTACGCAGGGTGAAGAACAGGATGCCGCAAATTCCCATGTATACAACGACTATGTGAATAGCAGAGAACGAAACTTTTTCCATGCTGTCATAATCTTTTTGCCCAAGTTGAAAGCTTACTCTAATAGTTGACGCTTGGGCAACCCCATTGGCCAGCATAAAAGTGAAACTGGCCATGCCCATGGCTACTTGGTGGGCTGCCAGTGGTATGCTACCAAGCCACCCCATCATAATTGCTCCAATAGCGAAAGCTGAAACTTCGAGTACCAATTGACCGGCAATTGGCAATCCCAATTTGAAGATTCGTAAAACTTCCTCTTTACTGGCCTTAATTTTCTGACTTATAGCAATAAAGTGGTTGATCGGAGACACTTTTCTGAAACAGACGAACAGGAAAAGTGGAGTAATAATCCTTGAAATCAGTGTAGCATAGCCAGCCCCAAGCAATCCCAGTTCTGGGAACCCAAACTTTCCGTATATGAGTAGGTAGTTCAGGACAATATTAATCAAATTGGCTATTAACGTGGCATACATAGCCAAAATCGTATTGCCAAAACCTTCACCGGTTTGTTTCAGAAAAATGAATAATAATAAAGGGATTAGTGATATTGCCAAGGTCTTGAAGTAAGGAATAGCCAACCTGACAACATCTTCGCTTTGACCCATGTAGGGCATGAAAGCAGTCAGAGAGAACGTCACAAGAGTAAGAATAGACGCAGCTATAAGGGTTAAAATAAAACCGTTTTTTATATGGTAAGCGACGATTTTTTCGTCTCCGCTACCTAACGAATGACTGATTAATGGAGTTAATCCCAGCAGTATTCCGAGGCCAAAAACCATAATGATTACAAAGATGCTGTTTGCAAAACTCGCTGCTGCAAGTTCTGCAGTACCTACACGACCAACCATTGCATTATCAATCAGTTGCACACTCATTTGTCCTGCTTGGGTTAGCACCAAGGGAAAAGCAATCTTGAGCAGCCGCTTATAAAATGGAAGGTATTCTTTCAGCATATGCTTTTAAATCACATCACCATACAAATCGAACATAAACGCACTGTTAATCTTCACTTTGTAGAATTGTCCTATTTCGAGATGTGCTGAAACGGGAACCAATACTTCACCGTCTACTTCAGGTGAATCCCATTCTGTGCGACCCACATAATGTTCATCTTCTTCTCTGTCGATAAGTACGTTGATGGTTTGCCCCACTTTTTGTTGCATAAGCGATTCCGATATCGATTGCTGAATTTCCATGATTTCGTCGGCGCGTTCCTGCTTGATTTCCTGCGGAATATCATCGGTGTATTGAGTAAAGGCGTAGGTGTCGTCTTCGTGAGAATATGGGAAAACACCCAGCCGGTCGAATTTCATTTCTTTTACGAAGGCTATAAGTTGCTTGAAGTCATCTTCAGTTTCACCGGGAAATCCAACCAATAGAGTAGTTCTTAGTGCAATGCCCGGAACTTCTTGCCTGATGTGTGTAATTAGGGCACGAGTTTCATCAGCGGTTGTGTTCCTTCGCATTCTGGCTAGAATATTATCTGAACAATGCTGAACAGGTATGTCTAGGTATTTGCAAACCTTTGGGTTTTCGCGCATCACGGTCAGCACGTCGGTTGGGAATTTATTTGGGTAGGCGTAGTGAAGCCTTATCCACTCAATGCCATCAATAGCAGAAAGGCGATTGACTAGTTCGGCTAGGGCGCTTTTTTTGTATAAGTCGTAACCATAAAACGACAGATCCTGAGCGATGAGCAAGAGTTCTTTTACTCCTTTTTGAGCTAGTTTCTCGGCTTCATCGATTAGACTTTCCATAGGAACCGAAACATAATTACCAGTAAATTGAGGAATTGCACAAAATGCACAGGTGCGGTTGCAGCCTTCGGCTATCTTCAAATAGGCAAAGTGAGAAGGAGTGGTGAGGTGTCGGTCAAAAAGGAGGTCCTTTCTTTTCTGGATGTTCAGTTCTTTAAGGATTTCATCAAAGTCGAATTTTCCAAAAAAACGATCAACTTCTGGGATCTCTTTCACTAAATCATCTTTATACCTAGCAGATAAGCAGCCCATTACGTATATCTTTTCAATATCCCCGCGTTCTTTTGCTGTAATGTAATCCATAATGGTAGAAATGGATTCTTCTTTGGCATCGAGTATAAAACCGCAAGTGTTTATTATAACGGCATCTGCAGGTTCGTCTGAGTCGTGGCTTACTTCGAGTCCGTTAGCTTCAAATTGACGTAAAAGATGTTCTGAATCGACCAAGTTCTTGGAACAACCCAGGGTAACTACATTTATTTTTTTAATTGACATAATTGATACCTCCATTACCCTTTTCCTGTTTCAAAGGGACTGCATTATGATGTTATATAGTAATGTTTTGCAAGTTGTTATGGTTAGGTATTCAGTTGTTTCGTTGTTGTGTTTTATGTTTGCAAAATCAATTTTCGAAGAATGATTCAACAAACTCTTTTCGTCTGAAAATTTGCAGGTCTTCCATTTTCTCTCCAATTCCGATGTATTTCACCGGGATTTTAAATTGGTCGGAAATCCCAATTACCACACCGCCTTTGGCCGTTCCGTCGAGTTTTGTGAGGGCAAGGGCCGTAACGTCGGTGGCCAGGGTGAATTGTTTTGCCTGCTCAAATGCATTTTGGCCGGTCGACCCGTCGAGGACCAGAAGCACTTCCTGAGGGGCATCAGGAATTACCTTTTGCATAACTCGTTTAATTTTAGTGAGTTCGTTCATGAGGTTCACTTTGTTGTGAAGACGTCCTGCTGTGTCAATAATCACTACATCGGCTCCATTTGCTTTAGCCGAAGCAACCGTATCGTAGGCCACAGATGCCGGATCGGATCCCATTTTTTGTTTAATTATCGGAACGTCTACGCGGTTTGCCCAAATCTCAAGTTGGTCGATTGCCGCAGCACGAAAAGTATCGGCAGCGCCAATAATTACTTTTTTTCCTGATTCGCGGAACTGGTAGGCAAGTTTGCCTATGGTTGTTGTTTTTCCAACACCATTAACTCCTACAACCATGATAACATAGGGTTCTCCGGTTGCGGGTAGGTCGAAGTCTGAAACATCGTTCGAGTTATTTTCTTCAAGCAATGAGGCTATTTCTTCTTTAAGAATAGAGTTCAATTCGTTTACACCAAGGTACTTATCGCGGGACACCCTTTTTTCGATGCGTTCGATAATTTTTAATGTAGTATCTACTCCAACATCTGACGAAATAAGGATTTCTTCAAGGTTGTCGAGTACTTCATCATCGACTTTTGATTTGCCTACGATGGCGCGCGATAACTTTCCGAAGAAACTTTCTTTGGTTTTCGACAGGCCTTTGTCGAGGCTTTCTTTTTTCTTTAATGTAAAACTTCCAAATAATCCCATGGCAACTTCTTACTAACTTTTTTGTTGGCAGCCGAATATACACAAATTTGATAAACTAAATGAGTTGCATATCTGCTGTTTATCCATTATCGGTGGATAAAATAATATAATCTGATGGTTGAACACAAAAAAAGCTTTCACCTCGTGGTAAAAGCTTTTCTTGCTAATCGTATATTTTTTACTTTTTAAAGTATTCCTGTACCATTTCATTAGGAACAATACCTTCTTCGAAAGTGTAAGCTCCTGTTTTTTCAGATTTTACCATTTTGATAACTTTGGCATGACCTTTTCCGGCGCCCTTCTGAAGTGATGCAACTGTTTTCTTAGCCATATCTCAACTTATTTAATTTCTTTGTGAACGGTAACCTTTTTCAAAATAGGGTTATACTTTTTCAACTCCATGCGGTCAGGAGTGTTTTTCCGGTTTTTCGTAGTAATATATCTCGATGTTCCGGGCATACCGCTTTCTTTGTGCTCGGTACACTCTAAAATTACCTGGATTCTATTCCCTTTGCTCTTCTTAGCCATTTCGTAACGTATTAAATATTAGAAATTAAACCGTTAGCTTTAGCTTCTTTTATGCTAGCAGCCAACCCATTCTTATTAATTGTGCGAAGACCAGCAGCTGACACATTTAATGTTACCCAACGATTTTCTTCTGGAATGAAGAATCTTTTGGAAAAGATATTCGGGTTAAATTTCCGCTTTGTTCTACGCTTCGAGTGCGAAACATTGTTTCCCACCATCGCTTTTTTTCCGGTTATTTGACAAATTTTTGACATCGTCGTATTTTTTCTCTGATATTTTTTTCAAACAGACCGCAAAATAAATACTTTATAACCGAACTAACAAAAAAAAGTGTCAATATTTTCTCTTGATTTTAATTTTTGCCCCAACTATTTGTTTGTCAATTTTTTATTTATTTACGAACTTTAATTTTCTGCGCAATTATACACTTTTTCCTGCTTTTTATACCTCCTTTCTCTCTTTCAGGCAAAAGCTTTATATTTTTGTATATCTCTGTTTTGAACTTTATGTTTGCATTGAGGTTTTATGTTGAATTTTTCAGATTATCAATGAATAATTTTCGCCCTAAATATTACCCTACAACCCTCGAGGCGGTTCATTTGCTGGTACTTTACCTTTTTTTACAGGCTTTAGTTGATTTCCCGCTTGCCCTGTACGATTATCAGCACGATACTGACTGGCAGTCAAAGCCTTGGATCAATTTTATCTCCAGTGTATCAATTACTGCTTTCATCTTCTTTTTTGGCTATCGAAAAGCTAAAGCCCCGTTTCGGCAGGTTTTTGCCCTTGCGCCTTTTTCCCCGTTTCTGCTTATTGCTGTGTTGATTTTACTTCCAGGCCTTCAGTATTTAGTTAGTTTTATAAACGTAGCTGTTGAACGAGCAATTCCCTCCCCTCCATGGTTTTGGGAGCTTTTCGACAGTGTATTCAATAACCGTTTTGGTTTTTGGGGTTCGGTTTTCCGTGTGGCTGTTTTTGCGCCCGTAGTTGAAGAAACATTTTTCAGAGGTATTCTTATGTTTGGTTTGATGCGGAACTATAAAAGCGGATATGCTATCTTCTTGTCAGCAATCATGTTTTCTCTGTTTCACTTAAACCCATGGCAAATGACCTATACTTTCTTTCTTGGCCTTTTCCTTGCTTGGCTTATGGTAAGAACACGATCGCTGCCTCTCTGTATTCTTGCTCATGCTATTAATAATCTTTTAGTGCTGCTCTCAATCCGATTTGCTAACGAGATTTCTTCTTCTTTTCTTGGTCAGATGGATGTTGGAGCAACAATTGGACTTGCTTTTGTTGCTATTCTTTCAGCTGTTGGGTTTATTCTTTTTGTTACAACACGAAAGAAACATGATTTACGTTAAGGTGTTATTGATTGATGTTGAAATGCAATTGGTTAATGTGTAATTTATTTTTTCTTTAATGAAGGGTTTCCAAAGAATCGTTAAAAAATTTCGCCTACTTTCAATAAATGTTAATTTTGCTTTCAATAAAGCTTAGATGTATGACAACCATTGCCCTTTTTCTATTTTACTTTTTGACCCCATTTTTGATCCTTTTCTTGTGCAAAAAATCGAAAACAATAAAGAAAATTGGCGCTATAATAATTGCATATCTTACTGGTATTTTATTCGGAAATATCGGTATCATACCTCGCGCCAGTGATGCGTTCAGAAATTTGCTTTCGGGGAAAACGTTTATCAACGAAGTCGAAGCGCTTGAGCTATACGAACAAGGCGTTCTTAAACAAAGCGACTTGTTGCTTAATCAGATTTCATCAATTCAGGATTTGATTATGACCATTGTTATTCCTCTTTCGATTCCGCTCCTGCTTTTTTCTCTCAATATAAAAAGTTCTATTAATACGCTGAAAAAAAGCCTTTTTTCAACGTTCATCGCCATATTGTCGTTAGTAATATGTGTGGTTACCGGATTCTTCTTTTTTCGTCATTCAATTCCCGAAGCATGGAAAGTATCGGGGATGATGATGGGCCTGTATACTGGTGGCACTCCAAACCTGGCAGCATTGGGAACGGCCTTGAATGTTCAGCCTAACTTGTTTATAATGACACATACCTACGATTTAGTCATTGGTGTTATGTTGTTATTGTTTTTTATTACGGTTGCACAGCGTATATTCAATATTTTTCTTCCTCATTTCAATGGAAAAGGCGACCATAAAAAAACTAAAGATATTATCAAAGAAAGTGAGGCTCCCGATAACCTGCTCGAGAATTTTAGTCGAAAGAATAGTTGGCCGCTGGCTAAAGCGTTTGGACTTTCGGTGCTTATTTTTGGCATAGGAGGCGGGCTGAGCATGTTGCTACCTTCTGAATATCAAATGGCCGTGGTTATTCTTACAATTACAGCCTTGGGAATTATTGCTGCCCTTATTCCTGGTGTAAACAAAATTGAGAAGACTTTTGAATTAGGAATGTATTTTATTCTGGTTTTTAGTCTTACGGTTTCATCAATGGCCGATTTGCGCACAATTTTTCACATAGAACTATTCGACTTATTTCTCTATGTTTTATTGGCAGTGATGGGCTCTATGCTGGTACATCTAATCTTTTCAGCTATTTTTAAAATTGATACTGATACAACCATAATTACCATTACCGCATTATCGATGTCGCCACCTTTTGTTCCTGTAGTTGCGGGTGCTTTAAAAAATAAAGAAATTATAGTTTCAGGAATAACCATCGGGGTTTTCGGTTACGCAATCGGAAACTTTCTTGGTGTATTTTTCGCCTATTTACTTAAAAGTCTTTAGGTTTACTCTATCTCTTCGTACTCGGCATCAATAGTATGGGGTTGTTGTTTGGGTTCTTGTTTTGTTGCCTGTTTTATTCTGAACGACATAAATATCTGTATTAGTCCATAAAGGGCTGTAGCACCACCAACAGCCATGACAATGGTTACTGCACTTTTGAAAGGATTGAAAAGCATAACAATACCCGCAATGGTCGATAATAGAGCCAGCAGTCCCAGGACAAGTGTGAAACCCGATATTTTTTGACCTTTGAGCAGGAAAGTAAGTTGAGTGCTCCCAATAAGCAAAAGGGTTATTCCCAGGATGAAGACAAAAACCTTGACAATGATTACAGGCAGTAGCAGGAATAGCACCCCGATTAAAATAGTAGTGATTCCGGGTGGAATAATAAAGAAACCTGTCGTTTCCTCTTCTTTTCTGAAGAGTGTTGGAACAAGATAACTCAATCCGTCAAGGATGAGCAATGCGCCAATAAACTGGACAATTGTATTGAGCGAAACGTTGGGGACCAGAACAATGAAAACCCCTGCTGCTGTTATAATTATCCCTTTAATTAGTGTCCTTACTGGACTTTGCGACCTCATTGAAAACATAGCTTTTTTTCTGCAAATATATCTTTTAATTGATTCTTGCTGTTTGTCTTTCTTCTATCTCAGCTCCTGTTAACATTTTAATTAATATTTAATACCTCCAAAATAGTCCATTAATGTTTATTGAAGATAAAACTTTTATTATTTGATAATCAATTATCTGGGATAATGAAGTGTTGGAGTGGTTTCTTCTGATTTGTATGACTATTTAGAATATAATCGTTGCAAGTTGGTTTTTTATAAATGATTATCGCTTTTGTAACGATAATTTAATTATTTTCATCCTCCAAAATGCATCGTGTTTTTCTTATATTCTTTGTTTAATTAAAATTGATTTTACGATGAAACGCATTCTCCCATTCCTGATTATCCTTGCAGGCTACTTTTCAGCTTCTGCTCAAATCATTAGTCAGTATATAGAAACATCATCGGGCTCGACACCCAAAGGGATTGAAATCTGGAACAACACCCTAAGCGAACTCAATTTTGCCACAAACAGTTTGGTCATAGAAAAAGGAACTAACGGAGCAATTCCTTCGCTCGATTTCTCCCTTTCATCAGGAACGCTGGCTCCGGGTAATGTAATTGTGATAGGCACTTCCGACTTACAAACGGTTGTTGAAACGGTTGGAGCACAGTTCTTTCTTAAAGCTTTCACGTTCAATGGCGACGACGCTCTGGTGGTAAAATACGGAGGCGTTATTACCGATGTGTTTGGGGTTCCAGGTAGTGATCCCGGCACGGCTTGGAGTGGGAGTGGGGTTTCAACGGCAAACCAGAATATTGTTTTGAAACAAGGCATTGAAACAGGTGCAGTAATGGGATGGAGCGATCCTTCGCTACGCTTTGAAGTCGCAACTACCGACAACTCTCCAGCGGGCATGGGCGTAGCTCCGGTGAGGATTACCGGAACCCTGAATGTTTCCCCACATTCTCTGAGTGAGCTTTCTTATGTATTTGGGCAAGGGCCGTCAATAAGCATGCCTATTACCCTGAGTGGAACTGGTCTTACATCGCCTGTGGTGGTTACACCCCCTGTAGCTGTTGAAATATCTAACGATAATATCTCTTTTTACTCACAGACGCTTTCTTTCACGCCCGTTGTAGGTACGCTTGACGAGAAAACCATATATGTGCGCTTGGTTCAAGGCTTGGAAATTGGCAGTTATCCGAATTTGTCCATGGAAATCAGTTCAGTAGGTGCTGTTAGTTCCACTGTTGATTTTTCTGGAAGAGTTAAATATAGCGAATTGCGTAATTTGCCCAATGCCTGGATTAACGAATTTCATTACGATAACGATGGCGATGACCTGAATGAATTTGTTGAGATTGCCATTGAAAATGCAGGCATTTTTGATTTGTCTGATTTTACCGTTTCTCTATATAATGGAGGAACAGGAACTGTTTACGATGCACGAAATTTGGGTGCAATCCAACCAGTAAGTACCCGAAATGGGGTGTCGTTTTTTTGTTGGAACCCAGCAAGCATTCAAAATGGTGCACCTGATGGTTTTGCACTCGATTATAAAGGTGAATCGGTTTGCTTTATAAGTTACGAGGGGGCATTTGTCGCTACCGACGGACCAGCACTTGGACTTACTTCAGTCGATACCGGTATTTCGGAGAGCAGTACTAAAACGCTAGTTGGTAGTTCGATACAGTTGGTAGGAACCGGTAACACTTTTGAACATTTTCGCTGGATATCGCAGGTCGAATCGCCAGGTCATTTAAACACTTATCAGTCTATTGATGAGTTTGCTCCTCCTGTTCCAGTTGATTCTCGTGGTATACTTGCATTTTTCGTATTGCTCTCTGCCGGTGTAGTGTGGCGAAAAGTCAGGAGGTAAGCCGGAAAGAAAAGAAGAAGGGTGCACGAAGGTTTATAAATAAACGGTTTCGCACACCCTATGTTTGGCGTGATCCAGACGGGGATCGAACCCATAACCTACAGCTTAGAAGGCTGTTGCTCTATCCAATTGAGCTACTGGACCAACAATTCTTTCGATTTGCGGGGGCAAAGATAAAAAAATGGTTTTAAAAACCCAGAACCGCTCGGCATCCTTTTAAAAAACATTAAAAAAACTTTTAGGGTTGGAATTGCTGCTTCCTTTATTCTGTTTACATGTCCTTGTTTTTATGACTTTTGCATGTATAATGGCGTTTTTGCATTTCGTATTACTTATGGTGTAGTATAAAATTGATGAACAAGTAGTTTTTTTATGAATTTTTTCAAAAGCCATGTTCATGCCATGCGTTTCATGAAAAGTAATAAAACAAAGATATTCTGTTGCTTTTGATATATTGAAACTGCCATAGGGTTTGTATATTTGCAACATGGTCTTTACTGACCATGTTTTTAGTAAAATGCTGATCTTGAGTCAGTAATTAATACTAGTAGTTTTTTGGTTTGTGAACCCCCGGCTTAGGCCGGGGTTTTTTTATCGATTTAAGCTTTTCTAACACTTTTTGGCAGAGTATTTGATATTTTTCTCAATCATTTAAACGTTAAAATTATGAAGTGGCGAAATACATACTTATTGTTTTTGTTCATGTTCCTTGGGCAATTGGTTTTTGCCCAGTCGATCAGCAATGATCAGTTGAAAAGACAAAAAACGGACACAGAAAGGGTAAATATCTATCCTAACCCCATACAATTGGTTGCGACCATTGAACTCTCGCTCACTGAAGGTTCCGACGTATTGATTGAGTTTTTTGATCTCACAGGAAAAAAAGTAACACAACAGTCAGTCCGGAATTTACCCTCTGGGTCTCATCAGGTGGCATTCAATTCGGCTGAACTTAAAAATGGGATCTACTTATGCAAAGTGACTGCTAAAGATTTTGTTGAGGCAAAAAGAATCGTTATAAAGCATTAGGCAATTTTTGTTTTGAGAGGTGTTTAATTTGTTTGGATGCCCTGCCGCTAGGTGGGGCATTTTTATTTAACAGCTTATCTCAAATGCATTGAGGTAACGGTTTTAATTTTCGTTTTTTTTGACAAATGCTTTTAAAGGCATATTCACATCTAATAGTCTTGGTGTGCTAACGGTAAAAAATTAATTTTGCAGCAGCGTGTTAGAAGAACGTGAAATGCATTGTGTTTACAATGAGCTATTCATAATGATAGCACTTGACGTAATACATCGGAATAAACTTGGAACCATAAATTAGGGTTGTATGAAAATTTTATATGAAGATAATCATATTATCGCGATTAATAAGTCGTGTTCAGAAATTGTACAAGCCGACGAAACCGGCGATTTGCCGTTGTCGGAGATGGTTCGTGAGTATATTAGGGGGAAGTATCAAAAGCCTGGTAACGTGTTTGTTGGTGTTGTTCACCGTCTCGATAGGCCAACCAGTGGTGTAGTGTTGTTTGCACGTACCAGTAAGGCTTTGGCGCGATTGAATACGATGTTCAGTGAAAAAGAAACCATAAAGAAAACATATTGGGCTATTGTTGACCGAAAACCACCTGAAGAGACTGGCCAATTACATCACTGGCTTGTGCGCAACACGGAGAAAAACAGATCTTTTGCTTATGACCATGAAGTTAAAGACAGTAAAGAAGCCTTGATGAACTACCGGGTTGCTTTTCATTCGGATAAGTACTTTTTGCTTGAAATTGAATTGCTTACGGGTAGGCATCATCAAATTAGGGCACAGCTTGGTGCTATTGGTCTAAAAATTAGAGGTGATTTGAAATATGGTTATCCGCGATCGAACGCCGGCGGTGGAATCCATTTACATGCACGGAAGATCGAATTTATTCACCCCGTGAGCAAGCAGTTTATTTCCATTACTGCACCCGTACCCGACGATACATTATGGAAATTCTTCGAATCACAAGATTCATTGCCAAAGGAATAGAATTGTTATAAACTTGAAAGTTAAATTTTTAGTATTGCATTGCCAACCGTAGCGCAACCTTTTTGCTTTTTTTTTACTCTTAAATATTTGGCGTGTATTGCGAAATTGAACAGCATGCATTTTGAATAACGATTATGCATAAACGTTAAACCAGAGTATACGTTCCGTACTAATACAATTATCTAATTGAATTGACTTTAATTGCAATGAAATATAATATATTAACGCTAAGTGTAGAAAAAATGAAAACCATAATGAACAGAATAATCAAAATTGGATGCTTCATTTTATTTATTTTGCTTTTTGGTGCAGGGTGTGATAACGAAAAGAGTAGATTAATTCTTTCTTCTGATATTGGAGATGTAATCAGTGTATTTGAGCTCAACTATGGAACCTCAAAGGAAATTGTGTATAAGGGTAAGAAAATAGTGTTAGCAATTGATGATGTTCAAGACCGTGTTTCGGTAAATTGTTCTCTTGTAGATTTTGCTAATAATTCATATGATCCTTCGCCGATTAAAGTATGTACGTACTTAAGCGTTAACGATGAGAAAGCCCCGTTAAAAGTAGAATCAAAGACATGCGGAGCTATTTTGTATAAGAATGACGGAAGCGATATTCAGGACATTGAAGGAAGAATTGAAGAAATGAAGGCGGCATCAGCTAATTCATCTCATGAAGCGTATTTTACCGACACATTCATCGATCTTTTTGGGGAAGGCACTCAAATTGAAAATACTCCATACCGGATTTATTTGGCAAAAGCCTTTCCTGTGAGGTATGAACAGCCCGGTGCAACAAAAAAGGATTATAAATTTATTTTTATTTTAACATACAAGTAGTTAATTCTGAAAGATCGAATATTTAAGCTATCTTTGATCGGTGGTTTTAGATACACTTTCCTTTCGGCAACACGAGTTGCCTTTTCCCCAGCTATTTAGGATAAAAAATCTAACATTAATTTGTGATAACGAGTTTGTAACTCTTTATTCTGTTTGTTTTTACAACTATTCAATACTTACAAATTTAAATATTTAAAAGGAGGATTATATTCATGATTGAAAAGAAGCAGAACCATATTAGCAGTCCCGATATGTCGAAATTGAAAGTTGTGGTAATTGATGCAAGAACAAGGATTTACGTTCCCTTGGATGAGGACCCTGAAGTAGCACGTGCCCGGTATTGGTCACATCGAGATGTGAAAAACTAAGTAATTCTCTCTTTTGAAAAAATGATTATTGAGGTAATCCCCGCACCCAGCGTTGAAAACGGCATTTCCGGCTTTTAAAGGTGCATCGAATTTTTCAGTAATCGACAATTGTTTAAGTACTTGTAGTAAAACAAAGAAGGCTGACGATTTATTTCCGGCAGCCTTCTTTGTTTTAAATATAATATCTACCACGCAAACAGCGGGAAATCTTTCATTATCGAACTTACCTTAGCCCGTACCGAGATGATTGTGTTTTCGTTTTCGAAATCAGAGGTTACGATTTCGATCAATTCAACAATCAGACACGTTGATTCTTCTTTGGCATCACGCGTGATTTTTTCAATATATAACTGCATTTAATAATTTCACCTTCAATTTGGTTGACATCCAAAATTGTTATGGTTAATTCCGAAGTTGAACGCAACCTTTTGGTATCTCCAGTTATCTACTACGAGAGTCACTTGCAAAATTTTTGGCACGAAAGAAAAGCCGTGTTCTAATTTTAAAATCTGCTTGAGAAGGTATTCCAGTACTGATTGTGTTATTGTGAAGACCTTTAGAAAAGTAAAGTGATTATTATGTGTAACCAATTAAAAACTAAAAAGATGAAACTCCCAAAAGTGAAATTTATTGCCGTTTACCTGCTTCTGTTGCCACTTTGTATAATTTTGTTTGGGGCAGGGTGTGACGATGATAAAGATGAATATTCCAATATTGTGGAAGGTTATGTTGTCGGTTCTTTCGTTGGCGATGAAGTTAATGCCGAAGGAGAGGCTGCAGGTAATAAGACACCAAGAGGCTATTGCATATTGCTTGAGGAAAGTAAGAATAAAACCATGGACTTTTATTCGTTTAATTTTCCGGATACACTTTTTTCTTTTCCTGATGGGGTTATTTCCTCATATAATACGTATAGTTGTGGCCCGGCCTTCTTTCCTGATAGTTTAAAATGCGCTTATAAAATTAAATTCAAATACCAAATTGTAGATGAACCAGATAAGGTTCAGTTTATAACCGGTGCTTGCCTTGCTATTGGAATACCTTTCCCATGGGAAAATTATGATCAGGTCATTGTGAATGGAACAACAAAAGATTAACCTTCTTATATTTAACCAATCAAACTTAGAAAGCATGAAAAGAATTTTTTTAGTAACTATTGTCATTTCAATCCTGCTGTGTGTTACAGCATGCGAAAAAGATTACCCCGAAGAGGTAACTTATAGCGGCAGGGGTATCCTCGGGTTTAAACTTGACGGTAAGAATTGGGTAACCTACGTTACAGGCTTTACCCCCAATTGTATTAAATACGATAGCACAATTAATTTATTGCAATTTAATTTATTGGCGAAACAAGAGAAAGTAAAGGATTATCCAAGTGGCTCGATTGATTTACTGTTGTTAATTGACAAAAAAGACTTTCGTTCCAATATGAAATTCCCCTTAACTGGGATTGGCGATAAATATTGGGACATAAGTTTTCCAAACAATCTTGACAAATCGCTCGCTTATATTGAATTTCAATTTGATAAAGAAAAATCAAGAGAAACATCTTATTCGGAAGTGATTTCCGGCGAGATACAATTCCTGCGACTCGATTCAATTGCTGTTGGGACTTTTAACGCCAGACTATCAAATGGCATCGATACAATTACCATTACAGAAGGGAAATTTGATTATAAACTAATCGCTAATTAAAACATCCTCAATTGGAACTGATCGGCAAGAAATAAAAAAGGATCAACCTTTCGGTCAATCCTTTTCTGAATATCGTTTTTTGATCATTACCACGCAAACAGCGGGAAATCTTTCATTATCGAATTTACTTTGGCCCTAACGGCATCGATGGTGTTCTGGTTTTCGAAATCGGAGATTACCGTATCGATCATTTCCACAATTACCGGCATCAAATCTTCTTTCACACCACGGGTGGTAATGGCTGGTGTTCCCAGACGTAAACCCGATGTCTGGAATGGCGAGCGGCTGTCGAACGGTACCATGTTTTTGTTTACGGTAAGGTCGGCGGCAACTAAGGCATTTTCGACCTGTTTCCCGGTTACGTTGGGGAATTTGGTGCGAAGATCGATCAACATCGAGTGGTTGTCGGTTCCGCCAGAAATTACTTTGTAACCGGCATCGATCATGGCTTTGGCCATGGCAGCTGCATTTTTCTGCACCTGTTGTTGGTAAACTTTGAACGATGGGTCTAACGCTTCACCGAATGCTACGGCTTTGGCCGCAATGACGTGTTCCAGCGGTCCGCCTTGTTGTCCGGGGAATACCGATGAGTCGATGAGCGAAGACATCATTTTGATTTCGCCTTTTTTGGTGGCTAATCCCCATGGGTTTTCAAAATCTTTACCCAGTAAGATGATGCCACCACGGGGACCGCGAAGGGTTTTATGAGTTGTAGAGGTTACAATGTGCGCATGTTTAACCGGGTTTTCGAGCAATCCTGCAGCCACCAAACCAGCTGGGTGAGCCATGTCAATCATCAATAAAGCGCCAACTTTGTCGGCAATGGCACGCATGCGGGCATAATCCCAGTCGCGCGAGTAAGCCGAAGCGCCACCAATAATGAGTTTTGGTTTTTCGGCCATGGCCAGTTGTTCCATTTCGTCGTAGTCGACACGGCCATCTTCTTCTTTTACCTTGTAAGCAATGGGGTGGTAAAGCAACCCTGATGAGTTAACCGGTGATCCGTGCGAGAGGTGTCCACCGTGCGAAAGGTCGAGGCCTAAGAATTTGTCGCCTGGTTTCAAAATAACACTCAGAACAGCGGCATTGGCCTGTGCACCCGAGTGGGGCTGAACGTTAGCATACTCGGCCCCAAAAAGTTCTTTTAACCTGTCGATGGCCAACTGTTCGGTAATGTCAACATATTTGCAACCCCCATAGTAGCGGTGCCCAGGATATCCTTCGGCGTATTTATTGGTCATAACCGAGCCCATGGCTTCCATAACCTGTTCGCTCACAAAGTTCTCTGAGGCAATGAGCTCGATGCCGCTTAGCTGGCGCTGACGCTCTTTTGCAATGATGTCGAATACAAATGTGTCCCGTTTCATTCTTTATCGTATTTTTTTTGGATATCTCTTGAATGCCCAAAGATAACCATTTAACCCAAAACTGACATGATTGGGGCTGTTTGCTTGCTATGATTTTAAAGAAATTAACGGTAACATAAATCTCTTTGGATAACAAAAAAATATTATTTTGGATGTTGAAAATTGATTGCCAAAAAACAACATTAAAACGACCGTTATGAATGCCATGAAACCACTTCGACCGACCTTGTTTTTCTTGGTTGTTTTGTTTGTTTCTTTAAATGCTCGTGCAGGTATTTTTGATTTCACCCGAAAACTAGATTCTATTCAGTTGATTTATAATGATGATGAGCTCCGGCTTCCGGGCGAAAGTTTCAACATTGGGGTAGTGGCTTACTTCAAAAACGGTAAGGTGCGAAAAACCTGGAACCTTGAGAGTGGGCTAATGCCTTGGTTTCATTTTAATGTTGAAGTAAAAGGGGGGATTCATTCGTTAGGGCGGATAAAAGTAAACAATGCGTTGCAGCCTTCGGCTGGGAAATATGTAGAGGTAAGCGTGTGGCCGAACAAGGCTAAACATCTGACCAGTAATTTGCTGCTGCCCCTGAACTATGAAAAGGAAATTGAAATTCAGCCTACATCCGATGTGATTAAGGCTCCGGGCTTTGGTTTTTCATTCAAGGTGGTTTCTATGTTTGATAACGGGGTGGTTCGTGAGTATGAATATGCTAAAGGGAACGACCTGTCGAAACATTTCATTCTGGCCGTTAATGGAGGAGTTCTGTGGCGAGATAAGTTTCTGGTTGAGAAAGATATAGCTAAAATATACGATCATTCATCCGAATTGTTGGCCATTTCGAAACGAAACCCTGAATGCCGTGATTCGCTTACAGTACAGCTCGACTATATAGCTGACTATAAGTTGTACTTAACCGGGGGCAGTGGCTCCGATGGGGCAAATGGTTCTGGCGGTTCTGGTGGAACTACTGGCAGCAACGGTGGCGATGGTGGTGGCGGGCAAGATGGTTCTGATGGCTCTGACGGTCCCGAAATTGGGGTGTGGGCTGATATGTATTTTGATGAAGTACTTGGTACTGAGTTGATGTATGTGTATGCACAGAATTTTTGGACCGGGCAGGAATACCGTTATCTCATTAATCCCCAAGGAGGTAAACTTGAGGTAACTTCGCGAGGCGGACGAGGTGGCGATGGCGGAAATGGCGGTGACGGGGGAAGTGGCGGAAAGGGTCAAGATGGAGGTTATTATACGCGTGAGGAAAGTGTCAACGATAGTACAACCACTATGGTAACATACCGCGAACGAGGTGGTGATGGTGGAGATGGAGGTATAGGTGGCGATGGCGGACGTGGAGGTAGTGGAGGCCGTGGCGGAAATATCTATCTTTATTTTACCGACGATGCTTTAGATTATCAGGACTTAATAAAAGCAACGTCGATTGGGGGGAGTAGCGGAAGTGGCGGCCGCAGTGGCTCTGGCGGAAGTTCAGGAAACGGTGGAGATGGAAGCCCATCGGGCAGTGTTGGCTCGTCGGGCAGGGGGGGGAGCTCTGGGTCAAGCGGGTGGAGCGGTTCGCGTGGTGAAATTGTGATCGATTATACAGACGAATTTGTAGAATAACCTCTATTTTTTGGGGACCTGTTTTTGATGGGCATCGCAATATCCATTTTTATTCGGGGTTAAGGTTCGGCAACGTTTTCCCGTCGATTTTGCTATTCCCTTGCATTGACTTTTTTGTGTGTTTCCCTGCTTTGGGTTTGTTGTTTTTTGGTAGCTTGGCTGATCAAACTTAAAATTCCAGTCTTCTACAATGCTTTTTCTCTCCAATTGATTTTCAATATCGTTTGGCATTCCTGCAAAAAAATCAATTCCGGTAAGGTTTTCAATACTGTCGACCGAAACAGCGCACCGTTTGATGTTTTGAGATATCTCGCTGTTTTTCATCAAGAAAGCGATCATCTTCTTTTTTCCGGTTGGGTCGAAAATTACCTTGTAGAAATATCCGGGTACCGTAACTTTGTTCGAGCCAATGTGCCCTTTGTTGTTCCTGAAAACCGGTCCGGTAACTACATATAATGAGTCTTCCGTTTTTGTCCATTGGCGTACCAGCTGTTCCAGGGTATTCCATGCGTTACGGTTGAAGTCGGGTACTTGTGGCGAGATGTTGCTCATGAAAAACGTTTCAGATACTGCGTTTTTATTTATTTGCATATCGGCTGGCGGGCACAAATGGCCCCGGTCGATACCCGATCCGCGGTAGTCGTAAGTAGTGGCCGAACGGGTGCTTACTTTGGGGTCGCTCCTGAAGTCATCGGTACGTTCGTATTTCCGTTCTACGTGTATTGGTGTTAGCAGGTAATATACCCAGATGGCCTGTTCGTGCATTTCGGAATATGCCAGTGTATAGTGCGTATGTTCAATGATTTCACCTACTGATTTTGGTCTCAATGCTTTAATTCCTGTAGTGTTGTTTTGCCCGGAAGCCATTGTGGTTATTACAGTGATCACCAAAAAGATTGTAAAAAAAAGCGTATTTTTCATGTCTTAAACATTTCTACCCGAAATAAACGAATAATTTCGTTCACGAAAAACAAGTGATTTTTCTGAGCGGTACTTATTGAATTTATAAACACTGCTTTTATTGGTTCACTTTGTAATCTTATAATTTTTTTACTGTCAATGGAAAAAAACATAGTAGTTGGAATTATTGGTGCAGGCATGATTGCCGAGAAACATATTGTTGGTCTTCAAAAAACTGGCAGGGCAAAGGTTAAATGGGTAGCCCGCGAAAATGGTGAAAAACTGAAATCGTTTCAGGAGAAATACTCAATCCCCTTCGGAACAACCGATTATAGGGATATCCTTGCCGACTCTGAGGTTGATGCTGTAGTAATTACCGCGCCTCCTGCTTTTCATTATGCCATGTTTGTTGATGCGGTGAACGCAGGTAAGCATATTTTGCTCGAAAAACCTGCAGCAGTGAGCAAGTCTCATGTTGATTCGATGGTAGCACTTGCGGCCGAGCACCCTGAATTGTTAATCAGCGATTGTTCATCGCGTCATGCCCGACTACAGCCGAAATTTAAAATTGTGAAGTCTATTATCGACTCTGGAAAGCTTGGGGAAATCTATTTTATCCACCATAATGCAGTTGCTCGTCAGTCGAGACCGGGTATTGAATATCATCCTTCGGCTAAATGGTTCTTAAATAAAAACATAGCAGGCGGTGGCGTTCTTTTCGATTGGGGAGTCTACGACTTGTCGTTCCATTTAGGGGTGCTTGGCGATGTACCTCAGTTGGAAAAGTCAGATTTGCTGTTTATGAAAAATGGCCTCGATAACGTTGATCCGGGTACCGATATTTTCGATGTTGAAGAACATTTTGCTGTGTCGATGCAATTCTCCGGTGGCTTGCGCTATTACTGGGAACACGCAACCAATGCCAACATGGAAGCAACCAACGAAACCCGTATCTATGGTACCCGTGGGGGAATTAAACTTTCATTTTGCTCGTGGGAAAACCCTGATATCGAGCTTTTTGATGTTGAAGATCAAGGGAGAGGTAAAGCCCGTAAGGAGTTGATTCATGTTGATATGCAAGGCCACGATGATAATGATGCCCTTTCGCAGCATTTTGTCAATGCTCTTTTGGGCGAAGAGAAAATTGAAATGCCATTATCGTTGGCAGCCAAACACCTCGACATTATTTTCGGCATTTATGATAAATCTTAAAGGTGATGTTTTGTACCGTCAACCTGTTGATATACATTTCACCCCCGTTTTCAATACATTTGCCGATAACAATTATTATACAACACCTATTTTTTGGTCTGTTTAATGAAGAATCTGTTTAATTTTGGGGTGAAATAAAAAAATCACATTGTATGGATGCACTAAAAGTTTTCATTTTATCGGTGACAATGTTGCTCTCTTTTCAGGTAAGTGCTTTGGCTCAGGATGATACAATAGTTGTGACAGGCCAGTTCACTGTTCCTAATTGTCCCGAATGGCTGCATAGTTCGGTATTTTATCAGATATATCCGCAAACATATTACGATACAAATGGCGATGGCATTGGCGATTTGAACGGGATCATCGAGAAACTTGACTATGTGAAAAGCCTTGGTGTTGATGGGATTTGGCTCAACCCATTTTTTGAGTCTCCGTTCAACGATGCAGGGTATGATATTTCTGATTATTATAAAGTAGCTCCACGATATGGCACCAATGAAGATGCAAAAAGGCTTTTCGATGAGGCACATAAGCGCGGACTGAAAGTTATTTTCGACTGGGTTATCAGTTATACTTCTATCGAACATCCGTGGTTTAAAGCATCAGCCAAGCAGGAACCAAATAAATACTCCAATTGGTATATCTGGACAAACAACACCTGGGTGAACCCACCCGATGAGTTTAAAGATTCATTTATTAAAGGATACAGCAGACGTAACGGGCAATTTATGCGAAACTTCTATTGGAGCCAACCAGCACTTAATTTTGGTTTTGCAAAACCCACTGAACCGTGGATGCTTCCTACGGATCATCCCGACATTGTGGCGATGAAAGAGGAATTGAAAAATGTACTCCGTTTCTGGATGAATATGGGAGCCGATGGTTTCCGTGCGGATATGGCCGGAGCACTTGTGAAAAATGCAAACATACAAGGGAACGACCAATTTTTTAATGCTCGCGATGAAGCAACCAAACAGTTCTGGCAAGAAATAAGACAACTGATGGATCGTGAATATCCCGGTTCATTTATGGTTGCCGAATGGTCGGGGCCTAAAGACGCCCTCGATAAGGCTTTTCATTCCGACTTTTTCCATTGGTTTGCAGGGTACAACGATCTGGTTCAAAAAGAAAGCTGGCGAATTCTCAACGGGTATTCCGAAGGGAATAGTTTCTTCGATAAAGAAGGAAAGGGAAATATTCAAACCTTCCTTGATAGTTATCTCGAGCAATACAATGCCACCAAAGATAAGGGCTATATTACCATTCCGCTGGGTAATCACGATAATGCCCGAATAAATGTAAACCGAACCGACAAGGAACTTGAGATGATTTATGCGTTTGGGCTTACCATGCCGGGAATTCCTTTTATTTATTATGGCAATGAAATTGGGATGAAGCAGTTGTATAACATGCCCAATGTAGAAGGAGCTTATCCGCCGCGATCGGGGAACAGGACTCCAATGCAATGGTCAACAGCAAAGAACCTTGGCTTCTCAACTTGTGACCCAGCCTCGCTTTATTTACCTGTCGATACAGCTTCTAATGCTCCTTGTGTCGAAGTACAAGAAAAGAACCCAAAATCTTTGCTTAATCAAACGCGTCGGCTTATTTTGCTGAAACGAACTGAACCTGCGTTGAAAGCGTATGCAGAGTTTGTTCCTGTGTATGCAGGTCCTAACAAATATCCGTTCATATTTACCCGGGCCAATGGCAACGAGGTTATTATTTGTGTATTTAATCCTGCATCAAGGGCTGAAACTGCGCAGTTTAAGCTCAATTTCAGGGCAAAGAAAATAAAATTACTTGCCGGCGATCATTTGGCAATTACGTCTAAAGGGTTGAACTATACGGTTAAAACTCCGCCGGTGAGTTATGCAATTTACAAAGTAACCAAATGAACTAAAGGGCTGAATAGTATTGGTCGTTTGAGGAGGTCAAAAGATATAAACAGTGATTCTGAATATATTTTTTTCCGATGATTGTGTACCAGTACTTTTGGTTTGTTAAGATTTTGTATACGTATTAATAACATTTTGATTGTTAGTTTTAATTCTGTTATTTAAACTAACTTTGCGTTGCTTGTTTAATTAGTTTTATTTGTATAATTGCATGTAGTTTGCAGCGAACAGTTACAAGCTAAAGTATATTACATTGAATTTTTGGTTTTAGTGATAAGAGTGAATTATTTAGACGCCTGGCCGGTCGGTTTTCGATATGCCGGGCGTCTTGTTTATTAACCTGAGTTCGACTTCATTTTTGAGTTCAGACCGCTTGTAAACAGTAAGATTCAATGCAAAATCACGCAGGAATAACGGGTTATTTTAAGTGATTTTAAAGCAGAAGGTTGCTGTTTACAAGTGGCGGACAATGAGCTTTGCATAAAACACTGTTTTCCTGCATTAAATTTCCTCGATTTAGCCCGCTAATACTCAAAAATTTGCTTTGCAAAACAGCGTTTTATGCCAATCTGAACTTTAAAAATAAAATCGAACTCAGGTTATTAAAAACCGGCTAATAATTCATTCGCCAACCACATCATAGGAGCTTGTCCATGCAGGTCGCCCGAAACTTTATCTCTCAATAAATAATATTCTGCGTCAGCACGCTGCCCGGTTCCAACACAAATATCAGCTAAATTTCCCAGTGAATCAGTACGATCGACGAGTGAAACCCAAGCTTTCCTTACCGCTTCCTGATACTTGTCAGCATCCAGAAACCCATGAGAAATTCCATTGGCCATGGCAAAAGCAAACATAGCTGTAGCTGAAGACTCCTCCCATGCATCTTTATGGTCGATAAGTTGTCGCCACATCCCCGCAGATGACTGGAAACCAAGTAATGAAACCATCATTCGTTCATATCTGCTATGTATTTTCAAATAAAGTGCATGTTCCTGGGGCAAAACCGATAAAAGTTCGGATAAACCTGCAGCAACCCAACCATTCCCGCGCCCCCAAAAAAACGGAGCCTGAGGGCCGTGGAGAAACAAACCGTTAGACTGTTGTAAAGAATCGAGGTACGCCGCAGCGAACATGGCAGCACGGTCGAGATAAATCATTTTTCCTGTCGACTTGAATGCTTCCACCTGTAAGCAACATACCATATATACATCATCGATCCAGAAACGTGTTTGATCAGTCAACCCGTCAGTCCGGGGCATATCCCACTGTTTATCTGCCATTGACAACCCAAAATTCATAAAATGTTCATCGTTGTCACACTGATATAGCACTAATGGTATTATACCTAATACATTAGCATCGACATGATTATATGGCAACGTATCGAAACTCATTAAAATTGGCTGGTATCGGGCTTCTATCCCTCTAAGTAAAATCGAGTCGTTGATTGAACTGGCTATACGAATGGCTCCTAAGGCAGCGCATGCTTCAGCATAATGAAACGTGTTGAGAAAATCGGTACGATACATCATCATCGAAGATCGTTCGCTGAGGTTTTGCACTAATTTCAAGCCAATCATCTTTGGAGAATATTGTTGATCACTTCGCTGTCGCAATTGACATGAAGAGAATAAAAAGCAAATGACAGTTGTCGCTAAGAATATTCTCACAATCATATTGTACCGTAAGTTAATATGTCACAAAATTCTTTTCGTCTACTTTTCTTTTTTCAGGCAGGATTCAACATAATCGACAGGCATTAGGGTAACGCGGGCAATTTCGTTGTATGGAAGCCCATCTTTTTCAAGACGTTTAAAGATGCAAGGGAAAGACTCCCCTACCTCAATAATATGGTGGTCGGGATCATAAAACCGCACAACACGCTGACGCCATGGCTGCTCGCGTAAAGGGTGGACATATTCAACCTGCATAGACTTTAAGCGCTTATCGAGCGATTCAAGATCATCAAACTCGAAATATATCTCTCCGTCATTACCGCCGGTTTTAACATCCAAGCCACCTATTAGTTGCTGGAAATGTGATCGTAAGTGAAGTGAAAAATTCCCTTCGAAAGAAATATTTTCACCAAAATCCTGAATAACTTCAAGTTCCAGTACGTTACTATAGAACGTACGCGCCCGCTCCATATTTTCAACAACAAGCAGCGGAGCAATGAATCGCGGTTTATTTTTCATGTTGTTTTTCTGAAAAGCCGAGTATATAATTATTATTGTCTTTTACGTAAAACTCTTTGGCCCCATACCAAGTGGTTTTTAACGAAGTAATCTCAGAGGCAATACCCTTGAGACTATTGTGTAGTTCATCAATTCCTTCTATTTCAATATAAAACGAAACCGATGCACCAATAGTATCGATGGAGGAAATCTCTACGTCGTGGACAAAGCTTTCCAATTCCTGAAGCATAATTTCTACCCCATCACGGACCATTATGGCAAAGGCGTATACTTTCCCTTCTTTTAGCTCATTATCAACCTCATTGGAAGCACTATCAACTGCGGCCACCAACAAAAAACCTAAATGCTCAGTATAAAAACGAACCGTTTCGGCAACGTTTTTCACTTGAAAATTTGGAGTTAACTTATTGTATTTCATAGCATAATTTTTAAAACTTTCACAAAGTTAACCATTGTCATGTGTTGATAATTGTAAAAATCGGTCATTTTTCAATTCGAAGAGTTCTTTAGGCGTGTACCCGGTATATCGTTTAATCTCTTTAATAAAATGAGCCTGATCGTAATAGGCGCTTTCGGGGATAAATCTTCCTTGGGCAATTTGCCGGTAAGCATGATGGCATTTCAAAATGTTGGCAAAAGTTTTTAAGGGCAATCCAAACTGATTATTAAACCAGCGATTAATTTGACGGCTGCTCCACCCTACCCGTTCCGAAAGTTCAGCAACACTTATATCACCATGATTATCATAAAGACACCCCATCAATGAAAACTTACGCCTATCTATTTCAGTATAATCAGGTATAAAGCGTTCAATAATTCTACCCATTTCTATTGAAAATGTTTCAAGGTTTTCGAAAGTTTCATCAGAAACATTCCAGTAATGAAGGGGCAAATTGGTCGATGTGTCGATAATCCGCTCAATCGATTCACGAAAAATGTATTCTGAAGCGATCAGTTTAAAACGGATTCCAAAATGCGAAGTGTTTTTAGTAAAAGGGACATCAACCGGAATAGTCCAGGTTCCGGTAAGAAAGATTCGATTTAGGTTATTGTCTATTCTATAAAAAATCAAATCGAAATAGCCATCAGGAAGCACTGTGTGAATGCCTTCATCGTTTTGACTGTCAGACATCCAAAAGCATTTTACAAACATTGCCATTTCAGCATCTGTTTCCATTTCCCTATAAACCATCGTATTTCCTGTTTATTTAATTTGAGTCAACATTCATTGTAATACCGATAGTTTCATTCCACTTTACGGAATACAACGGCCAACTTTTTCCCTTTGGGAGGAATAGCAATCGTTAACCCTGTATTTTTTGCCAACTCGATAGAACGGAGAAATTGCTGGTTAGAGACATGTCCCGATGGTTCAGCAAAATACAAATACGAACCCTTTTTCATCATATTCGACAAGGAAAAGAAAAGTTTTTCCTGATCGGGAACTTCGTGAGCAACAGCAAATAACAACACAAAGTCGGCTACATTTTCCATCCCTTCATAATCAGCTGAAGATCCAGAAATAAGTCTTGTTTCCAATCTGCTTTCCACTTCAGCCTTTCGGGCACGATTCAGTAATTTATGAAGCATAATTTGCTGAATATCAAAACATATAACCCTCCCGGTTTCGCCAACGATCCTGGCCATTGGAATAGTAAAATATCCCATAGCACATCCATAATCAACTACCGTCATTCCTGGCTTTACGTAAGGTGATACAATCTTTTTTGGATTATGGACAAGGCTCCTCAATGGGAAAAGCAGCATATAGCCCATCCACCATGGGCAAACAAATGATTTATTCATAAGGAAAAATATTAGTTATTGATTCAAAAATAAGAAAAGCAAGTTAGAAACTTTATTCTAAAAAGATCTATTGTTAAATAAAATCGAGGAAAGCAGCAATAAATTCATCTGGCTTTTCAGCGTGCAAATAATGAGTTGCCCCACTTATTGAGCAAAAACGTACTTCTGGATAAATTCGTTTAATGTCAAACTCGTCGGCTGAACTAATGTATTCAGACAATTCACCTTTAACAAACAGAACCGGATAAGAGAAAATTGGGAGCCTCGATTCGAAGAAATCAGCATTAACGTCAGATACAATAGATAACAAACAGTCCTGAAGAACGGGAACATTAATTTTCCAAGAAAAACCAGCAGGCAAACGTTTAAGGTTTTTCAATAAGTATAACGCTAAAAAAGTGTCACTGATATGTGATTTCATTACCTCTTCCACTTCAACCCTCGTAGAAAATTTACTCAGATCGATACCTGCAAAAGTATCAAGAATCTGTTTATGCTTCTCGTACTGAGAAGTGCCGTTGGGATAAAGCAAATAATTCTTTGGGGCAATATCAACTACAGTCAATGAGCGGATTCTTTCCGGAAAATCAGCAGCAAAAGCCATGGCAACTTTTCCGCCCATGCTATGACCAATAATATGTGCAGAATTGATTTGAAGCAATTGAAACAACTCTTCGAGATCGAGAGACATGTCAGTATAAGTATGAGAATCAGCATGTGGCGAGTTCCCATGGTTCCTCAAATCAACAGCAATAACTTGAAAACGTTCAGCCAATTTTCGAGCAATAGTCATCCAATTATCGGAGCATCCATATAACCCATGAAGAATCAGTAAAGGCTCACCCCTTCCCCATTCTCTGTAGAATAACTTCATTGGCGAATAAGGCAGGCAATATATTTTTTAATCGTAGTTTCAAGACCTAAATAGAGCGCATCAGAAATTAGCGCATGCCCGATCGAAACTTCTGCAAGGAAAGGAATTTGAGCATTTAGATAACTAAGATTGTGTAAATCGAGATCGTGGCCAGCATTAACGCCAAGGCCAAGTTCATTGGCAAAGTTTGCAGCCGCAACAAAAGGCCTGGCTGCTGCCTCAGCATTTAAAGGAAATAGCTTTGCATAAGGCTCGGTATACAGCTCAACCCGATCGGCTCCACAGCGTTTTGCCCCTTCGATAAAACGTAATTCAGTGCCAACAAAAACAGAAACCCTAATCCCTTTCGATTTGAACTCGGCAATAACTTCTGAAAGGAAAACCTTGTTGGCAACTGTATCCCACCCGGCATTCGATGTAATGGCATCGTGCGAATCGGGAACCAGGGTAACCTGGTGAGGCACTACAGTAGTTACCAAATCGATGAAAGGCCTTTCCGGATTTCCTTCAATATTGAATTCAGTAGTTATAAATGGACGAAGATCGAATACATCGCGATAACGTATGTGCCGCTCATCAGGACGGGGATGTACAGTAATCCCCTCAGCACCAAATTTCTCACAATTAATTGCAGCTTCAAGCACATTGGGGATGTTTCCATTACGCGCATTACGTAATGTGGCAATTTTGTTTATATTTACACTTAACCTTGTCATTGCATTAATTTTAACGATGCAATTTACAATTTTTAATACTTTTAAATGTATTTCTTTAAAATAGCAGCTTAAATTTAGTCCAAAATTAGTATTGATGATTGCACGGGAATTAATATCATCCACCTTTCCAACGTTACACTGTTCCGACATCGGGAAAAAGGGGCTAAATATTATGGAATCATTCAGGGTTTCTGAAATTCCGATTGTACGCGACAAAGAATACCTTGGGCTTATTTCCGACAAGAATATTTATGATCTTGATTTAACCAAAATCTGTATAAACGAGAAAAGTTTCACTCTTAGTACACCTTATGTTTTTGTTAATCAACACATATATGAAGTAATCCAAAAAATGCTTGAACACAAGGTTTCGGTTATCCCGGTACTTGAACTAAACATGGATTATTGCGGATCTATTCTTCTGGCAGAGCTCTCTGAAAAATACCTAAGTCTTGTGTCGGGCAAAGATCGTGGAGCTATTATTGTAATTGAGGTGAATGAATATGATTATTACCTGTCACAAATTGCACAGATCGTTGAATCGAACAATGTGAAAATATTGAGTTTGTACACACGAAACAACGAAAACACAAAAATGGTGGAAATAACCCTGAAATTAAATGCAACAGATATCTCTTCAGTTATCCAAACATTTGTGCGTTACGACTATATAATTAAAGCCGTATACATGGACGATTCATTACTATCTAATATGTATAGCGACCGTTACGAGCAATTCATGAAATATATAAATATTTAAACACATAAAAAGTGAAGATTGCACTCTATGGAACTGAGGTCAGGGAAGAATTCCTGCCTATATATAAGCGGCTATTCGAATTTGCCAAAACAAACAATATCGACATTCTTCTTCACGAGAAAATTGAAAATGATTTAAGATCTTTATTTCATTATAATACAGGAATCTTTGAAAAATTCAGAACCGCAATTACCCAAACGGATATCCATTTTTTGTTATCCATTGGTGGCGACGGTACATTTTTGAGTGCAGTGCCATATTCTCTCGAAATGATGATCCCAATTGCAGGTATAAATTGTGGCAGACTGGGCTTTCTGGCGGATATTACAGATGAAACACTGGAAGATTCACTTCAAAACATGATCGAAGGAAATTATACCCTCGAAAAACGAAGCATGCTGGAACTTATCAGTCCGAAAGCAATGTTTGGAGATATTAATTTTGCGGTGAACGAGCTAACCGTGCACAAGCTCGACAACTCTTCTATGATTAAAATTGAAACCTACATCAACGGGGAATTTTTGGTTACCTATTGGGCCGATGGCCTCATTATTGCAACGCCAACCGGCTCAACAGCATACTCATTAAGTGTAGGCGGACCTGTTGTTACACCGAACGTTTCTGGATTGGTAATCACCCCTATCGCCTCACATAACCTTACTGTAAGGCCAGTAGTTGTCCCCGATGATGTTGAGATAGAATTAATAATCGAAGGACGCGGCAATCAGTTCCTTGTATCGGTTGATCACCGCTCAGTTCCCCTTGATTTCTCAACCTCGATAAAAATAAAAAAGGCATCGGTGACTGTACCTACCGTAAAATTCAATGGGCACACCTTTTATTCTACCTTGCGGAACAAAATGATGTGGGGTGCCGACAAAAGAAACTAAAGGGGAAAAGCAAATCAGACAGCAATTTTTATCCATTTTGGGAGTTAATAAAGAAGCCCGTATAATTTTAAAAATTATATTACTTTTGCTGCACTCTGAAAAGGAGCTGTAATTTGGGCTACTCCGGAACATTACAAATGGTTTTGCTTCCGGTTTTTTTAATGGTTAAAAAAATAGAATATGCCCGTTAAGAAACTTGGAATAGTAGTATTGTTAATTGTATTATCGTGTCAAGTCAAGGCCCAGCAACGATCAGCCGACATTGGACTGTTTGTTGGTGGAGGTACACCGTTGACCGATTTTACCAGAACAAAAATTACCGAATCGCTAAATTTCGATTTCGGTATATTTTATCGGCACAATTACAACTCCCGTATCAGCCTGCGTTTTAACGCTATTTACGGAACAATGAACCAAACAGGAACATTTAATAATCAGGAAATGAAATTCAGCAAAAAGGTTTTCAATTTCGATGCACTGGTTGAGATTAACTATCTCGATTTTATTATTGGTGTCCCTAAAATGAAATTTAGTCCGTTTGTGTATACCGGTATTGGTCTAAGCACTTACCCGGATATAGATGGAAATACCATTGTTACACCAAGTATCCCGCTGGGCATCGGGGCGAAATACGCTTTTAACAAAAGAATTGCCATTGGAGCTGAAGCTTCTTTGCATAAATTAATGAACGATGGGCTTGACAACCTCGATAACCCATACACAAACAATGGGTTGATTAAGGTAAGCGATATCGCACATAATAACGATTGGTTAAGCTATTTTGGATTAACTTTGACCTATAAATTTTTCTGGGGCAGTGTACCTTGTCCTATATACGAAACCATTAATTAACAATGAGTTTTAAAGAACAAATAGACAGTTCAAAAATACCACAACATGTTGCCATCATTATGGATGGAAACGGGCGCTGGGCAGCCCAACGCGGGAACGATCGAATTTTTGGACATGAACATGGCGTTGAAGCAGTTCGTGCAGCCATAAAAGCTGCAGCCGAAATTGGGGTAAAACATCTTACCCTGTATGCCTTTTCAACCGAAAACTGGAACCGCCCAAAATTTGAGGTAGACGCCTTGATGACCCTGCTTGTGAGAGTAATTAAATCGGAAGCATCAGAGCTTAACAAAAACAACATCCGAATCAATGTAATTGGTGACAGAAATAGTCTACCCCCTAAAGTAGCCGGAGAAGTTGAAAAGATTGAAAGCATGCTTTCGCAAAATACCGGGCTAAATGTTATCCTTGCCCTTAGCTACAGTTCAAAATGGGAAATCATAAATGCTGTTAAATCGATAGCTTCCGATGTTAAAAAAGGAAAAATAGACACTCAAGATATTTCACAAGAACTGTTCGATAGTTATCTTTCCACCGCAAATATTCCCGATCCGGAACTGATGATCAGAACCTCTGGTGAAAGAAGGCTTAGTAACTTCTTGTTGTGGCAGTTAGCATATGCTGAATTGTATTTCACACAGAAATTATGGCCCGATTTTGATAAAGAAGATTTTTGGGAAGCAATTTGCAGTTTTCAAAACAGAGAACGCCGTTTTGGCAAAACAAGTGATCAAATTAAAAAACCTAATATAAAGTAATGACCAGAAAATTTTCGTTAACAGCCCTTTTGGTTCTGATATTTTTCAACCTTTGGTCACAAATACCTGATAGTACAGACTTTTCGATTTACTATTCCAGTCCGCGTGAATATGAAGTTGGTGGAATAGAAATTATGGGGATCAAGTATCTCGATAAAGATATGTTAAAAGAGTACGCGGGCATTAAAGTGGGCGACCAGATTACCATTCCGGGCGACAAAGTAACCCAAATTATCAAAAAATTCTGGAAACAAGGGCTATTCTCCGATGTGAAAGTAAACGCATCAAAGATTATCGACGATAAAATTTATCTTGAAATATTCCTTAAGGAAAGACCAAGGCTTTCTAAAGCAAACTACCACGGGGTAAAAAAATCGGAGCTCGAAGACCTTCAGGAAAAAGTACTTCTGCTTGAAGGAGGCCAGGTGGTCGATGCCCAATTAATTAATGCTGAAAGGATTATTAAAAATTATTTCAAAGAAAAAGGGTTTCTCAATACCGAAGTCAACATTGTTCAACGTGACGACCCTGATAAAGAAAACTCTCTCATCCTCGATATCAACGTTGATAAAAAGGAAAAAGTTAAAATCAGTGAGCTCGTATTTCATGGCGTCGAAAAAGTAAATGTTTCGTTACTCGAACGTGTAATGAAAAAGACAAACGACAAGAAACCCAAGAATTTCTTTTTAACGAAGAAATTCCAGGAAGACTTGTATGAAAAAGATAAAATTAGTGTACTCGAGAAATATAACGAACTGGGATATCGCGATGCCATTATCGTTCGCGACTCTGTTATAAAAAACGATAACGACAACACGGTTAAGGTTGAACTTTGGATTGAAGAAGGCAACAAATACCACATCCGAAACTTCAAGTGGGTAGGCAATACTATTTATCCTTCGCCACTCCTCGAAAATTATTTGGGCATTAGGAAGGGTGAAGTATATAACCAAAAAAGATTGGATAAACGGTTGAAGACCGATAATGATGCCTTAAGTAACTTATATCTCGACAAAGGATACCTTTTTTCGAGCATCATCCCGGTAGAAAATTATGCCGAAGGCGATTCTATCGATTTTGAGATGCGCATTTCCGAAGGCCCACAAGCCACAATCGACCGTGTTATCATTCAAGGAAATACAAAAACACACGAACAAGTCGCCCGCCGCGAGTTGTATACCCTGCCCGGAGATTTGTTCAGCAAAACACAATTGATGCGTTCATACAGACAGTTGGCACAACTTGGTCACTTCGACCAGGAACGAATTGGGATCGACCCAATGCCAAAACAAGAAAACGGAACCGTAGACATTAAATACAGTTTGGTTGAACGCGCCAACGACCAGGTAGAGCTCTCCGGTGGCTGGGGAATGGGCATGTTTGTAGGCTCATTAGGATTAAAATTCACCAACTTCTCGGCCCAAAACATTTTCACCCCCGAAGCATGGAGGCCACTTCCTACTGGTGACGGACAAACCCTTAGTGTAAGGGCACAAACTAACGGAAAGTACTATCAACAATACAGTCTTTCGTTTATGGATCCTTGGTTCGGAGGAAAAAAACCGAATAATTTTTCTATCTCTGTATATTATTCAAAACTCACCCGCACAGATGCTTCGTACAGCTACTCAAACCCTTATAACACTTACAGTTATGGTGGTATGGGATATAATACTTACGGATACAACAATCCCTACGGCATGAATAATTACGGCGGCAATTCAAATGTAAAAGGCTGGCAAATTACCTATGGAGCATCAATTGGTTACGGATACCGGCTTAGTTGGCCCGACGATTATTTCACCTTATACCACGAGTTATCATTACAACATTATAACCTTAAAAACTGGTCGTATTATTTTCTTGAATCAGGCGACATTAACGACATTAGCTTGAAAACAGCACTGAGTCGAAACTCTATTGACAACCCTTTGTACAGTCGTCACGGGTCATCGTTCAGCTTGTCGGTAGAATTAACACCACCCTACTCCTCTTTCAACGGAGAAGATTACGCCGACCCGAGTATGAGTGACAAAAAGCGTTACAACTTCCTTGAATACCACAAGTGGCTTTTCAATGCCAAATGGTTCACAACACTCGACAGAAACGAAAAGTTTGTTTTGCATGCCAAATATGAATTCGGGTTACTGGGATATTTCGATGAACACAGGAAATCGCCACTCGAAGGCTTTAAGATGGGGGGAGACGGAATGTCGGGATATGACTTCTACGGCTCCGACAACATCGCTCTCAGAGGATACGCAAACGGAAGTATAACCCCAACGTCGGGCAACGGGCGTACCGGAAATATCTACGCAAAAACAACCATTGAATTGCGCTACCCGATTACATTGTCAGAGTCGGCAAACATATATGCACTATCGTTTCTCGAAGCCGGTAACAGCTGGTACGATTTCAATACCTTTAACGTGTTCGATCTGAAGCGGTCGGCCGGTGTTGGAGTAAGGTTTTGGTTGCCAATGTTCGGTTTGCTGGGAATTGACTGGGGATATGGTTTCGACAAACCAAACAATGGTTCAGCTTCGTCGGCCAAAAGTCAATTCCACTTCGTAATTGGTCAGCAATTTTAATTGAAGATATCTTGGTACGAAAGTTGTAACACATAAAGAAATTAAAAAACGTAAAGATTATGAAACGTATTATCATCACATTCATTGCCGTAGCGGTTTTATCGATCGCTAGTTACGCGCAGAAATATGCTTTCGTCGATACAGAATATATCCTCGGAAACATCCCGGCCTACAAAGCAGCCCAAGAACAACTCGACCAATTGTCGAACCAGTATCAAAAAGAACTGGAAGGAATTCAGGCAGAGCTCGAACAAATGTACAATGACTTCAGGGCTGAATCGGTACTCCTTTCCGACGATTTAAAACGCAAACGCGAAGATGTAATTGTTACACGCGAAAAAGAATACCGTACGCTTCAGCAAAAATATTTTGGCCGAGAAGGAGAACTCTTTAAAAAGCGCCAGAGCCTGGTAAAACCAATTCAAGATGATATTTACAACACGATTAAAACCCTTGCTAACGAAGGAAACTATGCTGTCATTTTCGACAAATCGGGTGGCTTAACCATGCTTTACACCGATCCAAAATACGATTTGAGCGATCAGATCCTTGAAAAAATGGGATATAAAAACTAAAAAATTCCTGCACTTATCACAATTCGAACTAACATGTTCAAATAATGGGGTAAATCGAAGTTAATTTTTATATTTGCGTGGCTTATTTAAACGAAAACAATTAATAGAAATAAAATGAAAAAGTTTTTTGTAACATTTCTTACTATTGCAGCACTTACAATTACTGCTGCTCAGGCTCAGACTCCAAAATTTGGACATATTGACATTCAACAACTTATTCAAGTAATGCCTGAAAGAACTACCGCAGTTTCAGAACTTGAAAAAACTGCAGGCGAACTCGAAGAAATGCTTGGAACGTTGCAAACTGAACTTCAAACCATGTACAAAGAATATACTGAGAAACGTGAAACGATGTCTGACTTGATTCGTCAGGCCAAAGAAGAAGATATTCAGGCAAAACAACAACGGATTGAAACATTCAGAATGCAATCTGAACAACAACTACAACAAAAACAACAGGATTTGATGAAACCTATCATCGAAAAAGCTGACAATGCTATTGCCGAAGTTGCAAAAGAACAAGGCCTTGTTTATGTTTTTGATGTAAGTTCAAGAGTTGTGCTTTACAAATCGAACCAGAGTGTTGATTGCCTTCCATTAGTTAAAAAGAAACTTGGAATTGAATAAGGTTTTAAACCTTCAAAAAAATAGTGAGAGCCGTTTGATTTTTCAAGCGGCTCTTTTGCTACTTTAGTACCCAATAACGCATAACAATGAAACGAAACCATCCAATTGGAATATTTGACTCGGGGTATGGAGGATTGACCATCCTAAAGGAAATAAGGAAGTTACTGCCTCAATACGATTATATTTATCTGGGCGACAATGCCCGTACTCCATATGGAACGCGCTCATTCGACGTGGTTTTTGAATATACCCTCGAAGCAGTGAAAAAACTATTTGAGTTGAACTGCGAGCTGACTATTCTTGCCTGCAACACTGCATCGGCTAAAGCCTTACGAAACATTCAGCAGAATATCCTTCCGGAAATTGCCCCTGAAAAAAGAGTACTTGGAGTTATTCGGCCAAGTGTAGAAGAAGTCTTAAATATAACCCGCAACAAGCATATTGGAGTATTGGGAACCAACGGCACAGTTTCGTCGGGATCATATCTCATCGAACTCGAGAAAATATCAAACGGAGAACTTGTTGTAACTCAGGAAGCCTGCCCAATGTGGGTGCCTATTGTCGAAAACAATGAAATTGGCACCATGGGAGCCAATTATTTCGTCGAAAAAAACATTACTCAATTATTGTCTTCTGATCCTGAAATTGACACCATTATACTTGGTTGTACGCATTATCCGTTGCTCTCGGAAACAATTCGAAAATACTTACCCGATGGGATCACGCTGGTAGAACAAGGCCCGATCGTTGCAAAAAAAATGCTCGATTATCTTAATCGGCACCCTGAAATGGAAGAAAAATGCTCGGCAGAAGGTAGTATTCAATATTTCACAACAGAACAAGCATCAAATTTCGAGGGAAAAGCGTCTATTTTTATGGACGAGAAAATAGAAGCCTCTACTATCCGTCTTTAGTATTTTTTCTGAGCGAAAAATGATGAGAGTCGCCCCATTCACCATACCCAATTTTGCTATTCACCAATGAAAGCCGGGCATCGAGGCAACCAAGACATTGGTCTGGTTCTTCGTCGACACAGGGTTTGTTCTCATACAACAAGTAATCGTTACGATACTTGCCGGGGGTAATATTGGGCATTACAATATTTGCACCTGCATCAATAGCTTTTTCCCGTCCCAGAGGATCGATAGCCTGCAAAGCCGTGGTAGCAGCTATATTGATATCTTTCATTAATAAACGTAAGATGGCTACCATTTTTAAGCTCATGGAAAAACGCTGCTGAAGATCCCAGCTAAGATTATTGCATTGGAATAGAGGTGTATCGGCATGCTCAATGTACGGCCCCATCCCCACCATATCGACATCAAAATGCTGCATAAAAAGCAAATCATCGGCCAAGTGTTCAACTGTTTGAAACGGCAGGCCAATCATCACTCCTGTGCCTACCTGATATCCTATTTGTTTTAAAAAATGAAGACAAGAAAGCCTGACATCAAAACGATGATCGCTTGGATGCAATTCTTGATATAAATTTTTGTCTGATGTTTCGATACGTAACAAATAGCGATGGGCACCTGCAGAGAACCACCGTGAATAAGTTTCGTGTGTTTGCTCACCGAGCGAGAGGGTAATCCCCAATTCGCCATGACTTAGTTCTTTTATTGCCAAAATCAAACGCTCAATGCGGGCAATGTGGGTTTCAGAAGAAACCTCGCCCGACTGGATGACAATCGAGCCAAATTTTTCAGCATGGGCAAAAGCAGCAGCAGCGAGCACTTCTTTATCGGTTAACGTATAGCGTGACACTTTTTTGTTCGATTTACGGATTCCGCAATAAAAGCAATTTTTACTGCACACATTCGAGTATTCAATTAAACCCCTAAAGTAAACCTTATCGCCAACCTCGCGCAATTTCACTTCGCGGGCTTTGAGGAACAACTGTTGCCGGTCGTCGCCATCGGAAAACAATAATCTTACAATATCTTCCCTTGAAAATACATCTTGCTGAAGCAACTCACGTACTGTTTTTCCGATCATTAAATACTTTTTAATTGCTGATTAATAAGTCTCACCGTATTGCAATACTTCGTGTTTTCGACACCGATCCATTGCTCACCCTGAGCAAATAAATGCCTGGCGATAAATCTGAAACAACAAGTTCGGTATACATCCGGTTTTCGAAACAATCATTTAGAATAAGACGGCCTAGCCTATCGTAAAGCCATATTTCGTGAGATGGTTCCCGATTTTCAAACTCAACAATCAGAAATTCGCTGGCAGGATTCGGATAAGCTATAAACAAATCGTTACCGTTCAGTGCAGTGTCAGGAGGAGATTCCACTGTTCCGCAAAGTACAACCTGCATAAGCAACGATGTACCCTGATTGCTGGCTGGAAGTAAATCACTGGCTTTTTTCCATTCGTAATTCTGCAAAACAAGCAAAGAATTTTTCCCCACAAAAGGGCGCATTTTTGACTGGTACAAAACTAAACTATCGGTGCTGGGTATGTCAATGCTGATAAAAAACTTTCCTTTTACATCAACAGGTTGAGGAAATTCAAGATAATTAATAGCCTTCTCTGTTAATGACCGCATTGAAAATTTGAAAATTTTTTCATCGTAAAAAGGCAGGCTGTCACCCGTATAAATGCGCACATTCAATTCTGGGTTTCGCGATGTCAATGCCAGTTGTGCAATACCAATAGAAAAGCCCGATATTGTAGCCTCGCTAAATCCGTCGAACACTTCAGCAACTTGAGTAATGTGCTCTCTGTTAGTGCCGGTAAGGTAATTTTCTTTTCCGCTAATTGAAACAACTACCGCGCTGTCTTCAACCTGAAAATTGGAGATAACATCGCAGCGATCAGACGATGATGAAAAGGGATCAAAACCATCGATACGAAGCACGCCTTTGTTTTGTGGATCGAGCCAAGAGCGTAAGTGCTTATTTTTTTCCTTCCGGTAGTTCCACATCTTGTCGAAACGGGCAAAAAGGTCGTACGATGGTTTTTCGCACGAAGCAGCACCGCCTGAAAGAGTTCCGCATACGCGTTTATCTTTATTGAAAAGCGGTGCCCCCGACGAACCTCCCTGAGTAGAGCCGGTTTCCCAGTTGGCAACCCGCCAATGGCTGTATCTCAGGGATGCTGTATTAAAATGTATTGAATCACACTTTCCATCGTCGTGACTAATTTTTTTTGTATCCCCATTGGGGTGATGGATAGTGTTTGAATTCGATGGGGGTACAGGGGTAGCGTCCCATCCGGCAAGGTATGGCCGAAACGTTGACGGAGGATACTCACCCAACTCAACCAGTATAAAATCGAGACTATCGAACGAAGCGCGAGCAAATGAGCCACTTACCGATTGGATGTCAGAGCCATTCAATCCAGTGCAAAATGGACTCTCGTAATTAAAATCGAAAAGGGCAGTTGTTGCACCTTCTTCGTTATCGAACACATGCAATGCAGAAACAAGATAGGGCTTACCGTCGTTCGACACATTATTTACCAGGGTTCCTGTTCCGAGTTCATCGCCCGCAATAATACGGCAAACAGCCCGTCGCTGCAATTCAGTTCCCGATTGAAATTCGCAATTTACATCCACATTGCACCATTCAGAAATTCGCCTGTCCCAACGATTGTTCTTGCTAAAAAAACCTTTATAGTCGTGGTTTACTTCGCCCACTTCAAGTTGCCCTTTAAAGTCGGCATCGACCGGTTCTTCATATTGAATAATTAATCTGTCACCCGGAAGCGGGAATATCGCTAATTTATTGAATTCCTTGTTATTAAAACTAGTAAACGCTCCTAATATTGTTTGCTTTTGAGGGTCGAAAACAAAAAGTCGTGAGCCATCGGGAACATGGTAGGTTGAAAAAATCACGTTTAATGAAAAAGCACCCGGAGAAGAGATTTCAAGTTGCCAGATATTATAATCAGCTGTATGATACCATGTTCCAGAATCTTCGGGGCGCAATGAAACATGAAAAGAATGGGCAAACTTAAGCGACTTAAATTCAGATTCAAAATCCTCTTCATCAATAGAATCGATATTGAAATAGGGTAAGCTGACCACCTTATCGGTGTAACTTAATGATTTTAAACGGGGCAATTCAAGCGGAAATCCACCTTGTGACAATTGCCCAAAACTATGTAAGGCAATAAATATCAACGCTATGGACAGAATATTCCGCATTATATGATCAAATTAACAAAAATCAATTCTTTATTAGCAAACAATTATGACTGTTTAGTTTTCAATATCTCTTTCAGCCTGAACATTTCATCACGATACTGTGCAGCCTGAATAAAATCGAGTTCTTTTGCACATTTCTCCATTTCTTTCTTCACCTTGTCGATTGCCTTTTCTAACTCACTCCGGCTCATGTAGCTCACAACAGGATCGGCAGCGATATCAGAATTTTCAGGCCCTGAATACACGTTCGGTTTCTTCTGGGTTTCAGCAAGGGCTTTTCTCCTGCTTTCGGTACCAATAATTTCCCGGCTGGCTTTAATAATTGGCATTGGGGTAATCCCATTCTCTTCGTTATAGCGCAATTGCTTCTCGCGCCTATAATTGGTCGAATCGATTGTTTTCTGCATCGAGTCGGTAATTTTGTCACCATACATAATAACCAACCCATTCAAGTTACGGGCAGCACGACCAGCAGTTTGGATCAACGAGCGTTCGGAACGAAGGAAACCTTCTTTATCGGCATCGAGAATGGCAACCAACGAAACTTCAGGTAAATCGAGCCCTTCACGCAATAGATTGATCCCCACAAGTACATCAAATTCCCCATCGCGCAGGCCTTGCAAAATCTCAATTCGCTCCAGAGTATCCACATCAGAGTGAATATACCTTGTTTTAACACCCATGCGAAGCAGATATTTGGTCAGCTCCTCGGCCATACGCTTCGTTAAAGTTGTAACCAGGGTACGCTCGCCTTTTTCAACACGAATATTAATTTCGTGCATCAGATTATCAATCTGGTTTTGTGTAGGACGAACGTCGATAACCGGATCGAGCAAGCCTGTTGGCCGTATAATTTGCTCAACAATAACTCCTTCCGATTTATTCAATTCATATTCAGCAGGAGTTGCACTCACAAAAATGATCTGGTCGATCATGCCTTCCCACTCTTCAAACTTAAGTGGACGGTTATCGACAGCAGCAGGCAAGCGAAAACCAAATTCCACCAGCGTTTGCTTACGTGAACGGTCGCCACCATACATAGCCCTGATTTGCGGAATAGTAACATGGCTTTCATCCACAACCATAAGGAAATCATCGGGAAAATAATCGATAAGGCAGAAAGGACGAGTTCCTGGAGACCTGCCGTCGAAATAACGAGAATAATTCTCAATTCCCGGACAATATCCCAATTCTTTCATCATCTCCATATCATATTCAACACGCTCTTCAATCCGCTTAGCTTCAAGGTGTTTTCCAATCGATTTAAAGTATTCAACTTGTTGCACCAGGTCATCCTGAATCTCCCGGATAGCGCCATGCATCCGTTCCTGGGTAGTTACAAAAATAGTTGCCGGATAAATAATAACCTGATTAAGCGATGAGATATTACGCCCAGAATCAGGTTCAAAACTTCTGATCTCTTCGACTTCGTCGCCAAAGAAAACAACTCTTATGGCTGAATCGGCATAGGCAGGAAAAACATCAATTGTGTCGCCTTTAACCCTAAAAGTTCCCCTGGTAAATTCAAGCTCTGTCCGCGAATATAGCCCATCAACCAATTTCCGCAAAAAAGCGTTTCTGGCAATTACCATCCCCACATCAACCTGAACAACATTGGCGTGGAAATCTTCGGGATTACCAATTCCATATAAACATGAGACCGACGAAACCACAATAACATCGCGCCTTCCCGAGAGCAATGCAGACGTGGTGCTCAACCTCAGTTTTTCAATTTCTTCGTTAATCGAAAGGTCTTTCTCAATGTATGTGTCAGTAACTGGCAAATAAGCTTCTGGTTGATAATAATCGTAATACGAAACAAAGTATTCCACAGCATTGTCGGGAAAGAATTGTTTCATTTCACTATATAACTGAGCTGCAAGGGTTTTATTATGACTTAAAATCAAGGTTGGTTTATCCACACGTTCAATAACATTAGCAACGGTAAACGTTTTTCCTGAGCCGGTAACCCCAAGTAAGGTTTGCGCAAACAAGCCCTGGTTTATGCCCTCTGCCAACTGGTCAATTGCCTGAGGCTGATCTCCCGTTGGTTGATATTCCGATTCAATTTTAAACGCCATGTTATGCTGCAAAATGTTTTACTTAATGAATAAATTCCATTCCTGTTTGTTACAAAATGAATCTACGCAATAATATTCACTTCAGGCTCGAGCATTACCCCAAATTTTTCAAAAACCGATCGTTGAATGCTTCCCGAAAGATCGACAATTTCCTGTCCTGTTGCCTTTCCATAATTCACAAGCACTAACGCTTGGTCTTTATGCACCCCAGCATCGCCCTTGCGGAAACCTTTCCAACCGCATTGCTCAATAAGCCAGCCGGCAGCAAGTTTCGACATATCGGGCGAGGCTGTTGAATAGACCGGCAAAGTACTGTAGCGCGACTTTAACGAGTCGGCAACCCCTGTTTCTACAACCGGATTCTTAAAAAAACTACCCGCGTTACCAAGAAACACCGGATCGGGTAATTTTGACGAACGAATAGAAATAACTGCCTGGCGTATTGTTGACAACGATATTTCGCCCAATTTTTCAGTTTCTGCTTTCAATGCTCCGTATTCGAGAGAAAATTCGGGAAACTTTTCCAAACGGTAAATAACAGAGGTTACCACTACCCTACCTTTCATTTCATTTTTAAAAATCGAATCACGATAACCAAAGCGGCAATCTTCATGTAAAAATTCCACAGGCTCACCTGAACGTAAGTCAACCCCCTTCACCAGCCAGATATGATCTTTCGCTTCTTTTCCGTAGGCGCCAATGTTCTGAACCGGCGAAGCACCTACTTTTCCGGGAATCAATGAAAGGTTCTCGATTCCACCTAAGCCGTAATGAACGGCAAAACTCACCAGATCATCCCACAATTCGCCAGCACCCGCTTCAATATACACATAATTGCGATCTTCGTTTACCAACCCCAGCCCCGGAATATTCGGGTATATTACCATCCCTTCAAAATCATGGATAAACAACATATTGCTGCCACCGCCAAGAATTATATGCTTTTCTGGCATCGCACTGTTTGAAAGATAATTGCACAAGTCTTCTTTTTCGGTGAATTCGAAAAAAGAACTTGCTATGGCACTAATACCAAAACTGTTATACGGTTTAAGATCGATATTTTCGAGAAGACGTATCATTATTTATTTGTAATTCAATGAAACAGTAATACCTGCAAGGCAAGCCTTAATAAATGCCAAATATCGAAAAAATCCGTTAGTTTTGTTTGTAAGAAAAACATTATAGCAAAAATTGGGGGTAAAAGGTACGATCATAATTTACATACCAAATAGAATTGACTACAAGAATGGAAAAACACCAGAAGACGCTGCTCATGGCCGTTACCAACGATCTGGTAACCGACAACCGGGTTCACAAAATTGCCCTCACCCTCACCCGCATGGGATTTTCGGTAACATTGGCCGGGCGAAAATTTCCTTCTAAAAAAAAGTTGCCGGAAAGAGAATACAAAACCCGGCGGTTTTCATTATGGTTCAATAAAGGTCCGTTATTTTATGCCAATTATAACCTTCGCTTATTTTTTCACTTACTATGGAAGCGGTACGATGTGATTGTTGCCAACGACCTCGACTCGTTGGTTGCTTGCTATTTCGCTTCGAAAATCACTCGTAAACCGATTGTGTACGATAGTCACGAATATTTCACTGAAGTACCTGAACTGATTGATCGCCCTAAAGTGAAAAAAATATGGGAAAAGATTGAAAAAACAATAGTTCCCCATCTCACTGATTGCTATACTGTTTGCCAAAGCATTGCCGATATATACACCGAAAAATACCATATTCCGTTCAAGGTGGTCAGAAATGTCCCTTCATTAATCTCAACTAAAACCAATATTGAAGCAATTACCCCTCCATTTCCAATCAACAAGCCCGTTGTAATTTATCAAGGAGCGGTAAATTTGGGCAGAGGTATTGAAGAAGCAATCCTTGCAATGCACCAACTCGAGAATGTCATCTTGGTAATAATAGGTAGTGGCGACTTACTTGAGGAATGCAGAAAAATGGTTGCAGACCAACAACTTACTTCAAAAGTATACATAATCGGAAGGATGCCGTTCAACGAGTTGCAACAACTGACCTCGTTGGCCACCATCGGACTATCGGTCGAAAAAGATATGGGGTTAAACTATCGTTATGCCTTGCCCAATAAGCTTTTCGACTATATACAATCAGAAGTACCAGTGTTGGCAAGTTCGTTACCCGAAATTAAACGGATTGTAGAAGGCTACACGGTTGGTAGGGTCATTGCCAATACAAGCCCCGGCGAAATTGCTGATGGAATAAAATTCATGATGAATAACAATGAATTATATCTGGAGTGGAAGAAAAATTGCCACCAGTCAAAATCAGAACTTTGCTGGGAAAAAGAACAAAACAACATACAGTTTATCTACGAACGTTTTTTGTAACCGATAAATTTTAATTGTATGAAGTACCTATTTCTGAACGGATTATTACTCATTGGTATTATGGCATTCTCACAAAGCAAGTTACAATTATCGTCCGATGGCAGTTTTCGTATGCATGGGCTCGATATAAACGTATTTGCCGACGTTTATCCCGAAGGACATCAAACCGGGGTAACAGTTATTCAGCATGGTGAAAGAGTTGCGGCAAATGGCGATATCAGACTTGAAGTTTCTCCCGGGCAATGGTCACCAATTCCAAAAGCAGGAAAGCAAATTATCGATACAAAAACAAATTCAGTAAGCCGTGAATTATGGTTCCCCGATTCATCACGGAACAGAAAGGGCTTTAATCCAATTATTTACCCCGACTTATCGCTTTATTATACCGTAAAAGTAACCGCTCTTGAAGGAAGTTCATTTAAGATTACTGTTGATCTTAACAAGGCTATTCCCGAAGATTGGATTGGAAAAATAGGGTTCAATTTCGAACTCTTCCCTACCCACTTGTTTGGAAAATCATACATTATGGACAACCAGACAGGAATTTTCACACAACAAGCCAATGGTCCAATTATCAAAGATTTTGATGAATATATTGCCATGCCTCTTGCCGAAGGAAAACAGCTGACCATTGTTCCCGAGAATGACCTCCAGCGCATTCGAATCAGTACATCGGGGAAAATTGGGCTTTACGACGGGCGGGCAAACCATAATAACGGATGGTTTATTGTTCGTGAACTTATCCCTGCCAATGCCACAAAAAATGCCATAGAATGGATTGTAACCCCAAATGTTGTGCAGAACTGGAAATATGAGCCAGTCATTCACATTTCGCAGATAGGATACCATCCGTTACAAGCAAAAAAAGCAGTTATTGAAACCGACAAAACCACCGGGAAAATTGCCCTGGTGACTTTAGTGAAATTAACAGAAGAAGGAAGAAAAACCATTAAAACCATACCCGCCAACAACTGGGGTAACTTTCTACGATACAATTATTTCATCGTCGATTTTACAGATTTCAAGGAAGAAGGAATGTACATCCTTCAGCTTGGAAACGCTGAAAGTAATCCGTTTAAAATTGACCGTACAGTTTTTCAAAAGCATGTGTGGCAACCGGTAATCGAATACTTCCTGCCCGTTCAGATGTGTCACATGCGTGTGAACGAAAAATACAGGGTATGGCACGATGCATGCCACCTCGACGATGCATTAATGGCGCCAACCGACTTCAACCATTTTGACGGGTACATTCAGGGAAGTTCTACCCTCTGCAAGCATAAACCATTCGAGCAGATAAAGGGCTTAAATGAAGGAGGATGGCACGATGCTGGCGATTACGATCTCAGGGTAGAATCGCAAATTGGTGAAATATCTCTGTTATCAATGATGATTGAAGAGTTCGATCTGTATTATGATGCAACCACTGTTGACTGGGAAAATCGCATTGTTGAAATTCACCAACCCGACGGCGTAAACGATGTTGTGCAGCAAATTGAACATGGATTACGATCTGTATTAGGGGCATACCGTTCTCTTGGACGTTTATACCGTGGAATTATTTGCCCAACGCTCAGGCAATATGCACTGCTTGGCGATGGTGCAGCCATGACCGATAACTTGCGATGGAACAATACAATGCCACTTGAAAAAAGAGACGACCGTTTGGTGTTTACAGAAAATAATCCATACCGCGAATGTAAAGTTGGAGCTGGATTGGCTGTTGCTTCACGTGCTTTGGCAAAATATAACCGTGAATTATCGGCTGAATGTCTCGAAACTGCATTAGCCCTTTGGGAAACATCGGGGAAAAACGCTTCATCAAACGACGCAAAAATTGAATTTGCTGCCGAATTACTTATTTCTACCGGGAACCAATCTTTTGCTGAAGAAATCTACAAAATGGAAGAAACAGTATTGAGGCAAGCCAACCGTATTGGATGGGTCATCGGCAAAGCATTGCCCTTATTGAAAAACGCAAACTTCAATGAAAAAATGGCTCAAGCAATTAAAAGCCATGCAGCAAAAGTAAGCGACGAATCGAAAAAATCTCCATTTGGAGTCCCTTATCGTCCAAACATTTGGGGCGACGGGTGGACCATTCAACGCTTTGGAGTCGAACAGTATTTTGTGCACAAAGCCTGGCCCAAAATCACTACTCCCGACTATTTTATCGATGCATTAAACTTTGTATTGGGTGTTCACCCGGGCCAAAATACAGCTTCATTTGCGTCGGGAGTTGGTTCTAACTCTGCCACTGTAGCCTATGGGGTAAATCGCGCAGATTGGTCATATATTCCAGGAGGGGTTGTGTCGGGCACTGCCATGATTCGCCCTGATCTTCCAGAGTTTAAAATATGGCCATATTTCTGGCAACAAACAGAATATGTAATGGGCGGAGGATCAACTAATTTTATGTTTCTTACATTGGCCGTTGACAAGTATTTCAACAAGTAGAATGAAATATCTTAACGAATAGGCTGTCAAAATAAATTGACAGCCTATTTTTTTAGGAGCGTGTTTAAGAACTTACCTTTCAGAAAACAATAAAATCGAAACATAATAATTAAGAATAATTACTATGTTTGTAATATAAACGTTGTTTTTGTCGTTTATAAGATCTTAATCAAACCAAATTAAAAAACCTTCACCATGAAAAAAATGAAGTCCATTACCATTCTGGTAGTTTTATTTGCATTGACCTCATACTCATTTGGGGCAAAAGAAGAAAATTTCAAGTTCGGAAAAGTTTCGATGGAAGAACTTAATGCCAACATTTGTCCATCCGACTCAAATGCCCATGCATATTATATATTTGACAAAGGAGAAGCATTTTATAATTACATTAATGGCTTTCAGGTCAAATACAAACGACACTTCAGGATTAAAATTATTGACAAATCAGGTTTTGAAAATGCTACCTTTGCCATCCCGTACTACGATTCACCATCGATAAAAGAAAAGATATACAGCCTTAAAGCATTTACTTACAATGTTGAAAATGGCAAAATTGTAAAAGTTGAACTCGACAAGAAAAATATCTTCGATGAAGAGACAACTAAAAACTGGAAACAAAAGAAGTTTGCCCTTCCCAACGTCAAGGAAGGCTCGGTAATAGAAGTTAGCTACGATATTACTTCAGATCGGTATTGGTCGCTTAATTCAATACAATTTCAATACGAAATCCCGGTAATGGTCAGTGATTATTCTGTAGAAATTCCCCAATATTTCACCTTCAACCAAGCCCACCGAGGATCTGTAATGGCAAAAACCACGAGCAAATCAGGCAACCAGTCATTGCGAACCGCCGAGGGGCAAAGCCTTCAGTTTAGTACTACTGTTTACAATTATCACATTGAAAATGTTCCAGCTTTCCCTATTGGTGAAGAACTTACTACAATAGATAATTATATTACAAAAGCTGAGTTTGAGCTCGCTTCTGTTCAAATTCCAGGAGCAGTGTACAAAGATTATACAACTACCTGGGCCGATGTAAATAAGACATTTCTCGACGATGAAGATTTTGGCAACCGTTTAAAAATGACTTCTTTTTTAAAAGAAACGGCCAATACTATCAAGCAAAACTTGCCCACAGAACAAGAACAAATGAAAGCTGCCCTAAATTTCATCCAGAAAAAAATGAAATGGAATGAAACAAACAGCTGCTGGTGCTTTACCCCACTGAAAAAAGCTTTTGATTCAGGTGTCGGAAGTTCGGCCGACATTAACATGCTACTAGTTGCTTTGCTGAGAGAAATGGGACTTTACGCATCGCCAATGGTACTTAGCACTCGATCAAACGGAATGATTCACCCGGCTGTAGCTTCAATTAACCAAATGAATTACGTTATTGCCGCATGCAGAATTGATGGTGAAGTGCATTTATTGGATGCAACCGATGACTATACCGATGTAGATATTTTGCCCAACCGATGCCTTAACGATAAAGGATGGATTGTTGATGCAAAATTACCAGGATGGGAACCACTTTTAAAAGGCAAAAAATCGAAAAAAACGACAATGTATACATTGTCTCTTTCAGAAGACGGAACACTCAAAGGAAATCTAACTATTGGCTACCAAGAACTTAAAGCTCTTTCAATGAGAAATAACATCCTATCGGCTGAATCACTTGATAAGTATATTGAAACGTTGGAAGAAGGCAATAATGGATTGAAAATTACCGATTTCAAGTTCGAAAACTTAGACACAACAGGCGTTGGGCTGCAGGCAGATTACACCATCGAGATTTCTAATGCCATTGAAAACGCCGGCAACTTATTATTCTTTTCACCAATAATGTACGAAGGCTATACAAAAAATCCTTTCTCTCTCGCAGTTCGCGAATACCCGGTTGAATATCCTGCTCCCTTTTACGAATTGGCAACAGTAAAAGTTACCATACCCGAAGGGTACAAAATAGAATCGATCCCTGCCAATAAAAATGTCTCGGCACTCAACAACAATTGTCAATACTCATTCAAGGGTGAAATCCAAGGGAATATTATTTCCATATCAAGTTTAATCCAAGTCAATCAGACAATGATTCCAAGTACTCAGTATAGCGAACTCAAACAATTCTTCGAAGAAGTTGTAAAAAAACAACTTGAAAAAGTTGTATTGAAAAAAATATAAATCTTATGCGAAACTATCTCATTGTTATTTTATTGGCATTACTATCGCAAAGTGTTTTTGCCAAGGATGCAAAATTTTCTTTTGATTATCCAGATTCACTTAAAAAAAATGCAAATGCAATAGTCCTGCTCGACGAGACCATTTATACCCGCACATCGAAGAGCGATCTGAAAAAAGAAGTTTACTATGTAATTACCATCCTTTCCAACAGAGGCGACGATTATACCAATTTTAAACTAATGTATGATAAATTCTCTGCAATTTCGGGAATTGAATGTACCTTGTACGACAGTAACGGCAAAAAAATCAGAAAGATAAAAAGCTCCGAGATTCTTGACATAGTAGCATTTGATGGTTTTTCGCTGTTCAGTGACAACCGGATGAAAGTCTTCTCGGCGATGCATTCAACCTACCCGTTCACCATTGAGCTTTCTTATAACACTTCGTACAATGGATTCTTTGCACTCTCATCATGGGCAGCCATCGACAACTATAATATTGCCGTTAAAGAGTCGAAAATTACTTTGAAATATCCTTCAAAATACCCCATAAAGTATAAAGAAAAAAACATCGGGAATGTGGTCAGGTCCGAATCGCAAGATGATAATATGAAAAACATCTCTTGGTCAGCTAATAACATGATTGCCTTAGAATCAGAAAAATTCAGCCCTGCATTTACAGATCAGGTTCCCATGGTAATGTTTGCCCCCGAAGAATTTGTGTTCGATAATAGTGAAGGTGACTTTACCTCATGGAAATCGTACGGACAATGGAGGTATCAGCTTCTATACAACAACCCCCAACTGTCAGAGAAAACAAAAAAAGACTTAGCCTCACTGCAATCAACTCTCAAAGACAAAAAAGAGTTATGCAAAGCTGTATACAAATATATGCAAGCAAAAACACGATATGTGAGCATACAAGAAGGCATTGGAGGGGTAAAACCCATCGACCCTGTTATTGTTGATGAGGTCGGATATGGTGATTGTAAGGCATTATCGAGTTACACAAGGGCTTTGCTCAATGAAGTTGGAATTGAGTCACATTTTGCCTTGGTAGGTACAGATGACTGCAAAATTGAATATCCCGATTTCGCCAGTAAAAATCAAACAAATCATGCAATCCTTTGTGTACCTATAGAAAAAGATACCATTTGGCTTGAGTGCACGAGCCAAACTGCCCCTTTTAACTACCTTTTCAACAGCACTAGTAACCGTAAAGCGTTGCTGGCAACATCCGAAGGAGGCAAACTTGCAACGACAACAAAAACTACAGAAAACAAAATGCAAAGCAGTGCTGAAATTAAGTTAGATTCAAAGGGAGGAATTACCTGCAACCGGACAATCACAAATACAGGAATTTATTTCGACCAGAATTTTAGCAAACTCCAGATGTCTGGTAAAGAGCTACGCGAATCAACACTAAAACAATCTTCTATTGGCAATATTTTACTAAACTCAGTAAAAGTTGAATTGGTAAACGATGAAGCAAAAATAATTGAACAACAAAGTTTTGCGAAAAATAATTATGCAACTCAAGCGGGCAACAGGATCTTTGTTGAACTTAGCCCCTTCTTAGGTATTTTACGGCAAACAGCACAAAAAAGTGAGCGGAGAAGCCCGCTTTATATTGAAGAGAAGAGTTTGTATGAAGACCATGTCGAACTTACACTGCCCGATGGCTTTACCTTGGAGTTTTGTCCTGAAGGTAAAAATATCAAAAGTGAATTCGGGCAATACAATTCAACCATTGAAGTCAAAAATGGAACCATTGTCTTTCACCGCACATTCACGCTTGAAAAGAATATCTTTGAAAAAGAGAAGTATAAAGAATTTATTGATTTCATCAATAACTCAGCCGATGCTGATAAATGCAAGCTGGTTGTAAAAATCTAACACTAATAATCAGGGAAACAAACATTTATATAATCCCCATCTTTTTCATTAAAAATGTAGCATTCATGGTTTGAGTTACCCCTTCACGAAGGGTATAATCAAACTGCATCTCATCATTTTCAATAATAATTTCAAAACAATTATTCTGAATGAATTGAGGATAAACATGTTCCATTTCGGTAAGTTTAAGGTCGTGGGTGGCAATAATTGCAGATGCATTCATTTTCACCAATTTATCAACCAACTTCTGCGACCCGGCCAATTTATCCACTGAATTTGTACCTTTCAATATTTCATCAAGAATGATGAGCACCTTACGGCCTGAACTCAACGCGTCGAGAATCATCTTAATCCGCTTTAATTCAGCAAAGAAATACGATTCTTCATCAAAAAGTGAATCGGTTGTACGCATGTTTGAAAAGACTTCAACCGGAACAAACTCCATTCGCTGTGCACAAACAGGAGCACCGGTCATGGCCAACACCAAATTCACCCCAATAGTTCTGAGAAAAGTGCTTTTCCCCGCCATATTGGCCCCGGTCACAATCACCAGCTGCTTCTCGCCTTTCATCGCAAAATTGTTGGCAATCATTTTGTCAGGCTTGATGAGCGGATGCCCAAGCTGATTGGCTTCCACCATAAACTTACCGGTACTAAATACCGGATAACAATATCCCGGGTGATTATAGGCTAATGTTGAAAGTGACGCAATTGCATCGAAAAAACCAATGGTTGAATCCCACAATGTATAGTTCTCTTTATTGCGTATATGCCAATTAGCCAACCGGTAAGAGCAAAGAATGTCCCACATAAAAACCACATTCAACATAAAGCCCAATAAAAAATTGTTCCGATTATCGTAGGCAGAAACAAGTTGTTTCAATTGTGATATTTCTTTTGAAGGGATGCCCCGGGTTTCCATGGATGCTAGTATTGAAATTGCCTCATCCGATTTCCAATTTCGTTGTTCAATACGACTTAATAAAGTGGCATACTTTGAAAGAATTTTAACCCTGCGCCCAAAACGTGCATAAATTAACGTCGTGTTTCTCCGTTCAACCATCCAAAGGATCGATTGAAGCAGGATAGAAAAGAGAAATAAAGCCGAGTTGGAAAAAACAATCCAGTAAATCAACGAAAAAATTGCCAATAATGGCATCACAACAAGAAGCACAGGAATGACTTTCGACATTGAAAATACAAAGGTTTCTTTGGCCCAACGTCCAAACATTTCGCTTTCTTCTTTATCCTCGGCATACATCATTCCTAAAGCCGCAAAATCGAGGCGCCACTCAGTATCGGTCGAAAGTTCAGCAACCAGTTGCTGCCTTCTTCGCAACGCGTCGTTTTGAGTAATTGAATGGGTAAACATGCCGGCCAATACCGATTTTCCCCGAAAAGTAACCGTTCTGTTAATATACTGAAAAAGAGAACCTTTACCAAACACATCAAGGTCGTATGAATTGAAATGTAACGGATCGATAAATTCAGAACCACCATCGAAAACCGAAAAATTATGGGAGATGCCTTCAAGTTCGTTTTTGCAGATAAGCCGTTTGTTTTCCAAATATTGCTTCTCTTCGGCTACAGCAACATTTCTTTTCACAAAAAACAGAAACACAACCAAGGAAAATAAGGGAATTAAAATTCCAGCAACATGGGAAAGCGGGTAAATAAAAAACGGAGAAACCAAGGCAAAAACAAAAAAGAAAAAACGGGCAAAACTTATCGCCAACAATTTTTTCTTTAGTTTATCGATTTGCTCATTAAGCGATGCTATACTCGACGAATAATACTGTGAAACATTATCCATACCCTTAAGGTTGAATGAAATATTTACTTACTGGATTTGCTACCATTAATAAGGTGAGAACAATAAAAAACATGGACATAACCGCTGGTTGAACCTCTAAGTCTTTCCATGCTCCGGCATAAAAAATCTTTTTACGCTGATAATGAGCATCGATAAACATCAAAAGCTTATACATTGCCCATCCGATAATACCTCCCAAGAGCGCACCAGCAAGAACATCCATTGGATAATGTACCCCAACGTATATGCGAGAAAAAGCAGTTAACAAGGCCCAAAATAACAATACAAGCAAAAGGTTCCGGTTTTTGGTCAGTTTACCAACAAGAACAGTAAAACCCAAAGTATTGGCCGCATGCGACGAAACAAAGCCAAACTCACCACCCGGGCCCATTGGCAAATGAACTTTCCCTAATAATGAAGGTTCATGCGAAGGCCTGAAGCGTTCAACCAGATCTTTTATAAGTCCCGAAGCCTGATCGGTTATCACCACGGTAAGTACAAGAGCCAAAAGCACCCAAAAACCATGCTGATTATATTTTTTGAAAACAAGATATAATATAATGGCATAGAATGGTATCCATGTCAGCATACTAGTATAGAGCGTAAAAAACGCATCGAAAAATTCAGAATGGTTACTGTTGATCGACAGAAACAATTGGGTATCGGGTGTATTTATAAATTCGGGAAAGCTCATGTTTTAACTATTGAGTATCTGCCAAATCCGGTCTTTTAATCGTTGAATATTAAAACCAGTCACCGAAGATATAAAAATATGTGGTACATCTGAAAACTCACGACTAATTTCCTGCATCAGCTCCTCATCGAGAAAATCGGCTTTACAAATTGCCAAAAGCCGCTGCTTATCAAGCAGTTCAGGATTATACATTTCAAGTTCGTTCAACAAAACATTATACTCCTCACGATGATTTTTGCTATCGGCAGGCACCATGAACAATAACATTGAATTTCGTTCAATGTGCCGCAAAAAGCGCAAGCCCAAGCCACGACCTTCGTGCGCTCCTTCAATAATTCCGGGGATGTCGGCCATTACAAACGACTGATTGTCACGATAACTAACAATACCTAAATTGGGGACAAGAGTAGTAAAAGGATAATCGGCAATTTTAGGTTTTGCCGCCGAAACTACCGATAAAAGAGTTGATTTTCCGACACTTGGGAAACCAACAAGCCCAACATCGGCCAGTATTTTTAATTCAAGAATGCACCATCCGTCCTCGAAGGGCTCGCCCGGTTGGGCAAACCGGGGTGCTTGGTTGGTAGCCGATTTGAAGTTTGTATTTCCCAATCCACCACGTCCACCTTGCATTAATATTTTTTCTTCACCATCCTGGGTAATTTCAAAAATGAACTCTTCAGTTTCAGAGTCACGCACAACCGTACCCAGCGGAACATCAATAATTATATCTTCCCCATCGGCACCTGTACTACACTGACGTCCACCCGATTCACCATGTCCGGCATAAATATGTTTTCGGTATTTCAAATGGAGCAAAGTCCACATCTGAGCATTTCCACGTAAAATAATGTGGCCACCCCGGCCTCCATCTCCCCCATCAGGTCCTCCCTTAGGCTCAAACTTTTCTCGACGAAAATGTGTCGAACCCGGGCCTCCGTTACCCGAACGACAATAAATCCTTACAAAATCAACAAAATTCGTCTCTGCCATACACTTTAATTATTTGCTACAAAGGTAACATAACCGATGAAACAAAAAAAAGCCCTGCCTAATGGCAGAGCCTTTCCCAAAATTCATCATCTCCTTATTCTGATTTTTTCGATGCACAACATGGTTTTTGCTCGCCAGTACAAGCTTTTGCTTCCGATTTTTTTGCTTCGGGGCATTCAGCTTTTTTAGCAGCATCAGGACAAGCACTTTTGTCTTTAGCCGCAGAATCTGCTTTTTTCTCAGTTTTTGCCTCTTGTTTCTTTTCTTTCTTTTCCTTATTGTCAACAATAGTAATTGTATTGTCCGATTCAAAAGCATACGATACTGCTGGCGCAGCTAATGCTAAAACAAATAAAAATGCTAACGATAATACAAGTTGTCTTTTCATAATTTAATTTTTTAAGTGGTTATAAAATCTTATTTAGAACTATTCAAAAATATTCAATAAAACAGCACATGCTTGTTATTGTTTTGTTATAAGCTGTTAACTCGATGTTAAACATCATTTTTCGAATTTGATTTTTGTATTTTTGTGTCGATACAATATTAATAATTTGGTTTGAAAAACAACAACCGACAACGATACCTGGCTTTTGCTACGTTTACAGCGTTAGTTATATTGCTTGCCGTTCAAGTTTATAGTCTCTTCAAGGCGGCAAGCCTCGAAGAAAAAAGCTTTAACCAACAAGTAAACAGAGCGTTAACCGAAGCAAGATGGGAGATTGGCAAAAAGCTCGACACTTGCAGCGACATGAACAACTATCTCTGTGGAAGGCCTTGCCTTAAATCGATACAACAAAAAAAAATTGCAGAACTCGACAGTATTATACATGCTAAACTCGACATATACCACATTGACCTGGATTATACTTTTGAAATTACCGACTCTGCCAAAACCCAGAATAAAGTAAAAATGTTTGGTTCAAAGTGCTATTTACAGAGCCTTAACGGGTTACTCGAAAAAAATGGCATTCAAATCAGACTACAATTCCCCGATCGTAATCAATTTTTGCTGGCCCAAATGCGGGGGGCATTTCTGCTGGCTTTTATAGCTGTTCTCTTTGTAATGTTTTCATTCGTTGTGACCTTTTCAATGTTCAAGAAAGAGCGTATGATGGCGCAACAAACTTCAGACTTCATCAATAATATGGTGCATGAATTTCAAACTCCTCTTTCGAACATACGCTTGGCATCAAGCCTGATAAAAAAACGTGAAAAAAACATTTCAGATGAGAAAATTCTCGAATACGTTTCAGTAATACAAAATGAAAACCTGAAACTTGAAAAACATGTAGAAGAAATTCTTAAAGTCGCCTGCCCTGCCAAAAACGACCAATCGGCCGATATAATAGATATAAACCAATTGATTACTGCAACAGCTCGCGAATTTGCTACCCGAATTGAAGGTTCTGCGGGAAAAATAACCTTGAATACCAACGCAGAAAGGCCTTTTATTAAAGCAGCACCTGACCACATTAAACTTATCGTTTCGAACCTGATTGACAACGCCATTAAATACACCGAGAAAAATCCTCAGATAACTATTTCGACCTACAATAATAATGACAACATCGTTATTTCAGTAAAAGACAATGGTATAGGCATAGACAAAAAAGATATCGACAACATTTTTGAAAAATATTTTCGTGTTTCAACAGGCGATGTCCACAATATCAAAGGATTTGGACTTGGCCTAACCTATGTTAAGAAACTTGTAGAAAATTATAAGGGAAAAATTGATGTTGAAAGTTCAAAAAAAGATGGAACCTTGTTTGTTATTACCCTACCTTTATTCTACGAAAAAGATATAAACAGCAACAAGAAACGGCACAGCTCTGGCCAAAACAATTAACCGTGTTGTTGAACAAGAGTGCTGTTTGATTTTAGGGTACAATTTTTGTTTGAAAAACAAATCAAAAATGTTACAAAAAGCATGAAACGGACGAAGATACTATTGGTAGAAGACGATACAAGTCTTGGATTTTTGCTGGTCGATTTTCTTGAATCGAACGGTTTTGAAGTAAAACTTTACCGCGATGGAGAATCCGGATTAAACGGATATAAAGCCGGGCAATATGACTTCTGTATTTTCGATGTTATGCTTCCCGGAATTGATGGATTTACTTTAGCGAAAAGAATTCGTGCCGAAAACAAAACAATCCCGATTATATTTCTCACTGCCCGCTCAATGAAACCCGATAAAATTAAGGGCTTCGACATCGGGGGCGACGATTATATTACCAAACCTTTCGACGAAGATGAATTGTTGTGCCGTATAAATGCGATAATAAACCGCTACAATATCCAACCCGAAGAAAGCACCAACAAAGAAAAATATTTAATTGGAAAGTATTGTTTCGATTTTAAAAATCAGCTGCTTACAATTGACTCAGAACAACGCCGACTCACAAAAAAAGAGAACGATATCCTGCGTTTGCTTTGTCTTTCGGTGAATGAAATAGTTACGCGCGATACCATTCTCTTTTCTATATGGGGCGACAACGACTACTTTATCGGCAGAAGCCTTGATGTGTTTATTGCCAAACTCCGTAAGTATCTGGCAGCCGACCCTTCGGTACAAATCAACAACATTCCCAAGGTTGGGTATATTTTGGCCTGCTGATTACAACACTACAGTAAGACCTTCTATTACAGCCTTTAGCCGCTCTGATATTTCTGCTATTGAGCCAACTCCCTTTACCGGATAAAACTTTTGTTGTGCTGAATAATAATCAATCAGCGGCATGGTTTTGGTGTTGTAAACATCAATTCTGTTTTCAATTATCGAAACGTCCTGATCGTCGGCACGTCCTGATGTTTTACCGCGTTCGAGCAACCGGTCAATCAATTCCTGTTTATCAACTTCGAGGGCAAGCATTCCCGATACATTCTGTTTAAAACGTACCAACAACTCATCCAGGGCAACAGCCTGGGCAACCGTCCTTGGAAATCCATCGAAAATAAAGCCTGTACAGCCACAGTTGTTTTCCAGAATTTTTTCTATCATACCGCAAACGATGGCATCTGGAACAAGCTCTCCCTTGTCAATTAAAGCCTTAGCTTGAATTCCCAAATCAGTTTTACGCGAAATTTCGTCGCGAAGCATATCACCCGTTGACAGGTGTTTCAGGTTGAAATGCTCAACCAAAAGCTGAGCCTGTGTTCCTTTTCCTGCGCCCGGAGGACCAAAAAGTACTATATTTAACATGATTAAATGGTTAAGGTTATTCTACAACTTTATAAATGTCACGGAGGTTTCTCCCTTTCTGATTATAGTCGAGACCCCAGCCTACAATAAACTCATTACCAATTTCGAGGCCTACATAATCAAGTGGCATTTTATTATTAAATTTTTCGGGCTTAAGCAATAAGGTGGCAATTTTCACCGACTTTGGATTATGTTCTTTCAGGATGTTCATCACTTCAATAATGGTGGTGCCCGTATCTACAATATCTTCAAGAACTACCAAAGTACGTCCTTTCACAGGCTCATTTAAACCGATTAGCTTTTTCACCTGACCAGTTGTATCAATCCCATCGTACGACGATAACTTGAGAAAAGTAACCTCGGGTTCAACAAGGTCGACATCTTTAAAAAGCTCTGCGGTAAACCAAAACGAACCATTCAGAATGCAAATAAACAGAACATCCTCATTTTTAAGATCATTACTTATTTCGTGAGCAACACGTTCTATTGCCTTCTTCACTATATCATACTCAATGTACGTTTCAAACTCCTTGTCGAGCAATTTAATCCTAGCCATATTCCCCAATTAAAAAATTGAATTTTAGTACAAATAACTGTCAAAATTTCGAGAAATAGAATATAATCTTAACAGATAAGAGAGAAACTTAAAAAAGGCATAATTTTGATTTGTTTTTCAGCATGTGATGTTATTTTTGAAAAGAATGAATGGGTATTATCACGGCACAATTTTCAGGAGCATTCATGCCCTTTCGTATTTTTGAAGAGCAAATACAATATAATATATGATGAAATAGTCTATTGCAGATATTAACATTCAAAAATTATACCGATGAAACCAGTAGTTAGCATTATCATGGGCAGCACCAGCGATCTCAAAGTGATGGAAAAAGCAGCCAAAATTCTCGACGAGTTCGAAATACCCTTTGAAATAAATGCCTTATCGGCACACCGAACCCCCGAAGAAGTGGAGAAATTTGCCAAGGGAGCTAAAGAACGCGGCATTAAAGTAATTGTTGCTGCTGCAGGTATGGCCGCTCACCTTTGCGGGGTAATTGCCTCAATGACAACGCTTCCTGTAATTGGAGTACCCATTAACGCCAGCCTCGACGGTATGGATGCACTACTTGCCATTGTGCAAATGCCTCCCGGAATTCCTGTGGCAACGGTTGGAATTGATGGAGCGATGAATGCCGGACTGCTGGCTGTTCAGATGCTGTCGCTTTCTGATGATCAATTAGCCGAAAAACTTGTCAAATATAAAGAAAGCCTCAAAGAAAAAATTGTAAGGGCAAATGCTGAACTTGCCGAGGTAAAATTCAATTATAAAACAAATTAACCCGTTATAATCGAAAGGGACGATCTGTTACAAGTCGTCCTTTTTTTTCAAATTCGAAAAAAACACCGCTACTACAGGCAATCATCAGAGATATCAGGTTATCAAAACAAATAATCTGGTCAATTTTTTAATTAGCATAGTATTAATCGACAGTAAAAATTGTTTATCTTTCGAACAAAACAGATTCATTCATTGAATCACCAAATGAACAACCGTTGAACGCATATTTTTCTCGCATAATATTATTTATTTTTCTCCTGTCCATCGTAAACCACGTGGACGCAAGGAGCAATGTTTTCCCGTCAACCGGGCGAAGTGCGGCTATGGCTCATGCCTTTGTCAGTCAGTCGGGTATCGATGCAGCCATACAAAATCCTGCAGGAGTCGCTTCCCTCCCCGCTGTTGCTTTTGCAGCTTTCTATGAAAAACGATTTACAATCAGCGAATTATCATCTCAGGGCATAATTGGCGCCTTACCTGTCGGGAAAGGGGTTTTTTCAGCATGTTTCCACACTTTTGGCCCTTTAAGTTGGCGTGAAACTGAAGCTTCGCTGGGATACTCGCTTCAACTCTCCCCCAAACTATCAGGCGGTGTTAAAATTAATTACCTGTCGATGAAGTTACCCGAAGAAAATGCACAGCTTGGTACTGCCAGTGCTACAGTAGGGCTAATTTACAAGCTCCTGCCCTCTCTTTTTATAGGACTCAACATCGATAATCCATGGTCGGTTGCATTACAAACCTCGACCTTCGAGAATAATATACCATACAAGATTCAGCTCGGGGGACATTCAAAAATAAGCGAGAATTTTACGGTTTCTGCCGAAGTGGAAAAACTAGATAAAGAGCCTGTTGTACTGAAAATGGGTGCTGAATGGGAAGCCGCTAACCATTTTTTCTTACGGGGCGGATACAGCTCATCAACAACAAAACTCTATGGAGGCTTGGGGTTTAGCTATCGGTACTTCACCGCTGATCTTGCCTTCGGACTACACCAAACGCTAGGGGTAACACCTTTTGTTTCAATAAAATTCAACCTGAATTGAAAGTACGTTTCATCCATATCATCTTGATTATGTTGCTCGTTCCGGCAACTCTTTTCGCTCAGGAAAGATCTGCGTTCGAACGATCGGCTCTGCTCGAGGATATAGCAGAAACCGCTGCTGAAAATGGGGATGAGAATACCGATTTATCTGCCGTTCTTGAAGAATTGGAAGACCTCATGAACCACCCGCTGAGCATCAACAACGTAAGCCGCACCGAATTGGAAAAACTGAGGTTCTTAAGTCCTGCACAGATTGATAATCTATTGAATTACAGGAATAAAGTTGGGCAGTTATTTAGCACAACAGAACTTAGTTTAATCGACGGTTTCAACGATGATTTAGCCAACAAACTGACCCTGTTTGTTCAAATTGAAGCCCCTGAAGAAAAAGATTTTAACTTCAATAAAAACGAAGTGAATGCCTACACGCATTATGTTATTGAAAAAGCCAAAGGATTTATACCCGATGAGAATGGAGACAAACGCTTTGCCGGCTCAATGCCCAAAATGCTCCTGAAATATAAAGGAGAAAAAAGCAAGCATTGGAACTGGGGCTTAACTGCTGAAAACGATATGGGTGAAGCTTTTTTCAGCGGGAATAATAAAGCTGGTTTCGACTTTTATTCGGGCTTCGTAACGTGGCAGGGCAACAAGCTTTTACGACGCATCATTGTTGGCGATTATCAGGTGAAGAGCGGACAAGGCTTGGTGATGTGGTCGGGATATGGCGGCAGAAAAACAATCGACGGCATGTCATTGCGATACACAGGTCAGGGATTGCGCCCCTATAGTTCGGCTGCAGAATATGGTTTCATGCGGGGAATTGCTGCCAGTTTCGAAAGTGGGCAGCTCAGTTTTACCACGTTCTATTCAAACCGAAACAACGATGCCAATGTTACTATTGTCGACGCAAATGATGACCCGGCGGCTGTTTCAACCATAACAGAATCGGGTTACCACCGCACAGGCAGCGAAATTGTCGATAAAGGAGCGTTGAACATACAAACTGCCGGATTAAATGCAAGGTACACAAAAGGAACATTTTCGGCAGGATTAAACTCTGGTTATCAACGCTATGGAACATCAGTTCAGCCAGATCCAAAGTTATATAATCAGTATTATTTTCGCGGTAACGAGAATTTTTGCATCAGTGCCGATGCCCAAAAAGCCCTGAAAAATGCTTCTCTTTATGGAGAATTTGCAGTCAGTAAATCGGGGGGAACGGCGCTTGTAGCAGGTTTTGACGCATCGCCGGCAAGCGAAGTGGCACTAAGTGTTGTGTTTCGCGATTATAAGAAAGATTACCACACAATTAGCGGGAACTCGTTCTCTGAATTCGGGAACGTGTCCAATGAAAAAGGCCTCTATTCGAGCATAACATTATATTCTATACCTAGGGTTACACTCAATGCCTACCTCGATACATATAAATCGTATTGGGTGAAGTTTTCCTCGCTACGACCTGTCTCCGGTTACGATTTTGCGGTACAGGGGCTTTGGGCAATTTCGAGAAAACTTAATCTTCAACTTCGCTATCGCACCGAAACCCGGAATGAAAATGCTTCGATTGAAAGTACTGTTAAAACAGACACTTACAAAACCACAAACAAAATCAGGCTTAATACCGAATGGAAAGCCACCAATACGTTGACTTTCAGGTTACGTTCGGAATGGAACAGTGTTGAAAAAGATGACTCACTACTACAAGGTTTTATGGTATTGGCCGATGCAAATGCCAAATTATTCAACGAAAAACTAAGCGCCACAGCCCGGGTGGCATGGTTTGATACCGATCATTATAACTCAGGAATAAGGACATACGAAAACGATTTACCGTTGAATTTTTCAGTCCCGGTATACTACCTTAAAGGTATGCGCTACTATATAAACCTGAACTACAAAGCCTCACGCGCGTTGACAATCTATTTAAAACTATCTCAAACCCTATTGAACAACGAGTATACCTCTATAGGCTCGGGCGACTTGGCCATTGAGGGAAAACAAAAAACAGAGATCAAATTTCAGGTTCGTTATAAGTTCTGACACGAATAATTTTCACCCTTCATAGTTTTCTATAAATTTGCGCAACAAAAAAATAAGGTAATGATGAATTTTGACGAGATACGGCCTTTCAATAACGACGAACTTCAAAGTGCAATCGCTTCACTGTTGGCCGATGAACGGTTTATGAGACTTGTAAATTACTTGTTCCCCGAAAAACAAATTAGGGAACAAATGCTTTATGTGTTTTCAACAATCGACAATATCGACGATTTTCAAAGCAAAATTATCTTACCGTTGCTCGACAATATAAAAAAGTCAACAACAAATGGGGTCACTATCAGTACGATGGATCAATTCAAACGTACCGACAATTACCTTTTCATATCCAATCACCGAGACATCATTCTCGATCCGGCATTTCTCAACATGCTCATGGCCCAGAATGGATTTCGCACTACAGAAATTGCTATCGGCGATAACCTGTTGATTTACGATTGGATTACAACCTTGGTACGTATCAACCGATCTTTCGTTGTTAAAAGAAACCTTGGGCTACGCGAACAACTCACAGCCTCGAAAGAACTTTCTGCTTACATACGCCATACCCTCACTCGAAAAGGCGAATCGGTATGGATTGCTCAACGCGAAGGCCGCTCGAAAGACGGGAATGACCTAACCCAACCCGCCATCCTCAAGATGTTGAATATGAGCAACGATGGCTCTCTTCTCGAAGGATTCTACGAATTAAATATCGTACCCATGGCTATTTCGTATGAGATAGAACCTTGTGGAATACTCAAAGTTGAAGAAACGCTGAAAAGAAAATTCAATCCTTCGTTTTCAAAAACACCTGAAGACGACATAAAAAGCATGAGCGATGGTGTAACGAAGCCAAAAGGACGGGTTCATTTCTCATTTGGCAACCCGGTAAATTACAAACTGATAGAATTATTAAAAGATAAAAACACCGGAGAAACTATTCAGACTATTTCAGAATATATCGACAAGAGAATTTACTTCAACTACAAACTCTGGCCGAACAATTATATCGCTCACGACCTGCTTTTCAATAGTAATTCACATGCTGCAAAGTATACCAAAGAAGAAAAAGAGCAGTTTGTGACCATGATGAACAACGAGGTATCGACCATCGCTTTCGACAAAGCAGAAGCATGCAGCCAGTATTTACAACTTTATGCCAACCCTGTAATTAATTACGAAAAGCATTTCGGAGAATGATTAAAACCGATACTATTATTTGGGATTGGAACGGCACCTTGCTCAACGATACCGATATTTGTATCGAAACCATAAACGAACTTCTCAGTAAGCGAGGCCTGCCACTTATTGACAAAGCAAAATATCACGAGACATTTGGGTTTCCGGTAATTGATTATTATCGCAGAATAGGCTTCGACTTCAGCAAAGAACCTTTTGAAATACCTGCATTGGAATACATTGCCTTGTATGAAACCAAAGTACGTAATTGCAGCCTTCATTCAGAAGTGCCAGAAATCCTAAGTTACTTTGAATCAAAAAACTACCGGCAAGTTATACTTTCAGCATCTGAAAACCAGATGCTTGAAACTATGGTCGATCACTTTGGAATAAGAACGTACTTTGAACAGCTTAGCGGCCTCGACAACCATTTTGCCACATCAAAAACAGCCATTGGCAACTCACTTCTCAAAGCACTCAGTATAAAACCTCAACAAGCCTGCCTCATTGGCGATACCACACACGACTACGAAGTTGCGCAACAACTGGGAACCCGTTGTATATTGGTATCGAACGGACATCAACCATTAAAAACATTGAAAAAAACCGGGTGCAGAGTGATTGAACAGTTAAACGAACTGGTTACCTGCCTGTGATGGTTATCGCTTTTTTATATCCCTGATCAACAATTGAATGGAAGTCTTGCCACGAAATTCATTTTCGGTAATTGAATAGCAGATATCGAAAGGCAAGCCAGACTCGACTAGTGGAAATTTAACGGCCTGCATAAAGGCGATCCCCTGAAATTTCTGAAACGACCGGGTTGGCTCAACCAATTCGAGTTTAAGGTGATCTTCGTTTTGTCCAACCAACTTGCTGTTGCCCGAGTCGAAAACATCTTCAGAAACAAAAACCGGGTTCATATTATGAGGGCCAAACGGTTCGAATTGTTTAAGAATCCTTACAAATTTCGGGGTAATTTCTGAAAGCTGAAGCTTTGTATCCACTTCAATGGTTTGTTCTTGTTGCTTGTCGGTAATTGTTTTCTCGACAAACTCTTCAAAGCGTTCGGTAAAGCGCCTTACATTCTCGAGTTTCATGGTTAAACCGGCAGCAAACATGTGTCCGCCATAAGATTCCAGCAAATCGCTGCAATAGTCTATCGCTTCATACAGGTCGAAATCCTTCACCGAACGAGCTGATCCAGTGGCCATTCCATTCGATTCAGTAAGGATAACTGTGGGGCGATAAAACGTGTCGGTAAGCCGGGAAGCTACAATTCCAACAACTCCTTTATGCCAATCCCTGTTATATAAAACTGTCGATTTCTTATTCAGCAGATCAGGATTATTACTGATCATATCCAGGGCATCCTGAGTTATATCGCGATCGAGTGATTTTCGGATTTCGTTAAAAGAGTTCACTTCATCGCTCATGAGTAATGCTTCGCCGGGACTATCACTAATGAGTAGTTCAACCGATTTTTTTCCGTGCTCAATTCGTCCTGCAGCATTCAGTCGAGGACCAATTTTGAACACAATGTCGTTGATGGTTATTTCTGTTCCTTCGCCAATTCCCGCACTTTTTATCAGCGTTTTTAGTCCCATGCTTGGGTCCGAATTCAACTTTTTTAAGCCGTAATACGCTAATACCCGGTTTTCTCCGGTAACAGGAACAATGTCGGAAGCAATACTTACAACAACCAGGTCGAGTAATTCATACAAATTCGATACGGGTTCGCCAAAACGCATGCAGTATGCTTGCAGAAACTTGAAGCCCACTCCGCAACCCGACAACTCTTTGTACGGGTAGGAACAATCGGTGCGCTTTGGATCAAGAACAGCAACTGCCTCAGGCACTTTATCGCCCGGGTTATGGTGATCGCAGATAATAAAATCGACATGACGTGTGCGGGCATAAGCAATTTTTTCGAACGCTTTAATACCACAATCGAGCACTATAACAAGCGAAAAATTGTTGTTAGCAGCGTACTCAATCGACTTTGGCGAAATTCCGTACCCTTCGGAATAACGATCGGGAATATAAAAATGCAGATTTTCAATCTTATCCTTCAGAAACAGATACATAAGAGCCACCGATGTTGTTCCGTCAACATCGTAGTCGCCATAAATAAGCACTTTCTCTTGTCGTTCTATAGCTTGGTTCAACCGATTAACAGCTTTTTCCATGTCCTTCATAAGGAAAGGATCGTGAAGGTCTGCAAGTCGTGGACGAAAAAAAGCTTTGGCTTCTTCGAAAGTCCGAATATTTCGCTGGACCAAAAGGTTTGCAATCGTCATATCAATCGACAGCTTTGCCGACAAGTGCTTAACATCATTTATGTCGCCTGGTTGTTTTAAATTCCAAACCTTCTCTGTCATTCTGATTGTATCTGCACTCTAATGCTTCAAAGATAACAAAACCCCCTCAATTAAAAACTATTTTAAATAAGCATTGCAAACTTTTTTTGTTTAATGGGACAAGGTGTTTTGTAACAGCGGAATATTGAATTGCAATTTCTTCACAAAGCAATTAAATACATGTTTTCATCCCGTTGTGAAAAATGTTATCGTTAAACAGATGGATGCATTTCCTTATAAAAACATGCCATTTTTCAATGCGATGGGCAAAATTGAGTTTTTTAAATCATTTTCTGATGGTGATACTCTTTACTATATTCAACATTAATGGGTATTTTAAGCAACGATACTACGCAATCTGATTAACATTTGATAATTCTCTTAATACAATGTCGTTTCCCATTGGTAATTTTAACAACATATACGCCTTGCTTTAGTGAGCTTATGTCAACCGAAGACGACACCCTTGAAAATGCCAAAACTTTTTACCAGCTAGAGTATTGATCCCAATTATAGACCATCCACAAGTCTTGCAAACCAACTGAATTATATTACCATCGCATTAGAATCATTCGGGAATATTCCTTTAGCACTCTTCTGTCACAAAATGGTTTTTACTTTCAAAAACACCAATAATTTTTTCATGTATCATGAATCAGTTATTGATCAAAAATATATCTTTATCACAGCAACTTTTCTATTCATTGTTGCAAAAATGGGGGGGGGAATATTTATGAAAAAATTATTACTGGTATTGGTATACTTGTGTGTACCATTCTTTCTTTGGGCGAGTTACTTTTCATTTTTACCTTACACAATAAAACAACCATCGGGCGAAAAATTTGAATGTTTTGTTTCGGGCGATGAACACTATAACTGGCTTCACGACAAGGAAGGATACACCATAATTCAAGCTTCCGACGGATATTACTATTATGCTATTGAAGAAAACAGCAATCTGGTTGCCAGCAAATACCGCGTTGGTATAGTTTCCCCTACCTCTGCGGGGATACCTCAATGGCTAAAAATTAAGCCCGAAGTGTATTATTCAAGAAGGGCAAAACTGGCCTCTTCGCCACCACCACTCGGCTCAGCATCTCATGTTGGCACGGTTAATAACCTGGTAATTTTCATCCGCTTTGCCGATGACGGCGAGTTTATCACTACCCGCCAAACATTTAACACAACATTTAACGCCAGCACCGGGAAATCGTTAAAAACATACTATAACGAGGTTTCGTACAACCAGTTAGACATTAGCACAACATTTTACCCGGCATGCCCTCTCACCAGCAACTTATCGTATCAGGATGCTAACCCCCGCGGCTATTATGAACCCTATAATGCAACAACAAATACAATAGGTTACGAAGGTGGCAACGATGGAGACGAACGAACTCAACGGGAACATACCCTGCTCAAAAATGCCATTGAATGGGTAAATGCCAACTCTCCTATTCCATCTGGCCTCAATATCGATTCCGATAATAACGGGCAAGTAGATAATGTGTGTTTCATTGTAAAAGGTGGAAATGGAGCATGGAACTCGCTTCTGTGGGCGCATAAATGGTCTCTCTATTCATTCAATATTCCCATTAACGGGAAAAGGGTTTGGGATTATACCTTTCAACCTGAAACTCAGGATGAAGTATCGACACTTTGCCACGAAATGTTCCATGTACTTGGTGCACCTGACCTTTATCACTATACAAGTTCTGCCGTTACCCCTGTAGGGCCTTGGGATTTAATGGGCAGCGGATCGGCACACATGGGAGCTTATATGAAATGGAAATATGCCGGAGCAAAATGGATTACCTCTATACCCGAAATCACAACAAGCGGAACCTACACGCTAAATCCATTAACATCGGCTACAAACAACTGTTATAAAATACGTTCGCCCTTTTCCGAATCGGAATTTTTTGTTGTTGAATACCGAAAAAAGAACACACAATACGAAAATGCCCTACCCGACTCGGGGCTACTGGTATACCGTATCGACACGCGAAATTGGGGCAATAGTAACGGCCCTCCCGACGAAGTGTATGTTTACCGCCCCGATGGAACCACTACCGTAAACGGAAATTTGTCATCGGCGTGTTTTTCGCAGACAAATTCACGCACAGCGATCAATGATGGAACAAACCCCTCATCCTTTTTACAGGATGGCAGTCAGGGAGGATTGAGCATTTCGAATGTAAGCACAGCCGGACAAACCATTTCGTTCGACGTGTTAATCAGTTCAGTTTATAACCCAAGTTCATTTTATGCCAACATCATAAAATCGAATTCGATAAACCTTGTGTGGCAAAAAAACAGCAGCAATAACAATATTTTGCTGGCATGGTCGCCTAACGGGCAATTCGGCACTCCAGTGAACGGAACCACATATCAGGCAGGAAATACGCTGCCTGGTGGCGGCACTATTTTGGCGGTTGGCGATGCAAGCAGTTTTCTGCATTCGGGCCTTGAACCCGGCGAAACTTACACGTACAAAATTTGGTCGTTTAACGCAGGCAACACCTATTCATCAGGAATAAATACTTCGGCAAAAACCAGTTGTCCAATTATTTCATCGTTTCCATATGTGCAATCTTTTTCAGGAAGCAAACAACCAGGATGCTGGGAAAACCACTCTAACACTTCACAAAACCAGATTTGGCAATTTGGCACATTACAAGGCTTTGCCACACTTCCATCGCTTGGCGACTCTTATGCATATCTGAATAGCTTCCAGTATGGCGCCGGACAGATACAGGATGCAGACCTAATCTCGTCTGTTTTCGATTTTAGCCAAGCTACAAATATCGCAGTATCGTTTAACCATTATCTCAATAAACTGGCTATATGCTATGGAATATTTAGTTACAGTATCGACTATGGTCAAACATGGGTCGAGAAAGCTAAATTCCAAACAAAATCGGCCACTAATCCAACAAATTATACAATCGACCTAACGACAGAACTCGAAGGCGAAAGCTATGTTCAGTTCAAATGGAAATATGTAGGATCTAACGACTATTATTGGGCCATTGATGATTTCACAGTCAATGCAGAATCGCTTATAAACGACACATTAACAATTACATTTGGAGAATATGGAGAAGCCGACAATGTGTGCTTCAATGCATTTCAAACAATTATTGTCGGAGGAGGCCGTTCAACGGTTGAATTCTTTCCATACTCCACAGCAACGTTCATTGCCGGGCAATCGATACGGTTTTTGCCAGGTTTTTATGCCCATGAAGGAAGTCAGGTAACAGCCTATATTACAACCGAAAATGAATTTTGCAACACGTTGGGAGATGGAGATACTCCAGGTACATCGCCCGAAAAATCGGAATACGTTCTCCAACAAGAAAGCAACCCGTCTTCGAACGACAGAAGTATACACATTTACCCAAATCCGGCCAGAAGAACCGTTATGCTGGCTATTGGCGACGAAAGGATCAATTCTCATGTAACAATTTACAATTCATTGGGTGAAAAGGTTATGCCCTCAATAATTGCGCATGAGAACATAACCTCTATTGATTTGTCATCCTTGAAATCAGGATTATACATTGTAGCAGTTACCAACGGGAAAATGCTTTCTACAAGAAAATTGATAATTAAATAGAAATCAATAAAATCAGATACTCGTTTCGGTTACAGTAATTTTTGCACCATCGAATGATGCAGTAATCAATAAGTTTAGAAACGGAGGAGCATCGAGCCCTTCGGAAAAATCCAATGTGTATTTTTTGTAATCTACGTGATGGGTTGTTTCTGTTGATCCCCCATCCCACGATGCTTTTATTACCAGATCATAGATGTGTTCGTACCGGGAATCACTTGTCAAATTAATGGATTCTTCTACCGTTCTCGCACCCTTGGCAGGCACAAGCGTTTCTGAGCTAGCCATCTCATCCAAAAGCCTCAAATTCACTGGAACCGAATGATTATTCTTCATAACAATTGTCATGTTTACAGTCACTCCAATGTCTTCTTTCTCATCACCTGAAAAATCGATACCTCCTTCACATCCTGTGAATGCCATAACCACAACCAAGCATAAAGCACTTATTATTCTTCGTATCATACCTATACATTTAATATTAACCCTCTATACAAGGTAGTATATTTTTGTAACAATACAAAGACAAATAAAGAATACAACTATACTTCTCAAATATTAAGAACTCTGAGCTACATAATAATTCATTGCCGCTCAATAGCAAAACGTCCGTTGGCAACAGCGGAACGTCCTTGCAATATTTCATAGAGGTATACTCCCTTGGACAGATTTCCTACTGAAACCGGCTTGCGCGATTGACTTATGGGCTGATCTATCACTTTGCTGCCCTGCATTGAATAAACTGCCATACGAGCATCACAAAGTTCAACTCCGTTGAAGTCAATCATAAGAAAATCGTTGGCAGGATTAGGATATACTTTAACCTTTTCTTTTTCAATGGTATTATAACTAACCGGTGAAACCGAACGTGACAAAATTCCATGAATATAGTTCACCAACGAGGCACTGCCAACCTTTGCGTCAACATTGGCAGGCAATTGGCGAGCATACCATTTAACACGCCATGTAACTGAATCTTTGCTGGCAATTGAGACATAAGCCCCTTGGTTTTCCACTTCGGTATAGGTGCTGTTGCGGGCTGTATACACTTCAATTTCCCCTTCGGAAGGTGCAGCATCTGCCTGCGCAATATTTTCAAATTGTTTTAACAACAAGTATTTACCACCAACAACATGGGCAATCCAACCCTTTCCGTCGCCAATGAATTTAAATGTACCTGATTGAGTAATCTTGTTCTTATCCTGATCGTACCATATCATCCCATCAATCTCTTCAGTAAAGGGTTCCAGTATTCCGGTTGGTGCAACATCGCCCTTTTCATACAGGGTTACACCATTACCTGCAACGCGGGTTACCTCCCAGGGGGCCCATTTTTGTGAAGTCGATTTTTCATTTTTCATCACATAGTCGATTACGATTGACGTATCGGCAGCATTTCCCTGAAAGATTTTATAAAAACGCAAGTTCGTTTTCGAATCGGTATTCCCGGCTACAATTAAACGGTTCCCTTTAATATCAGCCTGATACGGTTTACTATCAAGATTAACCAATGGAGGCCAGTTCCAAACACTTTGCGGACTCGGCCAGAAAGTTGATCCAGCCATATTATTATTCGAAAAATCGACATACAGTAACTCAGATTCGCTCACCTGAAAGGACGAAATCCTTGCCCCATTGGCTGTATCAACCGCCATCCGAAGATTTTGAGTGCTTATAGTATAGAGGCTCCCTTCACCTCTTTGAGGAGCAGTTGTTTGGGCGTTGCCCGAAAAAACGATTACGAGTAAAAGACAAAATAAAAGGTTTTTCATAAGATTAAATTTTTGGGTTTAATGGTATCGCACGGAACTCACGTGTTGCAAAAATTATCCTCATCCTCTAGGGTGTTGTGGAGCAACATGTTCGTTTCATTTGATAAAATTTTTATGTTTTGTTTTTCCCTTTTAAGCGATAACAAATTATATCGCCTTCCGTTCGATTATCCCTGATTATAAAGAAACCCCGTGGTTCCTTCATAATTCAAGGGTTTAATCGTTTAAACGCGGTTAAAAATACTATAAAAAAAAGAAACCACAATTATAATTTGTAACAACAAGTTCTCAAGACATCGTTCATTCTTAATGTGAAAATATTTTTCTATTTTGGCAAACACCAAAAAATGCAAAATATATAAAATTAAATTCAACACAAAACATTATGAAAAATCACTACTTACCCCATCTTAGAACCCTTTTTACCATTACATTAGGACTATTTCTCGTTTTAAATATGTTAAAATCAGCTATGGCCGTCCCGGCTTACCCACACCCGATCAAATATGAGCAAGCTGATGGCACCACCCTTACGATTGTCATACGGGGAGACGAGTCACTGCACTGGCAGGAGACCATTGATGGCTACACTCTACTGCGAAACAACAAAGGCATTTTTGAATATGCCGCTAAAAATAAGAAGAACGATTTGGTTGTATCTGGCATAAAAGCACAAGACCCGGAAAAAAGGAGTAATGTTGAAAAAAAGTTTTTAAAGGGAATCCAAAAAAGTCTTCAATATAGTGGAAGCCAAACATCGATCATGCGGCAACTCAAGCAAGTATATGATAAAGAAGCAATGCAGGAGAAAGTCTTTCCCACAACTGGAAGCCGCAAATTGGTTTGTATATTGATTGGGTTTACCGATCTTGCTTTTACCAAAACACAAACCGAATTTAACGACCTGTTTAATCAAATAAATTATTCGGTTGATGGAGCCCAAGGAAGTGTAAAAGATTTTTATTTGGAAAACTCATACAACCAGTTTAATCTTACCGTAACGGTTGCCGGGCCATATACCGCATCCAACAACATGGCTTATTACGGAGGAAACAACAGTAGCGGCGATGATGTTAACCCCAGGGCACTGGCTGCCGAAGCAGTTACCTTAGCCGATGGCGACGTTAACTATGCCAACTTTGACAACGATAACGACGGTTCTGTCGATGGGGTGTACATCATATTTGCAGGCTATGGCGAAGAAGCCGGAGCTTCAGAGGATGCAATCTGGTCACACGCATGGAACCTCTCCCCGACTCTTACAAAAGACGGAAAGAACATCTCAAAATATTCCTGCTCTCCAGAGTTAAGAAGTTATACCGGGACCGGAATAACCCGCATCGGTGTAATCTGCCACGAGTTTGGCCATGTGTTGGGCTCCCCCGACTATTATGACACAAATTACGGAACCGACGGGCAATATCAAGGCACCGGAAGTTGGGACTTAATGGCCAATGGATCATGGAACGGGGAAAGTGGTTCATGCCCGGCCCATCATAATATTTACACCAAATGGCATTATTATAACTGGGTTACCCCTACCCTGTTAAGTTCTTCGGGGACCTATTCGTTGAATAATATTGAATACAATAAGCAAGCTTACTACTTTACCAGCAACACATCGGGCGAATTCTTTTTGATGGAGAACCGGCAACAAACCGGGTTCGACACCTCCATCCCCGGTCATGGCCTCATCATTTACCACGTCGATCAAAACGGTATTGCTTTATCGAGTTACACCATTAATGCCACGCACCCGCAATACATGTACCCGGTTTGTGCAAGCGCAACAGTCAATCCTTCCGGCTCGGCATCCAGTTATGGAAGTATTAACTCGGCAGGTTGCCCGTTTCCGGGTTCTGGCAATGAGACCGAATTCACCGACGGTTCACTTCCCGGAGCTATCATCTGGGATAAAAGCTTTTGCAATAAACCCATGACTGAAATTAGTGAGACCAGTGGGGTCATCAGTTTTTCATTCATGGACACCAAATTGCCCAGTAATTTTCAGGCTACAACCATATCAGGAAGTGAAATAGATCTGACTTGGGCACTGAATTCAAACAACAACCCGGTATTAATTGCTTATTCTACAACTCCGACATTTGGAACACCGGTCAACGGTACAACCTATACGGCAGGGAATGTCATTCCCGGAGGCGGAACGGTCATTTATTATGGCACCAATACAAGCTTCAATCATCTGAATTTAGAGGAAGGAACCAGCTATTATTATAGGGCATGGTCAAATAATTCAGGAACATACTCTGCCGGACTGCCACAACATGCATCAACGCCTTTAGATATCGTAGAAAACTTCCCATGGACCGAAGACTTTGAAAATGAAGGCAACATTCCGAACGGATGGACCCAAAGACAAATCAAAAGTTCGGGTGTAGACTGGAGCTTTGTCACCGGTAACGGAGACAGTCACCCTTCAACAGCACACAATGGCACTTACAATGCCTGCTTAAAAGATCAATCATCCGGGTCGAACGAAACCCGTCTTATAAGCCCGGCATTTGATTTAGGCAATCGTTCAGATGTTACGCTTACGTTCTGGCACACACAAGAAGACTGGAGTGGCGATCAGGACGAATTAACGGTTTTTTACCGAAGATCGTCTTCAAGCGGCTGGATACAACTGGCCCAATACACAAACAGTATTTCTGCATGGACACAGGAGACCCTTTCGCTGCCCGACGTGACATCCGATTATTACATCTGCTTTCAGGGGAATGCCGCCTATGGCTATGGGGTATGTATCGATGATGTAACTATTGATTGTACTGCCGCGGTTCCAACAACCTATACCCTTTCAAATGAATCAATCAACAATGAAGAGTCGAACTGTTTCAACGCGACCGACACAATCTATGTGGCAGGGGATGGAACATCTGTTGATTTCAACGACGGTTCAACGGTAAACCTTATTGCCGGAAAATCGATCCGTTTCCTTCCCGGTTTCTATGCCCACAACGGAAGCTATATGTATGCATGGATTACCACAGACAGCTCCTTCTGCTCTTCTTTGCCATCAATCGTTGAAGCTCCAATTGAATCAACAAAAGAAATGGTCTCTGTTGAAGATGAACTAAAACTCCCGGGAGCCGTCGATAAAAAGATGAAAATATACCCGAACCCTTCAAATGGGAGATTCATAGTTGAGTTATCGAATTTCGAAGAGCGTTCAGTTATTACAGTAAGCAATATACTCGGGGCCGTTGTACACCGCTCCTATTTGGAAAGTAACGTTAAGCCAATTGAGCTAACCAATATTTCGAGCGGATTGTATTTTGTTTCAGTAACAAACGGGACAACAACTGTGACCAAAAAAATAATCATTCAATAGTACTGTAAATGACATAACATTGGGGGTACTTACCCCACCATTATAACACATAATTAATTCATTATTAAAAAGAAACAAGCGACAGAAATTTATCCTGCCGCTTGTTTTTTATTCAAAAAAAATATCTTTGCCGAAATAGGGGATTTTCTAAATTGATTAAGCATGTGGGGAAAGAAGATTACGCTGTTCTTGATAGCGTATGTGCTGTTTGGGGGAAACAGTTTTGGGCAGAAATACATCAAGCCCATCGACAAAAAATATATTCATTCGCGGTACATCGATGAGACAGGCGAAGAATTGCTCCGGGTTATTGTTCCGGGTAATCCGCCACCTTCAGGATTCAAAGCAAGAAAAGCAGTAGCGGTAAGTTCGTCAGCGGTCATTATTAACGATGTTCCGGCGCTTTCCTGGTGTTTTGGATGTACGCCCACTACCGGAGCGATGTTGGCTGGGTTTTACGACCGTCAAGGATACGTTAACATGTATGCCGGCCCCACCTCGAACGGGGTTTTCCCAATTAACAACAGCGTATGGGGAAATGCCTACATCAATGGAGAAACCAGGGCATTGTGCCCTCTGAGCGCTACCCGCAATGGCCTCGACGGCCGAACCTCACGTGGCCATGTCGACGATTACTGGATTAAATACCTGAACGCCAATCCTGATCCGTATATTACCAACGGCTGGGCCCAACATGCCTATGAAGATTGTACTGCCGATTTCATGAAGACAAGCCAATCGGCTTACGGTAATCAAGATGGATGGACTATTTTCAACTACTATCCGTCGGGCTCAAAATATTATGGCACCGACGATGAAGATGGACCATACGGTCTTCAGCTTTTTTTCGAATCGCGGGGATATACCCTCGGTGAGCGTTACTCGCAAACTATTGTTGGCTACAACGGAAATGCGAATGGCTTCTCGTTCAGTAATTATGTGGCCGAGATAGACGCAGGCCGCCCGGTTATGCTCCATGTTGAAGGACATACCATGTTGGGCGTTGGCTATGATTTTGATACCCAGACTGTGTACCTTCACGACACATGGGATTATGATCTGCACAGCATGATTTGGGGCGGAATATATGATGATATGCAGCACCTTGCCGTAAGTGTATTTGCAATCGGCACGGAAGGATTTGTCGACGAAAACCTATACATTACAAACACCACATTCAGTTCACCCGATGAGTGTTTGGATGCCATGCAACATATCTACGTAGCCAGCGACGGCAATAGCGTGAATATAGAAAACGGGGCATCGGTCGATATTATAGCCGGGCAATCGATACAGTTTATGCCAGGATTTCATGCCCAAAATGGTTCTACCCTATCGGCACGCATTACCCAGAGCCAGGAATTCTGTGTTCCTCAGGGCTATTCATCCTCATCGGAAAAGATGTCTTCGGAAAATACCCGGCAGATCACTGGAGAAGATGAATTACAATTCGCCTCCGACACACATCTGGTGAAGGTGTACCCCAACCCCAACAACGGGCTGTTTACCGTTACCTTCGACAATTTCGACAACGAGACCAAGGTGTTTGTATACAATACCTTCGGACAGAAAGTATATCAAGCAAGCACCTGGGAGAAATTCACGGTTGTTGAACTGCAACATGTGCGACGCGGAATCTATTTCGTAAAGGCCGTCAATAACCAGCAGCATTACGAACAAAAGATTATCGTTCAGTAACAAACAGTAAATGGCGGCCTTTATAGCCGCCATTTATTTTTTACCTCAAACAGGAACAATGGACAATTGACATTGGACAGTTGACAATGGACATTGGACAGTTGACAATGGACAATTGACAATGAGAAATGCCGACCTGAAAGGCCAGTTTATTTCTCTGCAAATCCGTAAGGTCTGTTAAATGTTTGGATGCTTCGCATGCGGGATCGGCCTTCAAAAAAAGACAATCTGAGTCAAAACAATCACTTAGTAAGACCGGGAAGCTTCGACCGGATGGGAGAAGATCACCCGGCC
>JAAYAG010000031.1 GCA_012719495.1 Bacteroidales bacterium
AAGGCCGAAATGGCTGCATGACGAAAATGGAAAACACAAAATACAGAAATACAGCAATATAAGTAATTACCAACTAATGCACATCGTTGGTGTTGAAAACTTTAAATGGATGTGCGAAACTTCAGTAATTATATGTAATCGTAATGCTTTAAAATTTGTTCAGGGTGTTACAAAAAAATGACGGATAACTCCCTTATTAAGAATTATCCGCCACTTTGTAATATCTTTCCGTACGTTATATCTCAATTTTTACTTCGGGTACCCTACGCTGTGTGCAATAATAATTTCCTGAGCAGGACGTAGCTTCAACTTCGGTCCCAAATCAACTTTATCCAAATATCCCCGGGCACCAGTAGCCAAGCCCTCCGATGTACAATACAAATAAATATTTTGAGACACATAACCGGCATCAATGTATGCCGTTGTAAGTTTTTCTGTTTCAGAGCCATTGGTTATTTTCGAAATATCGGCCACCAACACAATCTGAACCGGGGCATCTTTTATGAAATCCTGTGAGCCTGCATACTGACGAACATCATCGCCCGAAATCAATGTAAGTTCGTTCGTTGCAGCATCGTAGCGGTAGACTCCATTTTTCAACAACACGTAGATGTCGATTTCCTGCTTGTTCATCGACGAAGGAGCAGTACGTTTCCCGTCAGGCCGGTTAACACCAAAGGCTGCCCATAACAAATTTGAAAGTTGCTGATTTGAAATGTTTCTAGAACTGAAAGCTCTTGAAGTAGACCTATTGGCCAATGTTTCCATTAGGGGCATTCCACCCGATTTCTTTGGCTCTGGCAGTTTTATACTCTTTTGTGAAAAAAGAGCCATACTACTCATTACTAACAACATGGTAATAATTAATCTTCTCATCTCCTGTTTATCTAAAATTACTCTTTAAATTTAAGGATTCTTTTTAAAAAGGAAAACGATTTTTAATTTGTTTAACTTAAACAATAATACAATGGCTATTACAACATGTGTCCATGTTCAAGTCGTACCCGACAAAATTGATGATTTTATCAAAGCATCGCTCGAAAACCACTTTCATTCGGTGAAAGAACCAGGCAACCTTCGTTTCGACATTTGTCAAAACAGCAGTAACCCGTGCAGTTTTATGCTCTACGAAGCATACACCGACGAACAATCAGCTGCAAACCATAAAGAAACAGCCCATTACCTAAAGTGGCGCGACGAAGTAGCCACAATGATGGCTGAACCTCGCAAGGGGGTAAAATACAATTTATTGGCACACTAATAATCCTCTTATGAAATTCGATTTTTCGTTTAGCCACCTACCCGACCTTCATTTCGGAGCCGGAAAACTGAACCATCTACCCGAAATAATAAGTCATTGGGGCAACAATATTTTGCTTGTAACCGGAGAGAATTCATTTTCTCATTCGGTTTATTATGAACATCTTACTTCAAGACTAAAAACACAATGCATACTTTGGCGTGAACTCATGATTGGGCATGAACCTTCTCCCTCAGATATCGACCAAGGAGTACAGCTTTACAGGGACTCCTTGCCCGATGTGGTTGTTGCTATCGGGGGCGGCAGTGTCATCGATGCAGGCAAAGCGTTGTCGGCTATGCTTGTTTCAGAATTACCGATAGTTCATTATCTTGAACAAGTGGGCGATACTCAGCCTACAGGCAAAAAAGTTCCATTTATAGCTGTACCAACAACAGCCGGAACAGGAAGTGAAGCCACCAAGAATGCGGTGATTTCTGTTGTAGGAAACGGAGGTTTCAAAAGTTCGTTGAGACACGACAACTATATTCCCAATGTGGCCATCATCGACCCTGAATTGCAGCTTACCTGCCCGGCTAGTCTAACCGCTTGTAGCGGAATGGATGCCTTTTCTCAGCTCGTAGAATCGTACCTGTCAACCAACGCAAACCCGATGACCGACACCCTGGCCCTCGACGGAATTATGCATATCGTTCAATCTCTGGAAGAACTCGTTCTCTGCCAACCTACCAATCTTCTCCTGCGCTCAAAAATGGCCTATGCAGCGTGGCTCTCTGGAATTACACTTGCCAATGCCGGATTGGGTACAGTTCATGGATTTGCCTCTTCGGTGGGAGCAACTACCGAAATTCCCCATGGGGCAGTTTGCGGGTCGCTTATGGCAGAAACAAACAAAATAACCCTTCAGGAATTAAAAAAATCGAACGAACAAGGAATTTCCTTACAGAAATATGCAACATTAGGCAGAATTACAGGAAAGTACGAAGGTAAACCGAACGATTTCTTAGCGGAATATTTTATTGATTATCTTGAACAACTTACCGAAAAATTGAAATTACCGAAGCTAGGGCAATTTGGAGTAAAAGGAAATGATATAGAATCAATTGCATCAAAAACATCGAACAAAAACAACCCGGTAAAACTATCGCACGAACAACTAGTTAAAATATTGGTGAACAGGCTCTGAATGGTCGAAGGCCTAAAGAAAAGAGATTTAAAGTAATTAACGTTATCTGAAATAAACTCGATGACGAACTCTTAGTTTACAGGCATCGAGATTGCTGTTCCTTTTTACAACTTCACTCTTGAATATCAGAAAACACCATTGGAATGTTAACTTTATGTTTAAGTAATTCTATAAGACATTAAAAATGATATAATATTTGAAGATTATCATGCCCGAGCTCAGAAAAGTTCATTTTTTTTATCAACTTTAAAAAACCAGATGATCAGAATTTGAGCGCAACATACAGAGGCTTTTCACTGTCGATCTGCCAAGTGAAAAGAGGGTTGTAATAGGTTTCTGACCGGTCTGGTTTCAGGACTCACAAAATCCATCAAACACATTAATACACAAACAAATAGCACAATGAAAACGACAAAAACATTTATTTTATTCATCATTTTGCTTCTGGCAAAAGCAAGTATTGCACAATCGGCATTCGAATGGCCCGTAAAAGAACTCGACACCGCCAGAGAAGTCAGTTATCTATCTAACGAAGAGAAAGATATGATTTTGGAAATGAATAAAGTGCGATATAACCCTACCATGTACACCCAAAAAGAAATGAAATGGCTGGGACAACACTTCGAGGGGAAGATCCTGAAAATCCCCGGACAAGAAAACCTGTTAACCTCTGAAGGAAAAAGTGCTTACGAAGAATGCATAAAATACCTAGAAACAGCAAAACCTGCCCCACTCCTTTATCCATCGAAAGGAATGACCAAAGCGTGCCGTTTATTAGTTTACGATCAGGAAGTAACGGGGACTACAGGTCACAGGGGCAGTGGTAACTCAACCCCTTCGGAGCGGGTAAAAAAATTCGGAACCTTTATGGGCAATTTTGCCGAAAACTTGCACTACGGAAATTCTAGTGCCTCATTTGCCGTGATTTACTTACTTATCGACGATGGCGAAAAATCGCGTGGCCACCGTCTTGCCATACTCAACCCATCGTTTAACAACGTGGGTGTAGCTATTGGAAAACACAAAACATACAGTAAAATGTTCGTAAGCAATTTTGCCACTCATTTCACCGAAAAGTAAGGAATAAGCATCATTGTTAACCGAAACACCATCATTAATTATTTGATGATTGAAAACACAATTAGTGTAAAATAATAAAACATAGGGTACGAAAAATAGCTATATATGCCGAAGCTCTCACCATACAAAAATTAACAAAGGGTTATTAGCGAAACTGGTTTAGGACATTAAATCCTATTTCTACAAAATTTAAGTAGAAGAAAGAAAGCGGATTATGAAAATTACAGACACTAACACTGTAAATTTATGCACATGAAATAAATCTTTTTTAATTGTTAAGCGAATTTTAAGCTAGTTTTTCTATATCTTCAATTTTTCAAACTTAAGACAGTATGGAAATTCAGATTAGAGAAGTAAAGACAAAACAAGACCTTTCATCGTTTGTATATCTCCCCGAGAAAATTCATAAAAACCACAAGAATTGGGCACCTCCAATTTATTCTGACGACATGGTTTTCTTCGACCCGAAAAAGAATAAATCATTCGACGAGTGTGATTATCAAATTCTTATTGCCATTAAAGATGGAGAAGTTGTAGGACGCTGTATGGGGTTGGTCCACCATATATACAACAAGGAACACAACGAAAAATGCGGACGTTTTTCTTTTCTTGAAACCTATGACGATTATGAGGTTTTCAAAAAACTCATCGATCATATTGCCCAATGGGCTAAAGCGAAAGGGATGGAACAACTCGTTGGCCCGTTAGCATTCTCTGATCACGATCCTCAAGGCATGTTATATGAAGGATATGATGAGATTAACGTAATTGCGTCGAACTGTAACTTTCCGTACCTGACCGATTTCTGCGTGAAATACAATTTCGAAAAGAAAGTCGATCTTGTTGAATACAAAATAGATATCCCAGAACAATTTCCGGAAATCTACAATAAAATTGGTGAACGGTTCAGGCTTAATCAAAAAAACATTCGCATTGAGGAATACAAAACAAAACTTCAATTCAGGCCAATAATAAAACCGGTGTTAACCCTTATAAACAAGACTTTTGGTAATGTGTACGGCTTCACACCTTTTACCGACAAAGAGATGAGCGACTACGCCAACCGGTATATTTTCCTTTTGAGCCCTCATTTTATCAAAGTAGCTAAAAATGAGAACGATGAAGTAATTGGCACTGTTGTAGGTATTCCTGATTTTAGTGAAGGTTTTAAGGCTTGTAAAGGACGTTTATGGCCATTCGGTTTTCTGAAACTTCTTACTTCTGGACGAAAGACCAAAATGATTGTATTATTGCTGGGGGCAGTTGATCAACGTTACCAAGGGCGCGGCATCGACGTATACATGGGCATTAAAATGCTTGAATCGGCAAAGAAACAAGGATACAAATACATAGACTCACATCTTGAACTTGAGACCAACACAAAAGTTCGGGCCGAAATGGAAAGAATGGGTGGAGTTATCTTTAAAAAATATCGGATCTATCAAAAAGATCTGTAAACTCATCCTATATCAACATAAAATAAGCCCCGCAGATGCAGTTCTGCGGGGCTTATTTGTTAAATACATGTACTGAATTCTAATAACCTGAGTTCGATTTTATTTTTAAAGTTCAGATTGGCATAAAACGCTGTTTTACAAAGCAAATTTTTGAGTATTAGCGGGCCAAATCGAGGAAATTTAATGCAGGAAAACAGTGTTTTATGC
>JAAYAG010000032.1 GCA_012719495.1 Bacteroidales bacterium
CAATAACCTACCGCGGCCATGTTGAATTGACAATGGAAAATGGACAATTGACAATGTGAAAGCTGTTGAAAGCAATGGAAAGCAATAGAAGGCAGTTGAAAATCGTTAATCAAAAATCATAATTCTTTGTGTCATTAGTATTAAAAAGAGCTGCTACAAAAAATAAATAGTCAATTATAAATATGAAAAATCCCCACAAGAGTGCCACTCTCATTATTCTGCTTCCTTCCAATGGATAAGCAAATACATGTCGTCGGCCAATGGAAGATAGCCCTGGTTATAACACAATTTATAGGTGTTTCCTTTTTGTGTCTCGTAAGTACTGGTGAAATAATTAAAATCGAAACCTTCGCTCAGTAATTTCGAACGCAAAACCTTAGTTTTCCCATTGGTATTCAGCGCGGTAAGTATCGAGTGGTTTTTCTTTAACGTGCGGTTTATTTTTTGCACATACGTGTTGGCCGAACTGTAGCGGGTATTGTTGAATGTATTTCGGCATTGGTCGGAGCAGAATTTCTTGTCAACACGACCAAGAATAGGCTCGTTACATACCGGGCAAAAGCGTTTTTCATTCATAGTGGTGTGTTTTTAATTTTCAGATTAACAAATATATAATCAATTTTAAACACTTACAAGCGAATTTAAACGAATAAAAAACAACTCTAAATGTTTATCAACCGACTAGTTTTTGCAGCCCATTGCACCTTTGCATCATCAAAATTAATTATTCACAATTTAATACTTACAAGTATGACAACGTTAAGGAACAGAGTACAGTTAGTGGGCAACTTAGGAATGAACCCCGAAATTGTAAATTTTGAGAGTGGTAAAAAAGTAGCCAAATTCACCGTGGCAACCAACGAAAGCTTTTCCGACGGGAAAGGGAAAGTAACTACCAACACGCAGTGGCATAATGTAGTAGCTTGGGGAAAACAAGCCGAAATTGCCGAAAAACACCTCACAAAAGGAAAGGAAGTGGCCCTGGAAGGACGGTTAACCTACCGCCAGTACGAGGACAAAAACAAGGTGTCGCACCATATTACTGAAATAGTACTGAACAATTTTATTGTATCGCCCGTCGAACACAAAAACTAAACGCGCTGGCAATCTTCCCCAAAAAAAGCCTGTCTGAATCAATCAGCAGGCTTTTTTATTTTTCAGCAGGCTTTGTATGCTAATCGTGTACGATCATTATGCGCCATAACCCCAAGCATCAGTAAATGTAAAGTCAGGGCAAATGATACGCTTATCGCAGAAGGGCAAAACTGAACCTTTCGTATGAGGTTATTTAATGCTTATTTCTTTTTCCCAGGTCAGTTCATCTGAATTATTTTCATACACTTCAATATTTATCTTGTTGGTGTATGTGTTCAGTGAATCATCCTGAAATGCTAACAAACTCATTTCGAAATCAATTTCACCCGTGCGGGTTGAGGTAAACGTTCTTGATCGATCCTCATTATTCCATGCTGACGGGTTCCAGCCTGTTTCTACCTGAAAAGCAGGATAAAACCAGTGGTGTTGTCCTACAATCTTAATTTTCAGACTTGTACCTTCAGGTAAAACGGCTTTCAAGGAATAAGTGCCTGAAGCATATTCGGTTTTTTCCCTATAGAGAAGGTTAATACCAAAATTTCCGGTTTCGGGATATTTAATACCCCCGGTATATTCAAAATCAGTGTTATTAATAAATTGGGTTACATATTTCTCAAAGTCGGGAATAGTTAAACTTAACCCCAGGTTTTCATACCTATTTTCCAAATTTTCCCGTATTTGGTCAAGTTTTATCGTTTTAGCGTTATTTATTAACGTTGATCCTAAAAATGAACTATTTAAAACCCCATCTTCACGCATATCGGTACTGATGTTTGCAAGGAGCTCAGATAAATCAGAAACAGGCAAATACCCTTGTAAAATTACCGAAATGGCTAATAATATGGCATTATCATCACCGGGTTTACTTATATCGAGAAGCTCTGATTCAGCAATGTCGGGTTTGCTCATTTCAAACAGTGAAAGGATTTCTGACTGAGCCTGTTTTTTTGCATCAGCAAAGTCACTGCCGTTTGAAATAAGATATTCGGTGCGCCTTTTCTCCAGGTTCGACAATACATTCACATTTAGGCTTCTTTTGTCAGTTATATCCGACAAAGCAAATAGTGTTATTTGAGATTCGGAATTACTATTCGTAATCTCGTTGAAATAAAACCCATCTGCTTTTAATTCAACATACTGCGAAACAAAGTTGACATTTCGGACCTCAAATGTTCCTTTGTTATCAAGGATTTGCGAAGAGAAATTCTTTCCTGTAGGAATAAAATCGGCAGATAATTCTGAAATAGTAATCGCAGTTCCATTTAAGAATGGGCCTTTTTGTACGTATCCGTTTATTTTTTCGATGGTTAACAGAGTCTTATCGTCTTTTTCATTATCACAAGAAATGAAAAGAAGAAGTAAGACACAGATCTGAAGGGTTGTCAAAATTTTCATAGTTATAAAATTTAGGGTGAATTTTTGGTAATAATCAATAACTTACAAAGTTATATAAATAGTTTGCAATTACCAATGGGGAGTTTATACCAGATGCAATTCTAAATCAGTCCGAACCTATTCAAGTATAATGCCGATGAATAGAAATGTTCAGTACAATCGAGTGGCAAATGTTGAGTTTGATTCTTAAAAACAGTCTGACTGTATTGCGAATTGCGATATATATTGTATTTTTATTTCAGTTGTTGCCAAATTAATAAACAAGCCTCATAATCTATTGATTTTATTAGGTTTGTCTATGAAGGGCATTTATACAATGATTGTTAAAAAGAGTTATAACCAATGGTAGGGCTACCTTACAAATGATTACGCGCATAGACAAGCTATTTCATTGCGGTGAAAAAACAAAATTATCGCAGCATATTTGCGGTAATTAATCCGTATATTTACCGCATAAAAATATTAGGCAATGGCAAAATACATTTACGAGTACAATAACTGGACAGATTTTTCGTGGCACGACAAAGCCATAAATGCCGTCTTTGGTGAAGTGCGGCTTATGCAAGGGAAAATAATAGGGCAGATGAACACATTGGGCTTTTCGGCTAAAGAAGAAGCCACGCTAAACGCTTTAACATTAGATATTGTAAAATCATCGGAAATTGAAGGCGAATTACTCAATCATGATCAGGTACGTTCGTCAATTGCAAGGCGCTTGGGTATAAACACTGCCGGACTTGTAGCAAGTAGCCGCCACATTGAGGGAGTCGTAGAAATGATGCTTGATGCCACCCAACGATACATGTTGCCTTTAACCGAAAAACGTTTGTTCGGTTGGCATGCAGCACTTTTCCCCACAGGTTTCAGCGGACCTTACTCAATAGAAGTGGGACGATACAGAACAGGTGATATGCAAGTTGTTTCGGGTGCTATGGGAAAAGAAAAAGTGCATTACGAAGCCGTAAAGCCCGAATTGGTAAAAACGGAAATGGACAAGTTTTTGGATTGGTTCAACAACGAAAACAGCCTTGATCCTGTTATGAAAGCTGCCATAGCACACTTTTGGTTTATCATCATTCACCCATTTGATGACGGAAACGGCAGAATTGGAAGAGCAATATCCGACCTATTGCTTGCCCGTGCCGAAGGCAGTGGAGAACGTTTTTACAGTATGTCGAGCCAAATATTAGCCGAACGCAAAATCTATTACGAAGTATTACAAAAAGTACAACATAGTTCGGGCGACATTACAGAATGGATCGATTGGTTTTTGCATTGTCTCAAAAATGCGATGCTCTCCACCGAAAGCACCACACAGAAAATATTGCGTAAAGCTGAGTTTTGGAAATTACACGAACACACGCCCATAAACGAACGACAACGCTTAATACTTAATAAACTCTTTGACAATTTTGAAGGAAAATTACAAACTTCAAAATGGGCTAAAATTGTTAAAACCTCTAGTGACACTGCCTTACGCGACATAAAAGACTTGGTGGAAAAAGGCATCTTGAAACAATCTGAAGGAGGAGGACGAAACGCAAACTATGAATTAGTAGACTTTAAAATAGAATAACCACTTGAGATGTCTTTTTTACGGTCAGATCGTTGAACCGTAAGAAACAAGCCACGCCCATACCGTCTTCAGTATATTGCATAATTTGATTGTAGTTCAAAAATTATATTGTAACCTGTTAATTTAAAATGTTATATTATGAAAAAGATAATTTACATGTTGATGTTACTTGTTTTAAGTGCTAACTTTTTGTATGGTCAACTCTCCGAAGATTTAGTTTACAAGAATTTAGAACGGGCTTATACCGAGATTGGCTCTAATTCTTTCTTTTCAGTATATCAAGTTTCATTAGGAGACACCCGGGCAGATAATGCCGAGTCGGGTGGTGAATATTGTGATGAAGTACCTTCTCTCTCTGATATTCAGTATTATGAAATTGGAACAAGTAATGGTGGTTGGTTAAGTTATTGGTTACGTGGATATTCTATAATATCGAATTGCAATTCCATAATAGAATCGGCTCAAATGAGTAATTTTAGCGAAGCAACAAAGCTAAGCTATATTGCCGAAGCAAAGTTTTTGAGGTCCTTAGTAATTTTTTCTCTCGCAAACACTTTTGGAGCCATTCCTTATCCGGTTCATAATTTTGAATGGCCTCTCGATGGAGGGTATACATTTCTTAATACGAACAAGGTGCCTGGTAAAGTCAAAAGTTTATATGCTATTTATCAGCAAATTGAATTAGATCTTGTTGAGGCAATAAATATTCTTCCGACACGAAGCCAACTGAACGATCCCCAGAGTTTTAGGGCAACATCTGGTGCTGCCGAGTCGCTGCTTGGAAAGGTATTGCTATATGGTTCTTGTTTTGCGCGGAATTATCCCACCGATCCTCGCTTTGCTGGTTTTTCTTCATCCCGTGTTCAAGATGCAATAATGCATCTTGAAAGGGTTATAAATTCGGGGGAATATAGTCTGTTAACCGGAAATTTTGAAACATGGTGGAGTGAGTCGCCGATTTACCCCGATAGCACACCCGCATACAGGGCATTATTTACTTCAAGTCAGAATGGTTGCAAAGAGTCGGTTTTTGCTGCAAAAAATATTGAAATATGGAGAGGATGGAGTAATTATCGAGGACTGGGGCATACTCAGTGGTCAACGGCAAGATATGCGAAAAATGAAGGTCAGAAATATCAAACAAATGGGTGGGGTTTCAATATCCCTTCTATGCAACTTATTGATGCATTTAAGCAAGAAACAGGCACTGTCGCTGCCGATGATCCTAGGTTTGCTGTTACCGTAGCCCTTGAGGGTGACTCAATATTAACATATCGGGGTTGGCTCCCTATTTTTTTCGATCAAACAATTTTCTCGGCAACCCGTAAATGGGAATGTTCTCAAGAGGAGTTTTGGAATATACGTTTTGATTGGACGGATTCACCGCTTGATTTTCCACTTATACGTTTTTCTGATGTGTTGTTACTTGCTGCTGAAGCTAATCTACTTGCTGGAAATGCAAATAAAGCATTGGAATATACAAATTTGGTCAGGCGAAGGGCCCGAGAATCGGGGGTCACTAATAAACCTGAAGATTTAACAGCCATAACTTATAATGATATTATGATCGAACGACGTGTTGAACTTGCCATGGAAGGGCATCGTTTTTTCGATCTCCTTCGCTGGGGGGTACTGTCTGAAACACTTGATGGTAAGTTTATTACCTCGTGTAACAAGACCGCTTCATTCGTTTCTGGCAAACATGAATTTCTTATCTATCCTGATTCTCTTTTGTCGAAAACGGTTGATCTTGATGTGTTATCTGTTAAGGATGATGTTTGTTTATTTCCAAATCCTGGATGCGGAAATATATCGGTTGTTGCAGATATGCCAATAACCTCTTTATTCATGTATACTGTTCAAGGTCGACTGGTTTATGCAAACGAACGAATCAATAATACCTCGTTTACAATTGATTTATCAGCCTATTCACCGGGGGTTTATTTTATAAAAATTCAAAGCACTAATGGATTTGTTGTCAAGCGCTTTACACTGAATTGATATGTTAAGCTATTAACCTGAGTTCGATTTTATTTTTCTGAATGTTAAGGCCATGCCATAATAACACTATTTTACCCGCACAATAATTTTTTGGGTTGCAGTGTGCCCGTTGCCCAGCAGACTGAAAAAATACACTCCCGGCACAATTGCAGGACTGTCGAGTACAATGCAGCCTTGTCTGCTTTCGTCGGTAAACCGTGAAAAAGCCATAATTTTTCTTCCATTACTGTCGTAAACAGAGGCCTGAGGCTCAGTTCCAAATTCTTGTGGTACCATAAAACGGAGCATATTCTCTTGCTGGGTTACTTTTAACTCCGACGAATTTTTGATCAGGTTGCTGCTTACCCCTTCAACTTTCGAAATTACAATAGTGCCTCCATCGGGTAGGGCATCGAACTGTACATACTTGACCCCGTTCACAATAATCACGGTATCGTTCACCTCGGTACCGTTTTGGGTCACAGTGGCATTGTTCCACCCATCGGGCAGGGCACGCCGTATACTTAGCGCTATATCGTACCATTCGTTGTTGCTTAGTGTGTCGCTCAGTTCAAGGCTTATGCTGGTGGCCGTTGTGGCCGTTTCGCTAATGCTGGCACAATTGCGTTCTTTTATGTAGCGGGCAACATTTCCAAAAGTATTTACCCATACTTTTTGTTCATTTTCTTTCAGATACTCAAGGCTTTTGCGCAGCGTGTCCGATGAGGTAGGAGAGTAGCCATTGTCGTTATCTACGCCGTGCAACAGGTATACCAGCCACCCTTTTTTCTGAATCGCGCTATTGGCCTGGGTTTTAAAATGTGCTGAAGTTTTTACAGCCCCCTGTGAACCACAAATTACTGAACTCACGTTCATGAAATCGGCGGGTGTTTTTCCTTCAATTGTTCCCTGACAGCCACGTGCGGCAATGAAATATTTTTTGTGAAGGGCATCGTTCCCTTTTTTGCAGTATGGATAGGCCATTGTTAAGGCTTGTTGACCGGTAACTTTAGAGTTAATCTGGTCGTTGCTGGTGGTTAGTTCTTTTTCCTGAGCCTCCGCGTCTATTGTGCTGAAATCGGCATGGGTGGCTGTGTGATTAGCTATTTCGTGGCCATTATTGGCGGCTTGTTGAAGTTTACTCCAATTACCACCCGACCATCCCGAAACGGTAAACATAGTGAGTTTATAGCCAAATTCGTCGAAAATGGGAATAGCTTTCGAAAACTGCCCTGCACACCCGTCGTCGAAAGTGTAACTGACGGCACATGTTCTGAACCCTTGCCAGGTAGCTACTTCGTAAGGGGCGGCAACTTGTGCCCACACAGGTAAGTTTAAGGTGATAAAGAGGATGAAAATGAGTGTTCTGCTTAGTTGTTTCATGTGTATATATTTTCAAATTAAAATTATCTGTTATTCTCAGCGGCTCTGCAGGGTGCATATAGCGGGCGAAAGACCATCAGACTTGGCCGTAAGCCGCATCGAACCTTTTTCCCCTTTTTTTGCTCGCACAATCACCAGAACCATCCCGTTGAATGCTTCCCGTTTTTTCGATGTAAACGATACCAGGCTCGAGGGATCACCGTTGTCAGTTGCCACAATTTCGCCCGGGCCTTCAAGACTGAATTCTATCTGCTGGTTGCTGCGGGGTACGGTAAGCCCTTTTTCGTCGGTTATTTCTATGGTGACAAATGAAAGGTCGTTGCCGTCACAATCAATCGTGCTACGGTCGGCGGTGGCTTTTAGTGCTGTTGCTTTGCCCGTGGTCTCAACGCGCTGCTCTGCCCAATATTTCCCGTTTTTATAAGCGATAACCTTCAGTTCTCCGGGTTGATAAACAACATCGTCCCAGCGTAACCGGTATTCATAGTTTCCTTTTTTCTTCTTACCTAACGATTTCCCGTTTAGAAATAGCTCAGCTTCGTCGCCCGAGGTAAACACATGCACCGGTGTAATTTCACCCACTCGTTCTTCCCAATTCCAGTGGGGCAACAGGTGCACCATGGGCAGCTCGGGGCGCCAGTGAGATTGATAAAGCCAGAAACGGTCTTTTTTGAAACCGGCAAGGTCGATGATCCCTGTATATGAACTTCTTGCATCGTAGTATGGAGTGGGTTCTCCCAGATAATCCCAGCCAGTCCATACAAATTCTCCCGCCACAAACGGGTGCTTTTCTACCGAGCCAAATACCTTGTCGGCACTCGACCCAAAATCAACGGCATACAATTCGTACGAACTGACCTGACAACTTTTAGAATCGCCTCCCTGCCCGTCGCGTGTGGGAGAACTGATTTTTTCACTTACCGGGAAAAGATATACTCCACGGCTGCTGAATGCCGAGGCGGTTTCGCTGCTGTAGATAACTTTCTCAGGGAACTTCTGGTGAAATGCGTCGTATTGCGGTGCCGTGCGTATCCGGTCAGTTCCTTCAAATTCCGGTTCCTGCCGTATCCCTTCGCCCTGGTAGTTTAGCCCGATAACATCGGGGATCACTGGCAACGCCATATCAGGTTTGGCATAATTCATGGCCAGTGTAGTGGGACGGGTGGGGTCTTCTTCTTTTATGAGTGTATGTATACGTTGAGCAATGGCAGCGCCTTCCTGCCCGGTATATTGTTCACCCACTTCGTTGCCAAAACTCCACATAATCACCGACGGACAGTTGCGGTCTCTGCGCACGAATGCCCGCGTATCGGGTTCATACCATTCAGGAAATATCAGGTGGAAGTCGTGGGCCGTCTTTTTTCTTTCCCACGAATCGAAAATCTCGTCGATCACCAGAAACCCCATCTGGTCGGTGAGCTCAAGCAACCCGGGGTCTGGTGGGTTGTGCGACATGCGTATGGCATTGCAGCCCATTTCCTGCAATATCTCGAGTTGGCGTTCTGCTGCACGTTTGTTGAAGGCTGCCCCTAGCGCCCCAAGATCGTGGTGCTGGTTAACTCCTTTAATTTGAATTCGTTTTCCGTTTACAAGTATGCCTTTTTCCGGGACGAATTCAACGGTTCGTATACCGAAGCGGGTCTCAAACTGGTCAATAATTTTGCCATTTTGCTTTAGGGTGCTTACCGCAACATAGAGATTCGGCGTTTGGGTAGGGTGGGGACCCCATAGCCGGGGATTTTTTATCGTGGTTGTTGCAGAATCCTTGTTTTGAGTTCCGGCTTTTGTGCTGATCGTTTGTTTTGCAAAACGGGCAGTTGCTTTTTTGTGTGGCGTCCCGTCAGCATTTAAAGGGTAGACTTTAGTAATAATTTCGGTTACTGCATCTTCTTTCGATGTATTTTCAATGTTAACATCGATAGATAGGGTAGCCGATTTGGCTGAAACATTCTTGCTGCTTATATAGGTTCCGTATTGGGCAATATGCACCGGGTTGGTTTTTACAAGCCACACGTTACGGTACAGCCCGCCACCCGGGTACCACCGCGCTGAATTATTCGGGTTGTCGAGCCTGATTGCCAGTTGGTTTTCTTTGCCAAAAACAATATATGGAGTAAGGTCGAGCCGATAGGAATTGTATCCGTAAGGCCATCCCCCCACCAACTGTCCGTTGAGCCAAACCATGGAATATGACATGGCTCCATCGATGTCGAGATAGATTGCTTTGCCTGAATCTGATTGTGGTATGTCGATCTTTTTGCGGTACCAGCCTACACCATTACTTGGCAAACGGCCCATTCCGCCTCCAACTTCAGAGTCAGAACCGTCTTGAAATGGTCCGGCAATGGCCCAGTCGTGAGGTAAATCAACTTTTTGCCATTTGCTGTCGTCGAAATTAGGTTGTACGAATGCAAAATCAGCACCCGGCTTGCCGTCAGGCCTTACATGATGCTTTGTTTTATTCCCGATAAATGGGTTTCCCGTGGGGAGTATCCATGGTTTCAACACTTCCTGTATGTTCTTTTTTTTAATGGCTTCGGTAGGTTGCGCATCGGCAACTTTGTATTCGTTACTGCCTTCGTACTCGGGCCTTGCATCGTAGATAAGATTATCGGCTATTTCCGATGAGGGGTATTTATAAAAATGCCAGTTTTCGTTGAGCAGGATTCGCTCACGAACCGGCTGTGTTTTCTGGGTTCCTGATTGGGCAAGGGCGATATTGGGAATAAAATACCCTGCAAAAATTCCTGCCATAACCCATACCATGTGTTTACGATTCATATTCATTGCTTTACTGGATTTTTTTCACAGTGCTTCTGCCTGTTTGAAAGGTATTTAATTCGTAATTAATTGTTCTCATTCTTTGAAAAGATTGGAAATGCATGCAGCCCGTCCTGCCTGTACTTTTTGCGTTTTGGGTGTTGTTTCCCTAAGCGTATTGTATTTTTGCAGGACGAACTACAGCATTGTTCCAAACTATGGTTTTACTCCCCCTTATTACATTTACTTATATCAGAGTATTTATGTTGAACTTCAACCCGGAAATTCGACATAACCTTATTCGATGCTGATTTTTCTGGTGGTCACCATCCCGTCTTCGCTCGCTTTCAGAAGGTATATCCCTTTTGCTTTTTCCAAGTTGATGGTACAAGAGTTTTCCCCATTGCAAAGCATTCCACTGAAAATTAATTCACCGTTGGTGTCTACTATTTCAATATCAATTTTGTATTCAGAATTATTGTCGCGCTCAACTTCCAGGGTGAATATGCCGTTTTTCGACGGATTGGGGAAGATTTTAAGGGTTCCGTCATGTTGCTTAAGAGAAGGTGCAGCTGTTGTTCCCATGCGCAATGGTTCCCAAAAGTTGCCAGAAACAGTCATTAGGTAAAGACACCTTAAAGAGAGGTTAAACCAGTCTGAATTATTTTTTATTATTTTCAACTCGTCGCCAAAAGCATCAGCAACTTGTTGGGTGTTCGACATTGCAGCCACGGCAAATCCCCCTACGAAAGCGCTGGTATGGTAATGGCCAGTAGGGGTTCCGTCGAGTTTATACCCATCTGCAATATTCTTTGGATCAATGCTATATGCCCAATTGCTTACTTTGGTACACCAGTTTCTTGCGCTCTCGTTTCCGTTCCAAAGGTAGTCGAGGCTCATACGCCAAGGGACGGGGCATGCGTCGTAAGCAAAATTATAATTTTTTGAACCGGCAGGATTCCCTTCAACGGTTTGCCAATCGGGAACTAAACCAGTGGTTTTATGCGCGCTGTTATTCAGTATTTTATACGAGTCGTTAGCCAAGTCTTCCCATAACTGGTTTTCGGTAACCTTGGCAAAAACCCTGAAAAATGCCGGGGTGTAATATTGAATACCGGTCTCGTTGCAACCGCCCAACGCATAGTTGTTGTAACCCGGATAAATGGCTTTTATTCCACTGCAGGAGGTAATCATGTTTTCGCTAATACGCGCGAGTATAAGTTTAGCTTCATTAATATAACTACCGCTCCATTGATTGTAGGCCACAATAAGGGCGAAAGCCACATCAATATCTGTGTTGGTGGTGCTGCTTGGGCTAATAATTGACTCACAGGTTACGTTCCAGGCCATCAAGTCTTTAGCTTGTGTAGAAAGTTTACTTTTATAAAATTTGAAAAGCTTGTCGAAGGTTTCTTTATCGCCCATGTAGGCCGAAATCAGCATGCCAATGCCAATGGCATAGCCGCGGGTTTCATTTTTTGCCGAAGAAAAAATAACCCGTAGGCTATTCCCGCACTCGACCAGCAAAGTGCTCTTGAACAGGTCGTATTCGCTTTTAACGTAATCGGAACTGATGTTGGCAGGTTTTACCCCATAATTATATTGTACATTCTGTGGAAATGGCCGGTCTTGAGCGTTCAACATTGGCAATAAGGTCATTAAAGCAAGACAAAGGGCGAAAAATTTCATCATACAATCGATATTATTAACTTTAACACTAATTTAGAACAATTGAATAGCGCGATAGTCCAGAATCACGATTTTAGACTTTTTTTAATACGAAGGTACAACAAATGCGACAACAAAATCACTAATTTTACACGGTTAGAACAGAGGTAATTTTATGGAAAAGACCATTCACTTGCTGATAATGTACACCATGTTGGTGCTAATGATGATCCTTTTCCAAAGGGGGCATAAGCATCATCGTAGCCGAATTCTTGCCTATTATGCATTGATTGAAGTTATAACAAATGGTTTCAATAGCCTTAACCCTATGCTGGGGCAAGATTGGTACGTTCAGTTTCCTTTCCTTCATTATTTATATTTGCCGCTCTATTGCCTTTGGGTACCCTTTTTCTATTTCTATTTTAGATCGTGCCTTTCGAACGATTTCAGGATTACCCGTAACCATTGGCCTCATTTTATTCCTTTTGCCTTGTTTTTCCTCTATTTCTTGTTCGTGTGGCTGAGTAAAGGGAATGATTATATATTTGAAAATTTGTATGTTAAAGGTACTTATCTGCGTAATACCCGGTTTGCAATTGATATAATGGTAAGGCTTCAGTATTTGTTTTATAATTTTCTGATGATTAGGGGCTTGGTACTAGCCGAACGCAGTCGGAAAAAAGCAGATTCCGAAGTTATGCAATTTGCCGTTGACGTTAGTTGGTTGCGTTTTGTGGTATACGGGTATGCTATTGCTTGCTTAAGTGGTATTGTGTACTTGGTTTTCTATTTCTCAGGTTATGAGCAGGCTTGGGTAATAAACCTGATTAGTATAAGCTACTTTTTCCTGTTCTTTTTTATCATCTTCTTCAACGCCATAACGCACGATCCTACAGCTGCCGACAATAAGCAAAAGCAGTCACAATCGCCAAGTTTGCCAATGATCTCGTTGATGAAAAGAATTGAAGAGTTGATTGTTGGCCAAAAACTGTACCTCGAACCCGACCTTACCCTGCAGCAAATTGCCGAGGGACTGAATGAAAAGGAAAGGAATATTTCTCAGGCAATCAATACAATAGAAAAACGGAACGTGAACGATTACATCAACAATTTCAGGATTGAACATGCTTGTACCCTTTTGCTGGGCGACAAAGACAAACCGGTGTTTGAAGTAATGTACGAATCGGGGTTTAGTACCAAGGGAGCTTTCAATCTGGCCTTTAAAAGAGTGACCGGAAAAACACCAACCCAATACCGTAGCGAAGCAAAATAAGGAACGCCATTTAAAAATGAAATTTCCCTTCAGGCAAAGCCTCAAGTGTGGACTTAACAATACGATAAATTACAATACATAGATTTTCAGCAATTTAAAGCTGTTGACAATGAGTTTAAATACATTTTTTTCTCTATTGACTAAGATTTTAGTCAATTTTCTTGGTTGACTAAATCTTTAGTCATATATTTGTTCCGGACTTTTACATTACAATTATGCAATTAACGAAAGCTGAAGAACAAATAATGCAGATCCTTTGGGACATGGGCGAGGGGATGGTTCGAGACATCCGCGATCGCTTCGATGAACCCAAGCCTGCACGTAATACTGTTTCAACAATTATTCGGGTACTCGAAGCCAAAGGGATTGTGAGCTACCGTGCCGATGGGAACACACATATTTACTTTCCACTGGTCTCGAAACGTGAATATTCGAAGAGACAACTTTTTTCATTAATGAAGAATTATTTCGACAACTCCTTTCCACAAATGGCAACTTTCTTTGCACGTGAAAAAGAACTTACCATTGACGAACTGGAGCAATTGTTGAATGCCACAAAAGATGAATTGCAAAACCCTAACAATCAATAACAATGGAAGCAATTGCTAGTTATTTGTTGCAAATGGCCTGTTGGCTGGCTGCTTTTTGGCTGGTGTACGTACTGGCACTGCGAAAAGAAACGTTCTTTGAGCTTAACCGTTGGTTTTTGCTTGTTGGCATTATGGCTGCATTTGTATTGCCATTGTTCCCAATTAAGTACGAAGTTGTTAAAAACACTGCCGATAGTACTTTGCTGTTGATGACTGGCAAATTGTCAGAAACAAGCACACCATTTGAGGATTCAATAAGCTATTGGTATTGGATATATGGTATTGGTGCTTTCATTGTATTTGCCAGGTTTTTGCATCAATGCATTAAGTTGTTATGGCTTATCCGCAAAAGTGAGCCCATTTGGGTTAACAATACCCGTGTATTTAAATTCGAAGGGGACACAGCACCTTTTTCGTTCTTCAATTTCATATTTGTAAGTAAAACCATGGACAACGAGGCCGAATTGAAAACGGTTGTTGCCCATGAAAAAGTCCACATTAACGAACGACACTGGGCCGACCTGCTCCTGCTGGAAGTGGCCCGCACTGTACAATGGTTCAATCCATTACTATTACTCTATCGTAAGGCTATAATGCAAAACCACGAATACCTTGCCGATTACGGAACGCTGCAAAATGGGGTTAGTGCACAAACCTATAAGGCCGTGTTGGTAAATCAAATGCTTGGAGTGCCGGTTTTGAAAGTTGCTAATGGCTTTACGCTTTTTAATCCAACAAAAAGAATTTTCATGATGAATAAAAATAAAACCAAGCCTGCAATGCAGTTAAAATTATTGTGGGCATTACCGCTTGTAGCGTTGATTATGGTAAGCTTTGCCCAACCAAATTATGTTACAGGTGAAAATCCTGCTAGTGCAATTAATGCAAATCAGAAAACAATAACCGTAAATGGCAAAGTTACCAACGAAGAAGGAGAGCCGTTGCCAGGCGCAAGTATTGTTATTAAAAATGGGACATTGGGAACCATTTCGAACCTACAGGGCAGGTTTTTGCTCGAAGGGGTTAAGCCCGACGATGAAATCGCGATCAGTTTTGTGGGGTATGGAACCCAGGTTCTGAAGGCAAAATCTGAACTCAACGTTTCGATGAAGAAGGAGGTATTTGTGATTGGCTATGCTACAAATCAAATTGCACCTCCTCCTCCACCACCGCCACCAATGGTGATTAACCGTAATGGAGAAAGCAAAAAACCACTGATAATACTTGATGGTAAGCCATTTACCAACGATGTAAGTACTATAAAACCCGAAACAATTGACCGCGTTGAGGTGCTAAAAGATGAATCGGCAATAGCGACTTATGGCGACAAAGCAAAAGACGGTGTAATAATAATCACCTCAAAAAAGAACCATACAAGCGAAGAAGAAGTTGTATTTGTTGTTGTTGAAGAAATGCCCCAATACAATGGTGGAAGTACTGCATTGCATAATTACTTATCGAAAGCAACTAAAGGCTCAAAGGAAAAAGGCAATATATGGGTACAGTTTATCGTGAAAAATACGGGTGAAATTGTTAACGCAAGAATACAGTCAAGCAACAACAGTAAGCTTGATCAAAAAGCGTTAGAAATAGTTAATGCAATGCCAAAATGGATTCCCGGCAAACAGCGTGGCAAAGCGGTTGATGTGATGGTAAGTTTAAATCTAATCTTTTAAAATTTGGATTTATTATTGCAGGTTCAACCCAGATATTATGGCAAATGCAATTATGAATCAGTCCGAGCCTATTCATGTATAATGCCGATGAATAGAAATGCTCAGTACAATCGAGTGGGCGAAGATTGGACTGTTACATTTCTTCAATCGGCATTACATTTCGGATCAAGTGAACGTTCTGGTGGAGTAAGTCATTTTCACGCATAAATCTCAGCTAATTGGGACAAGAAAAATTGAATTTCTCTGACATCTCTTTGGGTATTGCAGATTCTGACTTAATGAAAACGCACCTTTTATTTGATGAGTCAGAAAAACTATCAAAAAATTTAGAGCCGTAGGCTCGAATCATTTTGTAAGGATGGACTTCAGTCCATTCAATGAGGCAATTAGTCAATATCATGGAGAGCTGTAGGCTCGGTACATTTTAGATTAAATCAGCAAAAATATACCGCACATCATACATTTCACTGCAAAACACATTGGACATAAACTTGTGAAAATGTATTTGCCATTGTTTTTTATTTTTAATGTTCCGTTCCTACGGAACTCTCTATGTCTCTTGTTGCTTTTTTACCCCGGATTAAAATCCGGCGTTACAAAATTACCCGTTCCTTCGGAACTTAACTTATTGTAGGTTAGCTTATTTTCATTGTAATTTTTCCCCTTCCCACGCAAAAGCTAATTTGATCCTTCATTTCTTCAATCGGTATAACTGGATTAAGAGATAGATTACCCAATAAAAAAGCCGATCCTCGTTGTGAGAATCGGCTATTTTTATTTAGAATAAATTCTTACCGTGGAATTATTACCATCCTGGATTTTGTTGCAGGTTAGGATTGGTACGAACCACTTGTGCAGGATAAGGGAACCATTCGTGTTTTCCTGCTTTAAAACCAACAGTCATACCAGCATTTGGTTCTGAATAAGTTACATAACCTCTGTGTAATGGTTCTTTTTCGCCATTTTCGTTTTTGGTAAAAGCATCCTTAAGTGAAGGAATGTGTGTTCCGGCATTCTTCACTTTTTCTAATTCGCCCCAACGTTTCATGTCGATCCAGCGTGAACATTCCATCCACATCTCGTAGTTTCTTTCCTTCTTTACATTATCCATAGTCAATGCTGAACTTACCGGAGCTCCGGCACGTGTCTGAATAGCCTGGAGATATTGCAAGCCATCAGGGTCGTTTGTTTGAGCACATGCTTCAGCATACATAAGGAGTATATCGGCATACCTCGAGATAATAAAGTTGTTGTAGCGCCAGTCCTTCCCTTGGAGATCTTCTTTAGATGCAATGTGTTTAATCTGAAGAAATTCACATTGTCCATAAAGTCCCTGGTCGTTTTTAATCCCGCGTTTAGGGTCTGCTAGTTTCATCTCTTTAGTTGTCATTAAACTATCGTTAGCCCATTCAACTTCAGTTATGAATTCTTCAAAGGTTATTATTGTAGCTTTACGACGATAGGAATTACCATCATTAGCATAAAATTCTTTAGCAAAGTTTTCTTCAACAGCGATACCACCCCAGCCAGCTACTCCCTGAGTAACAGGTTTGCTGTACAAACGGTCAGATCTCCAACCCCAAATATTTGCTTCCATCCAGGTTGAACGAACCATAAAATTGAGATCGGCAGAATAAACAAGATTCAATTCGAACACTTTTTCTTCACAGCCATCCCCTTCGATATGGAACAAGTCGCGCCATTTTTCGCCAGGAACAAGCTGGTACTTACCCGATTGGATAATAGCTTTAAGAGGAGCTTTTGCAGCAGCATAGTCTCCTGCATAAAGGAGGGCTTTACCCTGAACCGCCTGAGCGAAGCCTTTGGTTACCTTTACAGAACCATCCTTATCGTTAGGACTAAGACGTTCGGGGATAAAAGCTGCAGCTTCTTCACACTCTTTTGCACACCAGCGGAGAAGGCCTTCATGTCCACCTTCATAATTTGATGGTCTTGCGTCTCCAGTTAGAACATGGTCAACCAATGGAGGGGCACCCCAGGCCATAGCAGCCATCATGTGGCAAAATGCGCGAATTACACGGGCTTCAGAGATGCAACGGTCTTTTACATCACTTTCACCATATTTGAAATTATCAATAACAAGGTTAGCGTGATAAATAATGAAATACAGACGTTTATATGCGTTTTCAATGACCTGATTGTCAGCGTCGTGCCTGAACTCATTAAGGCAGGCAATGAAGTCATTATCCCCATATTTTTCGCCTGCTCCAAGTACGTTATCTGCACAATAGTTGAATAGTACATTGTAAGGAACGTAGATAAATGTCCCATCGACTCCGTGCATATTCGAAGCAAAATCCTTGTATGCATTAACAAGAGCCGATTCTGCATCTTCATCGGTTTTATAAAACGTTTCAATACTAGTGACCCCCTTCTGAGGGATTTCTAGCCTATCCTCACTACAAGCAGTGAATAGCATCACAGCGCTAAATAGGAAGGGAAAAATATATTTGATTTTTTTCATTTTAATATGGTATTAAATTAGAATGTAACATTTAAACCGAAGGTTACTTTTTTCGATGTCGGATATGTACCTGCGTCGAAACCAGCACGTTCAGGAGCTGTGCTCACAGTTGCTGTTTCAGGATCGCATCCGGGATATTTTGAAAATGTGAAATAGTCATCCAGCGATACGTAGCATCTAAGCCTGCTGATAAGCATTTTCTTAGTGATGCTTTCAGGAACGGTGTAGCCCAACTGAATTTGTTTGATCTTGAAGTATGCACCGCTAAACATTGATGCATTTGAACCCCAGAAATTCCAATCGCCGGCAACCGCTTTAGGATCAGGCATCGAAGCATTCTTGTTGGTTGGTGTCCAAGCGTTGTCATAATAGTATTTCAACGAGTTACGCATTGGTGTATCGGCACGGTACAGTACGGTGAAGATATCGTTGCCGCCAACCCCTGAACCAAAGATATTTAAGTCTAAGCCTTTGTATGCAAGGTTAATAGTAACACCGTAGGTGAAATCAGGGATTGCTTTTCCAATATAGGTCATGTCTGCATCAGATATCACACCGTCAGGTTCCCCCGTTTTTTCATTAGGAAGATCCTTTATTATTGGCTTACCAGTTTCTTTGTCAACGCCTTCATACACATAACCTCTGAAAAACCAGATAGGCTGGCCAACCTGGAATGATGTATGAACAGGATTGTTGGTACCATCAACACCACCTTTAGCTCCGTCTAAACGGGCAATACTTGGATCGAGATAGGTAACTTCATTGTGCAATGTAGAGAAGTTGCCACCGATAGTATAGCTAAAATCACCGATTTTATCTTTCCACGATGCTTCAAATTCAAAACCTTTGTTCACTACGGAACCGGCATTGATCGTAGCATTGGCAAAACCAACTTCAGGAGTAGGTTTCATATTTACAATAAGGTCGTCGGTTACCTTGTTGTAGTATTCAGCAGATAATGAGAGTTTTTCATTCAAAAACCTCATGTCTAACCCAATGTTTAATTGGGTTGAAGTCTCCCATTTAAGATTTGGGTTAGGTAAGCCTGAAGGGTGAGAACCGTATGATGGAGCTGGATCATCTACTCCATATTGATACCAAGAATCGTTGAAAGCTATGCTAGAGCTGTATTTGTAGTCGTTGAGTACGTTAATGTTACCGTTTTGTCCCCAAGAAGCACGTAATTTCATGAACGAAATTGCATCACTAGTCACATTATCCTTAAAGAATCCTTCATTGCTAACAGTCCATCCAGCCGAAAATGAAGGGAAGTATCCCCAGCGGGCTTTTTTTGACAATTTAGATGAGTCGAAAGCATCGGCGCGGAAGTTGGCCTGAATGCTGTAACGGTTGTCGTAAGAATAAATAAGACGGCCGAAATAGGCAATTGAAGTAGATAAACCTGGTTTATTCCTAATGGTCTTTGTTGTTGTTTCGGTACCATCCACTATGTTACTTTTTACATAGTCAAGATATCTGAAATTAGGTTCATAACCATTCAGGATATCGGGACCAGTTACAGTGACATCAACATTGTCATTTTTATCTTCCTGATAAGACATACCAGCCATTGCAGTGAAATCATGTTTATCAAGCGTTAAGTTATAGTTCGCAAAATTTTCCCACTGATAGTATAGGCTGGTGTGTGCTTGTGACTGAAGGTTATAGTCAATTGCTTTCGCCATTGAAGAAGCCCAATAAGGAGTATTGTAGCTGTGCATATTCGATTGAGCAATTCTATAACCAAAGCGAGATGTGATTACAAGACCTTTTACAGGCTTCAGGTTTCCATAAATAACCCCACGAAGAGAAAGACCTCCGTTTTCACGATCGACACGATCTCTCTGAAGTAATGGGTTACCACTGTCGTCGGTTATATACTTGGAAGAAGCATAGTAAAGACCATTTTCAGGATTTTTAAGAATTATCTTGCCTTGATCGTAACCTTGTTTCATAGAGGGTGCGAATTGGCTGGGATCTGAATAGTATACAGGAGTTAATGGGTCAATAGTCAACACCGAGTTCATAACCGAACCATACGCTGACATTTGAGAAACCGATTTGGTCGACCATTTTTCAATAGAGTTGTTGCTTCCAATTTGCAACCATTTTTTCACGTTGTAGTCGCCATTAATTTGAGCAGTTAAGCGTTTATAAACATCCTTATCTCCTTTAACGATACCATCGTTATTATAGTAGCTGATAGCGGTAAGGTAATGTCCCTGGTCATTTCCGCCCTGAAGAGTGATTGTATGCTGTGAAGCCCAAGATGGGTCAAATACTTCGTCGAACCAATCTGTATCTGTACCGTCGTATCCATTGGTTACCAGGTCAGCTTCGATAGTAGTGCCAGACATTTTCTTGTATTCGATAAATTCGGCAGCCCTAAATATTTCAGGAGTTTTGGCAAGTCTCTGATTAGAATAACTCATGTCATAAGAGATACTTGAAGTACCTTTGGCACCCGTTTTAGTAGTGATCAAAACAACACCGTTACCTGCAGCGGCACCGTAAATAGCAGCCGAAGCAGCATCTTTAAGAATTTCAACCGATTCGATCATCGAAGGGTTGAGATATTGAATGTTGTCAACTTTAAGTCCGTCAACGATAAGGAGAGGTCCAATTTCACCTGAGTTTGAAGAGTAACCACGAACACGGATTTTAGCACCTTCACCCGGAGCACCCGAATTGGTCAAAATCTGAACACCAGAAGCTTTTCCCTGAAGAGCAGCTGCAGCATCTGTTGTTGCCAAATTCTTAAGAGCGTCAGGTTTAACTGAAGAAACAGCACCGGTTACGTCACTCTTTTTCTGTGTACCGTAACCAATAACCACAACCTCGCTTAAGTCAGATGCAGTTGTTTTCATAATCACATTGATGTTGCTACGACCGGCAATTTCAATGGTTTGCGTTTCCATACCCACAAATGAAAAGGTGAGAGAGCTCTTCGAGTCTTGAACTTTGATCGAGTAGAGACCATCTGCGTCGGTAATTGTCCCATTTGTGGTGCCCTTTACTACTACGGTTACTCCGGGCATGGGAGAACCACTCTCATCTTTAACTGTACCACTCACACTTAGTGATTGGGCAAAGCTTAAAAACGAGAAAAACAACATGGGTAGCGCGAGTAGTGCCACCTTTAGAAATCGATGTTTTTTCATTAATAGATTATTTAGTTATTAGTTTAAAAAAAAATAGTTGACCCTTCACCTTTTATAAAAAGTGGATAGCTCCATTCTTTAAAAAGTGCAGATGTCAACTAGAAATGGGTTTCTATAAATTTGCATATAGAAATTTTTAATTCTTACAAAATTACCTGCACCCTACCAGCAAGTGATGCAATCTTGGGTATTTTATTTCTAATTCTGGATAAAATGCCTTTACACTGGCATTTTTCATAATACATCTTATCTTTCTTATTATCCAGTAAATTAGTAATTTAAACTCTAAATGAGAGATGTGGAGCGAATATAAGGTTGCTGTATGGAAGATTTTATAAAGTTGAAATAAGTTATGAAAAGACAAATGTATTTTTTAATGTTTATGTTTATTTACAGTGTATAATTTGTTGTATTATGATTCATTTCCTTCTTCATGATATCTGATTTCAGAAGCTATATGTCTGAATTTGTAAATAATTATTTTTAAATTAATGTTATTTTACTACACAACTTCTTTGTGTATCCTAAATGTTATGCACAAGAAAAGCTAAACCTCTAATATTACTACAAATGGAACGATTTTTTATCAAAATGCTATTTAGTATAAGGTCTTGGTGTATAATGAAATATTCAACAATGAACATTTTCAGCAAATTCCTGCATCAGTTCATTCTTTGAGCATTTCCCAAATTCATTTTTTCACCAGTACCACTTTTTATTATATATAACACATTGGATTTATAATTTATTTAATTAATGTATTGATTGATAGTTTTTTTTAAACAAAATGATTAGTATTGTAATCAAGCATAATTTAACTGATTTAATTATCGTATCATGCAAATAAAAAATAATCCTTTACTCCAAATATGCCAAAGCCCCCATGAAAGGTTTAAACGGGATATTGCGATACAGATAGCCTTACTAGTATCAGTCTTTTTCCCTTTTACTATCTATGCACAACAAGCTCCAGATGCAGGTTCCAATGCACCCTTAGCCGAGAAAATCTACCTACAAACCGACCGACAGGTGTATTCCCCAAACGACACCATCTGGTTCAAGTGTATTGCAACCAGTGCCTTGACCCACAAACCTACATCTTTGAGCGGGGTACTCTATGTTGAACTGATTGCACCAACCACAAACATCAGCCAAAAGAAACTCGTTAAACTATCAGAAGGCCTTGGCAGTGGCTACTTTGGCATCGGGACAGGGGCAGCCGAAGGCACCTACCAGCTAAGGGCCTATACCCAGTGGAACCTAAATTTTGACACAGATTTTATCTTCACCCAACAGATCAGTGTTTTAAGTACTTCAAAACAAAATGAAATGCCTCCAATTAGCTGGATAACACTGGTTAAAACGCAGGATGGCAAACAACAATTAAAAGCCTGTTTCAACCCTTTGAGCATCGACAGCCTGCACAACGGGAAGCTGGCCGTTTACTGTACGGTTAACAGCCAAACCGATTCCCTTCGCATAGGCAAAGGAAACAACGGCCAATATTGGTTTGTGCAAAACATTGATGACAGTTGCCGTTTTGTGACCCTTAAAATGCAAACCGACAATATGGCCAATTTCTCCAAAACCGTACTTATAGACAAGGACTACACCGACCTTCAGTTTTTTCCCGAGAGTGGGGAGCTTGTCCATGGCCTTCCATCGAAGGTGGGTTTTAAGGCGCTTGACGTTAACGGGAAAGGGGTTTTCATCAAGGGCGATGTCGTTGACCAAAACGATTCCCTCATTGCCACTTTTGAAAGCAATGCGCTGGGTATGGGCAGTTTTGTAATCCCAGTTGCCGATAAGTCAAAAACCTACTATGCGCGGATGGCCTCGAAGCTCGATCAGAATAACATACTGCTGTTGCCGCTACCTGGGGTAAACCCGGTGGGCAATACCCTGTCGGTAGAAAAGAGGGGCGACAAACTGCTGCTTATTGCCGCATCGAACTACCTCGACAATGTTACTTTCAACCTTTTCGTGTCGTGTAGGGGCATGGTTTATTTTAACCAGAAAGTGGCGTTGGAAGATGGTGTTTGGGGCGGCTCTATCCCTGCCAGCATGCTCCCCGATGGCATTATAGCCTTTACCATGCTCGACAACACCGGGCAGCCTGTTGCCGAAAGGCTTTACTTCAACCAACGGCCCGAAGAAAGGTTGCATTTGGAACTGGCCACCGAAAAGGGCGAATATGCCAAACGCGAGAAGACCAATTTGAACATAAAAACGACCAGCACGTCTGGTGAACCTGTAGACGCCAGTTTATCGGTACTCGTGATCAACAAGGATCAATTGGGCGAATTGCAAAGCAAACGGCAGAATATTTTGTCCTACTTTCTGCTCGGTTCTGAATTGAAAGGGGAGATCGAAACCCCTGGATTTTACTTTGATGGTGCAAGTACATTGGAAGACCTCGATGCACTGATGCTCACGCAGGGCTGGAGAAAGTACCTGTACATAAAACCCTACGAAGAACTGTCCTTTAAACCTGAAAAAGGGCTGACCATAACCGGCGGGGTAACTAACGGGTTGTTTCAAAAGGAGAAGATGTCCAAACTGACGATGTTGTCATTTGGGGATGGTTTTCAGGCAATCTCTTCCATGACCGATAGTGCCGGGAGGTTCAGTTTTGTCCTTGACGAGGAATACGGGGATAAGATGGAAGTGATCATACAAAGTGCCAATGTTGATGGGGAAAATAAGGACTATATGGTTACGCTTGATCAAAAAAAGACACCCCCAGTAAATTTCGGCCAAACATCGGCCATCGCCCAATTGGATAGTACCGTGTTTGAATTGGTCAGAAAAGAAGAGGAACGGCGACAAGTTGAAGAGGCATTTCAGGCCACTTCGGGCACCATAATGATCGGTCAGGTTGATGTTGATGGGTTCAAACGTTCAGCAATGAGCAATCGGATCATAAAGCTTGCAGGTAAACCGGATTTAGTGATGGACGGGGAAGTGCTGCAGGAGGAAGAACAAGACTGGTCGTATGGCTTATTTAGTGAGCTTGACTTTGCCTCGGATAGCTTGAATATAGACGTCTATCAAGATGAAAACTTTGATTATGGAGCAGTTGTAAGGGGCTCAGATGCGACGCTTGTATTGGTTGATGGGGAATATGAACCTTTATTTCAGGATTTGATTGCATTTATACCTATCAGGGAAGTAAGCTCGGTTGATGTCATTAAGTATGCGGATAATTTTGAGCTAATTTGGGCTGAAACTGTAGGTACTCTTCCACCAGTGCAAATATCTAGTGGCAGCATAATCAATATCAACACGGTTAGGGGCAAAGGCATTGGGGATGTATTGAATAAATTCAAAGGAATAAACCGGTTTAAGATCCCCGTATTCTCGACACCAAAAAAGTATTACACACCCAATTACGAAACCATGAAACCGGAAGAGCTTAATAAACCCGATCTTAGGTTGGTGTTACACTGGCAGCCGCTACTGTCAACAGATAGTTTGGGAATAGCCACCACCAGCTTCTACAATGCCGACAATTTGGGCGATATGACTATTGTGGTAGAGGCCATTTCAAAAGACGGGAGAATAGGATATTCTACGATAGGGTATAAGGTAAAAGGCAAATAAGAAAAGTTGGAATAGAGGTTGCAGAAAATGTCGCTTCAGTGCAAATTCGAGTAAAAGATACTGGCATTGGCATGAATGCTTGGATTCTCAACCTGAAACAGGATCTGCGTTGTAATTGTTGGCACTGAAAATTTATGGTTAGCAATCAATAAGCCGGCCTTCTTCTGTAGGCTAAAACCATTAGTCCTAAAATGATAGTTTTTGCTAAAAAATTATCGGCAGTTTATTTTAATTGCATAAATTACAGGTATTAAGTTAACACGAAACAAAAGCAGTGATTAGTTACCTTAATTTATGACTGAACAAAATAAAAACATGGAGGATATTTTTCGCGAGTTAGCCTTGTCGAGACAAGAAAATCAGTTGTTAAAGCATACCAACATGGAGCTTAAGTTGGCTAATGATACCTTGAGAGAAAGAGGAACGACGTTCTGGGTCTCAATCCCCAAAGGGTAACATGCAAAAAAATGATTAACCTACAACCTAACATTCTACCACGAAATACATTAACAGCATCTTAAGAAAACACGGTAAAATGATTAACTACGAGGACATACAAAAGCTGAACGAAAGAATTGACAAGCTTGAGGCCGAAAAAAAACATCTTCTGGAGTTTGCCCAGCAGCAGCAACAAACTGCAGAGCAACTTCACTCGGTTATCGAAATGTCTCAAACCGGCACGTGGAAGTGGAACGTTCAAACCGGCGAAACCGTTTTCAACGACCAATGGGCTGCCATGCTTGGATACGAGCTTAGCGAATTGCAACCCATTAACATCGAAACGTGGACTAAGTTAACCCATCCCGACGATTTAAAGATTGCACAAAACGCACTCGATAAATATTTCAACAAAGAAACCCCTTTCTATGAAGCAAAATTCAGAATGAAACACTCGGCTGGACACTGGGTTTGGGTCCTTGACAGAGGACGTGTATCCCAATGGGATTCAAACGGAAACCCATTGATAATGCTTGGCACCCACCAGGAAATCAACCAGATTCAAGAAACCGAGCTAAGGCTCGAAAAAGCAAACCGTCTGTATGCTGTTGTCAGCCAGGTAAATCAAGCGATTGTTCACAGCAAAACCCAACAAAAATTATTTGAAGAGATTTGCAGAGTCGCCATCGATTTTGGGAAATTTCGCATGTCCTGGATTGGGTTGCTCAACAGCGAAACCCAGAAAATTGAGCCCGTAGCCGTTGCGGGCGAAGAAAACGGCTATTTATCTGCGATGTATCAAATCTCTCTGGATAAAAACATAGGGGGCTCGGGGCCTGTCGGTACTTCGATCCGAACCAATAAGTATTTCGCTTGCAACGACATAGCCAACGATCCTGAAATGCAACTATGGAAGGACGAAGCACTTAAGCGCGATTACCATTCGTTTATTGGACTGCCGCTACGGCTTCACGGACAACCCATTGCAGCTTTGGCACTTTATTCCAATCAAGTTAATTTTTTCAATCCAACCGAAATTAAGCTCCTCGAGGAAGTTGCTTACGACATCAGCTATGCATTGGATTCAATAGCGACCGAAGCGGCACACGCTAAAACGATCGAAGCATTAACGGTAAGCGAACAACGTTTCCGGTTATTTGCCGAATCGGCTCCAGTAGGGATCCTTATTGTAGATCAAAACTTAAATTTCCTATTTGCAAGCCAACAATTTACTTCCATTCTGGGATATACCCTCGACGACTTGCCAAATATTGGCCTCTGGTGGGAAAAAGCCTACCCAGAACCCGAATACCAAGCCTTGGTAATGAAACGATGGAATGAATATCTGACCAACTTGAAGTTCTCCAAGAGTTCAGAACAGTTTGAACCGTTTGAATTTAAAGTTTGCTGCAAAGATGGTACGTTTAAAAACATCGAATTCCACATGGCAATCCATGCCAACACACACTATATCTTACTAATCGACAGAACTGAACGCAAACTTGTACAAGACCGTCTTTCTGCAAGTGAAAACAATTTCAGAAACCTGATCAACCAAATGCAGTTAGGGATGGCATTGCACGAAATCATTTTAAACGACCAAGAGCAACCGGTCGACTACCGTTTTTTAGATTGTAACCCAGCATACGAGCAACTTACAGGTCTAAACCGCTCGGAGATATTGGGGAAAACCGTACTGGAAGTTCTACCCAACACCGAAAATATATGGATCGAAAATTTCGGGAAAGTTGCATTAACTGGCGCACCCATCATGTTCGAAAGCTATGCCCGCCAACTCGATCGACATTACAGCGTAAAAGCCTATCAACCTGCGCCCATGCAATTTGCGGTTTTAACCGAAGACATTACCGACCAAAAAACAAACCTGCAAAAAATAGAGGATAACACCCAAAAATTTAGAAATTTAAGTCGTTCGGCCACCGAAATGCTCGAGCTTAAAAACCTCGATTCGATCTATGCATACATTGCAAAATCGTTGCACGAGCAATATCCCGACACTATTATTCTTTTTCAGAATGTGAACCATGCCCAGCACTCTTCAAAGCTCACCCACATTGAAGGAGTATCAGAAAAAATCAAAAAGATGGCAATAAAACTAGCAGGTTCTCAAATCTATAACAAAGAATTTAAACTGATTTCTGAGCATTTGGATTTCTACATGTCGGGCAAACTTCATCATTTCGAAAAAGGGTTGGCCGATTTTGCAGGCAACCAATTTCCACGATTAGCGGCTTCAACGCTTGAAAAAGCAGTTGGGATCAAACAGATCTATACGATTGGGATCACCAAAGACGATGTGCTTCATGCCACCATTCATTTGTTCAACCGTGGGGCGGCCCCCATAACCGATCACGAATACATTGAATCCTTCATAAAACAAGCTGGTATTGTGATCGATCGAGCAAAAACAGCCGAATTGCTAGCAGAAAGCGAAGAGAAATACCGTTTGATTACAGAAAACGCTTCGGACGTTATTTGGGTACTCAACATCAACACCCGGAGGTTCACCTATATAAGTCCGGCAGTAATGCAACTGCGCGGTTTTACCCCCAAGGAAGCCATTGCACAAACAATTGAAGAAGCAGTTACGCCCGAATCGTTGATACACATTCAGCAAGCCCTCGAAGCAAACTTGGGAAAATTTATGACAAACCAACTCGACATGGAATACTACATGGATGAAATACAGCAACCATGTAAGGATGGGCGTATTATCTGGGTCGAAGTTTCAACCACATTCAGGACCAACAAACAAGGAGAAATTGAGGTTGTAGGTGTAAGTCGCAACATCGACGAGCGCAAAAAACTCGAAGCGGCAATCAAAGTGAACGAACAGAAATTCAGGCTTTTGTTCGAGAATTCGCCTTTGGGCATTTACATTGCCAACACACGTGGCGAAATTTTGGATGCCAACCCTGCCCTGATCACCATTTTAGGTTCACCTTCGCTGGAAATGACCAAAAAAATCAATGTACTTGAACTCAAAACATTGCAAGAAAACGGATATACTCAACAATTTCTAAAATGCATCGAGACCAAAAAGGTTGTCACAATTGAACTACCATACACAGCACATTGGGGCAAAAAAGTGTACCTATCGAGCTACTTGGTGCCCATGACAAACGCGCAGGGCAATGTGGAGAAAATCTACACGTTGATGGAAGACATTACCCTTCGCAAACAGAACGAAGAAGAATTGATCAAATTGTCGTTGGTAGCCAAGCAAAGCCCTGTAAGCATTGTCATTACCAATTTGGATGGTAACATCGAATATGTCAATTCAAAGTTCACCGAGGTAACGGGTTATTTGCCCGAAGAAGTAATAGGTCAAAACCCACGCATCTTAAAATCGGGCGACACACCTCAAGAAGGATACAAATCGATGTGGGAAACCATTACTTCGGGCAACGAATGGAGCGGCATTTTTCACAACAAACGGAAAAATGGCGATCTGTATTGGGAAAAGGCCAATATTCTTCCAGTTAAAACTGCCGATGGAAATCCATTGTACTTTCTAGCACTCAAAGAAGATATAACAGAACAACTGAAAGCGCAGGATGCTTTGATCGAAAGCGAAACTCTTCTAAAAGAGGCTCTAGCAGCCAAGGATAAGTTCTTCTCCATTATTTCGCACGACCTACGCAGCCCATTCTCAACACTCGTAAGCTTTACCGAATTGATGAGCGACGATCAGACTCATTTTTCAGTCGACGAATACAAGCAATATTCACGGGCAATTTTCAAAACGGCCCAATCGACCTACAGCCTACTCGAAAACCTGCTCGAATGGTCTCGCCTGCAAAGGGGTAGCATTCCATTCAAGCCCGAATCTATTGACATCAATGAATTTATTAAAACATGCGATCCATCCATAATTGAAAAAATGAATGCCAAACAAATCGAATTTGAAATTCAGGTTGAAGACAACTTAACAGTTCAGGCCGATAAAAATATGCTACACGCCATTCTGCGGAACCTGATGTCGAATGCAACCAAATTCACCCCATTGGGAGGAAAAATTCAGTTGAAAATCTACACAACCACCAGTAAACAAACTTATTTTGAAATACATGACAATGGTATAGGCATGCCCAAACACATACTCGAGAATTTGTTTTCAATATCAGAAAAAACAAGCCGCCCAGGAACCAACAACGAACCCAGTTCGGGTTTGGGGCTCATTCTTTGCAAAGAGTTTGTTGAAATGCACGGCGGTAAAATTTGGGCCGAAAGCGAAGAGGGGAAAGGCAGTACGTTTTATTTTACCATTCCGAAAAGATGACGCACCAGCCGCTTCGATTGAATTTCAATCGGAGATTGGCGTTGCCAAAATCCTCGGGTGTAGTCCTTAAAAAGCTTGAGAGGAAATGCAAGAGCCATTGCGTGCTTTTTTTGATTTCAAGATGTGAAAATTATTTAACTAAGAATCAATAAAAGCTATTTTTGAGCAGGCTGAATGTTGATATAGAAGCTTTAAATTAAAAAAAACGATACATGAGAGTGAAGCTACATGAAATTTTAGATTTTGAGAATGTGAACCACTTACTCGAAGGCTTTTACAAAACCACCGGTTTTTTAACCTCCATTTTAGACCTTGAGGGCAATATATTGTCCCAGTCAGGCTGGAGGCATATTTGTACCGATTTTCATCGAGTCAACCCCGAAACTGCAAAAAAATGTTTGATCAGCGATACCGAATTGGCCAACAGAATGACAAATGGAGAAAAGTTTCATTGTTATCAATGCTTAAACGGAATGGTTGATGTGGCAGTTCCTATTGTTATTAAAGGCGAACACATAGCGAACCTTTTTACCGGGCAGTTTCTTTTCGACAAACCCGATGAATCGTTTTTTGAAAAACAAGCAGAGATATATGCTTTCGATAAAGAAGCTTACCTAAAAGCACTCAGGGAAGTACCCATTGTTTCAAAAGAAAAAGTTCAGGTAGCCATGGACTTTCTGCTGGATGTAACCAAACTCATAAGCGAAACGACATTTCAGAAACAGGAACAAATAGAGCTTAATATTGCATTAAAGGAGAGCGAAGAGCGTTATAAGGCCCTTCATAATGCTTCTTTTGGCGGCATTGTTATTCACGATAAAGGGAGAATCCTGGAATGTAATCAAGGCCTTTCAGAAATAACAGGCTATACGTATGACGAACTTATTGGAATGGATGGTTTATTGTTAATTGCCACTGAAACAAGGAATTTAGTGTTAAATAATATTCTATCAGGTTACGAAAAACCTTACGAAGCCCTCGGAATACGCAAAAATGGCGAGATATTTCCTTTGCGCTTAGAAGCCAGAACCGTTCCGTACAAAGGGAAAGATGTTAGAACAGTTGAATTCAGGGACATAACTGAAATGAAAAAGGCCGATGCTGCCTTGCGCAAAAGCGAAGCCATAAAAAACAAGATGGTTTCAAATATTGGTGATGTGATTGAAATTATTGACAGAAATGCCATTAACCTTTATCAAAGCCCTAATATTGAATCGTTATTTGGTTGGAAACCTGAAGAACTCGTCGGGAAAAACACTTGGGATATTATTCACCCCGATGATGTAGCTTGGGGGCAACAGTTTTTAGATAATCTGGCCAAAGTTGACGGTACTACCGGGACCACAGAATTGCGTTACAAACGAAAGGACGGCGAATATGTGTGGATAGAAGTTACAGTGGTTAATCTGTTAAGCGACAAAGATATTCATGGGTTTTTATCTAATTATCATGAAATTACCTGGCGCAAAAAGGCTGAACAAGAACTCATTGCGGCCAAAGAAAAAGCTGAAGAAAGCGACCGACTAAAGTCATCTTTCCTTGCCAATGTGAGCCATGAAATTCGTACTCCCATGAACTCCATCATGGGCTTTGCCAGTCTGCTGCCAGATGAAGAAGACAAGGAATCAATTTCCGATTATGCCAATATCATTGTTCGCAACTCTGAGCAACTGGTTCATATTATCGATGATATTGTACTCTACTCGCGCCTGCAAACCCATTTGTTACGGAACATTCCTGTCGGGTTTAGTGTCTGCGATTTAATCAACGACATAAAACAATCGTTTAATTTACCCGAATACTATAACCGGGGAGTACTTCTTAAAACTGAAAACAATGTTGGCGGAAAATGCTATGTTCATACCGATTATGATAAGCTGCGTCAGATTCTTACCAATCTTGTTTCAAATGCCTTTAAATATACAACAGCCGGAAGTATTACTATTGGGTTTTCGACTTACCATGGCGAACTGTGCTTTTTTGTAAAAGATACCGGTATTGGAATTCCGTCTGATGAACTTGAAAAGGTTTTTGAGCGCTTTTATCGGGGCAGCAATGTGGTTAAAAGTGCCATTGGAGGAACAGGCCTTGGGCTAAGTATTGTAAAAGAGATGGTTGAACTGCTTGGTGGCAAAATATGGGTCGAAAGTGAAGAAGGTGTTGGTAGTACGTTTTATTTTACCATCCCGGGAGGGTTAACCACAAGCCGCGAAGGGGTATAGCGTACCAAAAATTAGCTCGGGACCGATGACCTGTACCTGGGCATTGGATATTCCCGACAAAAAATTCTCTAGCAAAAGTTCCCCTTCGTTGACAAAATGCACCCTATTCATACCTGTCTGTTCCCTGATGAACTGACGGGCATGTTATTCAAGCCTTAAAACTTCGGCTTCGGTGTGCCCAGTGCCAAAACTTTTGAGCACGCGGTAACGCCCGTTGGCCTTTGGGACGACCTGTACACTGACCGAACCTGATTTATTATGTTTACGGCGAAAAAACATCCCATAAAAATAGTCGCGGGACACCTAAAATCAAAATATTTATCTCATAAAATATTGCCTGTCAGTTGTTTGTAAATTAACAGAAGAAAAGTGACGAAAACAGGATGTTCTTTTATTAAAAACTTATACATTCATAACCTGAAACATACCAAATGATAAACCTTAACCCTTTTGAATTATGAAGAAACTATTCCTTTTTATTGCTTTTGTACTAATCTCTATATCATTATTTTCTGAAGTTTCGAAAACTGTTAATATTACTGCCGGAGGGTTGGCTTCTGCCTTAACACCTGAAGAAAGAGGCACCATCACCGATCTCACTATTACAGGAACGGTTGATGCGCGGGATTTTAAAACGATGCGGGATAGTATGGAAGTTATTGCAGTAGTGAATATGGAAGATGCTACTATCGTGGGGTATAAAGGGTCTTTGGGAACCGGTAATTCATATACGACTTATCCGGAAAATGGAATACCCGATATGGCATTCGCTCCAAGTAAGATGAAGCTCAGTTTAAAAAGCTTTATATTTCCAACTTCTATTACATGGATAGGAGATCGTGCTTTTCTTAATTGTCTTGGCTTAACTTCACTTATTATTCCATCACAGGTTACTACTATTGGGCCTTATTCTTTTGGAGGTTGTAAAGGGCTAACTTCTATTTCTATTCCTGGTTCGGTCACCTCTATTGATGAAACATCCTTTGTTCAAGCTAGCGGTGATGTTTCAGTTAGTGATAGTAATTTGAATTATTTAAGTGAAGGAGGCGTTTTATTTAACAAAGATAAGACAGTTTTAATCCATTGTCCTTCTTCTAAGATTGGAGGCTATGTTATTCCCTCAACAGTAACTTCACTTTCTGCTTATTCCTTTACTAGCTGCTTATATTTGACTTCAATATCAATTCCTTCATCTGTTACATCTATAGGGAAGCAGGCATTTTATTCATGTCAGAATTTAGCTTCAATTAGTTTACCCCCAAACATTACTGCCATTGAGGAACACACTTTTACTATGTGCCATAAATTAACCTCGATAGTAGTACCATCCAAGGTAACCTCAATTGGAGAGTCTGCTTTTAATACTTGTTCTAAATTGCTTTCAATAACAATTCCTTCTACTGTAACCAAAATAGAAACAAATGCCTTTTCTTATTGTACTGTATTAAAATCTCTTTATGTTGAAACTCCAAAACCTATTGATTTGACTAGTTATGTTGATGTTTTTAAAGGAATAGATAAAACAACTTGTATATTACATGTCCCTTATTTAACAAAAGAAAATTTTAATATTTCGAACCAATGGAAGGACTTTAAAAATATACAGGAAATGGATGGTTTTTACTTACCTGTAAACCGTTCAGATCTTTTTTCGGATGAAGGGAGTAGAGATACACTTTCAATTCTTTCCAGTGTTGATTGGTCATTGGTTAAAGACCAGGAATGGCTCCATGTAAATAAGTATAGCGGAACAGGCGATGATTCTCTTATTTTTACTGTTGATGCTAATCCTGATTACACTGACAGAGTGGCAACTGTAACCATTTCATCAACAAATCTCCCATCCCAGACTATAAATATAACTCAATATGGAATACCCCGGACATTCAATATCTCGGCAGGAGGTTTATCCTCTACCTTAAATGCTGATGAAAAGAACACAATCTCAAACTTGAAACTGACGGGAACTATGGATGCACGTGATTTTAAAACCATGCGTGATAGTATGCCTGCATTATCGAATGTGGATATCAGCGGCATTACAATTGCAACATATTCAGGTACTCTTGGAACTGCCAGTGCAAGTAGTAAAACCTATTTCAGTAATATTGTTCCAGATTATTCTTTTTGTGTACCGGGCACTTTAAAAGGAAAAACTAAACTTAATTCTGTTATACTTCCAATATCAATTAGTTCTATTGGTAATTATGCGTTTTATGGTTGCAGTAATCTGATCAGGTTTCCTATTAATTCATCGGTTACCAAGATTGGGGATTATGCGTTTTATGGATGCTCTAGTTTGAATACTGTTAATCTTCCTCCATCAGTTACTATAATTGGGAAATATTCTTTTTATGATTGCACGGGTTTGCTTTCGGTTGAAAATAATTCGTTGGTAACCTCAATTGGTGATTATGCTTTTTATAATTGTACCGGTTTAAAATCTTTCTTTTTGCCTACATCATTACGAACACTTGGGAATAATTCTTTTAACAACTGTAAAAAACTAGCATCAATCACAATTCCATCTCAGGTAACCTCGTTAGGAAATTCAGTTTTTAATGGATGTTGCCATTTGAAATCTGCAACTTTACTATCATCAATTTCTTATTTGTCAAACAGTTTATTTTATGGATGCAGTGATTTGACTAATTTTTCAATTCCTTCAACAGTCACCTCCATTAAAGGCAATGCTTTCAGTTATTGCAGTAGTTTAAACAATATTACAATTCCTTCGTCAGTAACTACTATTGAATATTATGCATTCAGCTATTGTACCAGTTTTACCTCAATCGAGATTCCATCTTCTGTAACTTCCTTAGGTTCGGCTGCTTTTATGAATTGTACAAATTTGAACTCAGTTTCTTTACCTTCAACAATAAATCTTATTGATTATTATACTTTTAAAGAATGTATAAATTTAATATCCATTACTATTCCTTCATCTGTAACAAAGATTGGAATGGGTGCCTTTTCCGGTTGTGATAAATTAACTTCAATCACTATTCCTTCATCTGTGACTTGGATTGATGAAAATGCTTTTTCAAGTTGTGATAAGCTGGTTTCTGTTTCAATTCCGTCCACTGTTCAAACGATTGGTAATGGTGCTTTTTATTGGTGTTTAAGTTTACCAACACTAAAATTGCCAAAGACGCTTACCCGGATAGGAAACCTGCTCTTTGCCTGGGATGGGAATTTAACCACAATGACCATTCCTTCAACTGTTCAAACGATTGGTAATTCAGCATTTTATAACTGTGGAAAACTTAACAGTTTAATTTGTGAAAGAGCAACTCCTGTTGATTTGACCTATAATACCGATGTATTTTCAGGAGTGAATAAAACTACGTGCAAATTGTTCGTTCCCAATGGGTCTAAATCATTATATGCAGCTGCCAATAAATGGAAGGATTTTACGAATATCTATGAAATTCCCCAATTATCAGATACCCTTATCTACCTTGATAATGATGAAGGAAGTGAAGATTCCATAAAAATTCAAACTTCTTCTTCCTGGAATATTATATCAGATCAATCATGGTTTACTATTAATCCATCGTCATCTGATGGAGATCAAACAATGATATTTAGTGCATCAAAGAATAGTTTATTGGTTCCCCGTACAGCAAAAGCAATACTTTATGTTAGTGGAGTTCCGATGCAAACCATTTCGATTATCCAGGAAGCTGGTGTAACTTCGATATTAGAGAATATTTCAATACCAGATACAATAGTTGCTAATGGAATGATCACATGTTTCAATGCTTATGATACCATTACTGTTGCCGGAGGAACTGACTCAGTTTTATTTCGGAGTGGTTCAACTGTAGATTTGATTGCAGGGAAATCCATCCGCTTTTTGCCGGGATTTCATGCGTGTGAGGGGAGTTTTGCTCATGCATGGATTACTACCGATGGTTCCTTTTGTGACGGATCAGAAGGGAGCATTGTGCAGAATCCACAACCGGAGAAGAGTGTTGATTTGAACAGCAATCAAAAGATAGTCCCTATTGACAATACTAAAGAGGTAAAGGTATACCCTAATCCCAACAATGGAATTTTCACCATTGAATTGGCCAATTTTGAGAACAGGGTTGATGTTTACATTTTCAATTCACTTGGATTAAAAGTTTATCAATTAGAAGCTACTGATCAAACTAATTATACGGTCAATTTACCGGAAATAAAGAGAGGGATCTATTTTATTAAAGTTATTGATGGCAGAAGTCAATTTACGAAGAAAATAATCGTCAAATAATAGCTCTTTCGGAGCATTGCTCGGCACAAAATAAGACATAGGTTCTTATGAAGAAAGATAAATAGAAGCAGAGTAGAGTGTCTTGAATTGGGTTTAGCCGCGAAGCGGTTGTATTTCAATAAACTCGGGCGTAAGCCCGTGGAAAACATAGAAAGAAATCCTACAGCCCCGGGAGGGGTTGTACTTGAATTGAAATGATAAAGCATTAATAATCAATAACAAGTCAAACTATCGTCAATTGCGATATCACATTGTTTTTCACACAAAAGACAGTCAGAAAGCAATAAATCAAGAACACGCCCGAGAGTTGTACGCTTACATAATGGGATACAAAAAGAATAAAAGGGGATTTTTATATCGAATAAATGGCATGGAGGATCATATTCATATTTTATGCGATTTACATCCCGCTCTCGTCTTAGCAGATTTTATGCGTGATGTGAAATCAAATTCATCTACCTGGATTAAAAGTGTCGGAACGTTTCACGAGTTTAAAGGTTGGGCAGATGGTTATGCCGCTTTCACTTACTCATGGAAAGATAAAGACATGATAGTCAACTATATTAAAAATCAACAGGAACATCATAAAAAGGAAACCTTTGAGTAAGAGTTAAAACGCCTATTGGATGAATTTGGAATTAAGTATGATGAGAAATATTTTCCCTGAAAAGTACAACCCCTCCGGGGCTGATGCCGATTTGTGCCATATTGCCGTGGGCTAACGCCACACGGTTATTGAAATAAAGCTCCTTTGGAGCAGTGCATTTGTACAAGATTAAGCCGCGAATATTGCGTAATGTGTAAACAAACACTAACTCACAAGGGTGTTTACAAGATCCGTTTCAAGACCTCCTCGCGCTTTTGCCGCGAAATGGGAACCGAACTGCCATCGACCATTGAAATATACCCGCCATCAGTCTTAATGTAGGCCGCAATTTTTCGGCAGTTGATCAGGTGCGACTGATGGGTGCGCAAGAAATTCTGATTTTCCAATATCTCCTGATACTCTTTGAGTGTTTTACAAACCAGGTATTCTTTCTTCCCTTCAAGAAAAATGCGGGTATAGTTGCTTTCTGCCTCCAACCGGATGATTTGGTTGATGGCAATAAACTCAATTTTATCGATCAAAGGTAAGGCGATACGCTTTTCATCATCCAGCCGGTCGATGTTGGCGACCAGCTCTGCCAGCCGCTGGTTTTCTTTCTTTTTATTGATTTGCAGTTGCGCCTTTTCAACCGCTTTCGACAGCTCAAAAATATCGATGGGCTTTAAAATATAGTCGATGGCACAAAATTTCACAGCTTGAATACCGTAACGGTCGAATGCAGTAACAAATATAACTTCGAAGTTTTGGTTGTTGAGCGACTTCAGCAGATCGAAACCCGAACCGCCGGGCATTTCAATGTCGAGAAAGATCAAATCGGGTGAAAGCTGTTTGATCTGTTTCAGTGCTTCGGTTGCCGATGCCGCTTCACCAGCGATTTCAACCTGCTGACAATATTCGCCCAATAAATCGCGCAGGTTATTGCGGCTTTTAGGTTCGTCGTCTATAATAATACTTTTGATCTTCATCATCTAATCTATTGGTATAATCAGTGTTGCTAACGTACCAGTGGCATCGTTTCTGTTTTCTACAATCAGTTTGGCCTCTTTTCCGTCTAAATTTAAAATGTTTATCCGTTCTTCCACCAACTTCAGCCCAAAACCTTTCTGGCTTAATTCATCAACCTTCAGTGAATCCAGCCCGACCCCATTGTCGGTAACACAAACACAAAGGTTGCCGTTTTGCTTTCCAATCCGGATGGTTAATTCCCCTTCGTTACCTTTCGGCGACAACCCGTGTACAATGGCATTCTCGACCAGTGGCTGAATAATCATCCCGGGTATTTCAATGATATCTGCATCCACCAGAGGATCAATGTGGATTTCAAATTTGAATTCAAACCGCAACTGCTCCAACTGGCAATAGAGCTCAACCGCCTGTAATTCATCTGACAAGGTTACCATCGGTTTTTCCGAGTTATTGAGTACCCTGCGCAGCAACACAGCAAATTTCGACAGGTAAATATTGGCCTCCTTAAATTGGTTGCCGTTGATTAACGATTGAATGGAATTCAACGCGTTAAAAATAAAATGCGGGTTCATTTGTGAGCGCACTGCTTTTATCTCAAGTTCTTTGATACGGCGCTTGGCGGCTTCCTGTTTCTTTATCTGACGGATTTTGATCTTATTTATCAAGAAAATTAAAAATGCACCAATGGCAATCTTCCATGTCATTTTGAGTATCGTTCTTAAATCAACATTAAAGAAGCGATTTCGATCGATCGTTTTACGTAGTGATTTCTCAAATCTAGAATTCTCATTTTTGCGGTATAAATGCAATGCAGGGTCTTCGGCATCGTTCTCAACAATCCGGAACCATTTATCGAGCATGAAAATTTTGTCTCTTTTTAAAAGTAATTTATCTATCATGCTTTTATTGCTAAGCTCAATGAAAGTAACATTGGGCAATTTTAAAATAGTGCTGTCCATCTTTCCTTCTTTCCAATCTTGAGTCGTAAGTTGAGCAATGATAAACTCTACTTTTTCATTCTTAAATTTTGAGATTTCGTAATTATATTTTGAGATGTATGACGTTGCATTATCCATAAAGATTAAGCAAAGAGGTTTTCCTTTGTATTTTTTCAAATCGAAAACTGATCCATCCTTTAACACAAAAGAGCTTACTGGAAATCGGCTCCCAATTTTCAGCGTTTGGGCTGTTTCATATACTTTCGTTAACGATTCTGTTAAAGCCGGATCGGTACAATTATTTATGAACGACTGATAATAAGGGATTACTTGACTATTATCTGAAAAACTACACCTTAGTTCTGAATCAATCAATTTTGTTAGTTGAAGGTATAATGGATAACCAATCAGGGTAGCTTTACTGTAATAATAATTTTCCAAAAAATCGATTGACCTACTTTTCCCCAGAGACCATCCAGTGCGTGTTTGTTTATATTCATACGACTTTTGAATAAAGCGCTGATAAGAAGAATTCCAGGTATAAGGGTTCTTTAAAATTGATAATGTATCAACATCCAGGTAGAAATCAGCAGGATAATCCCTGCCCAATTTTGTTATTTTTATTGACAAAGTATTATTGGCTCTAAATTCATCAGGATTAGGCATTTCAGTCGAATTCCTTTGTTTCTCTCGGAAAAGTAGTTTAGATGTTGCAAAATAATAACTCATATCTTGCTTAAAATAGCGAATGCATTCATCAGATGCTTTTCCTCGGTAGCTTTCTATTAATTGATTGATGGATTGGATTTTCTTTTCGCATTTTAAAAGTAAGGATGAAGTATCCCGTTCATAAACAATCTCGGTTCTATATTGATCTAATTCATTCGATAATAGGGTATTGTATGCCGCAGTTCCCGAAAAATAATCAGATTTATTCAATCCTGGCAAAAAGTATTCGTTTGGTTTATTGTCGGTATATTGATTATTTTCAACTTCTTTTGCCTGATGCCCGATTGCATTAACAGTCAAGGTATCGCCCGGTGCCATAAAGGTGGTTAATGTTTTATCTCCAATCTGGATACGGAGGTGAAACGGTCTTATCAAAAAGATAGGACAATTAAATGAACCGTCGTTATTGGTTCTGAATTGTTTCTCGGGGAAATAGTAGTCGGCAAATTCACCAATCAATCTGATTTTTATGTTTTGATTCAACTGGTCGGTTAACTTTCCCTGAATGATTGCATTGTTAGGTAAAGGGAAAGATGCGTCCGTTAAATTTATTGCCAATTTGGGTTGGTCTATCATTACCGGAACCTTATTGGGCGATGTGATATACTTTGAATGGAATGCTGAATCTTGTTGAAATAGGATGGTTGAAACATTCTTTATCTGCTCCCTATCTTCCAATTGATTCCACATTGTATAAGAATTATCATAATTATACGAGGAGCTTATGTTCCTGATTTCCAAGTTAATTGATTTGTATTTGATCGATGGATAGAAACGAAGAATTTGCCCCGAAGGGGTTACTTCCACATTGAATTGATTTTTTATATCAGGCTCCTTTTTGTTTTCCTCATAAGTTGGATAACGAGAATCGAAACCAAAGGTGATCGGTCCAAAATCCCTAAGAATCTGAATCTGTTCCAACGTGACTTTGTATTGTTGATTTTTGTTTGGAAGTTCTTTTTCCAATTGATACTTCAGAAGCACAGTTGCACCAAAGAGATCCTTGGTCGCAATAGCTTTCGAAGTAGGAGTAGACTTATCTTTTTGTTCTACCTGCACCTCAAACCAATCGCCCTCTTTCAGGTTAAAACGGCCTTCGGGATTTTTTGCGAAGAGGTTGAACGAAAGAAGTTGCAACCATACAAGGATTAGTAGTGTAAATGTTAGATTTTTCATTGCTTTCAAAGATTTAGAATTTATTATTCAAAAGCAAAGATGAATCACAAAAATTAAACATTCAGTTGCCACTTAGCCTACAACCGTTCCGGGCTATTATTTGGTATGGTTTCTTTTTTCTTCAACGTATTCAACATGATACTATATCAGCGGGTGTATTTTGCCTTTTTCCGGTAGATGAAATCGATTTATTCCTGAAATTCATAAGTCAATTGAAGGCTGATTAAGATATTTGTGTTTTCAATACTTTGTATATCAATGTTTAAAACTCAATTTTCTACATATTTTGGTTTTTATTATTTATCCATTTTTGATAGCTATTTATCTGAAATTGTAAGCCCTTGAATGACTAAAGCGCTACTTTTATTCCAAGATATTTTTTTGCTCAACAAATACACACGTGTGCATTATCTGATTTGGAATGAAACGGATTACAATTAAAGATATAGCCAGAGAACTTGGCATTCACCATTCAACGGTGTCGAGGGCATTGAGGGGAAATGCTAAAATAAATGCTGCAACTGCCGAGAAGGTGATAAAATATGCCTCAGAGCGCGGTTACCTTATCAATCGAAATGCCTTGCACCTCAGAGGTACAGCAAGTAATATTATTGGGGTGGTTGTACCCAATATCCACCATAGTTTCTTTTCTAATTTTGTAAGTATTATTACCCGTCTGGCGTATTCTTCGGGCTATATTGTGGCGGTCTTTCAGTCGGAAGAATCGATGGTTCGTGAAGAGGAAATCATTAAATCAATAATTCAGCAAAATATTGCCGGGGTTTTGGTGTCCTTGTCAATGGAAACAACTACAGTTTCTCACCTGACTCAACTTGATAAATATAAAATACCCCTTGTTTGTTTCGATCGGGTGAGCCCGCTCTTGTCAAAGCCTGCTGTTGTTTTAGATAACCGATTAGCGCTAAGTCGCACTGTTGAGCGTTTGCAGGTAAACGGGTTTTCAAAAATTGCTTATTTATCGGGTATCCCATCTGTGCACTTGTTTTCTGAGCGTCAGGAAGGGTATAGGCAAGGGGTAAAAGCTGAAGGAATTCAGTACGAAAATTGTGTGGTTATGTCCAATGGATTTACTGTTCAGCAGGGTTACGAGGCTACAATGCAACTTTTCGGTGAAAAAGATAAACCCGATGCGCTGATATTTGATTCACATTTACTTGCTTGGGGGGCCATTCAATATATGAGAACCGGGAAAAAGAAACTGCTCGACAAAATGGCTTTTGCAAGCTTTGGCGGCTATCCCTGGCTTTCTTATGCCGTGCCGAATTCGGTAATGATTCAACAGCCTGAAGAAAAAATGGCTGAAGCTTCATTTCGCCTGCTGATGGAAGAGCTCGCAAACCCGGGCGCAAATGAAGGGCAAATCTTGAAATTTGATGCAGATTTATATTAATATTATAAAACACAATAACTATGTTAAAAGGAATTTCTCCATTATTGAGTCCCGAATTACTGGCCACGCTGACCCGTATGGGACATGGCGATGAAATAGTGCTGGCCGATGCTCATTTTCCCGGCGAGTCGTTCAATGACAATGTTTTGCGTGCCGATGGCCTTCGCATCCCTGATTTACTGGAAGCTATACTTCCGCTTTTCGAACTCGACAGTTATGTGCCTCATCCCTTGGTTATGATGGCTGCTGTAGAAGGCGACCTGCTCGATCCTTCTGTCGAAGAAAGCTATCTTAAGGCGATTCATAAATCAAACCCCGATGCTCCTGCGATTGAACGCATTGACCGTTTTGCATTTTACGAACGTACTAAAAGTGCCTTTGCTGTACTTATGACTGGCGAAACAGCTAAATACGGGAATATTCTCCTGAAAAAAGGGGTAACACCTATTACCTAGGTTTTTAACTGCTATTTAATCTAATAAGTCGAAAACTTGAAGATATGTCAAAACATAAACTAACGACAAAAGAAAACCTGTTACCCTTCATCCTCATCACGGCTTTGTTTTTTCTATGGGGAATGGCACATGGTATGCTTGATGTTTTAAACAAGCATTTTCAAACAATTCTTGATATTTCAAAAGCAAAATCAGGAATGATCCAATTTGCTATGTATATAGCTTACTTCTTAATGGCTCTTCCTGCGGGTTATTTTATGCGGCGTTTTGGATACAAAAAGGGGATTATTTTAGGACTTTCGCTTTTTGCTGTTGGATCGTTATTAATTGCAGCAACAACTGGTTTTGAATCATTTTGGTTATTCCTCATCTTTCTCTTTGTGCTTGGCTGCGGACTTGCTACTCTCGAAACAGCGGCAAACCCTTACACAACAAAGCTTGGTCCTTCTGAAAGCAGTGAACGTCGAATTAATTTTTCGCAGTCGTTCAATGGATTAGCATGGACTGTGGGTCCCTTAATTGGCCTTTTTATATATGGAAATAGTTCCGATGTAGCTGGTCAAAAACTAAGCTCGCTTACTCTTCCTTATATGATCATCGGCTTTGTAGTATTCGCAGTGGCAGTAGTATTTATGCTATCAAAAGTGCCAGAGATTCAAGAAGATGCCGACGATCCAATTTCTGAAACAGTTGCTCAAAAACCATTGATAAAGGATAGGCATCTAGTGTTGGGAGTTATTGCCCAATTTGCCTATTGCGCTGCTCAGACTGGGGTATTTAGCTACCTGATCAATTATGTTACCGACGAAAGTCAACCTGTTCATTTTGATGTTGCCAACGGACCTTATTTTTTATCCATTGGTTTTGCATTGTTTATGGTTGGCCGTATGTCGGGCAGCTTTTTGATGTCCTATTTCAAACCCGCGCGAATGTTGGGCTTATATGCACTGATGTGTTGTCTGTTGCTTCCAGTAGTTACCGCTAATTTGGGTTGGGCTTCTATTATCGCATTATATGGTATCTTCTTTTTTATGTCCATAATGTTCCCGACCATTTTTGCGCTGGCAATAAAAGACCTTGGTCCAAAAACAAAAAAGGCATCGTCGTTTATTATTATGTCCATCGTAGGCGGGGCTGTTTTTCCTCCGCTAATGGGCTATATTGCCGATGTGACCCATTCAATTTCGGTTGGATTCTTGGCCCCAATACCATTTTTTGCCTATATTTTATATTATGCAATTGAAGGGCATAAAGTAAAAACAACGTAAGAATAGGATGCGAAAATCAGTTTTAAAAGGAATCAATAAAATCGAAATCATTGAAGCTCCAATCCCCGAGATTAGGAACGAAAATGATGTGCTTATCCGCATGGCGGTAGTTGGGGTCTGTGGCTCCGATATACACTATTACAAAACCGGGCGTATTGGCAGTCAGGTGGTGCAATACCCATTCACGGTTGGTCACGAAGGTGCTGGGATTGTCGAAGCAGTTGGCAAGGCTGTTACCTCTGTGAAACCAGGCGATCGAATTGCCGTTGAGCCATCGGTGGCTTGCGGCCACTGCGACCAATGTAAAGCTGGTCGTCCGCATACTTGCCGCAACAATCTGTTTTTGGGTTGCCCGGGGCAAATTGAAGGCAACCTTGCCGAATATATTGTGATGCCTGAAAGGCAATGTGTGTTGCTCGAACCGCATCAGTCCATCGACGATGGAGCCACCTCTGAACCTTTGTCTATTGGGCTTTATGCCGTTAAGCAAGCCCAGTTGACGGGTAACGAAGCTATGGGAATCATCGGATTTGGCCCCATTGGGATGAGCGTTTTCCAAATGGCAAGGTGGAAAGGGATCGACAAGATTTTTGTTTCTGAAAAAATACCACAGCGCAAAAAAGTAGCCGCTCGAAATGGTGCTTTTTGGGCCGGAAATCCTTTACAAAGCGATATTGTGGAAACCATTTCTGCCATTGAGCCTTTGTTGCTCGATGTGGTTTTTGAATGCTGTGGTCAACAAGATGCCTTGGATACCGCCATTGAACTACTCAAACCGGGCGGAAAGTTGGTTGTTGTGGGGATTCCCGAATTCGACCGCTGGAGTTTTTCAGCGGATTTGGTCCGCAGAAAGGAAATCACGATCGTAAATATTCGCCGGCAAAACCATTGTACCGAAGAAACGCTTAAGATGTTGGCCGATGGCAAAATTGATGGCAGTATCATGATTACCCATCGTTTTCCTTTTCATAAAGTGAACGAAGCTTTTGATTTGGTGGCCAACTACCGTAATGGGGTTATGAAAGCGATGATTGATTTTTAGGCACAAGTATCAAGACACAAGTATCAAGACATTCAACAGTAAGACAAGAATAAGACAAATGAAGAAAATAAATCCAGAAAACGTGCCCTTTAAGACGTTGTCGAATGGGGCAAAAATACCCGTTATAGGGTTGGGAACTTTCGGTTCCGACAATTACTCGAACGACCAAATTGCACAGGCCGTAAAATTTGCCATTGAACTGGGCTACCGTCATATTGACTGTGCCTCGGTGTATGGCAATGAAAAAGAAATCGGTGAAGTCCTTTCTGAATTGATCGGAAACGGAACCGTAAAGCGTGAAGAACTTTGGATTACTTCGAAAGTTTGGAACGATATGCACGGCGAAGGTGATATAATTAAATCGTGCCGTCAATCGTTGGCCGATTTGCAACTCGAATACCTCGACCTGTACTTGGTGCACTGGCCCTTCCCCAATTACCATGCTCCCGGTTGCGACGGCGATGCCCGAAATCCCAATTCAAAACCTTATATCCACGAAGAGTATATGGTGGCATGGAGACAAATGGAACAGTTAGTTGAAATGGGCTTGGTGAAATCTATTGGCACGTCAAATATGACTATTCCAAAGATGGAACTTTTGCTCAAAGATGCGCGCATTAAGCCAGTGGTTAACGAGTTGGAACTTCACCCGCACTTTCAGCAACCTGAATTGTTTGATTATTTGATCGATAATAATATTCAGCCCATTGGGTATTCTCCAATAGGATCGCCAAAGCGTCCTGAGCGCGACCGTACTGCAACTGATACCGTTGACATTGAAGATCCAGTAATTGTAGCCGTAGCCGAACGTTTGGGCTTACACCCTGCAGTAGTTTGCCTTAAATGGGGAATCCAACGGGGCGAAGTTGTTATTCCATTCTCTGTAACCCCTTCGAAAATTACTTCCAATATCGAAGGTGCCTTAAGCAATCCTTTGACCAGTGAAGAAATGGAAGCCATTAGCAAAATTGACAAGCAATGCCGTTTAATTAAAGGCCAGGTATTCCTTTGGGAAGGAGCTAACGGTTGGGAAGATTTATGGGACTTAGAAGGGAAAATAGCAAAGTGATAAATTGTAATAGAAATAGTTGAAAAATAGATAATAGTATGACAACAAAAATGAAAGCAGCCTTTTTGCCAGGCAATAGCACCGTTGAATTTAAAGAAGTAGATATTCCACAGCCAGGACCGGGCGAAGTGCTTGTCCGGATGAAAGCTTCAACGATTTGTGGCAGTGATATTCGCGCAATATATCGTGAACACCTGGGCAAGGGCCCCGAAGCTTACCAAAATAAAATTGCAGGGCACGAACCCAGCGGACAAATTGTGAAGTGTGGACCAAACACCAAACGATTTAAAGAAGGCGATAGGGTAGTGGTTTACCATATTTCGGGATGCGGTGTCTGTAACGATTGCCGCCGTGGATATATGATTTCATGCTCCAGTCCGCAACGAGCCGCTTATGGTTGGCAGCGCGACGGAGGTATGGCTCCCTTTATGCTTGCTGAAGAAAAAGATTGCGTGTTGCTTCCCGACGAATTGACATACCTCGATGGAGCTCAGGTTGCTTGTGGTTTTGGAACGGTATACGAAGGGCTGGAGAAAATTTCGGTTTCGGGTAACGATGCCGTTTTGGTTGTTGGCCTTGGGCCTGTTGGTTTAGCGGCATTGATGTTGGCGAAAGCGCTGGGTGCTAATCTTCTGGTTGGTGTCGATACGGTTGAGGAACGTTGTAATATTGCTAAAAATCTTGGACTTGTCGATCATGTATTTGTCGCTGGCCCCGATGTACTTGAAAAAGTGAAGGCCTGCACCTATCAGGGTAAAGGATACGAAAAAACCGTTGATTGCTCCGGAAACACTCATGGCAGGCAATTGGCCATAAGAGCCACGAGGCAGTGGGGTAAAATGGTCATGATTGGCGAAGGTGGAACTGTTGAATTCAATCCAAGCCCCGATATAATTCATGAACAAAAAACAATCTATGGTTCGTGGGTTACCAATATTTGGAGAATGGAAGAACTGGTAGAACGCCTAGTGCGTTGGGGTATTCATCCCGAAGATCTTGTAACAAACCGTTTCTCGTTAGACGAAGCCGATAAGGCCTATGAACTTATGAATAAGGGCACCTGCGGCAAAGTGGCTGTCGTTTTCGATGAATTGTTATAAGCATTGGGGCTAAGGGGGTAGGTTTTGCACTCATCAATGGGTGCAATTAATTTTCGAAATGAAATCAGTAAACCGTTTGCTTTTTACTGACTGAAGGTTACTTTAGAGGAATTGAAAATATTCTGGTGCTTGGGAATTGGGAAGTCCCGGGTATTGAAGAAAGCTTGGGTCGACAATGTTGCAGAGGTTGCTTATGTGGAGTTTTAATGACTGATTAATAGATGTATAGATGCTTGTTAGGTGACTTTCTGATAAGGAAATATAGAAAAAGTCAATAAGTGATATAAACGAAACAATACAAAAGAAGTCAAAGATTAGTTGTTTCTTTTTACTTTGAAACTCATCGAATAATCAACACTGTTAATTGTTTAATAATGATCAAAGTATAACTAAACCTAAATATTAAATAAATTTCAAAAAATTAAGTTATGTTTAACAGAAAATTGATCACAAGTTTCATTTTGAGTGCTGCATTGGCGATCACTGTTTATGGTCAGGAGAGTAGCAGCAATGCTCCACTAAAGACCTTAAAAGAAGCATATGCAGGGAAATTCCTGATTGGATGTGCCGATGACCTGACTCAGAATGACGAAGCCTATCAGGAAAGTATCAGAAAACAGTATGATATTGTTACTCCTGAGAATTGTATGAAACCACAACCCATTCATCCATCGGAAGATACTTATAACTTCAAAACTACCGATGCTATGGTTGAATGGTGCGAAAAGAATGGCCTTAAAGTTTGGGGGCATACTCTGGGGTGGCATTCACAAACTGCTCCCTGGTTTTTTCAGGAAAAACAAAAAAAATCGAAAAAAGGTGATGCCGCTAAGTCTGCAACCACAACAGCAGCCCCAGCACCTCCAGCACCTCCAGCACCAGGAACCCCTCCCGGGCAGGGCATGGGGCCTAATGGTCCTCGTCCAAACTTTGGTGGCTTTGGTGGTTTTGGGGCTAACACCGGACCTCAGGCAAGCAGGAAAGTAGTATTGAAACGTTTGGAAAAACACATCAAAACTGTGGTTGGCCGGTACAAAGGTCGTATTATTGGTTGGGACGTGTTTAACGAATCGATTGCCGACGGTGGCGACGGTTCAACTGAAAATTTACGGACTTTCAGTTGGTATAAAGCTGTAGGACCAGATGTTCTCACTAAAGCATTCAAATGGGCACACGAAGCTGATCCCGATGCACAGTTATATTACAACGACTATAACATTGAACAGGGTGCCGTTGAAAATAAGGGCAAACACGCCAGTTCTATGTTGTTGCTTAAACGACTTATTGCCGAAGGTGCACCTATCACAGGTGTGGGCATTCAAGGTCACTGGCACTTGGATACTAATCTTGCCGATGTAGAGAAAGCAATTGAGAACTATGCTTCGCTTGGACTACGGGTTGCCATTACCGAACTTGATGTTACGGCTACTGGTGATAACAGCGGTGCATTTGGTGTTCGTCAGGGCGATAAGAAGATTCCACCAGAGAACTACGAGAAACAAGCTGAAGTATATAGAAAACTATTCGAGATTTTCCAGCGTCATGCTGACGTAATTGACCGTGTAACTTTCTGGGGACTAAGCGATACTCGTTCATGGAGACGTGGCCAGGATGCGCTTTTGTTTGATGGCCAGTTGAATCCAAAGCCAGCTTACCATGCTGTAATCGAAGCAAGTCAAGCTAACTAATTGCGATCGAAGTCTTATTGATTAGAGGCTGTATAGAAGTCAATTCCTTTTAGGGAAAAGCTTTTATACAGCCTCTTTACTTTTTAATGTCTTTAAAAAGTTCTGGTAAATATTGATAAACAGCATGTTCTTGTTGTGAATGAATGTGAGTCAATTTTAAAAACTTACACTTGAGAAGGGTTTTCACCAAATTCTTTCTTAAAGCAGGTAGTGAAATAGTTCGGGTCGCTAAAGCCTGTTTGGTAAGCAGCTTCCGAAACCCTAAGGCCTTCTTCTTTAATTAATTTGTAAGCTCTCTTTAATCGAATGGTTTTTATGAGGTTATTGGGCGTTGTTCCTGTAAGCGACTTAATTTTTCGGTGCAATTGGGCTACACTAACGGCAAAGTGTGTTGTGAGCATTTCAACATTTAGACTTTGGTCCATCATGTTCGCTTCAATAAACTGGTTCAGTTCCACAACAAAGTTGATGTCTTTTTGAGGCAGAGTTTCTTCAAGGTTTTCGGTTGGTTCAACGCGCATGAATTTTGTGCGCAGCTTCCGACGGTTGTCTAATACGGTATTCAAAACGGTATCGAGAAGATTTATTTCAAAAGGCTTGGTCAAATAGGCATCGGCTCCGGTTGAAAGCCCTTCTATCTGTTTATCGGTAGTGCTATTTGCGGTAAGCATAACCACGGGAATGTGCGAAGTATCGAAATTTAGCCTTATTTCTTTGCAAAAATCATATCCATTCATAGTTGGCATTTGCACATCGGTTAAGATAATATCCGGATTGATTTCTTTAGCTACATTTAAACCTTGCAAACCATCTTCAGCGGCATAAACCTTATATCTTTTTTCAAAATGGCCGGCTAAATAGTTCCTGAGTTCAGTATTATCTTCTACCAATAAAATCCTTGGCAGATTATATTGTTTATGTATTGGAACAACTGGATTATTATTTTCCAATTCGTCAAGATTTTCATACGCTGATACTTGATGTTTTGTTTCCACCGGAACCGCCATTTCATTTTCAGTGAAAAAACTTTTATCCGCAGGAAGAATTATAGTAAAAATTGTACCCGTTCCAATTTCAGACTCAACCTTTATTTCTCCGTGATGCAGCTCAACCATCTCTTTTACAATAGAAAGGCCAATTCCTGTGCCTCCTTGATTGATGGATTGAGAATTCGATACTTTGTAAAAATGATCGAATATATTACTTATATCTTTTTCAAAAATTCCTATACCGCTATCTTTAACAACAAGTTTCAGTTTCTTGCTCCCATCAACGATGAGTTCTTCAACGATGAGTGAAATCGTTCCGCCACGGTTGGTAAATTTCAATGCATTCGACAACAGATTCCAAAATATCTTTTCAATCTTTTCTGTATCTACAAAGCCGATGAGATCATCGTCTACCCAACAGTCAAAATTAATCGATTTGTTCTTACACTCCTCTTTAAAAGCGTTATATACCCCAATAACAATATCTGAAACCGAAGTTTCTCTAACCTCCAGTTTATATTGCTTTTGAGTTACTTTTCTGAAGTCGAGCAAATCGGAAATCAATTTGTAGAGCCGCTTCGCATTGCGGTTGACAATCATAAGTTTGTTAACCTGTTCGGGATTGAGGTTGCCTGATTGAAGTAAATCATTAACAGGGGCATCAATTAAGGTTAATGGGGTCTTTAGGTCGTGTGAGATATTGGTGAAAAAAGCGAGTTTCTTTTCGGTAAGTTCATGTTCGTTCAAGATTTTAATTTCCGCTATTTCTTTTTCTTTTTTCAGCTCAATGCGTTTAAAAAAGGCATAAAAAGAAAGGTAAATGATGGTGAAAAAGATGATCATATAACCCCCAAAGGCATACCAGCGCAAATACCAGGGTGATTGAATATAGATCGAAAGCATTGTTGGGATTTCCCCCTGACTTTTGTCGGCACTTTTAATCTCGAAAGTATATTTTCCGGGCGACAAGTTGGTGTAAGTGGCATAATTGGTTTCACCCGGGTAAATCCATTCGTCCTCTAATCCAACCAGCCGGTACGTGTAGTGATGATATTTTGAAAAGCTCTTGTTCTTCGTAAAGAAATGGATTGAAAAAGAGTTCTTGCTATATGGAAGCCTTATCTCTTTTGTCTCTTCAAGTGGTTGTTTTAGAAATTGTTTACCCTCAGGGTTCCTGATACTTTGGTTTTGAAAGGTAATATCGGAAATGATAACTTCGGTTTTTGATGCTTCAGCGTTGACTTTTGAAGGATCAATAATTGTAAAGCCTGCCATACAACCAAAGACTATCTTCCCATCGATTGTTTTTCCCGACACCCTCTCTAAAAACTCATTAGCCGGAAGTCCATCCCGATGGTTAAAGTTCAACGCCTCTCCGGATTCTGTATCGAACCTGAAGATGCCTGAAATCGTGCTGATCCATAGGAAACGATCATCTGTGGACTCGATCCTGACCAATGTGTTGGATGGCAAACCTTCTTTAACAGTAAACTTTTTATAGTTTTTACCATCCGTTGAAATGCGAATGAGACCGTTGGCAGAAGACGCAAACCAGTAATAACCTTTTTTATCATTATAAAAATCTGCTATATTAAAATCGATTCGCTTATTCATTTCAGACAACCTGTTTTCCAGGACATTATCCTTCCAATTCACATGAAACAATCCTTTGTCGGAGATGACAGCCAATAATTCTCCCTGCTGGTTTTCCCGTAAGGAATTTAGCAAACAATAGGTAATGTTACTACCCTTAGAATATAATTCGAATAAGCTTGTTGTTTCGTTTTTAGTGTTAAAATTTAATAGAATTCGACTGTGAAATTGTGTGACTATTAACAGATTGCTTTTGTCGATTTCTTGCAACTGAACAATTTGCTGCATCTCATCGGGGCCATTACTGCTTGGATGATATGTTTTTGTGAGTTGATAATTAGAGTTGTATTTTCCCAGAAGCCCGTCGTAGGTGCCTAGCCAAATGCTATTATCTGTGCTTGCAGTAATTGCTGTAACTTTAGTTCCATTTAAATCTTTTCTTAGTCTATCGCTTGTCAGATTATTAAACTGACCTGTATTTTCATCCCAGGCAGATAATCCGTAGTTGGTTCCAAAGTAGATGATGGGTTTTTTTATGAAAACAGCAACACCTTCGTTTGCAACCAATGAATTTTCATTTCCTTTTTCCGGAAGGAAATTTTGAAACAACAAATTGTCAGGCAAAATGCATGTTAATCCGGCGCCATACGAAGCGAGCCATATCTCGTGATTACTCCCGCATAATATATCATAAATGCTATTACTATTGATAGATGCGTCGGTACTCCAGTTTCTGTTTAATATTCTTGAAATTTTAAAATTCTTATCAAGGACAATAATTCCGTATCCATCAGTTGCCAACCAAATTTCATGGTCAATCTTTATAATTTTTTTTAATAGGTAATGATTATTTATCTCAATATAGATCGGCTTTCTGTTGTCACTAATTGAATATAGCTCACCATCATAACAACCAACAAATAGTTTATCATCTATTTTACGGACAAGTACTACAGATTTATTTTGGAGATATGACTCGATAACTTTTGAGAAATTACTTTCTCGGCTTAGGAGGACGACCCCATCATTGCTTTTAGCAAGCCAAATTCCTTCTTTTGAAAAGCAAAAGTCAGAAATATCATTTCCCTGATAAATATTAAAAATTTTATTGTCCTTAATCGTATAAATGTCCGAGAGCATTAAAAAATAGACTTCGCCATTGTCTTCCCTTATTTTCGAAACAAATCCCTGAACAATCCGATCAAAATAGTTCGTCAGTCGGTTATACTTAAAAAGCCCTTCACCGGTAGCAGCCCAAAGAACATCATGAGAGTCGTAAAGAAGATAGATAACCCCAATGCCAGACAATTCTTTATAACAATAGAAATTCTTTCCATCGAAACGAGCAATCCCATTGTTGGTTCCAATCCAAACGTAGCCGTATTTGTCCTGTTCAAGGCAGGTGGTAATATTACGGGGGAGGCCATCAATCTCGGTAAAATGCAAATACCTCTCCTGTTCAGCAGAAAATCCCCGTACCGAAATAATGAATGCAACGAAAACGGTAACAATTGATATGTGGATATTTGATAAACGCATTCGGTGTAAGGTTAAACAATTTAGTTCAATGTGAAAAACAATCAAGCACTATATGAATAATAGATCATTGAAAACATCTCAATTTTAAGATAAATATGATAGAATCTCAAAGATTTTAGAGAGTATTTTCAAGATGCAAGGTAGCTACTATAAATAGCTTTGACATCGATATCGAAAGTATAATCTAAATGAAAAATTGAGATGAACCGCATTTTATTTTTGCTGCTGGCAAGTTTTTGTTCGTATCTGGCCGTTGCTCAAGCTCCAAAGACGAAGCTCATAGAGAGGGCAATCAATGTAAATATTTCTGCCGAACGAGGCCCGTTGAATACCATGTTTAACGAATGCGTGGGAGCTGGTCGCGCCAATGAAGGCCTCCGCGCCGATTGGCAACAGCAGCTTGCCTACGTGAAAAAAGAGTGCGGCTTCCGCTACATCCGTTTCCACGGTTTGTTTACCGACGATATGGGCATCTACCGCGAAGACCGCAACGGAAAGCCTGAATACAACTATATGTACGTCGATGCGTTGTTCGACTATTTGCTTAGCATCGACATCAAACCATTTGTAGAGCTGGGTTTCATGCCCAACGCATTAGCCAGCGGAAAAGAAACTATTTTCTGGTGGAGGGGCAATGTTACACCACCCAAAGACCATGACAAATGGGGAGCTTTGGTAAAAAACATCGTGCAACATTGGACAGATCGGTACGGTGTTGAAGAAGTAAAAAACTGGTATTTCGAAGTTTGGAACGAGCCGAACCTGAAACCTGGTTTTTGGACAGGAACCATGGAAGATTATTTCAAATTGTACAAATACAGTGTTGAAGCAGTGAAAAGCGTAAATCCAGCTTACCGCGTTGGTGGTCCCGGAACTGCCGGAGCAGCATGGGAAACCGAAATGATTGATTTCTGCGTAAAGAACAACCTTCCTCTCGATTTTGTAAGTACCCATGCTTATGGTGTTAACCAAGGCTACCTCGACGAATATGGAAATTCGGGCACAGTGCTCGCGCCACAAGAATTTGCCGTGAGTGGCGATGTGCTTCAGTCTCGCAAAGAGATTGCCAGTTCGCCAAAACCTAATTTGGAGTTGCACTATACCGAATGGAGCGCTTCGTACACCCCTGCCGACCCCGTTCACGACAGCTACCACGAGGCGGCTTATGTGTTACAAAAGCTGAAACAGGTGGGCGATGCAGCCCAATCGATGTCGTACTGGGTTTTTACCGATATTTTCGAAGAATCGGCGCCGCGTTTTACCCCTTTCCATGGTGGTTTTGGGATGTTGAACACTCAGGGAATCAATAAACCCGTATTTTACGCCTACCAGTTCCTGAACAAGTTGGGAAAAACAGAGTTGGTAAACGATGATAAAATGTCGTGGGCTACGAAAGATTCAAAAGGAAACATTCAAGTACTGGCCTACGATTTTACATACACGCATCCTGACGACTCGGTAAACAATCAGGTGTACTATATCCGCGATTTGCCATCGAAAGAGAAAGGCAAGTTGAAAATCAACCTTGCAGGAGTACCAGAAGGAAACTATTCGCTTGAAATTTATAAAGTGGGCTACCGTTGCAACGATGCTTACACCACTTATTACGATTTGGGCAGGCCAAACCAACTGACCAAACAGCAAGTAGAGCAAATTAAGAAGCTCAACAGTGGCAACCCAATTTCGGGCGAAATTGTAAAAGTGAAAGCCGATGGCGTGTTTACAAAAGAGCTCCCTATTCGTGAAAACGATGTTTACTTTTTAAACCTTATCAAACTCTAAAAACCTTAATACAACTTTTTTATGAAGACCAAATTAGCATTATTCACGTATCTGTTTTTTGTATCTGTTTTTTCGTTTGCACAGAATTTAAGCACAGATATTAGGTTGAACCAGTTGGGTTTTTTGCCCAATTCCGTAAAAATGGCAGCTGTAGTAAATGCCAAAACCGATAGTTTTAAAGTAATGAACAGCGACTTGACCGACATTGTGTTTGAGGGCGAATTGTTGCCATCGATGTACTATTCGGCATCGGACGAAAATGTGCGATTAGCCGATTTTACCCTGATGACAGAGGCAGGCAATTATGTGCTGGTTGTTGATGGGTTGGGCAAATCAGTTCCTTTTGAAGTTTCGGAAAGTGTTTTTACAGATTTGGCAAAGGCAACTCTGAAGTATTACTACTATAATAGGGCATCGATGCCAATTGAAAGCGAATTCGGAGGCAAATGGGCCCGTGAAGCCGGTCATCCCGACAATGAAGTTGTGGTTTTGCCTTCAGCAGCAACAGCAAGCAGGCCAGCCGGAACCAAGATTTCCACTCCAGGTGGCTGGTACGATGCCGGCGATTACAACAAATACATCATTAGTTCAGCGATACCTGTTTTTACGTTGCTTTCGGCCTACCAAATCTATCCCGAACTGTACGATTCACTTAACCTGAATATCCCGGAAAGCAGCAACAACATTCCCGACATTCTGGACGAAGCCTTGTACAATATCCGTTGGATGATGACCATGCAGGACGAAGACGGCGGCGTGTATAACAAAACTACCGAAGCCAACTTCAGCGGTTTCGACATGCCTTCGAACGTAAAATCAACCCGCTATGTATGTGCGAAAAGCACAGCTTCAGCCCTCGATTTTGCTTCCGTAATGGCAATTATTGCCCGTGTTTACCAAAAGTTTAATCCGCAATTGGCCGATTCAGCGCTGAATATGGCAGTAAAAGCATGGAATTGGGCAAAGAAAAACCCCAATATTGTTTTTAAGAACCCCTCAGCTTCGGGCGGTTATCCTGGTGTAAACACTGGCGATTACTCCGATACGGGCTTTGACGATGAATTTACCTGGGCCGCAACAGAATTATATATTTCCACCAAAGAAGCAAGCTATTATAATGAGATTAATTTCGACGTCTCATTTGGCGTTCCAGGTTATCCTACAGTAGGTTCGCTTTCACTACTTTCTTTGTTGGCAAACAAAGACTCACTGACCGATGTGGCAAACATCGATTTGATCAAAAGCAAATTTTTGGCTTCGGTTTCGGGATTGAAGAATAACATTCCTTCATCACCCTACCGCATTCCGGGCGACTTTTACTATTGGGGCGGCAACAATGCTTTTGCCAATTGGGGGATGATGTTTATGCAGGCATTCCGGCTAACCGGCGATGCCAGTTACTTTAATGCAGGTTTGTTCACTTTTGATTACTTGCTTGGTAAAAATGCTACTACCTATTGTTTTGTAACCGGTTTTGGGAGCAAAAGCCCCATGAATCCCCATCATCGTATTTCGGTGGCCGATGGCGTTGTCGACCCAGTGCCGGGGATGTTAGTTGGTGGTGCTGGAGGGGATGGATCAGACTGTGGCGCAAGTGCTTATCCGTCTAGTTTGTCGGCAAAATCGTACCTCGATCAGGTTTGCAGCTACTCGACCAACGAGGTTGCTATTGGGTACAATTCAGGTCTTGTGTTTCTTACCGGTGCTATAATTGCCGAGTATCAGAAAAATTTTACCAACACAATGCCCCTTTTTTTTTCGGTTTCAAAAAATAGCATTAGCCTGACCAATAAAAAAGGCGAAGCCGTTTCGCTGCTGCTCGAAGGTAATACCAACTGGGAACTAAAAACTTCTGAAGACTGGATTACGATCTCATCAACCTCAGGAATTGGGAATGCAACTGTGTTGGTAAACAGTAATGGCGACAACCCATCCGACTCCGACCGTTCGGGGAAGATATATGTTTATAGTCAAGACCAATTAACCGATTCGGTTTTGGTTACTCAAAATGGCGTGCGGAAAAAGTTCAGGATTGAAGCCGAAGATTATATTGAGAAATCGGGAACCCAGAATGAAACAACCGGGGACGTAGGTGGTGGCCAAAATGTTGGGTATGTGGGCATAGGAAACTGGTTGAAATACAGCCTTGATATATCCGTTTCGGGTTTTTACAACTTCACCATTCGGCATGCAGGCTATGCCGGGAATTTCGACGTGTACATCGACGATGTTTTTCTGAAGAAGATCACCTTCCCCAAAACGGCCGACTGGCAAGTTTACGATAGCTATACCACTGAATTAGAGCTAACCGAAGGTCAGCATATAATGAAACTACTTTTCAATTCAGAAGGCACTAACCTGAACTGGTATGAGTTTGAATGGAAAGACAAAACCAGTGCTCAAAACCAAGCATTAAATGGGATCAATATCTACCCAAACCCAGCTAAACAATTTATCAACATTGATTTAGGCACCAATAGAGGCTCAGGTGAAATACAGTTGCTCACAGTTGATGGAAAAATCATCATTCAGAAAAAATGCAATGGTGTCGCAAACGAAATCCTCGATGTTTCTACAATTAAACGAGGCACTTACCTTGTAAAAGCCAATTTTGGCACACAGTCAATCAGTAAAACAATAATCATTGAATGACATGAGATTAAGGAGATATTGCATCACTATTTTGATTATGCTCTGCATTGTAGCAACCGCATCAAAAGCTCAAGAGGTTACCATCACTATAAATGCCAATCAGAACAAGCGGGCAGTTTCGCCATACATTTATGGACTAAACAACAACTACGACAAGCCCGCGCAGTTTTACAAAGATGCAGGGGTGCGTTTTTCGCGTTTGAACCAGGGCAACAATGCCACTAAATATAACTGGCGCAAAAAAATATCGAGCCATCCCGATTGGTACAACAATGTGTACGCCAACGATTGGGATGCAAAATCGCTGAAAATTGCAAATAACAATCCCGAAATGCAGGCTATGTGGGCATTCCAATTGTTGGGCAGGGTAGCTTCAAATACCGATCATAATTTTAACGACTGGGCTTACAACAGTTCACAATGGTGGCAAGGGGTAAACCAAAACCTTGCGGGTGGCGGAACTCCCAACACTTCAGGTAAGGACAACGGAAAAGCAGCGGTTGAAGGCGACGTTGAACTTTATACCGAAGAATGGCCTGCCGATTCTACGGTTGAAATCCTGAATCACTGGTTTGGTTCTGGTGGATTAGGCTTGAACAAGAACCAGTTCCTGTACTGGAACATGGACAACGAGGCTGATGTATGGAATGGAACCCACGACGACGTGATGTCGGATGGGCTTCTGCCAGCTTCTGAATTTATGGATCACTACATTGAAGTAGCCAAAAAAGCAAAGGCGTTGTACCCCGACATTAAAATATGCGGCCCGGTAACCACCAGTGAATGGCAGTGGTTTAAATGGGGCGATGAGAGCATTAGGGTAGATGGAAAGTATTACTGCTGGTTTGAATATTTCATAAAAAGGTGTGCCGAAGAAGAAAAGAAATCGGGCGTGCGTGTTCTTGATGTTTTCGACATCCACCATTACCCTTATGCACCTACCAATGCCGATGCCCTTCAAAACCACCGTATTTTCTACGACAAAACCTACAATTATCCGGGAGCAAACGGATTGAATACGATCAATGGAGGTTGGGATACCTCATCGAAGAAAGAATATATTTTCCAACGCATCAACGATTGGCTCGATAAACATTACGGTGCCAATCACGGAATTACGCTTGGCCTTAGTGAATGGAGCCCAGGCCCGGAGGAACCCAACTTAGCTTCGGTTATTTATTCAACCCACCTTGGTTTGTTTGCCAACAACGGCGTGGAATATTTCACTCCATGGTCGTGGATGACTGGCATGTGGGAATCGTTGCACCTTTTTAGCAAATATGCCAAAGTCTATAGTGTGTCGAGTACTTCCTCTTCAGAAAACACCGTTTCTGCCTATACTACCATTACCGAAAACGCCGATTCAACTACCGTGATCATCGTTAACCGTGATACAAAAGCCGAACAAAATGTGGTTGTCAACCTAAACGGACTAATCATTAGCAATGGAAGTTACAACATGCTCCAATTGGCTTCGTTACCGGCAAATGAAACATTCAAATCGGAAACCGATAATGCGTTGAAAAAAGGAAGTGTGGCCGTTGCTTCCAACTCATTTGCTATTTCGGTTCCTGCCCTTTCGACAACGGCTGTCTTGCTTAAATCGGAGCCTACTGGGGTAAACGAAATAAATAACAAATCAGAAGAGATCAAGCTTTTTCCTAATCCTGTTTCTAACAGACTGTATGTAGATATGAAACAGAATGTAGCTGAACCAATTAAAATAGTGATATACGATAGAGAAGGGCGTAAAATTTATTCATCCCAAAGATATTGTGACGGGGTCTCTTCAGTTATGGTTGATGTGTCCACAATTCCTGGCGGATCTTACTTGTTGATGGTTGAGAAAACACACGTTACGTCTGCCAAAAGTTTTGTGGTTATCAGGTAGAATACAGCAATTTATAGTTATTGGGTCTGTACTTATGAGTAGAATAATCATTATAGGATCGATAGATTAATTTGGTTTTTTAAAGAGGCCGTCTTTTTAAGTGTTTTGATTTCAATTGGCGGCCTCTTAAGTTTTTAATTCTGATTAATATGAAATTAAAATTCAATTATTTATTGATAGTAGTCGGGATTTTTCTCCTATTTATAAACGGTGGAAACGCACAAGTTTTATACGTTGGTGCTAACTACCATCCGCACGACGATAAGAACATCGACAAAATCAAAACCGACATCCAACTGATGAACGATGCCGGATTTACCTGTGTTCGTCTGGGGCACCTGGCCTGGGACAGCTACGAACCATCCGATGGGCAATTCGATTTTGAATGGTTCGATGTGGTGATGGACGAAATGAACAAGGCTGGTATAAAAGTGATTCTCGATATTGCCATTCGCCCTGCGCCGATATGGTTACACCAGAAATTCCCTTCCATCGATGTGGTTGATGCAAACGGAGATACTCAATATCCTAATCATCGTTACATGGACGATGTTGGAGACCCGAATTACCAGAAATATGCCCTGCGGTTTACCGACGCTATTTCAAAACGATATGCTAACCACCCTGCATTGTTGGCGTTTGGTATCGACAACGAATCGGGCGATGGGCCAATATCCTACTCCGAAACTGTTCGCCAACGATTCAACATTTGGTTGAAAAACAAATATTCAAACCTCGACAATTTAAACAAAGCATGGGCAACCCATCGTTGGTCGCGCAGGTTGAATAGTTTCGAAGAGGTTGGATTACCATCTATCGGACAAAAGAACGGCGCACCTGAAAAAAATCTTGATTTCAGGCTCTTTATTTCCGACGAAGTAAATGGAATCTTGTTCAAAGTGCTCGATGTGGTGAACACCAACGCCCCCAACGCTTTAACCAATACAAATGCGTGGTACTACAGTTACATGAAGTATTTCGACTATTCTCAAATTGCTTATTCTGGTAAAATGACCCGCCACGGTTGCGGATTTTATCCGGGTAATTCGCTCATAACCAATTGGGGTGTAATGAATGCATCGTTTGGAATAGCAAGGATTCAGTTCGAAAGCAACAATCCGTTCTGGTGCAGCGAATTCAACACCATGACTTCGGTACCCAATTCAATACGAAAGAACGCCTATGCTACTTTGTTTTACGGCAACCAAATGGTCTGTGGCTGGACATGGCAGAGCATGTGGGCTGGCGAAGAACAATACCTCGAAGGTATGCTCGACTGGGATGGGATTCCCAACCGTAAATACGATGAATACAAACAAATTGCCGCCGAATTCAAAAAGATAGAAAAATACTTTCCATATCAGTCAAAAGCTGAAGTGGGGTTGGCTTTTTCATTCCCCAGCCAAATAGCTAGCGGCTCATTTCCCGTTCAACACGAAAATCAGGTACAAGCCTGTTGGGACCTATTTTACTGGCGCAACATGGATTGTAAAATGCTAGAAATCTCTCAAAGTTCGCTCGACTATAAGCTTTTGTTTGTGCCTGGGGTGACAGTTATGGACAAAGTTACTGCGCAAAAAATACGTGACTATGTGCAAAACGGCGGCACTGTGATTATGACTGAAAATTCGGCCATGGTAGATACCACTGGACAGGTCTTTAGTAGTACGCTTCCCGGAATGTTGAGCGATGTTTTCGGTATTCGTGTGGCCGGTTTTGAAGAGACCGAACCCATGAACGAGATTTCGCGAAAATCATACAAAGGCAAAAAACTTGAATTTACCTATAAAGGCAAAGCCGTTGATACCGAATCCGCAAGGTTCGACATTATAGAACCCAAAGGAGCCGAAGTAGTCGGAGCAATTACCAGCCTGGACAAAGATTATCCTATCATGACCGTCAATAAATTTGGAAAAGGGAAAGCCATTTATGTGGGCTTACCTGCCGATGGGAATGTGTTGGGCGGCATTGTCGATGATTTGATTAATGAGCTCGGTATCAAAAAAGGCCCAGAAGTTCCATCAGGGATTATGGTGCGGCAGATCGACAACAAACACTTCCTCTACCTCAACGTAAGCGGCGAACCCAAAGAGATCAAAATGAACGGGAAATCGAAGAGCGTTCTTTTTGAAAAAGAATATTCAGGCAATTTTAGCATTGCACCTTATGAACCTGAATTCATTGAAATAAAATAGGTTTAAAATGAGAAATCAAATATTATTCATCATACTTTTTACCACAAGTTTTATTTTCTCGGCTTGTGATAAAACCAAAGCTCCCGAAGCTTGTGGTCCTGTTCCATCCGAAAACCAGTTGCGCTGGCAAGAAATGGAATATTATGCCTTTATCCATTTTTCATTGAACACCTATACCGATCAATCATGGGGTTATGGGAATGAAGATGTGAAGCTGTTTAATCCCGATTCATTGGATTGCCGCCAGTGGGCTCGTATTTGCAAGGAAGCTGGTATGAAAGGAGTTATTCTTGTGGCCAAGCATCATTGCGGCTTTTGTTTCTGGCCAACCGAAACGACTGAATATTCAGTAAAAAATGCACCTTGGAAAAACGGCAAAGGCGATGTGGTCCGTGAAATGGCCGATGCCTGTAAAGAATACGGACTGAAACTGGGCATTTATGTGTCGCCTTGGGATAGAAATAGCCCCGAATACGGAAAGCTAGAGTACATTACCATTTTCAGGAATCAAATTAAAGAAGTTCTAACCAATTATGGCGATGTGTTTGAAATCTGGTTCGATGGAGCCAACGGGGGCAATGGCTATTACGGCGGGGCTAACGAAACCCGAAAAATCGACCGCACTACTTATTACGATTGGCAGCCAACCTACAAAATGATACGCGAATTGCAGCCCAACATTGTGATTTGGAACGATGGTGGCGATCGTGCCGATTTGCGTTGGGTGGGCACCGAAGGTGGTTCGGTTGGTGAAACGAACTGGAGTTTGTTGAATGCTACTGGCGATGTTCCCTACGAAATGTTGCATTATGGTGTGGAAAACGGCGATTCGTGGGTGCCTGGTGAGGTAAATACATCCATCAGGCCCGAATGGTTTTACCATCCCAGCGAAGACGGCCGCGTGAAAACATTGCCACAACTGATGGACACCTATTACCATTCGATAGGGCGAAACGGAACTTTCTTGCTCAACTTCCCAATAATGCCCAATGGGTTAATACACCCTTCTGATGAAAAAGCGGCCCTCGACCTTGCACAAGCTGTTAAAGACGCATTTGCCGCTAATCTGGCCAATAATGAAAAAGCCGAAGCGTCGAATGTTCGTGGAAACTCAAGGAAATTCAATGCATCCAAAGCCATCGATGACAATAAAGAAACCTATTGGGCTACCGACGATAGTGTAACCACTGCAACGTTAACTATCGATTTTGGCTTACCCACTAGCCTTAACCGTTTTATGGCACAAGAGTATATTCGCTTGGGGCAACGGGTTAAATCGTTTACTGTTGAAGCGAATGTTGAAGGCGAATGGAAAGAAATAGCCAATGGAACAACCATTGGTTACAAGCGCATTCTCCGTTTTCCAACGGTTGAAGCAGCACAATTACGCTTCAACATAACTGGTTCAAAAGCTTGTCCACTAATAGCTAACATTGGCGTTTATCATGCACCGCAAATACTTCCAGCCCCTTCAATTATCAGAAACCAACTTGGCGAAATCAAAATTGTTCCTTACGACAAAGAGTCGGAAATGTATTACACCACCGATGGAACCGAGCCAACCATTCATTCGAACAAATATTCAGCACCTTTCAGCACCGAAGGCAAAATCGAAGTGAGGGCAATAGCTTGTGAGCCGGAATCAGGGAAATGCAGCCCTGTGGCACACGAAAAGTTCGACATTGTAAGGAAAGACTGGAAAATATTGGGCACCAATGATGAAAAAGCCTACCGAATTATTGACGGCGACCCAAATACCGATTGGCTTCAGGACAAAAACGAAAAAATGCCTGTCGACCTCGTGATCGATTTGGGTAAAGAAGAAGACCTTATCGGGTTTAAGTACCTGCCCAGTCAAACTCAATGGGCCGGAGGCGTTATAACTCTATACAAATTTTTTGTTTCGAAAAACCAGAAGGAGTGGAGCATGGTAAGCGATGGAGAATTTTCGAACATCAACAATAACCCGGTATGGCAAACGAAGAACTTTGAACCCGTAAAAGCGCGCTACATCAAGTTTCAGGCATTGAGGAACGCCTGGTGGAACAACGATGCACGGTATGCCGAAATTGATATAGTTACCCCATAAAGAGATTGTATATTAACGATATATCAACAAAAATAGAACGAAATAAACTAACGTAAAATGAATAACAAACACTAATTAAACAATATTAATTATGATGACTGATATAACTAAAAAGATTTCGAATAAGCATTTTTTTAATCGAATGCTTATTACGCTTCTTTTGCTTTCAGTGGTGAGTGTCACCTATGCGCAAGAGCGGCTCGTGCAAGGTTCGATAACCGATGAATTGAATATCCCCATTCCGGGAGCGAATATCCTGATTAAAGGCACTTCCAATGGTACAGTATCCGACTCGGATGGGAAATTTGCCTTAAAAATACCTTCTGAAAATACAACGTTGGAGATCTCATTTATTGGATATGAGATGCAGGAAGTTCAAGTAGGAAATGCAACAGCGATTAATGTTATTATGAAAGAATTAAGAGCTGAAATAGACAACGTTGTTGTGATCGGTTACGGTACACAGAAAAAAAGCGACTTAACCGGGGCAATCGTGTCTGTATCCGGAGAGCAGTTGTCTAAAACACCCAGCAGTGGTGCATTGCAAGCCCTTGAGGGTAAGGCTGCAGGTGTACAGATAATTAACAGCTCGGGGATGCCCGGCGCTCCAATATATGTTCGGGTGCGCGGTATTAATACAATAACAAAGCAAAGCCAGTACGGAGGGGTGGCCGGTCCTGTTTATATCATCGATGGGATACAAGGGGATATCAACACCATTAACCCCAACGATATTGATCATATTGAAATTTTGAAAGATGCATCGGCTCAGGCTATTTACGGCTCTTCAGGTGGAAACGGGGTAATTATCGTTACCACAAAACTTGGGAAGAAAAACCAAAAAACGAAGGTTGACTTTTCAATGTACCGGGGGATACAAAGCAACGATATTTCTGTCGATATGTGTAATACCGAAGAGTTTATAAAAATTTATAATTCATTGGATGCCACTAAACCAATAAACCGGATTACGGCCAATCCAGATACCTTGCCCAATACTAACTGGTGGAACGAAATCTCCAGCAACGCTGTAATGGAGGAATATAACCTTTCTGTTTCGGGGGGCAGCGAAAACTCTGCATCTTATCTAAGCCTTGGATATTTTAATCAGGATGGAGTTGTTGATAAAACGAATTATAAACGCTTCACAATTAAAGTAAATAATTCATTCGATATCAATAAAAGAATACGGATTGGAGAAAATATATCACTTTCTGCTACCCGGAACCAGGGTAATGACGGATGGGGAACACCCATGGGTTCTATTAACCAAAGCCCTATCAGTTATGTTCGTGAAACATCATCAACCTTAACTCCTGAGCAAATGAAAACCAGAAACATCGGTTGGGGTGGCTGGGCTCAACCCATGTTTAACACCGGTAATGGCAACCCTGTGGCAGGTATTTATTATTACAATACAAAAAAAGGAACCTATGCGATGAATGGCAACCTGTTTGCCAACGTCGAAATAATCAAGGGTTTAACCTATACTAATAATTTCGGGTTTGGTGTCAATTTTTACGAAATGGACGATTTTAAGCCTTATTATTTTATCAATACAACTCAGAATAACAAAGTTATTCAGGTTTCCAGACAGTTAGACCGAACTTTTAAATGGAACTGGCAACATGTGCTTGATTATAAAATGACCTTGCACAAGCAACATTCTATTGATGTTATGGCTGGTTTTGAAGCGTCGGAATGGTTATATAAAGGGCTTAGCGGTCAGGCCGATTCGTTGCTAACCAATGGGGCAACACCCGAATATCAATATATTGACGCAACCCTCAGGGATTATGGTTCAGAATACTCCTACGCTGGTGGTGGAATGGGACATGGTTCAAAATATGCCTATTTTGGAAGGTTAAATTACGAATATAACAACCTGTTTCTAGCCCAGGTTTCTTATCGTTACGAAGGTTCAACAAATTTTGGAAAAGATCACCGGTTTGGTGGTTTCCCAGGTTTTTCGGCCGGGTTTAAATTTAGTGAGCTCAATGCAGTAAAAGACAATGTTCCCTATTTAAGTTTTGGTAAACTGCGTTTTGGATGGGGCCACACAGGAAATGATCAGATTCCTGGAGATAAATTTAGTTCCCTTGCAGGCGTTAGTGCAGGGTATGGCTATCCCTTAGGTGGAGCAGGAAGCGCTGGGTTTTACGAAGATGCCTACGACGAACGTTTCTTGGAATTGATCCGAGATTTCGATCGAAAGGGCAAGCCAATTGCGGCCATTTGCGTGGGTGCCATGCCCATTGGAAAATCGGGGGTTTTGAATGGCAGGAAAGCCACCACTTGGGATTTGAACGATGGTGCAAGGCGCAAACAACTCGCCGATTTTGGCGCACAGGTTCAGGATTCGCACCTGGTGGTCGACGGCAACATCATCACATCTACAGGGCCAGCCACAAGCATCGATGTTGCATTGAAGCTTATCGAATTGTTGACCGACACCCACAATGTGGGTGAAATAAAGAGGAATATGCGTTTTCTTTCAACCTAGCACCCGAAACGTGAAATACATGATTGACGGTTCAACCCATTTTTGCGTTCTATGCGCGCCTTTATGATAACAGGACGGTGCGTTGTTCCAAAACATCTGCGTTCTTCGTGCCTTTGTGGGCTATATTTTAAACATCTTTGCGTTCTTCGCGTCTTTGCGTGACCATCTTCTGCAACAGGGCACCCGCAAGAGGATGCCCCTATCGCTTATACTGCGACGGTTTCACCCCAAATTCTTCCTGAAAACACTTGGTGAAATAACTGCTCGATCCAAATCCAACCTGTTCGGACACTTCGGCCACGCTAAGGCCCGTTTGCAACAGTTGCGCAGCCTTTTTCAACCGCACCGATCGCATAAATTCCGTGGGCGTTTGTCCGGTTATGGCCGTTAACTTGCGGTACAAGCCCGTGCGGTCCATGTTCATGTCCTTGCTAAGCTGTTCCACCGAGTAATTCCCATTGTCCAGGTTCGCTTCAATGTGTCCCAACGCCCTTCGGATCAGTTCCTCGTCAACAGTCGACGTTGCAACCGAAGAAGGCGCTATAACGATGCTCTTTTTGAACAATTCCTTGCGTTGCGCCTGCTGTTCCAATAAGTTTTCGATGCGTAGCAGCAAAATTTCCATGTTAAACGGCTTCGGAAGATACGCATCGGCGCCCGCTTCGAAGCCTTCAATTTGCGCTTCGTCCGATGTTTTGGCCGTAAGCAATACAACCGGAATGTGCGAGATGCCTACATCCGACTTTAACGCCCGGCACAGCTCGGTTCCGCTCATAACGGGCATCATCACGTCCGTTACGATCAAGTCAGGCTGTTCTTCGCGGGCCTTTTGCAGCCCTTCTTTCCCGTCAGACGCCGTAACCACCGCATATTTCTCCGAAAGCTCGTTGAACAAGAAGTTCCGGAACTCCGCATGGTCGTCCACCACCAACAATTTCAGTCTTTGGTCTTTGGAAGTGGGATTTTCGCTTGCATCGTGTTGCGTTGCGGGCTTCAATTCCTTCGAAAGTGTGACCGTAAACACCGAACCCTCGCCCAAACGGCTTTTCACCGTTGCATTTCCGTTGTGCAATTGCGCATATTCCTTCACCAAGTGAAGCCCAATGCCGCTTCCGGTTTGGTTTTGCTGGTTCTTGGCCTGGTAAAACCGGTCGAAAATTTGCGCTTGCTCATCCCGATCGATGCCACAGCCCGTATCCGAAATGTGCAGGGCAATTTCGCGCGCCGCTTCGTCGGTTTCAATGTTCAAACGAATGGTTCCACCTGCCGGAGTGAACTTAAATGCATTCGAAAGCAGGTTGTTCACAATCTTTCGCAGCTTATCCTGATCGGCATACAGCATGGCGTCGCTTTCAGGTCGAACAAATTCAAAATGAACGTCGTTTTCGCGCGCCAAATCGAAGAACGGCGGCACGATTGTTTCCACAAATTCACCCACATTGCAATAACTCAAGTTCAATGTTTCGCCGTTCATCTCCAATTTGCGAAAGGCCAGCAATTGGTTCACCAAGTTCAGCAATTCATGCGCATTGCGCGAGATTCCAGCCAATTGCGACTTCAATGTTTCGTCGTTCAGCTTTCGGATCACCGAATCGAGCGGGGTGATAATGAGTGTGAGCGGCGTTCTCAGTTCGTGGCTTATGTTGGTGAAGAACTTGAACTTCAGTTTGTCCAATTCTTCTTTCTGCTTCTTTTCATTTCGTTGAATGTTTTGGCGAATGTAGTAGGAAAGGAGCACGTACACCAAGCCAATTACCACAACGAGGTAGGCCGAATACGCCCAGATGGTTTTCCAAAACGGGGGCGCAATGGAAATGGTGAGTTCGGCCAAGTGCGTATCCCATTGCTGGTTGTTGTTGGAGGCTTGCACGCTCAGTTTGTAGGTTCCTGGCGAAAGTTTGGTGTAAACCGCGCGCCCAATGCCGTCGGTGGTTTTCAGTTCGCGCCATTCCGTATCCACGCCTTCAAGCCGGTAGCGGTAAATGGTTTGGGTGGGGTTCACATAGTTCAAGGCCGAAAACTCTACGGCAAAGAAGTTCTGGTTGTATTTCAGTTTGATTTCTTTTGTTGCCGTAATCGATTGCTTTAAAAGGATGTTTCCGTCGAAAACATCGTTCATGCGCACTTCGGTTCCCGCAAGCAAGAAGCGCGTAAACAGGGGCACGTACAATTTAGGCCCGGGTTTGGTCAGACTATTTAGGTCCATTTCGTTGAACCCGTCGAGGCCGCCCCACAACAAGCGTCCGTTGTTGGTTTTGCACACAGCGCGGGGCAGGAATTCGTTTTCGATCAGCCCATCAAAGCGGTTGTAATTGGTAAACCGAAAGTCGAAGCTCCGTTCTTGGGCTTTCAGTTCGATACACGAAATCCCGTAGGATGTCGAAACCCAAATCTGCCCCAGGTCGTCCTCGATGATGGAGCGGATGCTGTTGTTCACCAGCCCATCTTCAACATGAAACGTGCGGGTGCTTTGTTGCGATGGATCAAAGACGTTTAGCCCGTCCCAACTACCCATCCAAATCAGCCCCCGACTGTCTGTGAACAGGCAATGATAGTGTTGATTTTTGTGTTGTTTGATGGGCGCGTCGGCTTTTGGAAACGAAACCGAGTTTTTGTTGATGTGGTAATAATAAAGCCCCTTGTCGCAGTAGCCCAACAAGGTATCTTGGCCGTATTCGGTCAGTTGATAGGTGTAATCCATGGTTTCGCCCGTGGCTTTTTCAAAAGAACCCGTGTTGGGGTCGAAAATGCCAGGGCCTTGGTTGGTGCACAGGAACAAGCGCCCGTCGAAGGCCTCGTATATCGAAATGCAATGGTACGGCAGCTTGTAGTGCGTGGTTTTCCCATTTTCAAGGCCATACAAACCTTGGTTGCGCGTGCAAATCCACAGTCGGTTTTGGCTGTCGGTGAACAACATTTCGCAAAACGCTTGGCTTGGCAACCAGCTGACTGTTTCAAAGTCCATCGTATTGTTTTTGAAGCTGAACACCCCGGCTTGCGTCCCCATCAAAATCGTTCCGTTGTGCTGGGCAAGGCTGAAAATACTGACGTTTTCGTTATTTGGAAGCTTGAAAAACGAGCTTCCATAGTTCCGAAACTTAAAGCGATCGGGGTGGTAGTACAAAATGCCCCGGTTCACGGTTCCAACCCACAATCCGCCCTGATTGTCGTTGAATTGCGTGCTGATTTCGCTGTCGAAACTTCGCCCGTCGACCAAATGCAGGGGCGAAAGCAGTTGTTTGTTGCGTAGGTTTTCGTCAATGCGCCAAAGCCCGCTGTACGAACTGATCCAGCACGTGCCTTCGGGGTCAATGGTGAGGGTATTCAGCCAATAATCGGTTTCCAGAATGCGTTCCCACTTTCGGTTTAAGGTATTGAATCGCACCAATTGACCTCGGTTGTTCCCGTCGCGCGCCTGATACAAATATTGTTTGTGTGGCGCCACCATCAGCGTGCTGGCAAATGGGTTTTCGTTTTTCCCAAACGGGTTTTCGCGGTACAGCTCGCGCGCCGTTTCTTTGTCGTAGCAAACCATTTCGCCCGATTTTAAAAACAGGAACAACTGCTTGTCACGCAGGGCGACATCGTACAGTTCATCGTGTTCAGAAGCGTTCAGTGCACGTATATTTTGAATGAAAATGCGGGTTTCGTTGGTTTGTCCGTCGTGCAAAATCAGTTCGTTGTTAGTTCCCACCAGCCACAAGTTAAAATCGGTGTCCATGAAAAAGTTGGCGATGGGCTTTTCAATTTTCAGGGAACGCAAAACGCTATCGACGTTGGGAACGTACTGCTCGGTTCCAATGTCGAAGAGCATCAGTTTGTGTTGGTTTTTAAGCCAAAGCCGGTTTTGGTTGTCCACATACGCCCTGTGGTAGCCCGCGTAATGAGGCAGTTGGTAGCTTTGCAGTTCGTTGTAGTGCATGTACTCGAAACTGGTACCGTCGTAAATGTTCACCAGCCCTTCGGTGATGACCACCATGCGCCCGTCGGCCAGTTGGCAAATGGTGCGCACCCGGTTGTCCGAAAGTCCGTTGATGCTGCTGATGGGCGAGAACACCACATGCTCCTGAGCAAAAACCCGGGTGAAAATGAGTAGGAAAAGAAGGAAGGCGAGGTGTTTCATGAGCATGCTTTCAACTGGGTAGTGGCACTAACCACTTGGCTGTTTTCTTTCTTGAGTTTGGCTTTGAGGTATTTCCAGTAGTTGCGGGTTTTGGAGTAGTCGTCCTGGTCGGTAAGTACGGCAATTATATCCAACACGCTGAACCACCATTTGGCGTTTTGCTCGTCCCAAACGGCCCGCACCTCGCGGTCGTCGAAAAAACGGATGGATATTTTGGTGTTGCTCATGGTAATGTTTCTTCTTTCTGATTCCTCAAAAATAGCAAAATTGAAGATCGTTTATTTCCTTCGATCCAATTGTATCCAAAATTGGAACACTTTTCAACCACAACGACGAATGTTGCAACATTTGTTTCATTGGTGCAACGCGCACTTCGTTAATTTTGAGCATTCTGAATTTAATTGAATACTCACATGAAGCATTTGTATTTGTTCTTCGCATTGCTTGCAACCGGTTTGCTTGGCAGTGCTCAAAATTGGCAAAAAACCAATTTGGGGGCGAAGGTTGACGTAAACGCAACCCAAGTCGAAATCCAGTTTTTCAGCCCAAGCATTGCGCGGGTTCAAAAGTGGCCCCAAGGAAAAACCTTTTCCAAAGAAAGCCTTTCGGTGGTGAAAACACCCCAAGCGGTTCAATTGAAAGTTTCGCAAAAGGGCGACGAACTCACCCTGAAAAGCGAGCGCATGGTGGCTGTCCTGAACCTGAAAAGTGGCCAAGTTTCGTTTCAAAACCTCAAAGGCGAAAATCTGTTGGCCGAGAAACAGTCGGGAGCCACGTTTACCAATTTCAACGATGCCGGTACGCCTACTTTCAGCGTCAGCCAATCGTATGTGCTCGATAAAGACGAGGCCATTTATGGGTTGGGAATCCTCCAAAATGGCAAAATGTCGCAGCGCAATCAGGAAGTCTACATGGTTCAAAACAATACCTGGGATTTTGTTACCTTTTTCCAGTCAGTCAAAGGCTATGGTCTTTTCTGGGACAACTATTCGCCCACAACATTTAAGGACACGCCTTCCGAAACCTCGTTCAGATCGGAAGTTGGCGAAGGAGTCGACTACTATTTCATGTACGGTGGCAATGCCGATGGGGTAGTGGCCCAAATGCGCGACCTTACTGGACAGGTGCCCATGTTCCCCTTGTGGACTTACGGTTTCTGGCAAAGTAAAGAACGCTATAAAACTCAGGAAGAAATTGTTGGTGTTGTGAAAAAACACCGTGAATTGGGAGTTCCTCTCGACGGAATTATTCAAGATTGGCAATACTGGGGCAGCAATTACTTGTGGAATGCCATGGAATTCCTAAACGAAGAATTTCCGAAGCCTCAACAAATGGTTGATGACATTCACGGCATGAATGCACATCTAATCATCTCCATTTGGTCGTCGTTCGGGCCACAAACCAAGCAATTTCGCGAAATGGATCCCAAAGGAATGCTTCTCGACATGGGTACTTGGCCGCAATCGGGTCTTACCAGTTGGCCTCCTCGAAAAGAATATCCATCGGGCGTAAAACCTTACGACCCATTCAATCCCGAAGCTCGAAGCATTTATTGGAGGCACCTGAACGAGGGTTTGTTTAAGCTGGGTATCGACGGATGGTGGATGGACTCGACCGAGCCCGATCACTTGGATGCAAGGCCTCAGGATTTTGACAACAAAACCTATTTGGGATCGTTGCGCAAAGTACGAAATGCTTTCCCATTGGCAGCTGTTGGCGGCGTTTACGACAACCAACGAGCTACAACTTCCGATAAACGGGTATTCATTTTAACCCGTTCGGCTTTTGCAGGACAACAACGTTATGGTGCCAACACTTGGTCGGGTGATGTGAATTCGTCTTGGGAAAATTTACGGAATCAAATTCCGGCCGGACTCAATTTTTCTTTGTGCGGTATTCCTCATTGGAACAGCGATATCGGTGGCTTCTTTGCCGGAGCATACAACCGTTCGTGGAACGATGGTTCAGCTGCAAAGAACTCACTTTTCCAAGAATTGTACGTGCGTTGGTTGCAATTTGGTGCGTTCAACCCCATGATGCGTTCGCACGGAACCGACTTGTCGCGCGAAATTTATCACTTCGGTCAAAAAGGAGAACCGATTTACGACGCCATCGCCCAAACCATTCAAATGCGTTACTCTTTATTGCCTTACATTTATTCTACGGCGTGGGAAGTAACGAACAAGCAATCGTCGTTTATGCGTGCCTTGGTTATGGATTTCCCCAAAGACAAGAAGGTTTGGGATATGAACGATCAGTTTATGTTCGGAAATTCGATCTTGGTAGCTCCAATCGTTCAAGCACAGTATACACCCGAAAAAATCGTGAAATCGAATGAAGAAACCGGGTGGGATCGGAAAGAAGGAGATGGAAAAGGCAACAAAGACGCTGTTGATTTCAACCAAAAGAAATCGAGCACCACATATTTGCCTGCAGGCGTTGTTTGGTACGACTTCTGGACCAACGAAAAATTCAATGGAGGTCAAGATGTGAATAAAGAAACAACCATCAATACAATCCCAGTTTACATCAAGGCTGGTTCTATCCTTCCCATTGGTCCCCAAGTTCAATATGCCGAAGAAAAGAAATGGGACAATCTTGAAATCCGCGTGTACGAAGGAGCCAATGGCGAATTCACGTTGTACGAAGACGAGAACGACAATTACAACTACGAAAAAGGTATGTATTCGATCGTTAAATTCACTTGGAACGATGCCAAAAAAGAGCTGACCATTGCCCCGCGCCAAGGTTCGTTCCCTGGAATGTTGACCCAACGAAAATTCAATGTTGTGCGCATTGGTCAGGGTACTGCTACAGCCATTAAAACCATCGATTATACGGGGGCGAAAGTCGCTGTGAAATTATGATATGTATTTCATGTAAAACAGCAATACCAATAGTTCGCTTCTAAAAAACTCAGCCTGAATGTTCATTTTTAAACGAATATTCAGGCTGTTTTGTGCAATTGTATCTAAAATCAAAAACTGAATGTCTAAAATTGATTATCCATCAAATTTGTCAATGGTATCTTTATTCTCTCGATTGTGCATAGTCTTATAAGTTAGCTTAGCCAATTCATGTTTAAACTTTTTACGGGATAGATTAGCCAAAATCGACGATAAAAAAATAAAAATTCTGTTTGAAATGAGATTTTCATACCTACTAACTTTCTGTTTGCTCCTTTCGTTTGGTTCGTTTGGACAAAAAACAAGTATCAAATCGCCCAACAACAAAGTTGAAGCCGCGCTCTTCAGTAGTTCTAATACCGATTTGGGGTCTTGGTATCTCAAAGTGAATTATTCCAATGGAAGCCAATCTTTTGAGGCCATTCCAAAGATCGATCTTGGTCTTTCGCGCAGCGATCAGGATTTTTCAAACGAATTGAAGTTCCTGAAGGCCGGAAAACCAACGTTGTTGAGCGAACAATACACCGCTATTCATGGCAAGCGCAGTAATTGCAGCAATCAGGCCAACGAGGTGGTGGTTTCGTTCGAGAATCCATCGAAAGCCAAAATGAACCTCATTATTAGGGCGTACAACGATGGTGTGACTTTTCGCTATGAATTCCCCGAAAAAGAGGGAACCTTTGTGGTGAAAGACGAATTCACAGCCTATTCAGTACCCGATAGCACCATGCGCTGGCTCACCAAATTCAACCCGGCTAACGAAGCATTGTACAGTACGCTAAAAGATGGAAACGAGCAGAAAGACTGGGGATACCCTGCACTTTTCAATACGCCCGACAAAGCTTGCTGGTACCTGATTCACGAAGCCGATTTGAACCGCACCTATTGCGGAACCAAACTCACCAACTTTGGCGAAAAAACCAAATACAAACTCACTTTCCCCGACAAATGGAACGGGCGCGAAAAGGGCGAAGTTCAGCCAACAATCACGCTTCCATGGAAATCGCCTTGGCGTGTCATCATTGTGGGAACACTTGCCGACATCGTTGAATCAACACTGGTTGACGACGTTTCGGCACCATCAACTGTTGCAAAAACCGATTGGATTCAACCTGGAAAAGCTTCTTGGAATTATTGGTCAGACAATCATGGAACCCGCAGCTACAAAACCGTTTGCGCCTTTGCCGATTTGGCTGCTTCGATGGGCTGGCCCTACACGCTGCTCGATTGGGAGTGGGATATGATGACCGATGGTGGCAACCTGGAAGATGCCTTAAAATACATACATTCAATTGGTGTAAAACCTTTAATTTGGTACAACTCGGGCGGCGATCACACCTGGGTGAATTCTACCCCTAAAGACCGCATGTTGACCCACGAAAATCGCATGGAAGAATTTGCCAAATTGAAGAAATTGGGCATCTATGGCGTGAAAGTTGACTTCTTCGAAAGTGAAAAACAGGACATGATTAATTACTACATCGATATTCTTGAAGATGCAGCCAAATTCGAAATAATGGTTTACTTCCATGGCTGTCTGGTGCCACGTGGCTGGGCGCGAACTTATCCGCACCTGATGACCTACGAAGGCGTTCGCGGTGCCGAGTGGTATAACAACGGTCCGGAACTTACCACCACTGCACCCGAGCATAATACTATTCTGCCTTTTACCCGCAATGTGGTGGGCGCCATGGACTATACACCGGTAACCTTCACCAATTCGCAGCACCCGCACACTACCTCGTATGGTCACGAGTTGGCTTTGAGTGTATTGTTTGAGTCGGGCATGCAGCATTTGGCAGACCGCCCCGAGGGGTACTACAACCTTCCTGATGCAGCTAAAAACTTTTTGCGCGAAGTGCCCAACGCTTGGGACGATACTAAGTTTGTAGATGGTTACCCAGGAAAAGAAGTGGTGATGGCGCGCCGCAAAGGCGACAATTGGTACGTGGGCGGCATCAATTCCGAAGTAAGAAGGGACAAAACCAAAAAACTGACATTCAACTTCCTGCCCGAAGGAAAAAAATACCAACTCACATTGATTGTCGATGGCAAATACGATACAGAATTCGCCACACGCTACTTGGTGGTCGATAAAAATTCGGAGGTTGAAGTAAAAATGCTCCGTCGTGGAGGTTTTGCCGCCAGTTTGAAGCCGGTTAACTAAATAAAACACGAAGACACGAAGACACAAAGAGATGACCCAAACAAGTTTTGTGTCCTTCGTTATAACCTTTGTTGCCTTTGTGTTTTTCTAAGAGTTGGCCGGAAGATGTAGAATATTAATAAAATGAATATATGAACAATCGATTTTTACACAAGAAAGGACTTTTGTTCTTCTTTATGATGATGATTGCAAGCACTTTGTTTGCTCAACAATATCCTTATCAAAACCCAAACCTGAGTTTTGAAGAGCGAGCCAAAGACCTCCTTTCGAGGTTGACCATTGAGGAAAAAGCCGCGCTGATGTGCGACCAGAGTGATGCTATTCCCCGTTTGGGAATCCGCAAATTCAACTGGTGGAGCGAAGCCTTGCACGGATATGCCAACAACGACAGTGTAACCGTTTTTCCCGAGCCCATTGGGATGGCCGCCTCGTTCAACGATGAAATGGTTTACCATATTTTCGACGCAGCGTCGGACGAAGGCCGTGCAAAATACCACCAGCATTTGCGCCGTGGCAACGAGAACAAACGGTTCCTCAGCCTGTCGGTGTGGACGCCCAACGTGAACATCTTCCGCGACCCGCGCTGGGGACGTGGTCAGGAAACTTATGGTGAAGACCCTTATCTTACTTCGCGCATGGGCGTGCAGGTGGTGAAAGGATTGCAAGGCCCCGAAGATGCCAAATACCGCAAACTGTTGGCCTGTGCCAAGCACTACGCCGTACATTCGGGGCCCGAATGGAGCCGCCACGAGTTGAATCTCAATAATGTAAACCCACGCTTGTTCAGTGAAACCTATATGCCTGCCTTCAAAGCATTGGTGCAAGAGGCTGATGTTCGTCAGGTAATGTGCGCCTACCAACGTTTGGACGACGAACCTTGTTGCGGAAGTACCCGTTTGTTGCAACGCATCCTGCGCGATGAGTGGGGCTTCAAACACATCGTTGTGTCCGACTGTGGTGCCATAACCGACTTTTATACTTCGCATAAAGTATCTTCAACTCCAGTACATGCTGCATCGAAAGGCGTGTTGGCCGGAACTGATGTAGAATGTGTATGGGAAAATTATCCGTACAAAACCCTTCCCGAAGGTGTTGAAAAAGGACTGATAAAAATGGAAGACATCGACAAAAGTTTGATGCGCATTTTGATAGGCCGTTTCGAGTTGGGCGATTTCGACGACGACGCATTGGTGCCTTGGGCGCAAATTCCTGCTTCGGTGTTGAACTGCGACAAACACAAGCAGTTGGCCTACAAAATGGCGCAACAAAGCATGACCTTGCTTCAAAACAACAATAATATTTTGCCGCTGTCGAAATCATCGAAAAAAATTGCGGTGATTGGCCCCAATGCTGCCGACGAGGAGATGTTGTGGGGCAATTACAACGGCACGCCCATTCATACAATTTCTATTTTGAATGGCATCAAATCGAAGATTTCTGAAAGCAAAATCATCTACGACAAAGGCTGCGACTTGGTTGAGGACAAAGTGACCGAAAGCTACTTTTCGCAACTGTCGTTCGACGGGAAACCCGGCTTCAAAGCAACCTATTGGAACAATCCGTCTCGTGAGGGGAATTCCGTTATTTCACAACAAATTGCAAGTGCCATTAAGAAAACAACAGCCGGTCAGCACGAATTTGCTTCGGGCGTGAAACTCGAAGGTTTTTCAGCACTATTTCAAGCTGAATTCACCCCAAAAACCACCGAAGAATTGGTTTTCAAGGGAGGCGCAACGGGATATTTCGAATTGCTGGTGAATGGCGAACAATTGCAGATGTACAACAATTGGCGCACGCTGCCATCGCGCATTGCCTACAAGTTCGAAGCTGGCAAAAAGTACATCATCGAAATGCGTTATGCCCAACTAAACAACTGGCAAGCCAACATTGAAATTGACTTCGGAAAAGAGGTTGATGTTGATTATACTGATCTCATTAACAAATTGAAAGGCATCGAAACCGTGGTGTTTGTGGGCGGACTTTCGGGCAAGCTCGAAGGCGAAGAAATGCCCGTTTCGTATCCCGGTTTCAAAGGGGGCGACCGTACCGACATTGAATTGCCTGCCGTTCAGCGCAACGCTTTGAAAGCATTGAAGGCTGCCGGTAAAAAGGTGATTTTTGTAAACTGTTCGGGCTCGGCCATTGCCTTGGAACCCGAAACACAAAGCTGCGACGCCATTTTGCAAGCCTGGTATGCTGGCGAACAAGGCGGTAAAGCAGTTGCCGACGTGCTGTTTGGCGACTACAACCCCGGGGGAAAACTTCCAATTTCTTTTTACAAAAACTCAGACAAACTGGGCGATTTCGAAGATTACTCCATGACCGACCGCACCTATCGATACACAACCGATTACTTGTTCCCATTCGGTTTTGGATTGAGCTACACCACGTTCGAAATTGGCAATGCAAGCATCAGTAAAACAAGCATCAAGGCCAATGAGAATGTGAAGTTGACCATTCCTGTAAAAAATACGGGCAAACGTGCCGGAACCGAAATTGTTCAGGTCTACATCCGCAAGATGAACGACTTGGAGGGGCCGCTCAAAACATTGCGTGGATTCCAACGTATGGAATTGGCAGCCGGAAAATCGGAAACAGCCACCATCGAACTTACGCCCGCATCGTTTGAGTTCTACGACTGGAGCCAACGCCAAATGGCTGTTACACCCGGCGAATACGAAGTTTTGTACGGGAACAGTTCAGACGCAAAAGATTTAAAAATGTTGAAAGTAACTATTCTATAAAATAATTAAACCATTTTTAGTATGAAGAAAATACTCATTAGTCTTGCTGTTCTGGTACTTACTGGAATCGGTTTTCAAAAATCATTGTTGGCTCAGGAAACTGGAACAACTGAAAAAACAACTTCACGGGTTGTTGAAGATGGTGGTACCGGAGCGTATTCTGCCATTATGAGCACGGACGCTTCACTGACAACCCACACCATTTTTCGACCTAAAGATTTAAGCGCTTTTGGAAAGAAAGAAAAGTTACCAATCATTGCCTGGGGTAATGGTGCTTGCGCCAATTCTCCCTGGGAACATATCAATTTCTTGTCAGAAGTGGCATCACACGGTTTTTTGGTAATTGCCATTGGCCCAATGCCTCAGGAAGGCCAGCGTGGTGGTGGCCGTTCAACGTCATCGCAACTGATTGATGCTATTGACTGGGCCATTGCTCAGAACAATAATAAAGACAGTGAGCTTTACGGCAAAATCGATATTTCGAAAATTGCTGTTAGTGGTATGTCATGTGGCGGTTTGCAAACACTCGAAACAGCTCCTGATCCAAGAATAACAACTGCTATTATTTGTAATAGCGGTATCATTGGAGATGGCGGTGGAATGCCCGGAATGCCCGGTTTGAAAAAGGATCATTTAGAAAAACTGCATACGCCAACGCTCTATTTGTTGGGTGGTGAAACTGATATAGCCTATAAAAATGGCATGGACGACTTCAGTCGCATCAACCATGTGCCTGTATTTGTAGCCAATATGGATGTGGGTCATGGTGGAACATACAGCCAACCTCACGGTGGTGAGTTTGCTAAAGTGGCAACTGCTTGGTACAAATGGCAATTGAAAGGGGACAAGGAAGCCGGAAAAATGTTCACCGGAGATCCATGCGAACTTTCAAAATCAACAGTTTGGAAGGTCGAAAAGAAGAATTTGAAGTAGTTATTTATAAAAAACGATTTCGTCTTATATAGAATCAATTCTTAGATCAATGCATCTCTGCCAGAAGACGGATTGGAATTATTAAATAAAAAAATGCAAGTAGATGAGGGCTGGTGGCTCAGCCATCAGCCCTCATTTCATAAAAGAAAGATCACATTATTAAGGTAGTAAGTATTTCAAATATTTTTAACACCAAAAAGAACTGTCATCATACTCGCGTCAAATTTTTAACTTGATACCCCATGCTGAAATTTGTAACGTATTAATAAGTAACAGAAACTGATTAGAAAACAGAAATAATAAAAGAAACTATGAATTCATTTTGTAAATTATCACTGATGGGTGCTGCAGTTTGTACTGCAATTTGTCTTAGCGCGCAAAACCCCATCGTTCAAACCTATTTCACCGCCGACCCTGCACCAATGGTGTACGATGGTACAGTTTATTTGTACACTTCGCACGACGAAGATTCAACGGTGCGGAATTTCTTCACCATGAACGATTGGAAGTGCTATTCCACAACCGACATGGTAAATTGGACCGATCGAGGAACGGTATTGTCGTACAAAACCTTTGATTGGTCGCGTGGCGATGCTTGGGCTG
>JAAYAG010000005.1 GCA_012719495.1 Bacteroidales bacterium
AAAAAGGTGAATATGTTGGGTACACTTCATACCGCCAATTTGTGAAAGAAGAACAATTGGCTTACAACTAGAAAAAACGACTATCATAATATTTGGTTAATCGCGCTATCGTAATGAGGCGCGATTTCTTATTTCATATTGTAGAATATTCTACGATGTATAATAAGTTGAAAGCTACTTCGGGTCATTGGGGAAAGTTGGGGAGATAAAAGATAAAAAAATATAGGATCATTTTTTTGAAACATTAAGGATAAACACTGTCATTCGAAAAATACAAACCGGCGAATTATTAAGCCATTCAGGTTTATTTTTGTCAACATAAAGACCTCTTCAGAATTTCTGTTTGAACTTGTATTCTCATCGTTTGATCTATTCCCTATAATTTCTTAGCTACGTTGCGTTGAATCTGATAAGGGAAAAAAGTTGTTAATTCCCATCTGAATAATCTTGTATTCATCAAATGTTGTCAAAAAAAAGCTGCTTTGCCTTAATCCGATTTTGGTTATCGTGCTTCAGCAAAACAGCTTTCATTCAGTAAAAAATCTTGAGAAGAATATGTTTATACTTTTTATTCAACTCACTATAAAAGGGTTAAAAAATATCATTTGTAATCTTTGTTCCTAATGGTTGCCAAGTATTCTGTTATAAAGTTGTAATGAATTCTTGTGCAAAACTGAAGAAATGTTTTCTGTAAAAGTTGGAATTTCACTGCATTGCTGAAATGTTGACAATTGTTTAGCACCATTAAAAAATTGGAATTTGGCTTTGAAATGAGCCTTAATGGAAGGTCGCCCTCTGTTTTTGTCGGGATGGTTGCTGATCCAGGGGTGATGCCTTTATCGTTAATATTTCCAATTATTTCACTATTATTCCTAGCACTGAAATTCGCAGAACTTTCTTGTTGCATGTTGTTCAACAAAACCATAGTTAGTATCATAAGCAAAAAGCCTATGACCTTTATTCTGATTCTGTTTTTGCGCGACAATTTCATATTATTATTTTTCAGCGACGAAAAGTAATAATTTTTATCGTTTTATTTCAATTTTTTTAGTCATTGTAGAATCTTCTGTTTGAACTTGTCCGTGTGATTTAAAGGCAAGGCAAAGAAGTAGTATGGTAAAAACAAATACAGCTTCACCACTTTTAATAAATAAATAATTTCTGGTCTTCATTCTGATCTATGTTATGAATAGCAATGTTGAAATTACTTGATTTTCTAAAAACAACATTGGGACAAATCCATCAGAAGTAGGGTGAATATTCTATCATTTTGATGGTTAGAATGAGCCGATTTTGATAATGTTGTATTGTAAGAATTATTTTATTTTTTTAATTCGGAGATAATTCCATGAACAATAGGGCATACTTCGCAATTTTTGAGCGTGAGTTTTAATATTTGTCGCATATTCCTCCGGTCGGTATGCGGGTATTCACGACAAGCCTTTGGTCGGCTTTCATATGCCATACAATAATTGTCGGACATAAGAAAAGGGCAGGGGGTTTGGTTGAAAACGTAGTCCTTATCACAATCGATATGTAGATATTGATCGATGAAGGCCGATGGTTTCATTCGAAAATGGCGTGCCAGCCTGTCGATATCTTTTTCGGTAACAATGGGACTAATTGTTTTGCAGCAGTTAGCACAGACTAAGCAGTCGAACTGTTGAAAAGCTTCTTCGTGGAGTGGGTGAAATAATTGATCAACAGCAGGTTCTTTCATTTTGCGAAGTTGATCGGCAAGGCGTTTGTTTTTCTTATCCTCAAGCCTCGATAGAGCTTTCAATTCGTCACTCGAACGGTATTGGATCGGGTCCATTGTTGTGTCTTACTAGTTTAAATTGAGCAATAAACAATCCTCCAATGACAAGCATAATGCCGAAAATTTTTTGAGCAGTTAATTGTTCATCGAGGATGAACCATGCGAAAAGGGCCGTGAAGACGGGTATTGCGTTGGCAAACATGTTCGATTTAGTTATGCCTAAATGACGGATACTATAGGTGTACAAGATGAAGGCGAGGGTTGATGCAAAAAGACTTAGTTCGCCAATGGCAAGCATCGCTGCCGGGTCGAAAGGGGTTTCAAAAAACTTATCTTTTTCGAAGATTAACCACAATGGCAGAAAGTATAGTGCTCCTATAGTGTTTTGAAACAGTATGATAGAGATGTTATTCATTCGATCTGAGATGCGATGCAAAACAACGGAATACCCGATCGCCGAAAAAACAGCACTGAACTGGAGCAGCACTCCTATGGGTGAGGCGGTTATGCCAACCCCTAGTTGATAAATCACTAAGGTAACACCGATAAACGACAAGCCTATTCCAATAACGTTCTGAAAACTAACTTTTTCCCGATAAAATAAATAAGCTGCAACAGGAGCGAAAAGTGGAATTGTTGCTATGATCACCGAGGCAACTACAGGCGAAATATATTGTAGCCCGTAACTTTCGCCCATGAAATACAAAAAAGGTTCACAGAACGCTAATAGCAATAAGTATCCAAAATCCTTTTTGTCGGGTAGCACAAGGCGCTTTGCAACGCGAGCGTAAGGATACAGCAGCAGTGCTGAAATTATCAGTCGGAATAGTACTATTGTAAGTGGTCCATAGCTTGCATTGGCAACTTTAAACCAAACAAACGAAAGGGAAAAGAATAGCATGGCCAGGATGACCGACAGATAGAGCCGTAACGGATTTTGTTTTTCCATAGTGAATGTTGATGCGCAAATGTAGATATTTTCTTGCTTAAGGTGAATTCAAATACAATAGGAACAGAATGTGATATAATGATTTCTTGAACAGGTCCAGTCTTCTATCGTTTAGTTGTACCTAATACAGTAATTTTTTTGGGTTTAATCATTTGGTTATTACAAGCTTTTGTTGTGTATAAATAAAAAACCTGCGTTGCAAGCAGCGCAGGTTCAAGGGGTTAATGTATGGAGTAATGATTTAAAAAAGTCCCATTTTTATGGTTATACCTGCCGAATAATTTTGGAGTGCTGTTGCTGAAATACCCTCAATGTTGAGCTTTGATGTAAAGCGGTAACCACCATATAGCGCCAATCTGAACCATCGGGTAAGATTAAGTTCAAGTTCGGCTTGTGGCTCAACTACCCAGAAGAAATCGTCAACCATATAGGTCGAGAAGTAAGTGTAGTCGGAAAAATTGCCTGCTGCACCAACACCAATTAATACTGGAAACGAAAGATGTACTGGTTTTAGTGGGAGCAGGATAGGCTCGAGTATGATGCCTGCATATCCTCCTGCAAGGTTTACTTCGTCGTTGTTCTGCAAAACATCATCCGACGTGAATTCTTCGATCTGATTCATGAAAGCGGTTCCTCCAATTCCAAATGAAAAGAAGTGGTCCATGATCCAGCATCCCCGGGCCGAAGCGGTAAGAGCGTTTTTATCATCGATGGGTGAATAACCAACCGAGAATGCACCATAGAAACCATCATTCTTTTCTTTTGAAAAAACGGTTTTAATTTGGTTTTTCTCGAAAATGCTGTCTCCACTGATCGTCATGCTTTCCTGAGCAAGCAAACATGTGGTAAACGTTAAGATTATTAGGCTAGTTAACAATGTTTTCATGATTATATCTTTGTTTAATTGATTCATGGTTAGAAGTGGTAAACTGCACAAATGCCAAAATCGAATATTACCGGGTTGAAGATTTTTTTCCCCCAGATGTCGAAATACGGCTTCACTTCGCAAAGCAGTGAAACCGGAGCCCTTTCGAAATCATACGACAAACCAATAAGCCCGTCGAGCCCTAATGCTGGTGATGTAACATCTTCCCAATAATACCCGTGTTCAATATCTTGTTTGTACTGAACCCATTTGACATAGCCGGCATGGGCTCCGAAACCATAATAGAAGGATAGATACTTTGGTATTTTGTCACTTTTGTAATGTTGATAATATTTCATGGCGGTAACTTGCCGGCCTTCTTCGCGCCAGGTAAGCATAAACCGGTAAGTAGAAAGGTCTTCGTTTAGCACGTCGAAAAAGATACCGTTTGAGCCGCCATACCTTAACCCGACCGATCGTTCAAATTTTTGGGCAGCCATCGGTTGTGTCAAGAAAAGGATAAATATGAGAGTGAGTAGATTTTTCATCAGTTGCGTTCAATTAATATTTCTATTTGTTGTAACTGCTTTCGTTTATACTTTGCCGCGCTTGTGTTGGTGCAGCAAGTTGATGTTAGTTAGTTGTCGTTGATGAGCGAGCCTGAGCCGAACTCTTTAAAATTGATTGCAGGATTGCCAATATAATAAATGTTGCCACTTCCATCAATCCTGGCCACGAGTGATTCTGAAACATTTACATAGATATAACCCGAACCCTCAATGTCAATTTCGGCTTTTTTAACCGGAAAGTCGTAGGCTTTGATTTTTCCCGAGCCTTCATTAATGAATTTAACTTCGTCGGCACTACCGATGAGTTTGGCCGAGCCAGAACCTGAAATTGTTACCGAAGCAAAATCGCAGTCGGGTGCTTCGAGAGCAATAGATCCTGATCCTGAGATGGTTGTGTTTATTATGTCGCAATCTCCGAAAATATCCATTGTTCCCGAACCAGAGATCTCTGATTCGAACTCTTTTCCATAAAAGTTGGTGTAGATATTTCCCGATCCGCTGATAATTATCTCGCCTTTTTCGGCAGCCAACGAATCGCATGTTATATTACCTGAGCCCGCAAGGTCTATTTTTTCAACATAAGGCCCTGTAATATATATATCGATATCTTCGTTGAGCATTATGCTGATGTGAGAAGCGAATTTTATGTCGAGTTTCTTGTTGAAAACTGCTGTTTCGATGTATGGCATAATGTTCGATTCGCATTTTATCCGTACACTGTTCGAGTCGGCTTGGGTGAAAAAGACATTGAAACTACCGTCAACATAGATTTGTTCGAATGCTGGAATTGTCCGTGTTTCTTCAATAAATGTTCCGTTACCTTCAATGATAATACCCGAATGGCAACTGCAGAAAAAAGCTAGTGCAATTGCCAGTAATGCGATAAGTTTACTTGTTGTTTTCATAATGGCTTGTGCGTATTTGTGTTAAAAATAGTGTTCTCTTAGCGTTTAATAATTGTTATGTCACCTGAATTACTTTTTACGATCAGTTTTGGCTGTTCAATTTTTATGTCACCTGTACGGCCCAGATATCGGTAAAGTTTCTCAGCCTGATCAATTTGCTCTTTCTTGTCGATTTTCGACGAGAAAGGTAGGTTTACTTCTTTGTTGCTGGTTATATCGAAGTTAATATCTGCTTTCTTGTCGAATGTCAGGTTTATTTTCGAAGAGCGAGAATCGATGTAAATGGATTCAAATGTGCTTTTTATGTTTTCAATGGCAATGTCACCATAGGTCATCCGTACATCTGATTTGTTATGGAACTCGGTTATTTCGAAGTCTGTCCAGCTCGATGTGGTTTCGAAATCGTTGATCATTCGTATCCGGTATGTGTCACGGCTCGAATTGGCAGACAGTTGTTCAACCTCGGTAATGGTAATGTCGCTGGTTTTACTCGTGATGCGAATTTTTCGTGCTGAAGCAAGGTTCAGTTTGCCGTAATATACCTCAAGTACTCCGGAATCGATCGTATTGATAAAGGCATCGCCGAAGTTGATTTTAATATTGGCATACCCGGAGAGGTCGTTGGCTTTTAATTTACCGTTGGCCATATCAATACTTATATCTCCCTTGTAGTCATATAGATAAATGTTCCCAAATTTATTGTTTATTCTCAGATCCAGATAATCGGGCATTTTTACCTTCATGTTGATTTCTACCTGGGTGTCTCCCATTCCAACATTTTCTTTCAGCTTTGTAAATTCGCTCATGATTACATTTCGCGAATCGCCAATTATGGTGCCAATGACCACGTAGTGCCCCGATTGGGTTAGTTCGAAGCTGATCCCGTTCATTTTCTTCTTTAACTTATCCCGGCTTTTTTCTGAGACCTGGACAAAGATTTCAACCAGTACCGAATCCTTATTCCATGTTTCGATGCTGATATCACCATATTTATTGCTGATATCAATTATGGAATTCTTATTGATTTTAAATAACTTCGACAACTGCCTCGATTCGGTAACCTGCCCCGATGCTTTACTGGGAATTAGGGTTACTGCCAACATCGCAATCAATAACGACCCGATAATATGTGTTACTACTTTTCTCATTTCGATAGCTTTAGCAGTTTATTTGATTTAAAACCCTGTCGACCATTTCAAGCCGTTGCCGATTGTTTTGTATCATTGCTTCGATTACTTCTCTGTTATAGAGGTTGTCTTCAAGGTCGTTTTCCAATTCTTTATACATTTTTTCGAGTTCAAAAAGATCGGTTTCAATATCCATTTTTAGCTCTGGATATACTTTATAGCACTTTTCTATTTCGTCGATTTTTGAAGAAACTTTTGAAGCATAAAAAGCTTCAGTTTCGAGCAGGTTTCGCATTTCTGGATCCGATACAGAAGCATATTTTCTGAAATCGGTTTCTCCTTTATTGAGCATAAATGTTCCGATGAGAGCTAAAAGCAACACAGCAGCAGCAGCTACGGAAATTGTGAAAAACTTGGTTTTCCTTTTCCCCGTCGTTTTATCGAGTTGAAATTCAATTTTATTCCATACGTCTTCCGAGGGGAGATGCAGGTCGAATTCTTCCCGATGATCCTTCATGAAATCTTCAAGTTTTTTCATATTATTGATTGTTTCTAAGTTGTTCAACAATTTGCATTTCTGTCAGTTTTGGAGAAGAATACTCCTTAATAGCTTGTTTCATAGTACTTCTCCTTTAAAATTTCACATACTTTTCGTTTTGCACGCATGAATTGCGACTTCGAGGTTGACTCTGTTATTCCCAAAATCTCTGCAATCTCAAGGTGGTCGTACCCTTCGAGCAGGTAAAGTGAGAATACAATGCGTCCACCCTCGGGTAACTGTTCCAGTGCCTTCTGAATATCCTGCACCGTAAGTGGCAATTCTTCCTCATCTTCATCCATTACATCTTTGTAATAGTACATATCCTCAGTGAGCAACAAATCAACTTTTCTTTTGTTGATAGCGTTGATACAGGTGTTGATCACTATTCGCTTAAGCCATGCCCCAAATGTTGATTCGTAACGAAACGATTCTAATTTGGCAAATGCTTGTACAAAAGCTTCTTGTAGTATATCTTCTGCATCCTCGCGATTGTTCATCATTCGGTAACAAATGTTGAACATGGCGCGGGCGTATAGCTCGTACAACTGCCGCCGGGCTCGGTTATCGCCCTTTTTGCTGGCTTCAATTAGCTTCTGGTGTATGTCTGTCGGTGTTCCCAAAATTCAAATTTCAAAAATAGAGACAATGCGATTTGAAAAGGGTTGCATATATTGATGAAAAAAGTGATTTTTTTTTCCTTTTTTTATTTTCTCTGGTTCCTTTCTGGGAAAGGCTTATTCTATAAGGCAAACAGTCCAAAAGTAATAAGTTTTAGTTTGATCAATGCAGCATGTTTATTTTTTCTGATGAACTATCAAGGCATAATTAACTATTTTAAAGATGGGCAGATTATCGATTTAGGTAACAGACAATTAGAAGTAGTATATACTCCGGGCCATACAATGGGGTCAACTACGTTTATTGATTAAAAAGCAGGTTATGGGTTTAGTGGAGATTCATTTGGAACAGGGCTGTTGTTGTTATCTGTTAATTTCTCAACGTTTATCGCATCATGCGAAAAAATTATTGACATTATGAAGACAGACAATATTAAGTATTTATATCCAGGTTATTACAATAATAATAGTGTGGAAACTCTATTTAAAATTGAAGATATGCTGACTTTAAGTAGAAATGTTATGTCTGGCAAGATAAAAGCAAGTTCAAATCCCGATAATACATTTGGATTGAAGCTATTAGTTGAGGGTAATGGTTATAATATAACATTTAATGACTCGGCGCTTAAGTGAGCAATTAGTCATTTTTCCATGATTCATTGAACACATAGAGGCACTTTGTAGCTTATTCAATAGGATAATGCGCAAATTATGTTTTTTTCTTTTTTTGAGGCTTTTTTGAAAGGGACTCAAGTTTATCATCTGATTATTCTGTAATTTTAGGAACAGATTAACAAATCCACATATTCAGTTTACTTATTTTCGTAGTGATTTTGAATTTTACCGAACTCTTACAATATTTTTTGCAGGCTGATGGAATAACGTAAAATATACAATATGCAATAATTCAGGTTTCTAAGAGTTTTTTGTTATTGGTAAAGCAACCTTATATAATAGAATGATGAATAAATTAAATTATTTTTTTCGCGCAGGTGTTTTGGCTACAATAGCCATAATATCTTTCGCATGCAGCTCTCCTGTTGAAACATACCAAGGACCTGTGAAAGACAAGAGTTTTTATGGGCCTCAGGCTCAAGTGTATGAACTGCCCAGCGTGCCGGGGAAAATCTATTATGTTTCGCCTGACGCCGATGTAAATGCAGATGGATTAAGCATTGAAACCCCAACAACTATCGAAGTGGCAATTTCAAAAGTTGTTTCGGGCGATGCCATTGTAATGCGTGGGGGAGTATATCGTACGGGTAATTTGACATTTAATCAGGGAATTACAATTCAGCCCTATCGCGACGAACAGCCAGTATTAAACGGTACATTAATTGCCGCTGACTGGAGCAAAACTGCTGATGGCGCTTGGGTTACCAAGTGGGATTATTTATTCCCCGGCGCTCCTGAAAGCTGGTGGAACCGCCAACACGAAGAGAAATTCACCCCTCTTCACAGGTTCAATAACGATGGGATTTTTGTTGATGGAAAATTCCTTGAATCGGTTGCTTCTAAAAAAGATGTGGTTGAAGGAACATATTTTGTTGATTATAACACTAAAGAAATATATATTGGAACAGATCCTACTGGAAAAACCGTTGAGATCACTGCTTTTAGAAAAGCCATTATGCGCACTATTGCCGATGTTCATGGCAAGAAATCTGATGGACGTGGGCCCGTAATCAAAGGTCTTATCATTACTCAGTACCCCGATACTATGGTTCATATTGATGGGTATTATCCACAGAAGGTTTCTTCTGAAACAGAGCATGGAAAAGATGTGATTGGTACCGTTTTCGAAAATTGTACATTCTCAAAATGTTTTAGAATTGGTGTATTTGCGATAGGCGACAGTATGGTAATGCGTAATTGCAAAATTATCGATACCAATACAGAAGGTCTTTATCTTGTTGCTTCATCAGATGTGCTCCTCGAACGGAATATATTTGCAAACAATAACATCGAACGCTGGACTGGTTTTTATCCCTCATCGGTAAAGATTTTTAATCAAACTCACCGGGTTGTATGCCGCAATAATCTTATTATCGATCAGCCAAATTCAAACGGTCTTTGGTACGATGTTGGTAACCGCGATGGCGTTTTTGTCAATAATTGGGTCGAAAATATAGGTAATGTACAGAAATTCAAAGAAAAGGAACAAATTTGGTCTAACTTTAGTGGCTTTTTCTATGAAATTTCAAGTCATGCAATTTGTGCAGGAAATGTTTTCCTTAATTGCGAACAGGGCGCATTTGTGCTCAATAGTGCCAATGTTCAGCTTTGGAACAATACGTTTGTAAACAGTACTGCCAGTTTTGGCCGTAATAGCCGTGGCGACGGTAATGATCATTTTGGCTGGCATATTAATACAGCTCCCGGAGTCGATGCACGCGAAAATCATATTCTGAAAAACAATTTGTTCTATATGCAAAAAGACTTATCGCGTAATTCATGGTCGGCATGGCAACCGGCCGATATGTGCGAACGGCTCAATAAGTCAACACTTACTGCAGAAAACAATAATTTCTATGTGTATGAAGCTGACGAGTTGGAAAATGGACTGATTCTATGGAGTCCTGCCAAGGCCGAAAAGTGTACTGATACCCTTAGCACCCCGGAAGAGCTTACTGCTCTTTATCCCGAATTCTCAACAGAAAGCAAACTTTTTAAAGGAATTTCAACTCCTTTTCTTACAAATGTTAGTGCTAACGATTTTTCACTTAATGCCGAGAGTGCAGGAAAACTAAAAGCTGCAATTCTGCCCGAAGAGATAATCAAGGTGATGAATGTCAGCGATAAAAAAGCTTCTTTTGTTGGGGCATATATGCCTGAATAGTTGTAATCGATGATAATAGGAAAAGTGTTTCAACAAATAGTTGGAGCACTTTTTTTTAGTATTTATTTGTTTCGTTGTAGCGAAAACCAGATCCCGGGGACACACAAAACGGCAAACAGCATGAAGCTAATTCTCATGCTTTTCAGGTAAAGATCAGTAGTCTCGGGGCTTATTTGTTGGTCTTTCAACAGCATAGAAATAAATATTGTGGCAGTCATCATGCTTAGTGTTTGACCAAAAACCCGCATGGTAGCACTAGTTCCCGATGCTATTCCGTACTCCAGTTTACTTACCGATCCCATTATTGCGTTCGTGTTTGGCGATGAGAATAAGCCAAAGCCAAGTCCCAGCATCACCAATACTGAAATGATATAAAATAACGAGGTGTCTTTGTCCAGCATTGAAAACAGGAAAAGACAAGCAAGCGTTATTATCATTCCTGCTGAAGAGAGGATGCCCGGCCTGGTTTTATCTGACATGCGACCTGTCAATGGGGCCGAAATGGCCATCATAATAGGTTGGGCTACAAGTATTAACCCTGCATCTCTCGGAGTTAGTCCTTTGGATATCTGTAAATATAAGCTGAGCAAAAATCCTATTCCCGATGTTGCGGTGTAGTGAATAAGGGCTGCCAAATTTGAATACGAGAACAATTTATTGGTTTTGAACAGATTAACATTAAAAATAGGCGATTGGATTCCTTTCTCGTACCTGAGGAAAATAATGAAAAGTAATAAGCCAGTGGCAAAGAGAAAACTACCATACCCGGATAGTATTTTGCCTCCACCGTAAACAATTCCGACTATGGCTACAGCATAAATAAGGCTTCCTTTCCAGTCGAAAGTTGTTTGGATCAATTCATCATCATTGTCACGCAAATTTATGTGTGCCAGTATTATGGCAACAATTGCCAGTGGAACAGAAGCAAGAAATACAAACTGCCATCCGCCAAGCTGGGTGAGCAAGCCGCCAACAAACGGGCCAACAGATAACCCCGTGTACACCGATCCAATGTTTAATCCAAGTGCAACACCTCGTCTTTCGGGCGGGTAAGCAGATGTTACAATAGCCATGCCCGTTACTTGCATCATTGCTGAACCTGCTCCTTGAATAGCACGAAAGACTATAAACGTTGGAATATTCGGACTTAATGCTGCTGCAAGAGAAGATAGTGTGAAAAGGTAAAGTCCAATTTTGAAATATTTAGCGCGTCCATTTTGATCCGATAATTTGCTCACCGGAAGTAAAATAATTGCATTCGTGAGTAAAAAGGCATTGATCGTCCAGCTTAGGAGAGTAGCACTACATCCGAAAAACTGCTGAATATCGGGTAAACTTATATTTACTCCCGATAACATAAACGGGTTCATAAACGAAGCAAACATCGTGGTGAGTAATATCGGCAGTAAACTTTTTTTTCTTCCCATCTTTCTCTCTTTTGATTTTTTAGTAGTGCAAAAATATTCAAATGAAACACCATATATACAATTGAATCATTATTTATTACGCTTTCTGTTTGAAGGTGAATGTATGTTGAACTCATTCGATGCATTATTGTGTTCGACTGAAGAATTTTCCTCAGAATTTACGGTGTTTTGTATGGTAATTTCTCGAAATTTATTTGTGCTTATGTCGAAAATTTCAAAGCCGAATATCCCGATTTTATCACAATGGTCAGGAGGATGAACCATGCAAATGCCAATAGTTTTGCCGATGTGTATAATGATTTTATTCCACATTTTGTGGATTTTTGATTGCTGATTTTGCTTCATTGGGTTGAATGTTCTCCCTTTTTTGTACTATTTTCGAACTGAATTTGAACTGGGCAGACAAACTGCCAGAATACTTAATTTCATACGAAGATGCAACAGAATTCAGGTGTCGATAATAAAGGGAATGGTGCAGATAGCTTTTTGTACTATAATTCGGCTGATTTTTTCCAACTGGTTGAATTGTTGAATGACAGCAATAGTGTGGAAAAATGTCTTCGTAATTTTTTTGATCGTTTTACATCGCTTTTTGCCCAGTTTAAACTAACAGTTACTGTTGAATACGATGATTATTGTTTCGATTCTGGAAAAAGTAAAAAGTCTGATTTGTATGTTCTCCATGAATTCACCACACCTGAAGGAAAATCTGGTAGTTTAAAGATTGGGTACGATAGAAGCAATGTTTCTGATAATTCAGTATTTATTACAGAAATAACTGCATTTCTTGAAAAAATTATTCCCGTATTAAGTGCCCGGCTCGCGGTATTTGGCTATGAAAAATTGTTGACTTTCAATAAAGAACGCCAGAAAGAGTTACAAGGCATCAATAATACAACTGAGATAATAAGGAAAAGTGGTTCACTCGACGAGCTTTTTCAGCAGATATGCTCCATGTTGCCCGAGGCGATGCAGTATCCTGCACATACCGCAGTGCGATTGGTTTATGAAGGGAAGGCTTATGTTTCAGATAATTTCAAAGAAACCCAATGGGTGCTCAAGCAAATGTTCGATACCCCCGATAATAAGTATGGTTCACTTGAAGTTTATTATCTGAAAAAATTCCCCAATGCTGGCGAAGGTCCATTCCTAAGTGAAGAGCGAAACCTGATTAACAATCTTGCAGCGCTCATTTCGGGAACCGTTTCAACAAAGGCCCTGAAAGATCTGCTTGTCCGAAATGCTGAACGGTTAAAAGAACTAAAAGGAATAAACGCTACTTCTGAAATATTAAAAAAAGGACTGCCGATACAGCAGTCGTTGAGTGAGTTGGTGAATATTCTTCCTGCTTCGTGGCAATATGTTGAGTATACAGTTGCCCGCATTAGTTATGGCGATTTAGTATTCGAAAGCCAACAATTTGAAGAAAGTCCCTGGCGGATGGCTCAAGAATTTGAGAGTCCGAAAAAACAAAAAGGCCTCATAGAAATTTTTTATACCCGGCAGTTCCCCGATGAAGACGAAGGTCCGTTTTTAAAGGAAGAACGTAACTTGCTCATTAATATAGCGAATCTTATTTCGGGTATAGCTACTCGCGAAGTTTTCAATAAATTACAACACGATAATACCGAGAGGCTTAAGGAATTGCGGGCGATTAACCAGACTTCAGTAATAATTGAAGATGGAAAACCAATTGATGAGACCCTGCAGGCTATTTGTGATATTTTGCCACAATCGTGGCAGCATCCTAAATGTACTGTGGCCCGAATACGTTTCGATGGTAAAAATTATGTGAGTAAAAATTTCAAAGAAACGATTTGGGGCCAAAAGGAATATTTTATTACTATCGACAATAAAAAGGGCTTGATTGAAATTTTTTATACTAAAGAATTTCCATTCGAGTATGAAGGCCCATTCCTCGCAGAAGAACGAAACTTGCTTGTCAACATAGGAAAACTCATCAGTGGTTATCTCAATAATTATAAAGGGCGTGAAATATACCACAAAAATGTTTTCATGTCGAATCAGATGCACAAAGCAGAGGAATATCGTAAGTCGTTGATTAGAAATAAAAAACCGCTTCAGTTATATTTTAACCAGCAAACCATCGATAAGTATGTGTACCTCGACATGATGAAGTACAAAATAAAACACATACTTTTTGTGGCCACTCTTTACGATGCATTTGTGTTGGAAAACGAAGACTCCTTCTTCGAAAAATTCATGGGCGAAATATACCAGTACAGCTTGTTTTCGCTTCCCCGTATTACAGGAGTCTCCACTGCAGAGGAAGCCCTCGAAGTGCTTGAAACTACTCAGTTTGATCTGGTAATTCTTATGGCAGGCCTCGATCGGGAAGCTCAAATAATTCTAAGTGAGAAGATTAAACAGCAAAATGAATCGTTGCCGGTATATTTGTTGTTGAACAAGAAAAGTGATATGCGTTATTACGAAGAACTGGTGCCAACCATCGGTTCTGTCGATAAGATGTTTGTTTGGAATGGTGATTCGTCCATATTTTTTTCCATTGTAAAGTCTATTGAAGACAAAGTTAATGTTGAAAATGATACGAAAATTGGGTTGGTAAGGGTTATCCTACTTATCGAAGATTCACCCCTTTATTATTCAAAATACCTCCAGATATTATACGGTATCGTCTTCGGACAAGTTCAGCAGCTGTTGCCCGAGGTCGAGAAAAACGAGCTCGACAAAATTTGCAAAATGCGTTCGAGACCAAAAATCCTTCATGCCCGAAATTGGGACGAGGCGATGATGATATTCGACAAATACCAGGATTTTATGCTTTGCGTAATCTCTGATGTAGAATTCGAGCGAAGTGGAAAGATGGATATCAACGCCGGTGTAAAGTTTATAAAATATGTAAAATCTAAAATTTCAGACTTGCCAATTATCCTTCAGTCTTCAGAAGATGAAAATGAAAATCTGGCCAAAAGGCTGAAAGTAAAATTTATAAATAAAAATTCTGAGACCTTGTTGACAGATATTCGTAAATACCTGATCAGTTATTTAGGTTTTGGAAACTTTACATTTCGCGACAAGGAAGGGAATAAAATTGGTGTGGCTAAGTCGTTACGCGATTTTGAAACTTTACTGCGCGACGTTCCTGATGAATCGTTTTATGTGCATGCACACCAAAATCAGTTTTCACTTTGGCTTATGGCTCGGGGCGAAATACAGCTTGCAAAAACGATGAATTCTCAATTGGTTGATGAAAATACTGATCTGAGGTTGGCGCGCAACGAATTTCTTGAAGCTATTCAAGCATATCGAGAAGTAAAGAAAAAAGGAAAAATTCTTCAGTTTGATGAGACATCAACCCTTGATGAGAAAAATATAGTATCGTTTGCCAGTGGTTCATTGGGGGGCAAAGGGCGTGGATTAGCATTTATTAATACCCTGATTAACAATATAGAATTTCCCGAATTAAACGGAAAAATCAACATCCTGGCTCCAATTACAGTCATTATTGGTACCGATGAATTTCAGAGTTTCATTTCGCGAAATAAGCTGATGCCTTACATAATAGATTCCGATGTTTCGTTTGAAAAGCTTAGGGAAATATTTGCGCAAGGATCATTGTCTCATTCCCTCGAAATGAAGCTTAAAGATTTTGTTTCGCAAATTGATAAACCAATTGCTGTTCGTTCGTCAAGTATTTCTGAAGACTCACTTACACAGCCATTTGCAGGTGTTTTCGATACGTATATTGTACCCAATGGCGACAGCAATAAACGGTTGGTTCTTGAAAATATTGAAACAGCTATTAAATTGGTTTTCGCTTCAATTTATTCTGATAAAGCACGGCTATATTTCCGTGCCATAAATCATAAAATTGAAGAAGAAAAGATGGCTGTAGTTATACAGGAACTTATTGGAAGTAAGTATGGAAAGCATTACTATCCACATATAAGTGGGGTTGCCCAATCGTATAACTATTACCCTATAGGGCATATGAAACCTGAAGAGGGATTTGCAGTAGCAGCCGTGGGGCTGGGATCATATGTGGTTGATGGGTGGAAAGCTTTCCGCTTTTCTCCTGTATATCCTCGCTTATCGATGTATACAGTTAAAGACTTGCTGAATAGTACTCAGGTTCAGTTTTTTGCACTCGATTGTGAACAGAATAACATCGACTTTTTGAAAGATGGGGAATTTGCTTCTTTAAAACTTTTAGACATAAGTGTTGCCGAAAATGATGGTGCGCTAAAACATTGTGTATCTGTTTACAACCGTGACAACGATAGGGTAGAGCCAGGATTAAGTGCGCGGGGGCCACGTATTGTTAATTTTGCCGACATTTTACAGTTTAACCATATTCCCTTAGCCCAAACAATTTCCTTATTGTTAAATGCTGTTAAAGAGGCTTTTGGTTCGCCTGTTGAAATTGAATGGGCAGTTAACCTCGACAGAACAAAAAATAACTTACCAACGTTTTATCTTTTACAAATTAAGCCATTGGTTGGTACTCAGTTCTTTAGCCATATTGATATCAATGCTATAGATAAGAATAAAATGCTGTTGTTTACCCGTTCTAGCCTTGGTAATGGTGAAGTAAAAGGGATTTGTGACGTGATTTATATTGACCGGGAAAAATTCAGCAAGTTGAAAACCCTTGAAATGGTTAATGAGATCGAATACCTGAATAATATTATGGTAAAAGAAAACAGGAATTACGTACTTATCGGACCAGGTCGTTGGGGGACCCGCGATCAGTTTTTAGGAATTCCAGTTATCTGGACGCAAATTTCGAATGCGAAAGTAATTGTTGAGGTCAGTTTGGAAAATTATCCACTCGACTCATCGCTTGGCTCGCATTTTTTCCATAATGTTACGTCGATGAACATAGGGTATTTTTCCATACAACACCGATCGAAGACAGATTTTATACTGTGGAATGAATTGGAAGAACAGCAAGTTATTGCTACAACAACACATTTCAAACATGTGCGTTTCGAAAAACCATTCACTGTATTAATGGATGGAATGCAGCGCACCTCTGCAATTATAAAGGGCGAAGAAGATGATTAATATTGCAATTTTTGATGAACATAGGATCGGGCTTGAAGGAACAAAACGTTTGTTCTCTGAAGTTGCCGATATTTCAGTACTTGTTGCTTGTGATAGTAAATCAGTTCTTAAGGAGAAATTAAAGGTGTTGCAGGTTCATATCTTGCTACTTACTATTCACGACATTTCGGTTAAACATCTTAATCTTATCGTTCAGCTTACTACTTTGTTCCCGAAGCTTCGTATATTGGTTATTTCGGGTATCAGTAATGAAGAGGTTATACTGAAAACGCTGAAAGCCGGGGCAAAAGGATTTCTTGGGCGAGAATCGACAGTTGGTGAGTTGCTTGAAGGTGTTTATACGCTCCGAAATGGCTACGATTACTATGGAAATTCGCTCACAAACCTTGTTTTGAACCGTTACATTAAAAACCTCAACAACCACGAGCCTGATGCCGAAAATCAACTTTCAGGCCTAAGCGACCGACAAATTGAGATCCTTAAATTTTGGGGAAAAAGTTACTCAAATCAAGAGATTGCTGATAAATTGTTTATCAGTGTAAGAACGGTCGAGTCGCATAAGAATCATATCATGCAGAAGCTAAACCTAAAAAGCACTGTCGATTTGGTTAAATTCGGCATAAAAAATAATATTATTGAAATATAATTAGCCTGAAGATTCTTTTTGTGTTCTAATTGTTTATAGACAGGCTGTTATAAATATTGGGCCAATTCATGTTAAGTCTGAAAATAATTTCTTAACATCAGCATTATCATAGTGTACGTAAAACACGTAATGAAATTGTCAGTTTGCACAGCTTTTTCCTATAATAGTACTTTTATTCCGTCGAAAATCGACATCCGCCTTACATCTTATAAAGCGGAGTGATGAGAAAATCAAAATCAGTAAAAGAATAAAGTATTATGAGCGACATTTTGGATGTAAAAGTAAATGAGTTCATGGCAAAAGTAATTGCCAAAAACCCGGGTGAAACCGAATTCCACCAAGCAGTAAAGGAAGTTGTTGAATCGCTTATGCCTTTCATCGAAGAAAACCCAAAGTACAAACAGCACAAAGTTTTGGAACGTATGGTTGAACCAGAACGTGTGATTATTTTCCGCGTGCCATGGCTCGACGACAATGGCGAAATCCAAGTTAATCGTGGCTTCCGTATTCAAATGAGCAGTGTAATTGGTCCTTTCAAAGGCGGTTTGCGATTGCACCCAACTGTTAACCTCGGTATTTTGAAATTCCTCGCTTTCGAACAAGTATTGAAAAACAGCTTAACAACACTTCCTATGGGTGGTGGTAAAGGGGGTTCAGATTTCGATCCTAAAGGTAAATCGGACAACGAAGTTATGCGTTTCTGTCAAAGCTTTATGACCGAACTTTCAAAATATATTGGTGCCGATACTGACGTTCCTGCTGGCGACATAGGTACTGGGGGTCGCGAAATTGGCTATATGTTTGGCCAGTACAAAAGGCTGCGCAACGAATTCGTAGGTGTGTTAACAGGAAAAAGCCTTGAATGGGGCGGTAGCTTAATTCGCCCTGAAGCAACTGGTTACGGTTCGGTTTACTTTGCTCAAGAAATGTTGGCAACCCGTGGTGGAAATTTGAAAGGTAAAGTTTGTACTGTTTCTGGCTCAGGGAACGTTGCTCAATATACTGTTGAAAAACTTATTCAGTTGGGAGCAAAACCAGTAACAATGTCTGACTCATCGGGTTACATTTACGACCCAGCCGGTATCGATACCGAAAAATTGGCTTGGGTTATGGAACTTAAAAATATCCGTCGTGGACGTATTTCTGAATATGCTGAAAAATTCGGTTGCGAATTTGTTGCCGGAAAAACTCCTTGGGGTGTGAAATGCGATTGCGCTTTCCCATCTGCCACTCAAAATGAAGTGAACGAAAATGATGCTAAGACGCTGATAGCCAACGGTTGTTCTCTGGTTTCAGAAGGTGCAAATATGCCTTCGACTCCGGATGCAATTGAAGTTTACATCAAGGCAAAAATACTTTACGGCCCTGGAAAAGCAGCCAATGCGGGTGGTGTTGCCACTTCAGGTCTCGAAATGACACAAAACTCGATGCGTCTTCCTTGGTCGCGCGAAGAAGTTGATGCAAAATTGCACCAAATCATGATTAATATTCACAAAACTTGCGTGAAATACGGTACCGAAGCCGATGGTTACATCAACTATGTGAAAGGTGCCAACATTGGCGGTTTCATTAAAGTAGCTGATTCGATGATCGCTCAGGGTTTAGTATAGTAATTCATCATTCTTCACATATAAGGCGTTCCATTATTGGGGCGCCTTTTTTGCTTTTTATTTCAGGTAAAGATTGCTGTCTCCGTAACTCAAGAAGCGGTACTCGTTTGTTAAGGCATGAGCGTAAATCAGTTGCCAGTCGTTGCCAACATACGCCGAAATCAATAGCAATAAAGTACTTTTGGGTTGGTGAAAATTAGTTATCAGTCCTTCAACGATCTTAAATTGATAACCTGGTACAATGATGATTTGTGTGGCCGCTTCAATGTGGTCTGCATGGTTCATATCCATGTAGCTGATTATGGCGCCAAGTGCCTCTGTTTTTTCTATATCTGAATTATTCTGATAAGGCTCCCATTGTTCTACAAACATCTCATCGGCAATGGATTTTGGGGCTTCTTTTAGTTTACAGCCGAGCCAATAAATGCTTTCAAGCGTCCTGACAGATGTGGTTCCAACTGCAATAACTTTCCCATTGTGCGACATTAGTTTTTCAACCAGCGCGCGATTGACTGAAAAATGTTCGGTGTGCATTTCGTGCCTGGCAATGGTTTCTGATTTTACAGGCTGAAATGTTCCTGCACCTACATGAAGAGTAAGTTCTGCCGTGGAAATATTACGTGTTGAAAGGGTATTCAGTACTTCATCGGTAAAATGCAGGCCTGCTGTTGGTGCGGCAACCGATCCTTTTATTTTTGAATATACCGTCTGGTAGCGGGTTTGGTCAATAGTTTCCGATTCACGGTTTAAATAGGGCGGAATGGGTATACTGCCAGCGGCATCAAGTAATTCGGCGAAAGTGAAGCGAGGGTTTTCCCATTCGAATTTTACCAATACAGTATCCCCATTATTTTCAAGTTGAGAAGCTTTTATGGCAACTGTTTCATTTCCAATGGAAACAGCATGTGTAAGTTCTCCGCTTTTCCATTTTTTTAGGTTGCCAACAATGCATTTCCAACTGCATTCTCTTGTTTGCTGAAAATTAAGGGCATAGTCAGATGGCTGGTGCGGGTCGAGAATGAAAATTTCAATCCGTGCGCCGGTTTTTTTTGTAAAATGAAGCCTTGCTCTGATTACACGGGTATTATTGAAAACCAGTAAACTGTTTTCAGGTAATAGTGACGGTAATTGTTGGAAAGTATGATCGCTGATTTTTCCGTTGTTCCAAAACAGTAATTTCGACTTGTCGCGCTGCTCAAGCGGGTATTTTGCTATGCATTCATCTGGCAGGTTGTAGTCGAATGTTTCGACAGAAATAGCTGATATTTGATGATCGGTTTTCATTTTCAGCGGCCAAAAATAGCTTTTTTGTGCGATGTTGTGGAGCCTTGCCTTAATTATAAATTATAAACTAACCCCAGGGTAATATTCATCGTTTTTATGGGAACATTGACATGGTAACCATTTAACTCAACAGCTTCGGTTCCTTTGTTCATTCGATAAAAAGTTTTATGGTCGAATGCAGTCCGTGTACTAAAATATTCACTGTTGATTTTTAATTGCATACGTTTGTTTAAACGGTAACGAAACGCAATATTTGCAGTAATAGGAAACGTAACATCAGTTTCGCCCATATTTTTAGAGAAAACAGTCCGCTCTTTTTCTTTGTCGTTGAAGTATACATTTTGGTCAGGTATCTGCACGAAATTGACTCCGGTGAAAATTCCTGCTTCTACATATAATTTGTTGATAATGATTGGGTAGTTGTATTTTACACCTACCATTGGAGAAATCCACAGCCAGTAACTAATGTCGAACTGTACACTGTCTGTTGCTTTCGTGAAATTGCTCATCTCATTTTTCAGCAACTGGATCACACTTTCCTCATTAAATGTTGTATTCATCAGATTCAGCCTTAGCGAAGCTGCCCACCGTCGATGTAACTGGTAATCGCCGTCAACAGAAAGGGTAAAGCCATCTTTTGAAAAACCACTGTTTTTAGATTCAAGATTGTTGGATGCAAATTGGCCTAGAGGAAATACTTTTCCCATCGAAACCGATGCAAAAAACTTATCTTGCGAAAAGGCTGTTTTTGAAAACAGTACTAAGACTAAGATGAAAAAGCTTATTTTCTTTGTGTATTTCATGACGATAAAGATAATTCAAGTTCAAATAAAAGTAATTTTTTTCATACTTATTCTACTTTAGTATTTATTAACAGGGATATTCATTCTTTTTAAAATATTGTTGTTTAGTTAATTGATGTTTTTATGATTTATGCTTACCCGTCTTTGGAAAAACGTTTCCAGACTGTTGTTTAATATTGGTGGCGATGGATTTTTTGTCCTTTTTTATCAAAAATCGATTGTTGATAAAACAAAAAGCCACAATGTATGGCTGAATATTAATTTTTGTAGTTTTGAGTTCTGATACCCGTTGGGGTAATTGTTTAAACCTCTTTATCCTACGCTATGATACTGAATTATATTTGGATTTGTTTTTTTCTGATTGCATTTGTAGTTGCTCTCGCGAAACTGATATTCTTTCAAGATGTTACGGTTTTTTCTGCGTTAGTAACTTCAACTTTCGATGCGGCAAAGACAGGTTTTGAGGTGTCGTTGGGCATGACAGGAGTGCTCACTTTTTGGATGGGGATAATGAAAGTTGGAGAAAAGGGTGGGGTAGTCCAGGCACTTTCACGGGCAATCGGGCCATTCTTTCAGCGCCTGTTCCCCGAACTTGGGAGAAATCATCCGGCTTATGGGGCTATTACCATGAACATTGCGGCCAACATGCTCAATCTCGACAATGCTGCAACGCCAATGGGACTGCAGGCGATGAAAGAAATGCAAGCCTCTAATCCCTCGAAAGATACTGCAAGTAATGCGCAAATCATGTTCATGGTGCTCAATGCTTCAGGGCTTACAATTATTCCAGTAACTATTATGGTTTACAGGGCACAATTGGGTGCTGCAAATCCAACAGATGTATTTATTCCTATCTTGATTGCAACTTTTTGCTCTACCTTGGCGGGACTTATTGCTGTTTCTGTTTATCAGCGAATTAACTTGCTCGACAAGGTAATTTTGAGTTGGTTAGGCGGAATGCTGGCTGTGATGATAGGTATTATTTGGTATTTCGCGTCGCTTGAGGGCGATCAGGTTCAAGTTGTTTCAAATCTTCTCAGTGGTATAATTCTGGTTTCAGTAATAATTGGCTTTATCCTGATGGCTGTGCTCCGAAAAGTCAATGTTTATGAGTCTTTTATTGAAGGGGCACAAGAAGGTTTCAGCACTGCGGTGAAAATAATTCCATATCTGATTGCTATTCTGGTAGCCATTGCCATGTTTCGGGCTTCGGGGGCAATGGATTATTTTATTGCCGGGGTGAAGTGGTGTTTCGATGTTCTCCATATTAACACCGATTTTGTTGATGCACTTCCAACTGCCTTAATGAAGCCATTGAGCGGTAGCGGAGCTCGGGGAATGATGATCGATGCCATGAAAACTCATGGTGCCGATTCCTTTGTAGGTCGTCTTGCTTCTACATTTCAAGGTTCAGCTGATACAACTTTTTATATCTTGGCTGTGTATTTTGGTTCTGTTGGAATTAAGAAAACCCGTCATGCATTGGCTTGCAGCCTTATTGCCGATTTAGTAGGTTTTATTGCTGCAATTTTTGTTGCCTATTTCTTCTTTCATTGATTCTCTATACAGCAGGCTTTTAGTTCGTTCATCATACGTTCGCCCAAATTCGATTTCTTGTCTATGTGCGATTTTATTTCTTGGACAAAACTATTGCTTTCAAAACTACCACGAACCATTTCAAAATCTGCTTGTTGTGTAGTTGCATCGTTGCTGTCTTGACCAAAACCAGTCATCGATGTTAAATTGAATTCTTTGCGGGCATCTTCATATAGCATTTGGTCAAGATCTATTACACTTTTTTTCCATCGCGACACAAGGTTCATGATATCGCAAATAGTCATTTGTTCAATGGGCTTTTGTAGTCTCCATTCCAGTAATGCAGCAGCCCATGTCCATTCGATCTCGTAGTATCTTGAATGTAACTTTTGAAACTCTTGCTGAATGGCTTGAAGATCACATAAATCTCCGTTTTCAATGGCTTCAAGAATTTTGTTGACTTCATTTTTGGGAGCAATTAAGCCCGATATATCAACCCACTCGCCTTGTCCGTCTTCACAATCAGGTCTCAACCTTTGGCGAAGGTCTTCTTCTGTTTTAAGGTTGGCTTTGAATAGCCTTGTAATTAACGAGTTGCCAAGAAATTTGTCAATCCCGATATTATAGAGCATAATTCCCCTGTTAAGCGCAGACTGCGAAATTGAAGCATTATGGAACACGTATTCCTGTGAAGTTTGACCAGAAACTTTTTTAAGGTTTTCAAGAATTTCAAGGGCTTTAACCATTTTTTGTATTGTGTAAGGGCTTAGTAGGTTAAAGTTGATGCAGTCGAGCTTGTTCGGATCTTTCCGGTTATCTCGTTTGGGCCATTTCATTGCATCGCGAATTGTACCCACGCTTCTCAAGTTGATTCCCGGCACAAGCCACGACTTGTCGTCATTTTCGATTAAATAAGAAAATGGCATGTCTGATGTGTCTGAGTTTTTATAATGGCGCCCCATAACCAGGGTAAATGGGCCAATTTTAGCAGGCCAAAGCAAATAAGAATCGGAGGTGGTTTTAGACCCGCGCTCAACAATTCCTTGATGAATAGGGCCTAGCTTGTACATGTGGTTACTTTGGTTTGAACCCGATCCTGCATTTAAAAAGGAATACATTCCGGCTATTAGCAAGGTCGATTTATGGTGGGTTACAGTAAATGGACCCGCAAATATTGAACATGCTTCGCCGTGAAACCCTTGGCAATTGGCGAAAAAGACTGAATTCTCAGCCGAGTAATTTTTACCGAGTTCACAGCCTTGGCCAACATAGCATTTGTCAATGATTACTCCTTCGATAATTGAAGTACCTGATTGTACAACAAAGTGTTTCATTATAACGTTGTTCCCAATAAAAACTGGTGCTTTTTCATTGCTAATAATTGTACCATCTTCAAGGGCGCGTGCGCCTTCAATTGTGACATGCTCGCCAAGCCAAACATTCTTTAGTGAACCACAATTAATTAAGGTCGTGTTTTTTCCTATATGACCAAATGTTGATTTTTTTGTTTCAACATAAACATTTATTATTTTTTCAAGGTTCTCAATCAAAAGGGGCCGATACCTGTATAAGGTCATAATATAGGCTATTTGTGCCGAAAGGTTGTCGCTAATCATTATTTTCCGGCCACCCGATTCATCGAGTACGGCAACTTTCTGCCCTTGTCCAAAAGTACTTGGACCTTGTGTGGCAATCATTTGCACATTGTCGATGATTACGTTTTCTTCAATTTCGCAGTTCGAAATGTGGGTTTTTATATTATTGATATAGCAATTGTCGCCAATGATAACATTGTGGAGGGTAGAGTTATTTATTCCAGATGGTTTGGAAATCCCGCCAAAAAGTTCAATGTTTTTTTCCTGCTTTCCAATTTTTATGGTACCCGAGAAATGGGTGTTGAAAATATTTTTGGGGTTGAAATTATTGGAAACCAAGATGTTATTCCATTCAGTGCAAGTGCATAATTGTTTTTCTAGTTGTTCAATTTCTAAGGAAGAGAGATTACGATAGTTCATAGTCATTTAAGTTTTAATTCAGCCAGATAATCATAATGAGGTCCGTATTCCAACAACTTGGCATCGAACCCATTTTTTGTTGCGATATCAAACAAAATTACATTATCGGCAAATAACCACGAAAAGGTTTCGCCAATAATTTTTCTATATTTCATTTTATATTCAATTTCGCCGTAATAATTGGCTGAATTAATGTCGAACAATATCGATCCGTCTTCTTCTTCATAAAGGTAAATCAGGTCTGAAGAATCGACAAGGATGGTTCCACCGGGCTCTAGTATTTTTTTCAGGTGCTTAAGTAATACTGAAAGTCCCTTTAAGTCTTTAGCAATTCCGATCCCATTCATCAGCAGTAATATCGTGTCGAATTTGCAGTGGTTAAGAGAAAGAATGTCGTTATTAATGACTTTTTTAAGGCCCCGGTGTTGCATAACATTACAACTTAATTCTGAAACATCGAGTGATGTTACATCAAATCCTTTTTCTTGCAAGTGCATCGAATGACATCCGGCGCCGGCACCAATGTCTAATATTTTGCCATGGCTATGCTTCAGTGCAAGCCTTTCGAGTAGAGGCATCTCGTTATATTTCCTGAAAAAGTAATCAGGGGGAAGTTCTTCGTCTTCAATTACATCAGATTGAACGATAACAGGAGTGTTGTCATTGTGAAAGTGATAATTGTAAATGGCTTGTCCCAGCGGGTCAAATTCGGGATTGATTGTCATTTTATTATAATGTTACCTATTGGCTTTATGCAAATTGTGCATGGGGTATTTTGGAGGCTATATCGAAAAGGAGAAAGCATGTTTTGCTTGTTTCTGAGTACATGTAAAAACCTTTGTTTTTTCCTTCAGCAATGATAAATATTCTGGCATCAGTAAATTTTCGTGCAGTATCTCTTACAAAATCGAGATTAATTCTTTCCTTATGTAGCCAAAAATTGGTATTAATATCCCCCATAAGAAGTTTCTCGCCCTTCTTTTCTGCCTCTTTGAAATAATTGCAGGCTGACTGATAATCGATTGGCCTGGCTACATTCATACTTAATGGGTTTTTTATGTGTTTAGTATAGTCGATTTTGATAGTAATAATACAAACAAGAAGGGGGTATTCCCCCCTCATGTTAAAAAAGTTATCAACATTTTTTTGAACAACCTCTCACATTAAAAACGAAAGCCCAGTGTAATTGTTGCCTGACTGTTGGTATAATTTAATTGTGCAATATTTTTACCGTTCATTGGGTCATTGGGCACCATTGCATGTACTTTGTATGCTGTACTGATGTCGCTTAGTCTATAGGCAAAATCGATGAAAAATGATTGTTGACGGTATCCAAATCCTGCAGAATAAGTATTGAAGCTATCATTTCGGTTAGCCACAGCTGTTTCTTCATAATTATCTACCCATGGGTTTCCAAGATGTTGATATCCGGCTCTGAGGAAGAAATTGTCTGTAGCACGTAGTTCAGCTCCAATACGCAAGTTGCTGGTCGATTGGTACATGTTTGCCATGACAGTATTTTTACTTGAATAATCCCAATTGTCGCCACTATCCCTGAATTTTGCATTTGCATAATTTTGCCATTCATAATCAACACTTACAATCCCTAATTTGCCAAAAAGTAACGAGGCGCTTGCAATGGTTTTGAATGGGGTTTCCAATTCAAATTGATAATCGTCGGCAGTTGATGTGTAGTTCCAATTGTTAGAATAATTATTAGTATTATCACCAACAGGCTGATCGAAGTTCGCATCAATAGTATTACTTTCCGAGCAGTTTATGGTGTAGAAATTTGGGGTATGAACTGCCAAACCTACACGCAGCATTTTGAAAGGTCTATAGATAAGGCCAGCTTTAAAGTTTACCCCGGCACCCGAATGGTTGAGGCTTGAATACATGGAATAATCTTTAAAATAGTTGCTATTTTGATAGTCGTCCGATTCGGTAAACGTACTTGACTGATAATACTCCAAGTCGAGCAAGCTTATTGATCCGCCAAAGAATAGTTTGTGGTTAACGTTCAACCCTAGTGACATAACATACTCGTCAATTCTGCCACTGGTTCGAACAGACTTGCGTTGATTGTGTGACTTTACTCCGACTTCTTTATATCCATATCCTTTGAAGTTGCCATTTTCATCGTTGATTACATAACTGGAGTAGTTTGATAGGTCATTAAAATATTTCCCTTCAAGTACTTCTTCGTTGTTATCGTAATCAATCAGCCATGTGTCGTAGGCCAGGCCTTCTTCCAGTTTGTAAAATTTGGTGGGGTCTCCAATTTTGTTGGCCATATCAGTGTAGTAGCTCAATAACGTGGTCTCGGCATTGTTGCCAACAATAGAGATGTTGTTGTTGAAATTTTTCAACCGGTTTACTCCAAAACCAAAGCTGACACTCATAATTCCGCTGGCACTTCCGGTGTTAATTACACCAACATAACTGATATTATCAAAGTTGAAGCGATACTTGTTATCAGAAGAATTTGTGCCCAGGTAGCTGGCATCTGCCCCATTTATATTTAGGGTAGGCGAGAGGGTAAATTCTCCTGAGCGGTAAAGGCCCATTCCTGCGGGGTTAATACTTGCAGAAATAAAGTCTCCACCAAGAGAGCCGAAAGCACTACCCATCGAAACTGAACGGGCTGTTCCTCCGTAATTGGTTTGAGAATATCGTAAGGCATCGAAGAAATCTTGACCGAAAGCTATATGTCCAGCCAAAATTATCAATATGGTAATAATATATCGTTTCATAGTGTTTTCAATTTTTAGTTCAACATGCTTGTCTTGAAATGGCTATCTAAATTATCTTCTGCCTCCGCTCGATGAGCTTCCGGATGAACTGCTACTTGATGAAGAACCACTGCTCGAAGAAGAACCTCCTGAACTATAGCTTCTTGATGGAGAAGGAGATGAACTTCCTGAACTGTAGCTTCTCGACGGAGAAGGAGAAGAACTACCTGAACTATAGCTTCTTGATGGAGAAGGAGATGAACTTCCAGAGCTGTAGCTTCTCGACGGGGAGGGTGAACTACTGGGGCTATAACTTCTTGATGGCGACGACGAGCTTCCTGAACTATAGCTTCTTGACGGAGTTGATGAACTACCTGAATTATAGCTTCTCGAAGGGGTAGAGGGGCTAACCGAGTTATTATTTCTCGATGGGCCAGGACTACTTTGATAACTTCGAGTTGGGCTTTGGCTATTCGACGATGGAATTTCGTAGGTTGATTTTTTTGTCTGTGATTGAATTGCCCGACTGCTGCTGCCAGATGTAGGGGTTCTGTACTTGCTTTGTTCCGATGCCGCAGGTCTGCTCGTGTTATAAGAAGCCCTAGTGTTTGTTCGAGGCTTATTATAACTCGGAGTTTCGCTTTTGCGGCTTGGCGAAGTGCTTATCCCTGATGGACTATCGCTTATGGCTTTTCGTTCGATGTTTTGACCAGGTGTACGATATGCCGGAGTTTCTGTAGCCTTGTTTGTTTCTGTGGCACGAACTGCTCCCGAGGAGTTAACTACATTTCTTCTTTTCTCGGTGAGAACTCCTCTGCTGGTACGTTCTTGTCCTGTTGTCGATGCAGATTTTTCAATTTGCATGCTTTCCCTATTTTGAGCAATGACTGTACGGCGATTTAAGTTTTCACCTGATTTGAATGCTGAACTGTTTTCTACTCCGTCGTTCGATCTTCTGTTCGACGATCCGGCAACACCTCCACCACCATAGATGGCATTGGGATTGCTCGACCTTCTCAAGTTTTGGTAACGGTCTTCTCGATCGTAATCATACCAGTGATGATTATGATGGTTTCCATAATAATACGGACTGTACCAGCCATAGTAGTCGCCATACCATGAATTATAATAGGGTGAATTCCATGAATAGTACCATGGGTCATAATACCAAGAATCCCAGTACCAAGAGTTCCATCCCCAAGAATTCCAGTAACGGCCTGAATAATAAGGATTATATCCATAACCAAAATAAAAGGATGATCTCCAGGGATTGTAATAATACGGATCGTAGAAAAATCCTATTCTGTCGGAATATGAATAATAATCATCATCCTCGAGGTAATAATTGTTAATAATATATGATTGGCCGTCATCAGAAGGGAGGTATAAACTTTCTTCAGATGAGCGGGAAATATTATCAATATTTCGAGCCTGAACTTCAGGATACCAATCGGGTTGATCATCGGCATAGATGTAGTTGTCGAGGGTTTTGTTTCCTTTGCCATCTTCACCTACTTCGGTGATTATGAGCATATCACTTTGGGTGATGCTGTCGGCACTTTTGGTAGCCGGCACTTCTTGTGTTACAGCTACGGGAGGGGTATCTCCGGGCCAGTAATATAGGTCGTCGACATACCGCCCCGTCATTTGATTGCTTGTTCCACAGGCTGTGGCGATCAAAGCGATCAGGATTACTATGATTACATTAGGTTTCATAAACTTGTCCTCCTTTGACTTTATTTATTTTATTTTTTTTGTGTTTCTTTGTACGTGCTTTTCTGCACAAAAAATGAAACAAATATTATACCAAAGAAGCTTATAATGGCGAAGGAATTAACTTCAAGGAAAGAAAATTATTCTCAGTGGTACAACGATCTGGTTATAAAGGCCGATTTAGCTGAGAATTCTGCTGTGAGAGGTTGTATGGTAATCAAACCTTATGGTTATGCAATCTGGGAAAAAATGCAGCACGAACTCGATCGTATGTTTAAAGAAACAGGCCACGTAAATGCCTATTTCCCATTATTTATCCCAAAATCGTTTTTTAGCAAAGAGGCCAGCCATGTCGAAGGTTTTGCTAAAGAATGCGCAGTGGTTACTCACTACCGTTTGAAAAACGATCCCAATGGGAAGGGTGTTGTGGTCGACCCTGATGCAAAGCTTGAGGAAGAGCTTATTGTCAGGCCTACATCTGAAACGATTATTTGGAATACCTATAAAAATTGGATTCATTCGTGGCGTGATCTTCCAATTTTGTGCAACCAATGGGCAAACGTTGTTCGCTGGGAAATGCGTACCCGTTTGTTTTTGCGGACTGCCGAGTTTTTATGGCAGGAAGGGCATACTGCCCACGCAACGAAGGAAGAGGCAATGGAAGAAACTATGAAAATGGTTAATGTATATGCCGACTTTGCTGAAAATTTTCTTGCTCTTCCGGTTATTAAAGGTCACAAATCGGAAAATGAACGTTTTGCCGGAGCTCTCGACACTCTTTGTATCGAAGCTCTGATGCAGGATGGAAAAGCCCTGCAGGCTGGAACTTCTCATTTTCTTGGTCAAAATTTCGCCAAAGCATTCGATGTGAAGTTTGCAGATAAAGAAGGAAAACTTGATTATGTTTGGGCTACATCGTGGGGCGTTTCTACCCGATTGATGGGTGCGCTTATAATGGCTCATTCCGATGATAACGGGTTGGTTCTTCCTCCAAAACTTGCTCCTTATCAAGTGGTTATTGTTCCTATATATAAAGAAATGGAACAACTTGCATCAATTAGCTCAAAAGTTGAAGGAATTATTAAAGCATTGCGCGCTAAAGGCATATCGGTGAAATACGATGATAATGATGCTAAAAAACCAGGATGGAAGTTTGCTGAATATGAGTTGAAAGGTGTTCCTGTTCGCCTGGCATTGGGCCCTCGCGATCTCGAAAATGGCACAATTGAAGTTGCCCGTCGTGATACACTTACCAAAGAGGTGGTGCCCATCGAAAATGTAGATGTATATGTCGCTGATTTGCTTGAAGAAATTCAAAAAACTATTTACAATAAGGCCTTGGAATTTAGGGCTGCTTCAACAACGTCAGTTAATACATGGGAAGAATTTAAAGAAGTATTGGTGAATAAGGGCGGATTTATCTCGGCTCATTGGGATGGCACCCCCGAAACCGAACAGAAAATTAAAGAAGAAACAAAAGCTACTATTCGTTGTATTCCACTCGATGCTGTTGAGGAGGAAGGAAAATGTATTTATTCCGGAAAACCTTCGAAGTGCAGGGTGTTGTTTGCTATTGCTTATTAGTTTTTTAGGTTTCGATATATAAAAAAGTAAGTCCCGGAAATTTTCCGGGACTTACTTTTTTATTTGATTACCTTAATGGTTCTTTCCTGTTTTCCGTCGCTTACTTTTAACATGTATGCTCCTCTGCTCAAGTCTGATGTATTTATTTTATCAGTTATTCCATTAGCCTTCACTTTTTTGAACACTTTTCCTTCGAGGTCTGAGATGGTAATCTCATACGTTTTGCCCTTCTCTCCCTCAAAAGAAATATTTAGATATTCGTTGAATGGAACAGGGTAAGCTCTAATTTCCCCTCGTGTGAATTCATCAGCACTTACTGGGAGTGATAAAAAGCTTTCGGGGTTTCCCTCGCCTCCGGCAATAGAGTATGTTTCGAACCCTGGTTCTCCCTGATAATCGAAGACTGCAACCCAATAGGTTGTGTTTGGTGAGAGGCCCGTAACTTCAACACTAGTTCCAGTTCCATTGTAGATACAATACCAGGTGCCAATTGCTGAACCTTTTTTGTATTCAGCATTTGCTGTGTATGTTGTCCAGTTGAATGGAGTCAATAGTTGTACAATCGATTCGGAGATGAAAACAACCCTTTTTATTGTTGACGTATTAGAAGATTCTGGAACTGCATTTAGTATTCTAACGCCGTTGTTTGTAGCTATCCACATTTTTCCTTCTTCGTCTTTCTGAAGGTCGTTAATATATTCATTCGGGAGTGCCGTGACAAAACCTTTCCCTGAGGTCCAGGAGATTGAAGCTCGATTCGATGATTTTGGCACGATGTTGATGTTCGATGCTTGTGTTGACACGCAAATTCCATTTTCAGTTCCAAACCAGATATTCCCTTTGTCATCTTTTTCAATATCACGAACAATTGGATTCATTATATTGTCCCAAGGGTTAATTGAGTAATCCCAGTATCCTTTGGTCGATGGGCCAAAATGCGCAAAAGCTCCTTCGTTGGTGCCATACCATTGTATTGTATCATAAATTGAAACAGCATGAATGGTGTCTGACCACAATCCGCTCCAGACACTGCTCATAGCCGATGCACCGGTGAATCCATCTACTTCGTTATACGACATGCGAATTACTCCTTCTCCAGAGGTCCCCATATATACCGACCCATCTTTCTCATAGCTGGCAATTGAATTTACTTCTAATCGTCCCCAGTCTTTGGTGTCGTGGTCATAATTGATAAAGGTTTTTATTGTGTCCCAACCATTACTCCCGAATGTGTTGATTCCAACAGGAGTCGCAATCCAGCGGAAGTGGTTTTTATCTAATCCAACTGCTGTAATAGTGTCGTTAATAGTGCCTGATTCCGGGCCTCCTACATAATAGGTTGTTGCCGAGGTTACCCCATCGATATTGTAACTCATTACTGATAATCCGCCATTAGTTGCCACCCAAACTTCGTCACCATAGCGGGTTTTTTCATATTTTATATCGTTAATTGTGTTGTTCCTTAAATGATTAGAAGTATTGATCTGATCCCAAGCTATGTCGTTGTAGCGAGAGATGCCATTATCGGTGCCAAACCATTTTACGTTGAACGAGTCGATGAAAATTGTATTTACTTTGGCACTAGCTAATCCACTGTTATCGGGGGTAAGGTGGTCGTTTGCCAAGTTTACTTTTACCAGTTCAATTCCGTTTCCGGTACCCAAGTTGCGTGAATATTTCATTTCGCTTGGATTGTTCCAGTGTTCGTAAACGCCAAGACTTGCCAAAGGAGTGCCGTCTCCTTCAGGGTCATAGGTTATTCCTTCTGCCCAGTTTGCTGGGTCGGCTGCTTGTAAAAGGTAGTCGTCGCAACCTTCGAAATATGGATATTTTTGGCTGCTTGGTTTGTTCTTGTATTCTTCAAGCAAGAAATCATAACAAACAGCATCAATGGCAACTTTGTCTTGTGAAATAAAAATTGAATTTGGATAATCGTTATTGAATGGAGCCATTGTCCATTTTTCGACAAAACCTTCCCAACTGCGACCTGCCCAAATGCCATCAACAATGGTTACGAGGGTTTTCCCTCCTACGTCTTTGTGACCTAGGTAATCAACCAAATGGCGATATTTTCCATAACCCGGGTTGTTTTTGGGTAATGAATAATGCATGTCAATAATGTATTGATCGGCAGGACTCGAATTGTCTTGTAAAACCGAGCCTTGGTGATTCTTAGCTCCAATTGTAATGCCGCCTTCGTTGTGTGTTTTCAGACAGGGCATGTTGATGATATAAGCTGCATCAACATATTCTTGAGGAATTCTGAAATCAAGTTTTTTGTCACTGAATTTCATAGCGTGTTCAGTTGTGGGAACCGTTTGATGCCGCCCAGAAAGACCTCGCCCGTCGCAATAATTGACATCGGGATAAACTGAATGGCACATATCCCAATACAGGTTGTGGAAATTGCGGAACGGATCACCGAGATATATATCTGATTGGGCAACACCAACCTCTTCAATAAGATGCCTTAATAATATCAAAGCCATTTCTGGCGTAAGGTCCATGCGGTCGAAGTTTTGTGTTTTGGTCATTCCGTTGGCTGAATTTGTAATATTCACTTTGATATAAATTTTTTCACCTGGGGTATATCCAACAGAACCTTTGCCTTGTTGCTCGTTGAAGTGTTTGAACATGGCATCCCAAGCTTCTGGTAATGTTGATGCGTCTGTGTAACTCAGGATCGCTTTATCGAACATTTTAGATACTTCTGCTCGGTTGGTTTGATAGGCCCACCAATTTGTTTTATTGTTAGACGGTGTGAAATTCTCATTTGTCGCATTTTTGTTCCAAACCCAAACTACTCGGCCTGGTTTCAGTCCGTCGGCAGTTCCAATAGGATTGTTTGCTTCAAAATAACTGGCTTCAACTAAGGTTGCAGCCTTTGATTCTTGGCCTGTGGATACATTGGCAGCTATAATCATTACAAAAGTTGCCGCCAATAGAGCAGTTGCAGTTACATATTTCGATGCCTGTAACTTTTTGTGAAACAAGCGAATTGCAAAAGCTGAGCCTGCAATAGAAAGGATATAAACTACAAAACCCGACATAAAAGGTGCTGCAGCTTTCATACATGGGTAAGTGGCTCTCGATGGTTTAGGGATAACCCTAATGAGAAACCAAGCAGTTGATACTAGCCCTAATACAATAAAACTTAGTCTGGCCCAGAGAGCCTTTCCAGAAATTTTTTTCATAAGTATTGTGTTTTATAGAATATTAACCTTAGATGCTTTTTTTTATAGGGTTTAAAGTTACATTTTTTATACTTGGATTTAGGGCCGAAAAATTAAACTAACAAAAATTTAACGTAAAAAACTGTTTCTTCAATACGCTGCAATTGCATTGGTCTGTTTTTTCAATTCCGCTTAACATAGGCAAATATCTTTTTGTGTTCCTGTTTTTTTCGGGGCGAAAGTGTTACTTTGGTATTTATTAAAGGAATGTCTTATGAAACAAGTTGCCGAGAGGTTTTTGCAATACATAAAAATCGATACTCAGTCTGATCCTAAAAGTGGTAAACACCCCAGTACATCTAGTCAGTTTATTTTGGCAAATTTATTAGCCAATGAGTTGCAAGAAATTGGATTGATTGATGTTACTGTGAGCAAAGAAGCGTATGTGATGGCAACATTACCTTCAAATGTAAATAAGAAAATTCCGGTAGTTGGATTCATTGCTCACATGGATACAAGTCCTGACTTCACTGCAAAAGACATTAATCCACAGATTATTGTTAATTACAATGGAGATGATATAGTGCTGAACAAGGCTCAGGACATAGTTATGCCTGTGTCAGAATTTTCTGAACTGAAAAATTATGTGGGGCAGACCCTCATTACAACCGATGGCACAACATTGCTTGGTGCTGACGATAAAGCAGGTATCGCTGAGATAATTACTGCGATGGAGATTCTTACGTTGCATCCCGAAATCGAACATGGCGAAATAAAAGTAGCCTTCACACCCGATGAGGAGATTGGCGAAGGTGCTGATTTCTTCGATGTAGAGAAATTTGGAGCCGATTTCGCGTACACCCTTGATGGAGACGAACTTGGTGTGCTGGAATATGAAAACTTTAACGCAGCTTCGGCTGTGGTTACGGTTAAGGGACGAAGTGTTCACCCGGGGTATGCCAAAAATAAAATGAGGAATTCGATGTTGGTTGCCCATAAATTTCTAACGATGTTGCCCGAAACCGAAATACCCGAAAAAACTGAAGGTTTTGAAGGTTTTTTTCATCTTACTTCAATTTCAGGAAGTGTTGAAAAAACGGTGATGGAGTTCATTATCCGCGATCATAACCGCCAACTTTTCGAGAAGCGTAAAGAATTGATGTGGACTATTATGCAACAGCTAAATCTCGAAAATGGTCAGTCTGCTGTAGACGTCGAGATTAATGATCAGTATTATAACATGCTCGAGAAAATTGAGCCGGTGAAATTTATTGTAGACATTGCTGCTAGCGCTATGCGCGATTGTGGTATTGAACCAAAAATAAAAGCCATCCGTGGAGGCACCGATGGAGCCAGGTTGTCGTATATGGGCTTGCCCTGTCCAAATATTTTTTCAGGAGGACAAAATTTTCATGGACGTTTTGAGTTTATTTCAGTGCAATCTATGGAAAAAGCCGTTGATGTGATCTTGAAAATTGTTGAGCGCGTGGTGGCATTTTAAATTCCTGGCTAACTATTGAAAATGAAAAACGTAACTCCCATAAAAATTTACATTATTTTATGTGCTATCTTTTTGCCATCGCTGGTTTTCGGTCAAAAATGGGTGGCCGATACTTTGGTTGTCAGTTTTGGAAAGTCTGCTATTCCTAATTGTACTTTCTCTATAGGAAAAGTCTTCGACAGCAGGTCTGGTTCGCCCGATTTCCTTTCAATATTTGAGCATAAAAAATGGCTTTATTTTCCTGTTGATCAGGTTGTAGTTGTTCCCAGCCCATTGGCAGGGGAATTCTCGCAGAAGTTTATTGCTGGCAGTGATTCTGTGCCGTTATATGGGGTAAATGTTGCTCGTTTTGTTATAAATAAAAAAGATACAAATAGGAATCGTAATCTTTCATTGCTTGCTACTCTCGAGGTATACAATGTTTCAAACACGGGTGACTCTGTTTTTTTCGGTACTTTTTATTACGAGCAAATACTTAAGCAAAAGAAGAAGGAGATGTTATCTCTCGGATATGTGCAAATTATTGATGACTGGGCAAGAAGGTTTGTGAGTGATATTGTTTCTGTCGATGCCGGGTTGACTGCTCTAAACCCTGATAATTTTTATCATTTCAGAAGAGGGGAAAGATCGGTTAATAAAAACTTGTACGCTTCAGTAGAGATGTTTTATGGTTTCAATTTTTATGGTCTTGATGCTGAGCTGTGGTTTTCGGAACCCGAAGCATCCCAGATTTTTCAACGAAACTCAGGCGCTTTTAGGTTTGTTAACTATGTTAATTCACAATCAGTTGCATTAGGTCGACAGGTGGGACGCTGGAATTATCGTTTTTCCAATAACTGGCTTTTTACCAATAAAGTAATGTTGTTACTTGGCTTAAACCGGTGGAAAGACCACAAACAGGTAGCTCATAAGTTCGAGGAGATTTTTTTGTTTGATGCTTCTATGTCGCAGCAAATCAATTATAATAAGCTTGATAAAACCGGATTTGTTTTTGGAGTTGGTCTAGTTGAAGATTTGCATTATGTTATTCATCGCAAAATAAACTTCAATGTTGGACTTTCGTTTAATTGCGCATATAAATTTTAGTATGTCGAGAGTTGTAATAGTAATACTATCCATGTGTATATCACTTTCCGTTTTTGGGCAGCGGTATTCTGTTTCGGGCATTATTTCCGATGCTCAAACAGGTGAAACACTAGTTGGGGCTTCTGTTTTGCTGAAAGATAGTCAGCTGAAAGGAACAACTTCAAATGAAAATGGTTTTTTTACATTGGCCGGGATTTTGACTTCCAACGTTGAAATTGCAGTTTCATTTGTCGGATACGAATCACAGCTAAGATCGATCGATTTTGTTGATGGAAATAAAGTTTTCATCGAAATAAAGCTTCACCCCTCGAAGGTATTGTTAAGCGAAATAAATGTTGTAGAAGAAGGGGGTGACAAATTGGGCGATCGGGAAATTGAAATCAGCAGGCATTCACTCTCTCCTAAAGTAATACAAAGCATTCCTACCGCCAGGAACGATGTCTTCAAGGCAATTCGCTATCTTCCAGGAGTAGAGTCAACTGAGCCAATGTCGCCTTTGGTTTCGGTACGGGGAAGTGATCCTGGCGAAAACCTTATCATGCTCGATGGCGTAACAATTTATAATCCATATCACTTTATATCTTCTTCCGGAATTTTCAATATGCAAACCATTAAAAATGTTGAACTTTTGATTGGTGGTTTTGGTGCAGAATACGGGGGTAGAAATTCATCGGTGATGAATATTTCGACCAAGGATGGTGATAATAGTGCTTTACATGGCGAAATTCAGCCGACAACTTCAGAATCAAAAATTTTTATGGAATTTCCGATAGGAAAGAAATCGACAATGATGGTTGCAGGCCGCCTCAACTACGACATTATGGGCAATATGATGCTCGATAGCCGTAGCTATTTCTATGACATGAATTTATCGTATACCTATCGATCAAACCCACGAAATACGTTTTCTTTGAAATATTTCGGGTCTGGCGATCGTACAAAACTGAGCTTCAATACTCTGTATCGTTACCTTGGAAATTCAGTTGGTATGTCTGACGTATTTAACGACATGAATATTGAATGGCGCAATCGATGGAATAATTACATTGTAACAGGGATTTGGAAGTCGGTATTGGCACCCGATTTTTTCATGAGGGCTCAGGTATACGGCTCGCTGCATAATGCCGATAATTTCTCGGCACTGGATTTCAACATCGAAGGGATGGGATTCAATAGCTCAACTCAATTTAAAAGTAAAGTGCGCGATTGGAGCGCCAAACTTTCGTTCGACTACAAACCATTGTATTGGAATGAGTTGAATTTTGGGGCAGAGTTTAGTAAGTACTATTTCTACAACGGTTCTGCGGTTAATAAAGTTGATGCTGGTTCGTCTGACAGAAGTCCTTATCTTGCTGTAGCTTATGCCGAAGACAAAATTAAGCTTGGGGCAATGCAATTTCGTCCCGGGGTGCGGGTTACATATTATAATAATCAGGATCTTTCAATTGAGCCGCGCTTGAACCTTACAATTAACCTTCCTAAAAATCTTAAGGTTCAAGCTGCATGGGGAAAATATGCCCAATATATTGTGAGCATGAATACACAGGAATTTGAGTTTAACCAATTGCTCGATTATTATTATCCACTTATAAATCGCGAGCCGGGACTTTCCTATCATTACATTGTAGGTGCCGAGAAAAAAATATTAAGAGATCAGACACTTTCCATCGATTTGTATTATAAGGATATAGCAAGAACATACACATTTGATATGCTGCAAAGTCAGTACGAGACTTTTGCATTATCCGAAAAGATTATCGAAGGCAGAGGGCGTTCGTATGGGGTTGAGCTCTTGTGGAAAGGCAGTTATAAGCTGCTCTCGGGTTGGTTGGGCTATACTTACTCGCGATCGACTCGTTCGTTTCCTCATATTTTGAACGGACAGGAATATGACTATGACTACGAGCGCAGGCATTCGATTAAAGCGGCCATTAACTTTCAGGCAACACCACGAATAGCCTACAGTGCGTCGTTTATTGCTCAAAGCGGGGTTCCTCGTTCTATGGAAACAACCTATCAAACTCATTATGTGTATGATCCGCTTACCGGAAATATGCTTCATAGTATGCAGTATGTTAATGGGTTGAAGAATAATGTGAGAATGCCATGGCTCTTTTATCTCGATTTGGGCCTTCAGAAAAAGCTTGTTGGTGGCTTTGGTCGCGAAATTGCTGAATTCTTTGGAGCCAACGAATCGTATCTTACGGTGAATGTGTATAATGTTTTGTTTTTCAGGCGAAATATTCTGTATTATTATCCCATGGGATACGATTTGTTCTTCCCAATTTCTGATAATTATTTGCCGGTTGTTGCGGCGGGTTATACCATAAAATTCTGATTGTGATGAGAAAACTGATCCTATTGTTTCTTAGTGTTGGTCTTTTTTCTGGTTGTGAAAAGATGACCGAATATTACTTTGGATTCAACAAGCAACCCAATATTTCGTATGATGATTTTTTGCCAGGGCTGAATGTTTTTGGGGTGTTAAGCTATGGCCCTTCTCTCGATTCTGTAAATCATCATTTTGAAGTTCAGCGGATGATGTTTGTTCGCGAAAACATTGATTCGTCGGAAATTTCTGACGCCAAAATTCAGTTGATACGAAAAACTCTGCAAAGTGAAGTTTTTGAATATACCCTCGATACTATTGATGCTGGGGTATATTCCAATCCAGAAATTGTTACCGCTCCAAGTGATGAATGGTCGTTCCGCTGCACATACGATACTTTTTCGGTTGTTTCTCAGTGCGTCATACCCAATGTGCCGGTGGTAACTTCGCTGAAAATCGCCAATAACAGAAATCTTAATGTTGTACTTGCTGCCGATACTTCTTCGTATTTATACTACTTTTATCTTGTAGGTAATAACGATGTTGTTACGTCTAAACTAATTCCTCAGCGGGGTTACGTTACTGAAACTACGTTACTTGCGGGTTGGGATATGTCTAATACCCCTTCGGTGCTATTTATTTTTGCGTGTGATAAAAATCTTGAAACCTATTACACCACATCGAACACTTTCTTCAAACCTAATGCTTTTAGGGAACCATACACCACTGTTGATGGAGGTTATGGAACTTTTGGTGCGATGAGCAGCATTCTTTGCCCGGTCAATTAGCTCGATAATGAACAAAAAACTATATCTTGAATTTTTGAAAAAGGTTTTAGTTTTGTTCTAAATAATTGCTCTCAAATGTTTTCGAAAAACTGAAATAGGATACCTGATTTAAGAAATGATTTTTTGTTCAGAAAAGAAGAGCAATAGATAATTCGCGATATTTTTGTTTATTTTACCTTCAAATAGGAATAGAATCTCATCGTGCAGAAGAGCTTGTTATTACAACAATTCGATGTAGCGAGTGGAAATGACAAATTGTAGCGCAAATTTTGCATGTTAAGTTCTGATTGAAAGGAACAAACAAAAGGCAGAGAGCTAGTTGCGATGATTTCTGATATTTAAATTGAAAATTAATACGAATGAAAAAGAATATTACAGGAGTTGCCTTATTGATGGCAGTTACAGCAATCATTGTTTTCTTTGTTTTTAGGCCTTTCTTGCTGAATCCCAATAGTTTTCTGTTTTCAAAATCACCTGAGGCTATTAAAAGCTATTACAATTTTTCATATACGTTGAAATATGGTTTCAACGATATGAAGCACGATGGCATAAATTATCCGTATGGTGAACATATTCAAATGGATAGTTCTCATCCTTTCCATCTTTTCATTCTTAGTGCAGTTGACAATATTTTGCCTGTTTCGAAGTATGGTGTTGGTTTGATAAACCTTTCGGTGATCTTGTCTTTCTTTGTGGCAGCTTTTTTCCTTTTTTTGCTGTTACGGCGATATGAAATGCCAGCGTGGTATTCTGTAATTATTTCGTTGATAGTACTTTTCCTTTCTCCGCAATTAGCCCGGCTGAGTGGGAGTTTTGAATTAGCATATTTGTTTTTTATCCCAATGTGGTGGTACTTTCTGTTGAAAGTCCGCGATGGAGAAAAGCGTTGGATTTGGTCGCTTCTCCTCATAATTACCGGAGTGATTGGAGGATTAACAAGTTTTTGGTTACTAGCAATATATGTACTGTTTATTTTCGGACTTATCCTTGGCGATTGCTGGATTGATAGGAAAAATCTGAAGCCAATTCTTAAGCGTGAAGTTTTGTTTTTCTGTTATGCTGTTGTCCCGATTTTGATTGTTCGGGGAATTCTTTTTGCTACCGATTGGGTCGGAGACAGGCCTCAGAATATGGATGGTTTTTTCGATAACACTGCCAATATCTTCAGCATATTCTTGCCTTTCGACTGGTTTGTACAGATGGTTTCGGCCTACACTTATTCGCAACTTAATATCTCCATCGATACAAAAGCAAATATTGGCTTGCCCTCCATCGGTTTTGCTGCAGTTTTACTGAGTTTAATCCTTTATCGGTTTTATACCCGTAAGAATATTGCAGCCCTTTTCCCAAATAAGGAATTTAATCCTTTCCTTATTTCGTCATTTTTAATCCTGATTTTCTCGATGGGTTTTCCGTTTAGCTGGGGGCTTGGTTTTTTAGTGAAAATAATACCTCCACTTAAAATCTTGGGATTCATTGGCCGTTTTGCCTGGGTATTTTTCTATGTTTTCACGGTATACGCTGCAATTAATATTTTCCTTTATTATCAAAAATTGAAGGAAGAAGGGAATGTGAAAAAATCGATTTGGCTCATGGTGGTTTGTTTGGCTTTATGGACTACCGACGCTGTTTTTAATAGTGTTGAACACCTTTCTAATACTTGGAACAATAACGACAGGCTTGAGTCAGATGGCTCAGAATTTATGAAAAGGTTCGATACAATGGGACGAAAACCCAATGATTTTCAGGCTATTTTATTTGCACCTTTTGCTGGTGCTTCGGCAGATAAAATGGAATTTGGCCGCGGTGCCGATGCTTTTATCGAGGCGATGAAACTTTCTTACCATTCTCAACTGCCTATCATCGAGTGCTTTTCTCCTCGAATGTCGGCTTCTCAGGCCTTTAGTAGTATCCAGATTTTTTCCGATTCTTGTATACGAAAAACACGGCTGAATGATATGAACAGCAAACCATTGCTGCTAATGACCATGAATTCAGGTCTTTCTGATAATGAAAAGAATCTTTTGCAAAATTCCAAAACGTTATGGAATGATCAATGGCTTACCCTAAGTGAGGTTTCTCCCGGGGTTTTCAATCAGCAGTATGAGAATTGGAAAAATTGGGCTCTTGAAACAAAAACCAGCTTGGTGGGAAATGCCGAAATTAAGAGCGACACATTGACTAACGTGCTGTTTTATAAAAACTTCGACAATGAACTATCGAATCATGTTTTTGCTGGGCTTGGGGCATTATACAAAAACAAAGGCACTGCTGAAATTTTTAATGAAGATTTTGCCAGCCGGGGAATATACGGGGAATATGAACTTTCTTTTTGGGCGTATATCAATATGAAATCGCCTGGAATGCCAGAGATTTCATTAGAAGAAATAGATAAATACGACTTCCCAATTAATGTTACAAAGCTAAATGTTAGTTCTGAGCATAATGTTTACAAACAATGGGTAAGGGTTCGTCAAAAAATTGACGTTAAACCAGGAATGCGCTACCGTCTTATAGCTGTAGGCAAAAACATTTCTATCGACAATTTGCTTCTCAAGCCTATCGATAGCAATGTTTATGTGTTAACATCCGACCGGAAAGAACTCATGAATAACTATGTAATTGACTAATTATTAATTTTTTATTTTTTATTGTTTTCGAAGGAAATCAATTTAATAGGTTGCGCAAATTATAAAAATCATGAGTTCACGAAAGTGTTAAAGCTCCTCTGTTCTGGTTATCGACGGTTCTACTCATGACTTCAAGCGACAATGGAAGGTGTATTGCCCAAGAGTAAAAACACTTATTTCTATTATAATATCTTCATTTGAAAAATGTAGTTGAAGCTAACTGGATTTGTATTTATATAAGACCAACTAGATAAAATGAACAAATTCTATGAAAAGAATGCCGAATAAGCATCATTTTTAATAAAATTCGCTTAATTCCTTACAATGTATCATAAAGGAAACATGTTATTTTACAACATCGAAATTTGACAAAATGAAGAAATTTTCTTTCTTCGTTTGAAATTAAGAGCAAAGTAGATAGGATATTAGGTTAATTTATTTAGGATTAGGTTGCTTCATATACAGGGGCAACCTTTTTTATGGTTTTTCACAAGAAATAAGATTTATAGTCTTGGATCACTTCATAATTGGGGTTGACACTTAATAATCTTTACTTAGCCTCAACTCGAAGGAAGGGAAAATTCAACAGCTTTTTTGATAGAATGGCCACTAATGCACGAATATTATTCCGATTGTTATCGGAACGTTTCGTACTCATTATATAATATGAGATAATATTGTCTCTTTGTAATTTACAACAAATTCTTTATCTCGTTCAAATGGGATACCCGCAAAACGAAGTTCATATTCCAATGCGTCTTAATAACCTGAGTTCGGCTTTATTTTTGAGTTCAGACCGCATGTAAACAGTAAGATTCAATGCAAAATCACGCAGGAATAACGGGTTATTTTAAGTGATTTTAAAGCAGAAGATTGCTGCTTACAAGTGGCTGATAATGAGCTTTGCATAAAACACTGTTTTCCTGCATTAAATTTCCTCGATTTGGCCCGCTAATACTCAAAAATTTGCTTTGTAAAACAGCGTTTTATGCCAATCTGAACTTTAAAAATAAAATCGAAC
>JAAYAG010000033.1 GCA_012719495.1 Bacteroidales bacterium
ACCAAACCGTTCACACCAATAGTCAGGTATTGGCGGCTCATGTTTATGTAACCAGCGTCGAACAGGGGCAGCATACCTTTGGCCTGCATGTATTTAAGGTTTTCGTTGTATGCAAGTTGCACCTTATGAACAGTATCAATTACATCTTGAAGAAAAACCTGAAAAGGAATTCCCTCTCGCACTGCATGTTGAATGCATCGGTTTAGGTTGATAGTCAGCACACTTTTCGACCCAGTTGACACGCCGCCAGCGCCAAGGGTATAGCTGAATCCGTTGTCGGTAATCTCGTTTCGCAGTCGGCAACAACTGCTCAGCGAGTCGGCATTGTCGCTCAGGTAAGTAAAAAACGAATGTCCTTCTGCATACATTTCTGCGGTAAAATCACCGTACTCGTTGTCTTTGGGCTCACCTTTTTCAGTCAGCAGCGCCATGGTCTCAACCGGAAATGTCAACACTGCACGTGTACGTTCTTGGTTGAACCACTTCATGAAACGTTTTTGCAACCAACTTAGCGACTCCCAATGAGGCTTGCATCCGTTGGGAAAATAGAAATTATCGAACAAGCTTTCGAAATAGTAGCGGTCGTAATACGATATATTCCAGAAAACTGCCTGAAAATTACGAGCCCCTGTTGGTTGGTTAATTGAATATACGATCTGCTCAAAATAGTCGGTAATAATCTTATCCAGCGTGCGTTGCTTTTTCGACAGGTCAACAATTTTATCGACATCTTTATAATAGTCATCTCCAAATTCGAGACCGATGAAATAGTTCATATACATCAGAAATTCGGGGGTTGCACAAGCTCCGCTCAGCATGCTCGACACCATGAATACCATATTGATAAACCCGCCACAGAACGATTTAAGGTTGGTGGGCGCTTTAGAGTTTCCACCAATGGCCGAAGTACCGTTTATCAGCCAAGGATACATGGTAATACTAGCACAATAATTGGCCAAACTGGTCTCGTCGTTCTTGTAAATGAAATGATTATTCAAGAGATCTATGTATTTGTCGGCTAGCTCTTTGCCATACATATCCTTAATGCGGTCGGTTAATAATCTCCGATTTAAGCGTATGAAATTCGACTTAGGTAATTCACCGATAAGGGTGGCCATATTTTTGTTTTCTACATTGGCATTCGAATCGAACTTACTCCCAGTGGCCGCATTGCTTGCATCACAGTAATCCATCAGAAATTTCAATTTTTCGCTCACCTCTCGGTCTTCTGCATGTTTTTGACGATAAAGCATATACGACTTTGCAACAGCATAGTAACGTTCGGCCATCAGGGCAACTTCAACTTGGTTTTGAATTTCCTCAACCGGGATTCCGTCTTTGATGCTTACCCTACTCAAAATATTGCAAAGCACATCTTCGGTAGCAAAACTGCCCACCGACAAAAACGCTTTTGCAATGGCTGTTTTTATTTTTTCTACTGAAAACAGCTCTGCTTTACCATCTCTTTTAATGATTCTCAATTCCATACAACTATTGCTACAAGTTTAGTTTTTTTCGATTTTAGTTTAACAAATGTGTAGCAATGCGTATACGGCAGAAATAAAGCATCCGAAAGAAACCTTATTCTTTGCTTTTTACCCGAAAGCTACGAACTGAATTTGCAGGCAGGTCTTCTGGCTTGTCCGGTTTTAGCGCCTTCCCATCCGTCGACTGACGAATAGTGGCAATGTGTGCCAAAACTTCTGAATGGACTTACAGCTGCGGGTACAGCCCCCGTTTTTCACGGGGTTCCCTTTTCTTTTTATTCCCGAATAGGAATATAAAACCTGTAAATTTTGTGTTTGTAAAGGAAATGAAAAAACTTTGTCAGAATAAGAATACGGCTGAGAATTTATAAACACTTTTTGTTAATAACAAACCACAAACTGTAATCGTTTAATTATAAGTACATATAAATCAGACAATTGAATAAGGATAATTTTCAAAGTCTCTTAAATTCCTTCCGGAAAAATTGTATTTAAATGCGGGCAAAAAATCAATTTACAAGCTTAATTTGAATGATCCTCAATACAACGTCTAAATATTGTTCCGATTTCACTTCCAGCTAAACACTCCGTCCCTAAACATAGTTAGATGCTTCGAGAACAGCCTTTTTAGTGTATATTTTCAAAATCCATCCCTATTATTGCTGTAAAATTTACATTCCGTTCCTAATGAACCATATTCACTGTCGATAAAATGCATTATATCATCAAGGTAAACTTTTGCAGTCATCAAATCACCAAACAACACATTATCAATTGATTACACTAGTTTTTCATCATAAATGCTTGTGGCCATGTTTTACTTGATATATTACTTTTTAAATTCGAAACTTTTCTACTGTTTTGATAATTTTTCTTTTATTATATTCATGTAACTACTTGAAATTTTGTATTTTGTCCGTAACGGATTTACAATTTCGCCATACAATTTTTCCTTGTAAGCGTTACCAACCCCTCCGGTTTTGTAGAGTTTATTAAGACTCTCATAGTTAGCGGGATACTCCTTCTGAATAAAATCGAAAAAGACTTTTCTCGTTGCCCCCCGTAAATATAAAACACCTGGCAGCATATAGTGAACATTCGAATGAGCTGCCGCCAAACAAAGCTGCTCAATACTTTCATAACTATCAGTAATATATGGAATTATTGGCATAACATGGAGCCCGGTCGAAGCATTCGTTTTTCTGAATTCTTTCAGCATTGCAAACCGGTCAGGGCCAGGACTCCCATAAGGTTCTATCTTTCGCCGTACCGTTTCGTCCATTGTTGTAATGGTTGAAGCAATGTTCACGTATGTAAGCGATGCCAATTCTGCAATTAAATCATAATCACGAAGAACAAGGTCTGATTTGGTTGAGATAATGGCCGGTGTTTTATACTTTATCAACAAACGTAGAACCTCGGGCATTAGCCTCATCTCGGCTTCGGCCGCCTGATAGCTATCGGTTACACCGCCAATGTTGACAATTTCCCGTCGCCAATCAGGACTGCTTAACTCCTGCTCAAGGAGTTCGACAATGTTTTTCTTCACGGCCACAATTGAAAAATCACCCGTTCCTGAAACATCCTGACTATAAATAGCATAACAATACTTACATTGATGAGAGCACCCTTTATAAAGGTTCAGATCCCAACCATATGGGATAGTTCGTTTTAGCTTGGTCAACGCGTTTGTACAGCCTATTTCAATAATTTTTTCTTTACTTTTATTGCCTAACATACCAATCAGTCTGCGATTTCTTTTCGGTAAATAATTTTTTTGTTCTTCATATCGTAAATCTCCATTATCGAACCATGAGTATTATACCCATTGTTTTTCAAATACTTATTAATACATGGATACACTTTCATTAAACTAAACAAGACTGAAAGTTTACCTTTATATGGAAATTCAGTTACGAGATACGAATTTACAGGAAAAGTTTTTACCTGAATGCCTTCTTCTATTTGTAACACTTTCGAACTGTCTCTTTTTTCGACTATACATCCGATTTCAGAACGCAATTTGCTTTTTTCAACGTTTTTCGGATTATCGAAATAGATACCAAAGCCACAATATGTTTCAATATCATAATTATTTAACAATGTGTAGTAAATTTCATCCATTAGCACTCCACTTTTTGAATAGTCGCCAGTCATTGGCTTATAGGCAAGTAATTCGCCGCCCTGATTTTCAATACGGCAGCTTATTTTTTTCAATCCTCCGAAATAGACATAAATTGCAATAGCTAAAATTAAAGCCAAACTTAATGTAAAAAATAAAATCTTCATTTTATAGGGTTTTATGGTTATCGAGTGTCAAAACTAAACATGCCAGGTGACAACCTTATGTCAGTTGGTTTCTAAAAAGCCTAAAAGTTTTACTTTTGAACTATTAAATTAAATGACCATGAACGAATTTCTTCCTGTCTACAATGGAATCCTGTCTTTAGTCGAAGATTGGGAACCAAAATTGCAAGGGCTTACAAACGAGGTAATAAGCCAGCGTAAAAACTCCCAGAACCGCAACATTAAGCAAATTGTTGGGCACATGATCGACTCCGCGTCGAACAATATTCACCGTACGGTTCACATGCAGTATGGTTCCAACCCGCTCGAATTTCCAAATTATGCCACCAACGGGAACAACGACCGCTGGATTGCTATTCAGAACTACCAATCAGAAGATTGGGATGTTTTGATTAATCTCTGGAAATATCTGAACTTACATATTGTGCATGTTTTTAAGAATGCCGATGCTAATAAACTTGATAATTCATGGCGCTGTGCCGAAAATGAAACGGTAACCCTGAGAGAATGCATAACTGACTATCTTCGGCATTTGCTGCTTCACTTGAACGAAATTGAAGAACTTATCGAAAAAAAGGAATAAAACTATGAATATCAAAACATTAATTCATTTTTAATCCCTCTTGATTCTAGCCTCTATGAGTGTTAAAAGAAGTCAAGCATCACACTTCTTTATTGCAACTATTTGACATTATCTAACTGAATTTCAAGAGAAAAAACAAAAATAGTACACAAAACATTCAAGTTTCAGTAAAAAAAAACAACAAAAGCGAGGGTACAAAAAGAAAGTAAAAACATTATAATGTATTTTTGTACTTTTGCATTTCTAATTTTGGGGACTAGAAGAGTAATTAATGTTTTCAGATTCAAAAATAGCAATCATTGGAAGCGGGAGCTGGGCTACGGCCTTGGCCAAAATCCTGATTAGCAAGAACCACTCAATAAACTGGTATTTCCGCAACCCGGAGAATATTCGTTTTTTTGAAGCCAATCACCACAATCCCAGTTATTTGTGCGATGTCCTTTTCGACATGTCGAAAATAACCTTATACAACGATCTCGATAAAATCGCCGAAGAATCAGATATCCTGATCATGGTTATTCCATCGGCATTTTTAAAAGAATCGCTGTCGAAGCTCACTGTCGATATCAGTAAGAAGTTCATCGTTTCGGCAATTAAAGGGATTGTACCCGACGACAACCTGATTGTTGGGAAGTTTATCAACCAGCAGTTTAACGTTCCGCTCGATTCTATTGGGATTATTGCCGGACCATGTCATGCCGAAGAAGTTGCCCTCGAAAGGCTTTCATACCTTACCATTGCCTGCCCCGACGTGAAAAAAGCGCGGGCTTTTGCCCTCATGATCGAATCATCATACATTAGAGCGCATATTTCCGACGATATTTACGGCACCGAATATTCTTCGGTAATCAAAAACATTATTGCCATTGCCTCGGGAATATGCAACGGCTTACACTATGGAGACAATTTTCAGGCAGTACTGGTTTCAAACGCCATTCAGGAAATTAAGCGTTTTGTAGATAAGGTTCATCCAATTACCCGCGACATAAAAGGCTCATCATACCTTGGAGACCTGCTGGTTACGGCCTATTCACAATTTAGCCGAAACAGGCTTTTTGGAACCATGATTGGTAAAGGGTACTCAATCCGCTCGGCACAACTCGAGATGCATCAGGTAGCCGAAGGGTATTATGCTGTAAAGTGTATCAAGGAAATCAATCAGGAGCACAACGTAAACATGCCCATTTGCGATGCAGTCTACAACATTTGCTACGAAAACATTTCTCCCGCCATCGAAATCCTATTACTAACAGAGAATTTAAGATAGCTGATAATGAACAAAATGAAACTCGACATTGGAAAAGCATTCGCCAAAGCAAGCGGATTCATTTCCCCCGATGCGTTTACCACCTATAAGCAAGCCACCGAAGAATTAAACGCTGCCCTTCACAACAAGACAGGCCGCGGAAGCGATTTTCTGGGATGGGTTGACCTCCCCGCTCAAATCAACGAAAAAATACTAAGCGACATTGAAGCCACTGCCTCTGCAATCCGTTCGAAAAATATCGACGTGTACGTGGTTATAGGTATCGGAGGCTCGTACCTTGGTGCCAAAGCAGTAATCGATGCCCTTAGCGACAGTTTCGCACACCTGAAAGGCAACAAACCCGCCGTGCTTTTTGCCGGACAAAATATTGGAGAAGATTACCTTGCAGAACTCCGCGATTTATTAAAAAACAAAGAATGGGCACTCAGTGTAATATCAAAATCAGGCACAACCACCGAACCTGCTATTGCATTCAGGATTCTGAAACAAGACCTTGAAGACAAATACGGTAAAAAAGAAGCCGTAAGCCGCATTTGCGCAATTACCGATGCCGCTCGTGGCGCCCTTAAGACATTGGCCACCGAAGAAGGATACAAAACCTATGATATCCCCGACGATGTTGGCGGGCGTTACTCTGTACTTACCCCTGTAGGCTTGCTCCCGATTGCTGTTGCCGGAATCAATATCAGGGAACTTGTAAAAGGCGCTCAGGATATGGCAAAAGCTACAGCTCCCGAAGTTAAATTTGACGAAAACATTGCCTGCCAATACGCTGCCGCACGACACGCCTTGTACACCGAAGGAAAGAAAATTGAAATTTTGGTCAATTATCAACCAAAACTTCATTTCATGGCCGAGTGGTGGAAACAGCTCTACGGCGAAAGTGAGGGGAAAAACGGTAAGGGTATTTTTCCTGCATCGGTCGATTTCTCGTCCGACTTGCACTCTATGGGACAATACATCCAAGAAGGCGAACGTATATTGTTCGAAACTGTAATTTCTGTTGCAAAACCAGAACGCGAACTGCTTATCCCTGAAGATAAAGCCAACCTCGACAAGTTGAACTTTCTGGCAGGGAAAAATATAGATTATGTAAATAAGATGGCTGAACTGGGTACACAAATTGCCCATGTTGACGGAGACGTTCCCAACATTCGCATCGAAATTGAACGACTGAACGAATATTTCGTTGGCCAACTAATTTACTTCTTCGAAAAGGCATGTGGTATAAGCGGTTACCTCATTAATGTTAACCCATTCGACCAGCCCGGAGTTGAAGCGTATAAGAAAAATATGTTTGCCCTGCTTGAAAAACCGGGGTTTGAAGCTGAGACAAAAATGCTGAAAAGCCGGCTATAATTCATTGTCATTATTCCTGTAATTTAGCGAAATAAACAGGATTATATATAATACCGACCTCAGGAAATCAATATTTCTTAAGGTCGGTTTTTCTTTTAGGATAATAAGAAATCGATTTTCTAAACAAAGCCTCAAAACAAGGCTATACCCCACTCTCAAAGGCCTGACACATCCAACGCTGCCACTTAGTTGTACATGAATCACGAATGTGAGGTAAGTCTAAACAAGGTTGTGAATTAAGAAATATTATGTGTATATTGGCAAATAGTAAAAACAAACCATAAACTCATTCAAAATGAACAAAATTCTCAAAAACGCCTACTCCGATTTGTTTATCTTTTTGAAAAAACCGGTCGATGCCCCTACCAACAACCGGCCTATTGCTTCAAAAGCTAAAAGACTGTTTACCATTCTTCTTCTTGATGTTTCCCTAATGGCCATTTGCTTGTTGTTGTTAAAAATTATTGAAAGCACAGGGCTGTATTCGACCAATGACAACAAACTAAATGAGCTGCTGAAGACCATGCCCGCTGCCGTTTTTGCAATTCTGGGTGTTTTGATTATACCACTTATTGAAGAGGTTATTTTTAGGTTGTACCTACGCTATAACACCAATTACCTTCTTAGGTTTTTAGTATCACTATCTTTTGTTGCCGGAAAAAAGAACAAAGTGCGAGTTGAAGCTTGGGTGAAAAAAATTTGGCACCAACAGTATCGGTATATTTTCTATTTAGCCGCGTTACTCTTTGGTTTTATCCATATTTTCAACTACGAATACGATCTTAAAATGCTCATTTTATTTCCACTAATAACAATACCTCAAATAGTTGGAGGCATTTTATTAGGATACCTCAGGGTTCGCTTCAACCTTATTTGGGGCTTTTTCTTACATGCCTTACACAACGCCATATTTCTTTTGCCGGTTATTTTTTTGGCTGCAAGTGCTAATAAAGTTGAAGTGAACGACAATGGTCAATACATTAAAATTGAAAAATCTTTATTGAAGGAAAAAACAGGAATGTCTTTTTACAAAGACTCTATTTCGATAACAAACTCAAGTTTAAAGGATATCGTTTCGGCCACAACAGGGTACAATGCGCAATTTATCGAATCGAACAACGAAAATTTATTGGCCGAAAAGTATAATCTGTACTATAAGAACAGGGCAGATTCAACAAGTTTAAACAAAACCAAAATAAATGAACAGCTGACGAAATTCTGCCATTTTGAATTGAGCATAGAGCAACGGAGCGAAGGCGTACTTAAATTAATTATTGAAGACACCCTAAAACTGAACCAGCACAAAGTGGATGAGGGAAAGGGATGGGTGAGATTCCCAAAAGACAGTACCATTTTTCATAACATACCTTTTCAGGCACTTGCTTCGCTCCTGCAAACCCCAACCCAAAAGAAGGTTTTTTCTAACGATACTTTACAAGCGCGTTTCAACATTACCTTACAAGCAACCGAACCCGAGAAGCTAAACGAACAACTAACATCGGTTTATGGACTTCGTCTGATCGATTCTACCGCCGAAGTGGAACACCTTGTGATAAAATTTAATGCCCCGAAATGAATAACAAAAATCCTTGACAGATGAAAACAAAACACATCATCATTATTGCAATAATAGCCGCGCTGGCTATTCTACTTGCTACTGCACTAAAGGTTGGTATCACCAATAACAAGCAATCGTGCACCATCTCAAGCACTTGGAATAGCTCGAAAACCATTGGAACAGTTGAGAAAAATACCTTTGTGCCAAGTTTTGAACCAACCTCTATTGTAGTCGTTTACAAAAATCAACGAGTAGGCGACCTTAACGCTGAAAATTCCTTGATTATTGATATTTCGGACAAAGACTTTGGCCCGTTGAGGATGCCCCTGTACAAAAAAGGCCATTACAATATCAACGTATCGGTAACCCATGTAAAGAAAATCAGCACCAGCACGATGATGGGAATACTAGACATCAAGGGAAACCTCAAAATTGATGGAGACTATCGCCTGATAGGTACAACATCAACCAAAGAGGCCCGGAATATGGTTGTCGACAAGGTGCTAAACACCATTTATACAGAGGTTAAAAAGAAAATAACGGATATAGAAAATAAAACCTTACAAGAATACTCTGGTCTGTCAGAATATGTCACCACGGACTATTCAGCAAAAGACTCAAATGCAATTGAAGACCCGCATAACGAAATCCCGCTGGTTAAGATAAATTGAAGTCAATCTCAATAATCATTTCTTATAACAGCTACGCTATACGCTATCGATATTAGCGAGGCAGTAAGGGGGGCAACAGCAAGGGTGTGATAAATATCTTTCGATGTTTTATATTGAACTGTTTGCAGGTTATTTTACAAGAACTTTCCCTGTCTGAATTTGCTGCTTACTGTTTACAAACCGATAAATCAGGAGCCCGTTTGTTGGAGCACAAATGGTTTGATCGCTTGTTTCTACTTTTTCATTAACAAGGTGCTTCCCATCAATAGTATAGAAACTAATTTCACCAGGAATGCTGGTAATTAAACGGATGTTAATTATTCCATCGTCGGAAACAAAAAGGGTCAATAAATCCCTTTGAAGAACAAATCTGTCTGTATTCGAAGGGAAAGAGCAGGTATCATACTCAGGGTTTTGATAAAGC
>JAAYAG010000034.1 GCA_012719495.1 Bacteroidales bacterium
ATCGGGAGCATTTTAATTCCTGCTGCACTTACAGGTTCTTCGGGTTGTATCGATGGTCATAAGGTGCAAACCGATACACTTCAGGTAGTTACTTCTCCTCCTATTCCTGAGAAACTGGCTTTTGCCGGGGAAGAAGTGCCGCTTCATAATTTCGATGTGCGCGAAAACCTCGACCGGGAGTTAATGGTGAATGCTTATTTTCATTCGCAAACTTTACGTTTCTTGAAATTGGCGCCGCGATATTTCTCTATTATCGAACCAATTTTGAAAAAAGAATCTATCCCCGATGATTTCAAATACCTTGCCCTTGCCGAAAGCGGTTTCGATCCGCGCATTGTTTCGCCCTCGGGTGCCGCTGGTATATGGCAGTTTATGAAAACTACCGGAAAGCAATATGGCCTCGAAGTGAATGAGGAAGTTGATGAACGGTTCAACATCGAAAAGGCTACGTATGCAGCGTGCAAATATCTTAACGAATCGTATGCAAAATACGGGAATTGGACTCTCGTGGCAGCCTCGTACAACACCGGGCGTGGAAATGTTGACCGCTTTACCCGCATGCAGAAAGAAGACAGTTACTACGATTTGTTCCTTGTTGAAGAGACCAACCGGTATGTTTATCGCATACTTGCTTTAAAACTAATCCTCGAATCGCCTGAAGAATATGGCTTTTTCATTGCTGACAAAGAAAAGTACCCGGTAGTGCCTTATGACCTTGTTGAGGTGAAAAGTGCAGTTCCCAGTCTCGCCGATTTTGCCAAGCAGCAGGGAATCAATTATAAGTTGCTGAAGATGTATAACCCTTGGTTGCGCGACACCTCGCTAAAAAATGTTTCGGGGAAAACCTATCAGGTGAAAATTCCAACAGGAAAATACCGCGAATTTTAATCACGGTTAGATTTGCTGCTTGAAGCATATCCTCTTACAATCACCGGGCAAAACAATTTTTATTTTTAAAGAATGGCTGAAAAACAAATAGATAGTAAGATATCCGATGAAATCATCAAGGTGCGTGGGGCCAGGGTTCACAATCTTCGGAACATCAATGTTGATATACCACGAAACCAACTAACGGTTATTACCGGGCTTAGTGGCAGCGGAAAATCGTCGTTGGCTTTCGATACCATTTACGCCGAGGGCCAGCGTCGTTATATCGAGACATTTTCGGCCTATGCACGCTCATTTATCGGCAACATGGAACGCCCCGATGTGGATGAAATTTCCGGTCTCAGTCCGGTGATCTCAATCGAGCAGAAAACAACCAATAAGAACCCGCGCTCAACAGTGGGTACCGTCACCGAGGTGTACGATTTCCTGCGCCTGTTGTATGCCCGTGCAGCCGAGGCATTCTCGTACAACACAGGAGAGAAGATGGTTAAATACTCCGAACAGAAGATTCTCGACCTAATCCGAGAAAAATTTGCATCGAAAAAAGTTGTGGTACTGGCACCGCTGGTTAAAGGCCGCAAAGGCCACTATCGAGAACTTTTCGAGCAAATCAGGAAGAAGGGTTTTATTCAGGTCAGAATTGACGGGCAAATTAAGGAAATAACCCATGGACTTAAACTCGACCGGTATAAGAACCACTTTATCGAAATAGTAGTCGATAAGCTGGTTGTCGACGATGCTTCCGACAAGCGCCTGCGCGATTCAGTAGCCGTGGCCATGAAACATGGGCAGGGGATCCTTATGGTCCTCGACCATGAAACCGGCGGAGTAAAATACTATAGCCGTCATTTAATGTGCCCAACTACAGGCATATCATATAACGAACCGGCACCTCACAATTTTTCTTTTAACTCACCACAAGGTGCTTGTCCTAAGTGTAACGGGCTTGGGGTGATTCCTCAACTCGATATGGATAAAATAATCCCCGACCGGAAAGCATCCATCTACAAAGGAGGCATTGCACCGCTTGGAGCATATCGGAATTCGGTTATATTTTGGCAGATAGAATCTATTTGTGATTCTTACGATGTCAACCTGAAAACTCCCATAGACGAAATTCCAGAGGAAGCACTCGATAAAATTCTGTATGGTACCAGCGATCGCATTCAATTGAAAAATTCCCCGCTGGGCGAGAATATTAACTATTTTATGACCTATGAAGGCATTGTAAAATATGTTGAAAACCAGCATGATGATACGTCGCAGAAAGCCCAGAGTTGGGCTAATCAATATGTGAAGGAAACAACTTGCCCGCTATGCGAAGGCATGCGGCTCAAGAAGGAATCGTTGTGGTTTAAGATCGACGATAAGAATATTTCGGAAGTGGCACGCATGGATTTGCGCGACTTGGCGCAATGGCTATCTGCTCTTCACGAAAAAATGTCAGAACGACAGTTGGCTATTGGTGCCGAAGTTATAAAGGAAATACGCGAACGGCTCGGTTTTATGCTCGATGTGGGGCTTGAATATCTGGCGCTCGACAGACCTTCAGCAACCTTGTCGGGGGGGGAGTCTCAGCGTATCCGCCTGGCCACGCAAATTGGTTCCCAGCTGGTTAACGTGCTTTACATTCTCGACGAGCCCAGCATAGGCTTGCACCACCGTGATAACCTCCGGCTTATCAATTCTCTCGAGCAACTTCGCGATACCGGAAATTCGGTTGTGGTGGTTGAGCACGACAAAGAAATGATGCTTAAGGCCGATTATGTGGTAGATTTAGGCCCTTTTGCCGGTCGTCATGGAGGAAAAATTGTTGGGGCCGGTACTCCTGAGCAAATACTCAAGGCAGATTCCCTCACGGCTCAGTACCTGCGCGGAGAAAAGAAGATCGATATTCCAGTTTTGCGCCGAAAGGGAAACGGGTTGTTTTTTGAATTATCGGGTTGCTCTGGTAACAACCTAAAAAACATCGATGTGGCTTTCCCTCTCGGAACATTCATTTGTGTTACAGGGGTTTCGGGTAGCGGGAAATCTACATTGGTAAACGAGACACTGCAGCCAATATTGAGCAAGCACTTTTATCGCTCTATTAAAGATCCAATGCCGTATCAATCGGTTTTCGGGTTGGAATACCTCGACAAGGTTGTTCAGGTTGACCAATCGCCCATAGGACGCACGCCTCGCTCGAACCCTGTTACGTATTCAGGCGTATTTTCCGACATTCGCGACTTGTTTACCCTATTGCCCGAGTCGAAAATCAGGGGCTACAAACCCGGCAGGTTTTCATTCAATGTAAAAGGCGGGCGTTGCGAAGAGTGCCAAGGTGGGGGGATGAAGCTGATAGAAATGAACTTCTTACCCGACGTGTATGTGCATTGTGACAAGTGTAACGGAAAACGCTATAACCGGGAAACCCTTGAGGTACGCTACCGCGGAAAATCGATCAGTGATGTGCTCGACATGACAATCAATCAGGCAGTTGATTTTTTCGAGAGCTACCCGAAAATTCTCCATAAACTGAAAACACTTCAAGAGGTTGGATTGGGGTACCTTACCCTGGGGCAGTCGTCGACCACGATCTCGGGCGGCGAGGCACAACGTGTGAAGCTGGCTTCTGAGTTAGCCAAACGCGACACTGGGAAGACCATGTACATATTGGATGAACCTACCACTGGTCTTCATTTTGAAGACATACGCGTACTGCTTGAAGTGTTGAACAGGCTCGTTGAGAAAGGCAACACAGTGGTCGTGATAGAGCACAACATGGATGTGATCAAAGTAGCCGACCATATTATTGACATTGGACCTGAGGGCGGCAGGGGAGGCGGAAAAGTTGTTGCTACCGGCACCCCAGAAGAAGTTGCAGCAAACAAAAAATCGATTACAGGCAAGTATTTGAAAGAAGAGTTGAAATAAGGTTTTTCTTGCTGGAAAAGTATTAGCGTAGGATATTTCATCCAAAATACATCGCAATTGGTATAAATGCTTCGATGAATAAAAGGAGAAATGCAGTACAATTAATAAACAATAACCATGAATATTTTTAAATCATTACGCAACATTAAACTCAAAAGCAACGTAACCACCAATTACAGCGAGGAGGAAAAAGCAGATACAGCAATAAAAATTTCCGAACTTGCGTTGTCCGAGATCGTTTTTCAAGCAAGGGATTACTTAAGCGAAAAAGATTTCGAAAAACTGGGTTCGATGGTCAACAAAGAGCCCATGAATAAAGAAGATCTCGACAATATTAGTACTTTTATAATCTCAAAAGGAATGCCTGTTGAGGTAATACAAAAAATAATAAAGACCGAAACCGACGATTACCTTTCGCTTTTAGATGAAATTGATTCTTAAACGTTCAACGTATGCGGAAAAAAAATACCCCCAAAACAAAAGGCTTAAAATGTGAACCATCAAGTGTTTTCAACAAATTGGCCGCCCTAATTCTTTTGGTGTCCTGTTCGTTCAGCGCCCATGCCTACCGCCTGCGCGATGCCGATGTTACCGTTGTTAACGGTGTTATTACCCAGTGCACTTACGACATTAACTCGCTGGGGAATATTATTGAAATACCCGAAGTGCTCGACGAGCAAACCATCACCGGTTTGGGCGATAATTGTTTTCAACTGGCCGGGAAGATTAAAGAGGTTACGTTGCCTGCTACGTTAAAAACCATTGGCATGCAAGTTTTTATGAGCCACAACCTTACTCATATCGATTTGCCGGAAGGTTTAATTTCAATTGGTCAAAATGCATTCTGGAAGAATAATATTGAAGCATTGATCCTTCCAAATTCAATTACAAGCATTAACCATGGTGCATTTAAGGAGAATCAGATTAAAACTTTAATTATTCCAGCAGGATTAACAGAAATTAGCAGTGAAGTTTTTTACTCAAACAAAATTGAAGCGCTAACTATACCTAAGAATATTACGAAAATTGGAGATCAAGCATTCGTAATGAACTCTATAACGAATCTAACAATTCCCAACACTATTACTTCAATTGGTTCAGCTTCATTCTCTAGTAATAAGATTGGATCATTGATTTTTGAAGAGGGCTGTAAGCTGACAACAATTGAGGACAATTGTTTCTCACAGAATGAATTGAAGAATGTAATACTTCCTCCAACTATTAAAACAATTGACCGATACGCTTTTGCAAACAACTACAATTTAACCTCAGTTTTACTTCCTTTTGGCTTACAAAAGATTGGAAAGCAAGCATTTTTAAACGGCAAACTTAGTTCAGTGTCGCTACCTGAAGACCTGATTTATTTAGGTACAGGCGCATTTAAAGGAAATAAAATAAGTGACATCGAACTTCCAAATCAAAACATGGGCTCTCATTGGGCAGTTAGCGATGGTACTACTAAAAATAATGGCGACTTAATATCAAATTTTGAACTTTCTTACATTGTCCCTATCCCATATACGTTGAAGGATGAGGATGTTGAAGTAATAAATGGTTCAATTTATAAATGTTGGTATACAAGTAATATCGAGAATATTGGAAATGACATCACAATTCCTTCCATATTAGATGGTCAAACGGTAAAAGAAATTGCTGGCTATACATTCGATGCTCATCATATTTTGGCTGTTAACCTTCCTCCTACCTTAAAAAATATTTCATATGGAGCATTTGGTGAATGTGAACTCACTAACCTATTTATTCCTGCTTCATTAGAAACCATTGGAGAATATGCTTTTGTCGGCAATAACATTGAAACAATAACTTTCGAAGTCGGAAGCCAACTCAAAACGATCGACAATTATGCATTTTCAAGTAACCAATTAACAAACGTTACAATCCCTCAAAATGTTATGAGAATTGGCCGCTATTCCTTTTCAAACAATAAAATAAATAGTGTTTCTTTTGAAGTACCTTCAAATCTTATCAATATTGAAATGAGTGCTTTTTCAAACAACAATCCCCATTTATTGGAAATAATTTTACCTGAGCCTGAAGTTGAAGGCTATGCATACCAAGGCTGGCTCGATGGCAATGATATTATTCATCGGGCCAGCAAAAATAACCTTTCGGTGAACGATTTTTCAACTTACTACCGGGTTTTGCTATCGTACACTTTAACCGACGACGATGTCGTGGTGAATAAGGGTGTAATTATCAGTTGTAGTTATGATTTTACCGCAAGCATGATTATTATCCCCGAAACCCTAGATGGTCAGCTTGTTATTGGAATAAGTGATTATGTTTTCAGTAAGAAAGGTATAACAAGCGTGACCCTACCTCCAAAATTAAAATTCGTGGGACGTAACGCATTTGAAGGAAATATTCTTTCTGAAATTACAATCCCAGCAACAACCGACAGTATAGCCGCTTATGCATTTTATGGTAATTATATCAAAAACATACTTTACGAAGAGAATTCAGTAATCCGTGTTATTGGAAGCAATGCATTCAGATCAAATAGACTAGATACCCTTATCATCCCGAATACCATTGAGCGAATAGAAAGTCAGGCGTTCGAAGCATCTCAAATTTCCTACTTAGCCTTCGAAGATGGAAGTAAATTAACCTTTCTAGGAGAAAATGCTTTTGCATACAATAATATTCAAAACAACCTAACTATTCCACCGCTGCTTAAACAAATTGGCAAATTTGCATTTCGGTATAATTCAATTGCACATGTAACTTTGCATAACAATGTAACCGACATAGGTGAAGGTGCCTTTAACGGCAATCCATCCGTTACCATTGATCCACTGCCCACGCCCGAAACCATACCTTTTGTGACCTGGTTTATCCGTTGGCGCGATAGCGATAACAATACGCTTTATCCCGGTTATGTGATTACCGATTTTTCTAATGGGTATCACGCCTTAATTGACCAATACCTAAACGTGAAGTTTCAGGTTTACGACGATAACGGGCTTGTGTTAGAGGGTGCTAACATTCAGTTTTCTGACAGCCTGATGATAACAGATGCGTTGGGCAAAGATTCAATCGCCCCTGTAATGAGGGGTGTTCACAATTACGTAGTTAGTGCCAATGGCTGCCTCACCCAAACGGCATCGGTTGATGTGCAAGACGATAGGTTCCTGCAAGTTATTTTGAACCGTTTGTACTCGCTCAATGTAAAAGTTGTCGACAAGAATAATAACCCAATGGAAAGTGTTCACATAGAGATTGGTGATTCAATTTTGCAAAGCAACTCTCAGGGTGAAGCTAATTTGAAGCTCATCGATGGCAATTACATATGTGCTATTAGCCTTTCCGGGTATTCCGGCAGTGCTAATGTTCAAATTCACGATGCCGACGCAAGCATTACCATTCAACTTAATCCGGCAGTAATTACTTATCATCCTAATGGTGGGTTAGAAGATTCTTTTTCCGAGAATGCAACCGGTAGCAGCTACCAGATTAAGAATAACAGCTTTACAAGGCTTGGTTACAGTTTTACAAACTGGAATACTCAAGCCGATGGTTCGGGCACAAACCATGCAGAAGGAGCAAACCTTACACTCGATCCCGGTGATTTAGATTTGTTTGCTATTTGGCAGACCAATACTTATCAAATAAGCTACGATTTACGTGGTGGCCAAAACGACAGTTCAAATCCGGGTAGCTACACAATCAATAGCCCTACCATATTACTGAAACCTGCAATCGCAACTGCTGTAACCGGATCCTATTTCGAAGGCTGGTTCGACAGCGAAGGAATTAGAGTTGACAGTATTCCACAGGGTTCAACCGGAGATATTTCGTTGTGGGCATCGTTTATTGATGAACCAAGCTATACAATTAATTATCAGAATACAATGAATGGAACACATTTCAATCCAGGTGAATATTCCCGGTTTGATTTGCCTTTAGCCTTTCAACAAGCAAGTCAAAACGGGTATAATTTCCTTGGTTGGTATTCCGATAGCAATTTCAGTAACAAAATTGAAAGTCTGACAGCAGGCAGCAAAGGCGATACAATACTTTATGCCCGATGGGAATCAATTATCTATGACATTGATTATGTACTAAATGGTGGAATAAATTCACCACGTAATCCTGCAAGTTATACTATCGAAAGCAATGTCATCTCTTTACAATCAGCTTCCAAACATGGTTATACATTTGAAGGTTGGTTTACTGATGAAAATCTCTCCCAACCTGCAACATCAATTCCAGCAGGAAGCACAGGTGACAAAACTTTTTACGCAAAATGGATTTTGGGAACGTATACGATTGATTATGTGTTAAATGGCGGCGAAAATTCACCGCAAAATCCTGCAAATTACACCATCCAAACCAGCACAATTATCTTACGAGCCCCATCAAAACTAGGGTATTCGTTTGAAGGTTGGTTCGCCGATGAAAACTTTGCTCAGCCGGTAACATCAATTTCATCAGGTAGCACAGGAAACAAAACTTTTTATGCTAAATGGGGTTTGGAAACGTATACGATTGATTATGTATTGGATGGCGGCACAAATTCAGCACAAAACCCGACAACTTACACCTTTGAGAGTAGTGTTATTAACCTAAAAGAAGCTACAAAACAAGGTTATACATTTGATGGGTGGTTTGCCGATGAAAATTTCACGCAACCTGTAACATCAATTCCAATAGGAAGCATAGGTAACAAGACTTTCTACGCTAAATGGATTTCATTGTACCTGCTTAGTTTCGAAATAACTACCGATGGTAAAACCCCTGCTCCCGAAGTATCGATAATTGTTAACAACACTATTCAACTTCTTTCGGGCAGCGATGGGCTTGTTCAGCTCCCTTGCGAAAACGATTTTCAGTATTCTTACCAAGTGGTACTCGATAACATTGAAATTACCTCGGGAACGGGAAACATTCAAAGTGCCGACCAGCTTGTAAAGGTTGAAATTGTGAATGCCTACATGCGTTGGTTCGACGTGATTTTTTGCGACAACAGTCTGCAATTATGGACTGATTTTGAGTGGCAAAAATCGGGGCAAGTTATTGGCCGTGAACAATTTTACCACAACGAAGGCGGCATCGAAAGTGGGCAATACACCTTGATGGTTACCACGCAAAGTGGCAAGCAATATTTCTGGACAAAGAACTACGAGAACAACAATTTTGCTCTCTCCTTTTACCCTAATCCGGTGCTGAAATCGCAAGTATTGACGGTTGAAATAGATGGATTTAATGAGTTTGAAGATTATGAATTATTGATTTATAACTCTTCGGGACAAGTGGTGCAAAAAACCGTCCAAGTAGGTGTACTCAATCACCTTCGGCTAAATTCAGCGTTAAGAGAAGGAATTTATTTGATGGTACTTACCCAAAAAGGGAAACAGTTATCGTCCAAACAATTCATTGTTCGCTAAAAAAAATACTATGAAGAAGCTAAATATCAACCTTATACTTATTCCAGTTTTGCTTTTTGTTACGGTTCAAAGCAATGCCGGCA
>JAAYAG010000035.1 GCA_012719495.1 Bacteroidales bacterium
CTATAATAAATAAGGTTTATTCCTGCATCTTTTGATATTACTGCGAAACTATCCAGTCCGCCTCAACCTGCCTTCATCTTTGTACTCAATACTCAATACTCAATACCCACTACTCAATACCCACTACCCACTACTCACTACCCACTACCCAGTTAATCAATCATAATTCTTCGCGTCTTTGTGTCTTTGTGTTAAAAAGAAAAGATCCGCATTCCGAACAAATAATAAATAATCAATAATAAATAATCAATTTTGGTTGCTCACGCTCTCAGGTACTAAGGAACTCGGACACTCAAGAAAAAATCGTACCTTGCATCTACATTTATCAACCTAATTCTTTCAACATGAAGCGTGCTTTTCTGCCTTTATTTTTTGCTCTTGTTTGCATGGCATTTTCAACGACCATGCTGGCTCAGTACCCCGATCTTCAGCTGTCGCGGAAAGCCGGATTCCTGCCCTCGGGCGATCTTGGCCTGCATGCCCCGTTTTACGAGAACTCGTCGTACGCCGACTGGGATTTAACCTATAACCGCATTCACTTGCGTATCGACCCGGCTGTTTTTTTCCTCTCGGGGCTTGTCGATGTTGAGTTTGTATCGAAGGTGCCGCAATTATCGTCGGTTACAATCGACTTGCATAGCGCGCTCACTGTTAAATCGGTAGAGTCAGGAACTACCCCGCTGGCATTTACCCGGCAGGGACACACGTTGCTTATTTCGTTACCATCGGCCCTTGGGGTGGGGCAGAAGGGCTCTTTCAGTATTGCCTACGAAGGAGTTCCCGCCAATACCGGACTAGGGTCAATATTTCAAAGCCAGATCGATAATTCAACGATGGCTATCGCTACTCTCTCTGAACCCTACGGCGCCCGCGATTGGTGGCCATGCAAGCAGAGTCTTGTAGATAAAATCGATTCCATAGATATTATTGTCGATACACCCTCGAAGTACAGAACGGCATCGAACGGGGTGCTTGTTTCCGACCAGATTAATGGTACCCGCCGCGTTTGCCACTGGAAACACCGACACCCAATTGCTGCTTACCTGGTGTTTTTCTCGTCTACAACATACGATTCGTTCTCAACCTATGCCACCCTTGGCGATGGGACTAAGGTCGAAATTCTTAATTACGTGTATCCTGCCAACAGTGTTACTGCTCGCATGCAAACCGCGGTTACGGGCGATTACATCGAATTCTTCAGCCGGAAGTTTATCGATTACCCGTTTAAAAACGAGAAATATGGGCACGCGCAATTTAGCTGGGGTGGGGGAATGGAACACCAGACCATGAGCTCGATGGGTGGCTTTCAGAAAAACCTTATAGCCCACGAATTGGCCCACCAGTGGTTTGGCGATTACATCACCTGCGGAAGCTGGAACGAAATCTGGCTTAACGAGGGCTTTGCTTCCTATCTCGAAGCACTGACGTTCGAAGAGTTTTCTCCCGATAGCTGGCTGCAATGGAAAGAGTATACCCGCCAATATATAATGTCGGAACCCGATGGCGCAGTGTACTGTAACGATGTCGACAATATCGACCGCATTTTCGATTCGCGGCTAAGCTACGACAAAGGCTCGTATGTATTGCATATGTTGCGCGGACAGTTGGGCGACTCGCCGTTTTTCGATGGCATGAGGCGTTACCTTACCGATCCACGCGTTACCAATGGATTTGCCACTACCGATCTCTTTCGCGATAATATGGAAAAGGCTGCGGGCATTTCGCTCGCCGAGTTTTTCAACGACTGGGTGTATGGAGAAGGATATCCCGAATACAACATTCAGTACTCGTATTTTACCGACAGGCTCGAGATTACGGTCAACCAGAGCCCATCGCTTACCGGAGGGCCTTTTTTCGAGATGAAGCTTCCCTTTACCCTCGATATGCAAGGGCGCGACACTACCTTGTGGCTCGATAATACCCGGCAGGGGCAGGTGTTTTCCATACCGTATGCGGCAGCTCCTACCTCGGTAACCTTTAATGCCGAAGGATGGGTACTCTGCAATGACGAAAGCGGGGAGGTCTCGGCCGGCTATAGTTCCGGTACTGTGTTCGAAGCCCGTTATTTGCCAGGCGTCCGGCAGGTTGAAGTGCTTGTCCCCGAAGTTCGGCAGGCCGATTGCTCGGTTTACGACACTATGGGGCGAAGGGTAAAAACCCGAACCTGGAGCAGTGTTTCCCCGCGTATCGATGTGGGCGATTTGCCCCGGGGTACATACCTCTTTGTGCTCACTGCCGGAAACGAACGGTACAGCACACGGGTGGCCTGTTATTAACCATAAGACAAGGATGCGTTTATCCCTTCAGAACCGGTAATGGTGGAATAAATTACGCCCTTCGTCATAAATTTTGGCACTAAGGCAGGGTATTAAAAAAAAAGTTCCTATTTTTGAGGTGATTAAGCTGTTTGTTATAATATTAGGCGCATAATGAAATTGAAAAATAATAAAAAACATAAAGACCAGGCGAATGGGTATTCAATCCATAAAATCTGTTTGTGGATTTTTTTTATCGCGTTAGTTGTATCTCCGTTTCTTGCCGATGCTCAACTCTCCCTTACTGGTTCTGTAACAACACCTATTACTTGTAATGGAGGCACTGCAACGGTTACTGTAACGGTAAGTCTTGGTACCCCCGACTATGAATATAGCTCTGATGGAACTACTTACAGCTCTCCAACATCAGATGTAACACATGACTTTACGGGTATTTCAGCAGGCAATGGTATTCAATTTTGGGTGCGTGATTCAGGTGGTGATATTGCAACCTGTAATGTTGATGTTTCGCAACCCAATGAGTTGACATTTTCCCTTGCCGGGCAAAGCTGGTCTTGCGCCTCATGTAACGGGAGTATAACGGTAACAGTTAACGGAGGTACCGCGCCTTACGATATTACTGGTGGTATAACTGGTACAGATGAGTCTTCTCCTTACGAGGTCACTGGATTATGTGCCGGTGATTATACCGTTTCGGTAAGCGATGCCAATGGGTGTGCTGCAACAAACAATACTGAAACTTTCTCAATCGTTGCCGATGCTCTTCCTACAGGATGTACGCTTCCGTTAAACAGAAGATATGATTTGCCTTCTTACCCTTCTTCAGGTATTGAGGCTATTGCTTTAGACCCTGTTTTTACATCGTATAGTTATGATGGAAATTCTACAGGAACTTCTAATAATGATTCAATGACTTACCGGATTCCGGCATTGAATTTTTCAAATATTCAGGTACGGATTAGTGCATCACAGAGTGGTGGTTCTAATACTTGGGATGCTAACGATTTTTTGGAAATTAGTTACACAACGGATAATTCTAACCCACCAACTACTGTTTGGACCCCATTTTTCACCGACAGATGTCGGTGGGAAGCTGACCCGGTTGTATCGTGTGATCCCAATCAGAATACTACTCTAACGCAGTCAGCTTGGATTGATTTGGCGCCTGTTGCTGGGCATGAATTTTATTTAATGATCAGAGTTAAAAGTTCTGCTTCCGATAAAGATTATACCATAAATGCCTTCGATGTTCGTGGAAGAAGCATATACTCAGCCTTAAATTCTTCAGAAACAGGTACTCCATCAGGTTGTGTTGATGCACAGCTAGTAACTTATAGTTACGTTGATCAGGCTATTCAATGGCATTGTTATAATCCTGTTGAGTTTTCATTTTACCGAAACTGGACAGTCAACCATGCTTGCGGATCTTTCGTTCTTGGTGCCCAGCGCATCAGCGTAGGAACTAATCCAACACTTGCTGATCCTCGTGATACGATCTTTGATTTTTGTCATAATGAAAGTGTTACCATCAGCTTTCCTGCTTCATCTGATGACTGTGACGCCGATCTGCAGATTGATTATGTAGTAAGGGCTCAGGGACAGAGTGCAGTTGTGGTCTCTGGAACTACTCATCCTTCAACAGATCCGTCTCCAATTATTACGTTTCCTCGTCCTGTAGCAAACGATACAGTATATGTAATTACCTGGACGGCTACCGACGATGCCGGTTTTAGCACCACACAAGATCAACGGGTAACTATTCGCCGTCCTATTACGGCATCAATTTCACCCAATCAAGATTTTTGCTCCGGGCAAAATGTTTCGTTCACCATAACCCGGGGCGGTGGCACCGGAAGCTATGTTGACCTTGTTCCGGGCGATGCTCTTGGTGGATCTGTTAGTATTGTGCCTAATGGGACTATCTCGGGTAACACTTTTACTACATCAAACCTTACAACGGCTAATCCCAACATACAGGTAATCATTACTGATAGAAATGTTGACGGGGCCGGCGGTGTCATTGGTGGATGTCCTTCTTCGACGTTTACTTTTGATGGTACCGGAGGCGACTATCACGTGCACGAAAATATTACTACAAATCCGTTACAGCGGGACTAAAACAAGGCTTCATCAATTGACAATGGACAATGATGTGGTATTTGTTGCTTTCGTGTTCTTATATTACAGTTATCAATAGTCATGTGATGAATTGCCATGGTGAATTGCCTTGAGCTTCAGTGAATTGCCTCGGGCTTTAGCCCAAGGATTGGAATTTCAACATCAACAAATCAGGACTTTAGCCAAATATTTTGCCCCATTCCTCCCTCAGTAGAGTAGAAAATTGGATATTCAATATTGGATATTGATAATTTGTCCTGTCTGTAGAGACGCGATTAATCGCGTCTCTACAGACTAGCCTTCTCCCTTGGGGGGAACGGGAAGGGGGCTTTTCCCAACATCCTGCCGCGGCCAGGTTGAATGGACAATGGTAAATGGACAATTGACAATGAGAAATGCCGACCTGAAAGGCAATAGAAAGCATTGAAAGCAATAGAAAGCAATAGAAACCACACAAATACATTGTACTAATCCCGTCCGATCACACATAAACACATTTGCCGACATTCTACCGCGGCCGGTTTCATCAAGCACCCGAATCCACGGGCTCCATTGCATTCCACCCGCGGTTATTGATATTCCGCGCCTTCAGCGCTCTTTGTTTCTGCAAAAAAGAATCTCTGCAAAACTGTAAGGTCTGTTAAATGCTTGGATGCTTCGCATGCCGGACAGGCCTTCAAAGAAAGACAATCTGAGTCAAAACAATCACTTAGTAAGACCGGGAAGCTTCGACCGGATGGGAGAAGATCACCCGGCCGCACTTGGTGATTGAGAAGAAGAAGATGTCTTTTTTTGACAGCCTTGATCTTTTTGCTTCGTTTTTGCATCAAGGCAAAAATGAAGAGCCTAGCCGGCTCGAGGCGAAAGAAACAAACATGCTAACCTTTTCGCATAAAACTATCTGCTAACGAGCATACACTGTGCCATCAAGCTTAAAAGCTCTACCCCCGGCATTCCGAACAAATAATAAATTGTCAATAATAAATAATAAATCCCTGAACTCCAGAGCTATCCATTTCGCATCGAACCTGCCTTCTTCTTTGTACTCATTACTTACTACTCACTACCCAGTTAATCAATCATAATTCTTCGCGTCTTTGTGTCTTCGTGTTAAAAAGAAAAGATCCGCATCCGAACAAATAATAAATAATAAATCCAATTACTTCAACATCAGCTTCTTGGTTGTCATGTCATCGTTGCTGCTCACTTTTACAATGTACAGCCCTTTCTGAAGATGTCCCAAATCGATGGTCGCTGTAGCGTTTACCAGTATCGATGCTACGCTCTTTCCTTGCAGGGAATACACATTCACAAGCGCGGGTTCGGAGTAATTGCTCAGCGCGATACTTACCAACCCTTCGCTTGGATTAGGAAATACCTTTATGCTTTTTTCTTCTGAACCGAGCGTATTGTTATCTTCCTCTATGTCAACAAGGGCCGATTTTTCCTCGGGTTGTGCCATGATGGGAGCAGGAACGCAGAATACATCTGAGATATAGGCATGAACATTGCTTCCTGCTACGGCATGGAATCCGGGCATAAAAACAATATTTTGTCCGGCAATAAGCGTAGCAACACTGTTGTTTTCAAAGGTTACGGGTCCCTCTGTTCCGGTAACAGTAATGGTTTGCTGGGCATTAAAACATTCTACTTCAGCCTCGGGCAACGTGTAATTTTTAATCGTCAATGTGGGTGGCACGGTGGCTGTTGGGTTAACCGTAATCACCACAATGTCGGGCAAAGAGTTTACGGTGCCGTCGTTCACCACGAGTGAAAATTCGTAGGTAGTGCTGGTGGCTACGGTAGGCGCGGTAAAAGTAGGCTGAGCCAGCGTGTTGTCAATCAGGGTAATTCCTTCGGGGGCAGTCCATTCGTAGGTCAGAGGGTCGCTGTCGGCATCTGACGAAGCGGAGCCATTAAGGGTAACCAGAGTACCTTCATCTACCGTTTGGTCGGAGCCGGCATTAGCCACAGGGGCAGTATTGACATTGCTTACCGTAATCACCACAATGTCGGGCAAAGAGTTTACGGTGCCGTCGTTTACCACGAGTGAAAATTTGTAGGTAGTGCTGGTGGCTACGGTAGGCGCGGTAAAAGTAGGCTGAGCCAGCGTGTTGTCACTCAGGGTAATTCCAGCGGGGGCAGTCCACAGGTAGGTGAGCGGGTCGCTGTCGGCATCTGACGAAGCAGTACCATTAAGGGTAACCAGTGTACCTTCATCTACCGTTTGGTCGGGGCCGGCATTAGCCACCGGGGCTGTGTTGCTTACGCCAATTTCGAGCCTGAAGTTTTTGCTGTGCAGGGTAAGGGCGGTAGCAACAGTGTTGGTTATTTCGCAGCGGAAGTTTCCGGAATCACCGGCAGCAACGGCCGGGATAGCGAAGAATGAATCGACTGCAGCAGGCAGGAGGATATCATTGTGGTACCATTTAAATACATCGTGAGCGGCGGGGGTATATCCGGTAATGGAAATTCGTAACGGTGAGCCTTCTGCAAGAGTAACCGTATCGCCGGTGCCAACATCGGCCTGAGGGGAGTAGGTTAATGCTGCTGAAATGTAGGAATAATTAGGCCAGCTAAAGATGGGTTCAATGCTGCTAAATGTGTAAGCATTGTCTTCTACATAAAAAGTTTCCAGATATTCAAAATTGCCAAATTCGTTAGGAATGTCGCCGTAAAATTGGTTGTCGGCGATTTCAATGTTCATGAGAAATATATGGTTTGTAAGATTGTTTAAGATATTGCCTGTGAATTGGTTATTTGATAGCTTCAAAAGCCAAATCATGTTTATATTGCTAATTGTACTAGGAAATTCCCCTGAGAAATTATTGTTTGAGATATTTAATTCATTAATATCTTGTAATTGTCCTAAGGTGGTAGGAAAGTTGTTGGTAAAAAGATTATTATCCAGATAGAGGTATTTTAGATTGGTTAAATTACTAATTCCGTCTGGAATGCTACCAGAAAGTTGATTATTCGATAGTTTGAGATTTTCCAGTGATGTTAGATTCCAGAAAGTTGATGGGAGTGTTCCAGAAAGTTGGTTCCCAGATAGCATAAGTGTTTTCAGTGCTGTCAAATTTCCAATTAGCTCAGGAATTTCGCCTACAAGATTGTTGTTTTCTAAAATCAATGATGTAACCCGGCCATTTGAAACTGTTACATTTTTCCATAAAGAAACAATTGTTTCTTTCCAGTTTGAATTGGTATTCCACCAACCTCCATTAGTTGCATTATATAATGCAACCAATGCCAATGAATCATCTACGTTAGTGGGAACAGCACCCAATGGAGGTAGGGCAGTACTGGCCGGGTCGGCCGTTTCGCTTTGCGCTATCGATTGCTGCAAACGTTGTTTTACTATTTCATTTCGAAGCGATTGGTTGGCCGGATGCCGGGCAGGCAATTGTTGTGCAGATACCGACGTGGCTAACAATACTATAATCGCAACAAGCGAAGCGTGTAGCATTTTTTTCATACCGTGATGTGTTTAATTTCCCCTAAAAATGTTTTACAATATCTATCTTTTTCTGGTGAAGCGAAATGGGCAGGAGATTTTGCTTAAAAAACCGTCGAATAAAGTAACGCAAAAAATCCGAATTTTAAAATAGGGCAGTAATTTTATTTCCCGAATCAATGCAAATGGACAATTGATAATTGACAATTGATAATTGACAATTGACAATGATGTGGTATTCGTTTTTTCGTTTTCTTATGCTGCAGTCATCAATGGTCATGTGATGAATTACCATGATGAATTGCCATGGTGAATTGCCTCGGTGAATAGCCTCGGTGAATTGCCTCGGTGAATTGCCTCGGGCTTTAGCCCGAGGATTGGAATTCCAACATCAACAAATTAGGGCTTTAGCCCAACATTTTATCCATTCCGCCCACTAGTGACAAACTTAGCATTGTGGTAAAAAGAAAGATTGCTTCTCCCGATTTTGTTCCTCATCGGGATCGCAATGACGAGCTTCATTATCGAATCAGGAGGGGTTGGTTTTGGCGGCTCTGCCGCCAAAACCAACCCCTTAGCGGTGTGCAGCCTGTCATTGCGAGGAGCAGTCGTTAGGCGGTGACGAAGCAATCCTTAACAAACCCGACTGCCTCTATCGCAAGAACCCTGCTGCTGAGCGATTGCATTGCGTAGTGAAAACACAATATTCCTCCCGCAAAAGAATTGGATATTGGTTATTCAATATTGGATTTTGGTTATTTTTCTGTCGGGTAAATTCCTCATTCCTTGTTTCTTATTTATTATTTCTTGTTTTTATAGAAATGCGTCCCAAAATGCTCTGCCTCTATCGCAAGAACGAGCCTTCTCCCTTGGGGGGAACGGGAAGGGGGCTTTCCCCAACATCCTGCCACGACCGGGTTGAATTGACAATGGAAAATGGACAGTTGACAATTGACAATGAGAAATGCCGGCCTGAAAGGCAATAGAAAGCAGTTGAAGGCAATAGAAAGCAATAGAAGGCAATAGAAAGCATTGACAGATCATCAAAATTAACAGTTGACACAGTTAATTGAACAGACCCCAAAAACTACCCACTACTCCCTCTCATTACTCACTACCCACGACTCATTACTCCCTACTCATTACCCAATACACTTACGTACAAATGAACTCATCGTTTTAATGTTTTTTGATCCATTTTGAGTCCTTTTGAGGGTGTTTTATTATCAATATTGAAATCATCGCGAATAAATTACTATAAAAAGCAACAAAAACAACATTTATTTTGCTAAATATTATTCTATTTATTATGCAAATAAAAGCTTGTGATACAATAGTAATACAAAAAAAAGTTAAAAACTTCTTAATAACTTATCTGAAAAATGTTGTTCTATTACATTAGTGTAAATTATATTTGCTATAACCGTTTTTCAAGTTGAAAAGCGTTGTATTTTATTATTAGAATGAAAGAAGTTTTATTCGAGGGGAGCTGCAAGGCAGTGGAACCACAACGATTTCAGAGAGAATTAACCGATTGTTTAACCATTAACAGATGTAACAATGGCTATTAAATTAAAAACTGTTCAGAAGCACAACCCTTTAGATAAGGATGCGCCTTCTAAATTTTATGCCAACGCGGTACACGAAAAGAAAGTGAACCTGGCCGATATTTCGAAAAAAGTTTCGAAACGTTGTTCATTCCGCGAGGCCGATGTGCTGGGAGTACTGACCCAAACCTTGGTTATTTTTGTGGAAGAAGTCAGTGAGGGGACAATCGTGTCGTTAGGCGATTTGGGCTCGTTTTATGTGAACGTGGCCAGCGAAGGAGCCGAGTCGGCCGAGAAGTTAACCCCGGGCATGGTAAAAGGTTGCCGGCTGATTTACAAGCCCTCAAAAGAACTTAGGAAGCAACTAAGGCTTGTTGATGTTTCAATACCTTCTGCTTCCTAAGGTCGTGCGCCTTCGGGGATCATTGCAGTGACCCTGAAGACTGACTGAATCTTCTTCAAATTAGAATTCGGTGGCAATTTATGAAATGAATTTAATCGGAGCAAAAAAACCGATTCATTTTGTAAGCCTACCGAATTTTTTTTTTCCCCTTCCGAACTCTTTCCTTTTCCTTTTCAAAAGCTTTTTCAGGTAAATTAGTTGTACTACTGTTGTTCGTTAGTTGTACTACTGAGTGTCGTTACTAGTACTACTGTTGGTGGTCAGTAGTACTACTGTTGATGGTTAGTCGTACTACTGTTTGAAGTTACCAGTACTACTGATTTTCGACGCCATTGTGCATTTGTTCAAAGAAAACAGCGACTAAAAATTGAAAGGGAAATGGGGTAGAAAGTTACAAACTATAAGTTTTCTGTATTTTCAGCAAGATGACATGCCGTAAACCATCATTTCCATGATAAACAGGACAAAAAATGCATCACTATAAATAACACATTGTCAGGCGCATAATAAATTTATTTTCTTTTTCAACAATGTGGCCGGTTTATCTTCCCAATGAATAAGAGCAGTACATAAAGGAGCCTGCTTACGAATTGAAAGACGAATTAAATTGACAATTGACAATGATGTGGTATTCGTTCTTTCATGTTCTTATATTACAGTTATCTATAGCCATGTGATGAATTGCCATGGGCTTTAGCCCATGGATTGGAATTTCAACATCAACAAATCATGGCTTTAGCCCAAATATTCTATCCATTCCGACACTAGTGACAAACTTAGCATTGTGGTAAAAGGAAAGATTGCGATCCCGATTTTGTTCCTCATCGGGATCGCAATGACGAGCTTCATTATCGAATCAGGAGGGGTTGGTTTTGGTGGCTCTGCCGCCAAAACCAACCCCTTAACGGAGTGCAGCCTGTCATTTCGAGGAGCAGTCGTTAGGCGGTGACGAAGCAATCCATAACAAACCCGACTGCCCCTACCTCAAGAACGAGCCTTCCCCCTTGGGGGGAACGGGAAGGGGGTTCTCATTCCGTCCGATCACATAGTACCGCAATTGCCAACATCCTACCACGGACGGTTTCACCGGTATGCACCCGAATCCACGGGCTAACGCCCGCGGTTATTGATATTCCGCGCCTTCAGCGCTCTTTGTTTCTGCAGAAAAGAATCTCTGCAAATCCGTAAGGTCTGTTAAATGTTTGGATGCTTCGCATGCGCGACTGGCCTTCAAAGAAAGACAATCTGAGTCAATACAATCACTTAGTAAGACCGGGAAGCTTCGACCGGATGGGAGAAGATCACCCGGCCGCACTTGGTGATTGAGAAGAAGAAGAAGCCTTTTTTTGACAGCCTTGATCTTTTTTGTTTACTTTTTTATATCAAGATAAAAAAGTAAGGCCCGTCCGGCGAGGACAAAGAATCAAAAATGTCAGCCCAAACGCATAGAAGCCA
>JAAYAG010000036.1 GCA_012719495.1 Bacteroidales bacterium
ATAAAACACTGTTTTCCTGCATTAAATTTCCTCGATTTAGCCCGCTAATACTCAAAAATTTGCTTTGTAAAACAGCGTTTTATGCCAATCTGAACTTTAAAAATAAAATCGAACTCAGGTTAATAAAAATTTGCAGAAATTATTCTTCTACGCCCCTTACAATTCCGCGTTCAGATGATTTGATGAAATTCAGTATGATATCTCGTTCTTCAGTTTCTTCCATTTCGGCTTCGACCATAGCAATTGCCTGCGAGATGTTTAAGCCTCGTTGGTAAACATAGCGGTATATATCCTGTATCTCGGTAATTACTTCGTTTGAAAAGCCCCTGCGGCGAAGTCCAACAGAATTTACCCCGGCATAAGCCAAGGGTTCGTTTGCTACTAAGACGTAAGGGGGAACATCTTTTCTTACCAGGCTACCTCCTGCAATGAAGGAGTGTTTTCCAATTTTCGAAAATTGGTGTACAGCGGTATATGGACTAATAATTGCCCAATCGTCGGCTTCTACTTCGCCGGCAAGCCCGGCAAAACTTCCAAGAATAACATGGTCTTTAAGATGGCAGTCGTGGGCTACGTGTGAGTATGATTGTAATAAGCAGTTCGAGCCGATGATGGTTTTTCCGCGGGCAGCTGTACCACGGTTTACTGTGCAAAACTCGCGCACAGAAGTATTGTCGCCAATTTCAGCAGTGGTAATTTCACCCTTAAACTTTAAGTCTTGAGGAATACCGGCAATTACCGCACCTGGAAAGAGCTGGCAATTCTTTCCAATCCGGGCTCCGTTCATAATTACTACATTGGGACCAATCCATGTGCCATCGCCAATGATAACATCTTCGGCAATGGTTACGAACGATTCAATAATGACATCTTTTCCAATTTGCGCTTTTGGGTGGATATTGCAAAGCGAACTGCTCATACGAGACTACGGTATTAGAATGTTATTCTGCTTTATTTTCAACTATTTGTGCCATAAATTCCCCTTCAGAGGCTAATTGGCTGCCCACAAATATATAACCTTTCATTGTAGAAATACCACGTCGGAGTGGAGTTAATAATTCAACCTTGATAATCAGGGTGTCGCCGGGTACAATTTTCCGTCTGAATTTTATCCCGTCTATTTTTAAAAAATAGGTCGAATAACTTTTTTCCGGATCCATTTGACTCAGTACAAACAGGCCTCCGCATTGCGCCATGGCTTCAATGGATAAAACACCCGGGAAAACAGGTTCTTGAGGAAAGTGGCCGGTAAACATAGGCTCGTTTCCTGTAATATTCTTTACCCCAACAATATAGTTTTCTTTTATCTCGATTACTTTATCGACCATCAGGAAAGGATACCGGTGCGGTAGCAGTTCACGGATTTTTAATATGTCCATAACAGGCTCTGCATCTGCATCATATATGGGTGCTGCTGTTTTCGAAAATTGTTTGCACATCTCTTTATTCAGCATTTTGGCAAACTGTATGTTCGACGAGTGTCCTGGCCTGGTGGCAATTATTTTTCCTTTGATGGGTTTGCCTACCAAGGTAAGGTCGCCCACTAAATCGAGCAGTTTATGACGTGCCGGTTCATTGCTGAAATGGACTTTAAGGTTGTTGAGTATGCCTTTTTGCCCGTTTAGTTTTATGTGTTCGTGGTGGAACAGATCGGCAATGCGATCGAGTTCTTGCTGGGTAACATCGCGATCCATAATAACAATGGCATTGTCGAGGTCGCCGCCCTTTACCAAATTGTTGTTCAGCAAAAATTCAAGTTCATGAAGGAAAACAAACGTGCGGCAAGGGGCTATTTCTTTTCTGAAGTTGTTTAGAGAATCGAGCTTTGCAAATTGGTTATCAAGTACTTCTGAATTATACGAGATCATCACGTTCAGGCTGAAATCGTCGTCAGGGAGGGCAATTAGTTCAACTCCGCTTTCTTTGTCGCTAAAAACTATTTTTTCACGAATGACAAAATATTCGCGTTCTGCATTTTGTTCTTTTAGGTTGTCTTCGCCAATAGCATCATAGATCAACACTGAGCTGCCATCCATTATCGGAGCTTCGGGCGCATCAATTTCTATAAGTAAATTATCAATTCCTAAGGCGCTAAGTGCAGCAAGCATATGCTCAATGGTGCCTACACGTGCCCCGTTTTTTTCAATAACTGTTCCCCGCGATGTGTCTACAACATTTGATACAAGCGCTTCAATTTCGGGTTGTTCTTTAATGTCAACTCGTTTGAATATTATTCCGTGATTTTCGGGTGCTGGTTTAAGCAATGCATTAACAATGAGCCCAGTGTGAAGCCCTTTCCCCGATATTTTAACTTCGTGAAGAATGGTTTTCTGTTTTGCAGTCATTATAACAATTAGGTTAATATGTTATTCGTTTTTGATTTTTCTAATCTCTTTTTTCAGGTTGTTTACTTCGGCAACCAGTTCGGGCAGGTTCCTGAATACTGCTTCGGCACGCCTGAAACGAGAGGCTTCAATTCCCCATGCGCCCATAAGTAAGGTGTTGTCTTTTATATTATTGGTTGCACCGGTTTTTGCTGCCATGGTTACATTGTTGCCAACCTTCAAGTGGCCGGCAACACCCGCTTGTCCGCCAAAGACACAATTCTGCCCGATGGAGGTGGAACCAGCTACTCCAAATTGAGCAGCCATTACGGTATTTTCACCTACTACAACGTTGTGGGCTACCTGAACCAGATTATCAATTTTTACACCTTTTTTAACATGGGTTGTGCCTAAGGTTGCTCGATCGATGGTACTATTGGCGCCAATTTCAACATTATCTTCAATGGTTACATTGCCAATTTGCTGTACTTTTTTGTAACTGCCGTCCTCTAATGGGGCAAACCCAAAACCATCGGCGCCAATTACGGCTCCGGCGTGGATAATACAGTTCTTTCCAATCTGGGTTGCAGCGTAGAGTTTCACACCTGAGTATAAAATGGTGTTGTCGCCAATAATGCAATTATCGTCAATCCAGGCATGAGGGTACACTTTTACGTTTTTGCCAAGGCTTACATTTTTGCCTATGTAGCAAAATGCTCCTAAATAAGAGGCATTGTCGGTTTTTGCAGACTGGTCAATAAAATTAGGTTGCTCTATGCCCCTTTTTTCAGGTACCGACTTCACATAGAGGTCGAGCAGCGATGACAGTGCGGCATAGGCATCTTTCACTTTAATCATTGTGGCTTTCACCTCGCGAACAGGAACAAAATCGGCATTTATCAATACCACTGAAGCATTTGTTTCGTATAAGAAGTTCTCGTATTTTAAGTTTGCCAGAAAGGTTAATGTTCCTGGTTTGCCATCTTCAATTTTTGAAACATTATTGATTTTAATGGTAGGATCGCCAATGATTTCACCGCTTAAAAACGTTGCAATTTCGAGTGCAGAAAATTCCATAACCTGAAATAAATTTGCTGCAAAATAAGTAAAAAATTCATTTAAGCGTTAATTCCTTCGGATAGCAAAAGAAATGTTTTTTCACTGTTTTCGATAATACCGACAGGTTTATGTCAGAAGCTTTCTCGAAATCGGCACGTTTTCCGTTGTTGTAAATGATGAAAATTTCTTCTGAACTGGGTTCGTAAGCACTATTGGTTATTTCTCCCTGAAAAACAAAATAACTGGTTTCTTTTTTAGGAATATTGAATTTTGTATTCAACTGTTCCTTAAGCACCTCTGCCTTTTTTTCTGAAAACTGATGATCCGATATTTTTATTTTGAAAAGCTTGCGGTTTATTATTGCCGTTGAAAGCCAGGAAAGAACCGGATCTGGGTGAGTACTCCATACTTTTATTGAGGAAAGGATATCTGAATCGTCGAGTGCCACAAAATTTTTGATCATAATCGATTTATTGTCGTTTATCTTCAGATTTTCTTTCGAAAAACCATGTTTCAGCAACCAAAGCAATTGCGGAGGAGCATATAATTCGTTCCCATTGGAAACTAATTCTTTAGCTCTTTTTAAAATATTTATGAGCATAAATTCGGCCGCCAATACAGTTTTATGCAAATAAACCTGCCAATACATCAACCGTCGGGCAATCAGAAAGTTTTCTACCGAATAGATGGCTTTTTTGTCGACCACTAACCGGTCATCGGCAACGTTTAGCATTTTAATAATCCGGTCGCAACCAATCATCCCTTCAACAACCCCGCTATAAAAGCTGTCGCGTCTTAAATAATCGAGCCGGTCCATGTCGAGTTGTCCCGAAATGAGTTGGTGCAGGAAATGTCTCGGATATTCGTCTTTGAAAATTTCGATGGCCATGGTGAGTTTGCCTCCAAATTCCCTGTTCAGCTCTTCCATGAGCATGAGCGACAAATCTTCATGGCCAATGCCTGAGACAATGGTCGATTCGAGGGCATGAGAAAAAGGCCCGTGCCCGATGTCGTGTAAAAGAATAGCAATGCTCACAGCTTCGGCTTCATCGGTCGAAATGCTGACTTTTTTCTCTCTCAGCACATCAATAGCCTGCCGCATGAGGTGAAGGGCCCCAATGGTATGTTCGAAACGGGTATGGTTTGCTCCCGGAAACACCAGGCTCGAAAGACCAAGTTGTTTAATTCGTCGTAATCGCTGTAAATAAGGGTGTTCAACTAAATCAAAAATTGTTTCCGAAGGAAAGTTTATGAACCCGAACACCGGGTCGTTGATAATTTTACGCTTGTTGGTCGTCGAATTCATAGGTTTTATATTCCTAGTTTAAGCCAAAGTAACACATAAAAACCATGATTAGTTTTCGATTCAAAAAAAATTATAACGAGAAGTATTGATAATTAACTTGCTGATTTTGTTTGATTCATTATTATTTGTATTTTTGCACCGATTCTGTAAGTGAAATTATAGGGGACGGGTGGTCCCCTATTTTATTACCTGTTCATAATGATTAAGAAGGAGATAATTGAGCAATTAACCGCAGATGTTTTAACCGGGGAATTTTTTTTAATCCAGGTTACCGTAAAACAGGGAAATGTCATTGAAGTAATTATCGATGGCGATAACGGGGTTTCCATACAGAAATGCGTTGACGTCAGCCGGTATATTGAACAACATCTCGATCGCGAAAGCGAAGATTTTGAGCTGAGTGTATATTCAGCAGGGCTGGGAAATCCGTTCAAGGTTTACCGGCAATATGAGAAAAACATTGGAAAAGAAGTCGACGTTAAGCAGGGAGAAGAAAAACCGTTAAGCGGAACCATACTTAGTGTTGATGAAAACGGGTTCGACCTTGAAACAAAAGTAAGCATAAAGGATGAGGCCACCCGGAAAAAGAAAGAAGTGAAGAAAGTAGTCCGGTTCAATTTTACCGATCAGCCGGAAGTAAAAAATAGTATAACATTTAAATAATAAAAACAGACAATGGACAACGTCAATCTTATCGATACGTTTGCCGAATTTAAGGATTTAAAGAACATCGACAGGGCAACGATGATGAGCGTTCTTGAAGATGTTTTCCGCAATCTGCTTCAAAAAAAGTATGAAAGCGACGAAAACTTCGACATAATTATCAACATCGACAAAGGCGACTTCGAAATCTGGCATTACCGTACAGTAGTTGCCGACGAAGAATTTTCCGACCCTAACAAAGAAATACCACTTTCGGAAGCCAAAAAAATTGACCAGGATTATGAAGTTGGTGAAGAAGTTAGCGACGAAGTTAAACTGATCGATTTCGGGCGCAGGGCAATCTTGAACCTGAGGCAGAACCTCGCAAGCCGAATCCTTGAACTGGAAAAAGACGGAATATATACCAAATACAAAGACAAAATTGGTGAAATCGTTACCGGAGAAGTATACCAAATCTGGAAAAAAGAAATTTTGGTACTTGATGATGAAGGCAACGAACTGATCCTCCCCAAAACAGAACAAATACCCAGCGATTATTTCCGCAAGGGCGATAGTATACGGGCAGTTGTTTATAAGGTAGAACTCAGGAACAACACCCCGTTCATAGTTCTTTCGCGTACGCAGCCGGCTTTCCTCGAGAGGCTGTTCGAGCTTGAAGTACCCGAAATTTTTGATGGCTTGATAACCATTAAGAAAATTGTAAGGGTTCCGGGCCAGCGGGCAAAAGTTGCCGTTGAATCGTACGACGAACGTATCGACCCGGTAGGCGCCTGTGTGGGAATGAAAGGTTCCAGGATTCACGGCATTGTTCGTGAATTGCGCAACGAAAACATCGACGTGATAAATTTTACGAATAATATTACACTTTATATACAACGCGCCCTTAATCCGGCAAAAATTACCAGCATCAAGATAAACGAAGCATCAAAAACGGCCGAAGTTTACTTGAAGCCCGAAGAAGTTTCGCTGGCGATAGGAAAAGGCGGTTTAAACATTAAATTGGCAAGCCAGCTAACCGGGTACGAAATTGATGTATACCGCGAGATGCAAGCCGACGACGAAGATGTCAACCTCGACGAATTTGCCGACGAAATTGAAGACTGGGTAATAGACCAGCTCAAGGCAATTGGTTGTGACACAGCAAAGAATGTGTTGAACATCTCACGTGCCGATTTAATTAAACGCACCGACCTTGAAGAAGAGACAATCGACGAAGTATTAAAAATTTTAAAATCAGAATTTGAATCGTAATAAATTTTGGGCGGGTTTTTTTGAGAACAAGATTAAAATTTTCGAAAGGTTGAATATGGTATCAGGCACAGGAACACAACGGCTCGGCAAAATAGCCCGGGAATTTAACGTAGGCATTCAAACCATCGCTGAATTCTTAAGCAAAAAAGGCTATGAGGTTGAATCAAACCCCAATGCAAAGATTGATGATAACATGTATTCTGTTTTGCAAAAAGAATACAGTAAAGACATCGATTTGAAAAAAGAGTCGGAAAAATTGAATTTAAGGAACATCCGTCATCAAAAAAATGAAACTCTTTCTATTGAAGATGTCGCCGAAACAAAAAGTGATGTCGAAGAAGAACATGATGACGATGATGTTGTGATCATTACCGATCACAGCCTTAAAAAAGTTCCTACTCACACAGCTCCAAAAGAAAGAGAAGTTGAAGAAATTAAGACTGAAACACCTAAGAAGGAAATAAAGATTGTTGGGAAAATTGATCTTAACAAGAAGCCCGAGCCACCACGACAAGAACCGGTAAAAGAACAGCCAAAGCCCGTTGAAAAGATCAATAAGGAAGTGCCTAAAGCGGTTGTTGAAAAACCTGTTCAACAAGAAAAAGAGGAAAAACCAGTTAGCATACAACCTAAACCACAACAACCTCAGGAGCCTGTCAAGCCCGTTGAGGCCAAGGTTCCCGAAAAAAAGGAAAATGTGGTTGAAGTTAAGAAGGCTCAGCCAGTTCAAAATATTTCTACTGGAGAAATAGCTACTGTTATTCCTAAGGTTGAAAGTGATCTGAAAGTTGTTGGACGCATCGACCTTGAAACAATTAACCAGCGTACCCGACCTCCTAAGAAATCGCGTAAGCAACGCGAAGAAGAAAGAAAAGCACGGGAACAACAAAAGAAAAAAGAATTTTCAAGGCCCGAGACTCCACAAACTTCAGCCAAGAATGAGATATCAAATCGTCCGGAACGCCTTAGTGGGCCAACAATTGTTGGTAAAATTACCCTTCCCGACAAAAAGCAGGAAGGAAAGCCCGATTCACCGGAAGAAGCTGCAAGGAAACGCAAACGCAAACGAATTCAGAAAGAGCGCGTCGATATTAACGCTGGAGCAGCCAATTCGGGTGGTGAAAAACGCGATGTGAAAAAGCCTGCTCCCGGTGGAAAATTCCAACCGAAAACTGTGGTTAAAAAACGCCCGTTCCATCAAGAAATCTCAGAAGAAGACGTTTCGAAACAAGTTAAAGATACGTTGGCCAGGTTAACCACCAAAACCAAATCGAAAACTTCGAAATACCGCCGCGAAAAACGTGCAGCATTTAGCGAAAAGCTCGCTCACGAAGAAGCAATGGCCTTGCAGGATCACAACATTATTAAAGTTACTGAATTTGTTTCAGTGAACGAATTGGCAACCATGATGGATATTCCTGTGACCCAGATTATTTCCACATGTATGTCGCTGGGTTTATTTGTATCGATCAATCAACGCCTCGATGCAGAAACCATGTCTCTTGTTGCCGAAGAGTTTGGGTATAAGGTAGAATTTATCAGTGCCGACGTTATGGCAGCCATTGAAGATGAGGTTGATAGTGCAGACGATTTATTACACCGACCGCCTATTGTTACCGTAATGGGGCATGTCGACCACGGAAAAACTTCGTTGCTTGACTATATCAGAAAAGCCAACGTTATTGCAGGCGAAGCCGGAGGTATTACCCAACATATTGGAGCATATAATGTTGAACTAAGCGATGGAAGAAAAATTACCTTCCTCGATACTCCTGGTCACGAAGCCTTTACGGCGATGCGTGCCCGTGGTGCCCAGGTAACCGATATTGCAATTATTATTGTTGCTGCCGACGATAATGTTATGCCACAAACCGTTGAAGCGATTAACCATGCCTCAGCTGCTGGTGTGCCCATTGTTTTTGCTATCAATAAAATAGATAAACCAGGTGCAGACCCCGAAGCCATAAAAAATAAATTGGCTCAAATGAATTATTTGGTAGAAGAATGGGGGGGTAAATATCAATCACATGATATTTCTGCAAAATCAGGAATTGGAGTTTATGAACTTCTTGAAAAAGTTCTTCTCGAAGCAGAAATGCTTGAGCTGAAAGCCAATCCAGATCGTCGTGCAACAGGTTCAGTTATTGAATCGTCACTCGATAAAGGTCGTGGTTATGTGGCTACTGTGCTTGTACAGAACGGCACCTTAAAAGAAGGCGACGTGTTATTGGCTGGTCCATATATGGGTCACGTAAAAGCAATGTTTAACGAGCGTAACCAACGCATCAAACAAGTTGGTCCAGCAGAACCCGCTTTGGTTTTGGGCTTGAATGGAGCACCACAAGCAGGCGATAAGTTCAATGTAATGGAAAGTGAACGTGAAGCACGTTCCATTGCCAACAAACGAGAACAGTTACAGCGCGAACAGGGAATGAGGACTCAAAAGCACATTACCCTTGATGAAATTGGCCGTCGTATTGCTATAGGCAACTTCCAGGAACTTAACGTTATTGTTAAGGGTGACGTTGATGGATCTATCGAAGCACTCTCCGATTCGCTGATCAAACTTTCGACCGAAGAAATTCAGGTAAATGTTAAGCATAAAGCCGTTGGGCAAATTTCGGAATCTGATGTTATGCTTGCTTCGGCATCCGATGCAATTATTGTCGGCTTCCAGGTACGTCCATCGATGGCAGCACGGAAACTGGCAGAGCAGGAGCAAATCGACATCAGGCTTTATTCAATCATTTACGATGCCATTGAAGAAATTCGTGCGGCTATGGAAGGTATGCTTTCTCCTGAAATGAAAGAGGAAATTACCGGAACGGCCGAAATACTAGAAGTATACAAAATTACTAAAGTTGGAACAGTTGCAGGTTGCTTAGTCCGCGATGGAAAAATAAGCCGGAACAACAAAGTACGTGTTATCAGGGATGGTATTGTGATCTATTCCGGCGACCTTGGAACCTTGAAACGTTTCAAAGATGACGTGAAAGATGTTTCATCTGGATATGAATGCGGTATGAATATCAACAATTTCAACGATATTAAAGCTGGAGACTTTATTGAGTCATACAAAATTGTTGAGGTAGCCAAGAAATTGTAATTTTTAGCACAATATTTGAAGCCTGTGAAACCAAATGTTTTGCAGGCTTTTTTATTTTCATAAAATAATCTTATTTTGTAAAAGGTTAATAAGTAAAATTAACGAGTAAATTAAGTTCTGTTAAATTAAGCAACAGGAATATTTCATTATTTTTACAAATATTTCTGACCAGTAAAAACGATGAAACGATGAAAACAATTCTTTGGTTGTCAATATTTTTCTTCTTTGCTACATCTTCATTCGGAAGATCGTTGTATAAAATTGAAGGTAACAATGTCATTGTCGATTTAGATGGTATTGGAATGAAGTCGAGATTGCTAAAAGTTGAGGTTTTGTCTGACAAAGCCATCAAAATAGTATCAGGTATGGAAACCACATTTTCCACTTTCCCCGATTATATTTTCACGACCCCTGTAATACCTCAGAAGTTTAAAGTTGGCTATGCCCAGAATAACATCGAAATTACTACTCGCGATCTTTTGATTAGCGTTCAGGAAGATGGTTTGGTACGCATTTTTAACCGAGAAGGAAATAAGCTTCTTATCGAGTCGGATCGTTTTTTTGAAGCCAAAAATTCAGGTGACGCGAAATACAAAATTAAGCAACGTTTTTTCCTAAATGTTCACGAAGACATTTACGGGTTTGGATTCGGAGAAGAAGCACCACGGTACAATATTCGAGGAAAATCGTTTGAGATGAAGAAATCACTATCATCTATTGCTTCTCCTGTAATTTATTCAGAAAAGGGGTATGCCATTGTTTGGAATAATTATTCGCATTCTTTTTTCAATGACCAGAAAAGTGGCATGGAGGTGTCTTCCGATTTTGCCAACGAAATTCAATATTACTTTTTCTATGGTCCTTCTTGGGATGAAATTATTGCCCAAATGCGCCTGCTTACCGGGAAAGCTCCTATGTTGCCACGATGGGCTTTTGGACACTGGCCTTACCCTGCATTTCATCAATCAGCAAGTTCTATGCAGGATAAAGCGCAGCAATTCAACAGCCGGGGTATTCCGGCCGAATCGGTTTCTACTTCTGATTATAACTTGTTCGACGAGGAAAAGTCATATAGCAATGTTGGGGTAAAGGAAAGTATGGCCTCAATGCCCGCTTATCCGTCGATGCGTTCGAAATATGAGCAGCTGAATAAGACTGTATACGATCGCAGACCGGTAATCCCAACATTAATTAATTATCCTGGTATTCAATCGTTTGGTACATTTTTGCTTGCCGGCAAAATTTCACCTTCTTGGGATGAACTCAAAGTTCAGATTTGTGCAGCCATGAATCTTCCCCTTTCCGGTCAGCCCTATTGGGCCACCTTTATTGGAGGAGCTAGCGAATCTTGTTCAGATTTTGAATTGCTTACTCGCTGGTATCAATTTGCCGCTTTTACCCCAATTTTTCTTCAGCCAAAGCCCGATCGCGATATGTTCAATGCAAGTGAACCAAAGCATATAAATGCAATTTCTGAAGCCATAAAGCTGAGATATCGCATGTTGCCTTACATATATTCTACTGCTGCAGAAGTTTCATATTCAAACAAGACGATTACCAGGTCTTTAATGTTCGATTATGGTGCCGATGCTAAAGTTCATAATCTTGAACAGCAATACATGTTCGGAGATGCTTTTATGGTTTGCCCTGTTACTGAACCGAATGCTTCTCAGATTACAGTATATTTTCCACAAGGAAATCAATGGTACGATTATTACTCGGGTAAAGTGTATGAGGGGGGAACCAGTCAGAAAATTAATGTGGTTATCGACAGGATTCCATTATTTGTTAAAGGAGGTTCAATAATCCCTCTATCGCCTGTTGGAATGAATGCTACAGACAGTTTACAGGCAGCAATAGAAGTAAGGGTATATCCTGGTCAAAATGGCAATTTCAACTTGTATGAAGACAATAACGATGGGCCAGGCTATCAGAATGGCCAGTCATCGAAAATTCCATTTGTTTATACTGAAAAGGACAAATCTATTTCAATTGGATCAACCGAAGGATCGTTCAATGGAATGTTACCTGAGCGAACGTTCAAACTTGTAATGGTTACCGATTCTACAGGAACTGATGCTAACGCAGGAAAAGGGCTGAATGAAATTGTATACAAGGGAAAGAAATTGAAGGTTAAATTTCAGTAGAAATTTTTTTACATTGAGACATAGGTAACTTCCTGTGAATTCTGTGTTAGTATGTATTTAATGCGAAGGCATTGTAGCGTATTTGCTATACTCGTTTCATTATTTCTTTTAATTTTGCACCCATATTTCAAAGCATTCGAAAATGTTAGATAGAATAAAATCATTGCATGACGAAATTGCATGCATTACTGCAGCGAATAAGGACGAAGCCGAAGAGCTAAGAATTAAATATCTGAGCAAAAAGGGTTTGGTTTCAAAACTTTTCGATGAGTTTAAGAATGTTCCGGTCGAACAGAAAAAGGCTGTTGGAGCGGCAATCAACGAGTTGAAAAATTTTGCTACCGAGAAAATCAATGGCTTAAAAGAGGCTTTTCAATCGGGTCATTCCGGGGCAGAAGGGCTCGATCTTACCCTTCCTGGTGATTCAATTTCATTGGGTAGCCGTCACCCGCTTTCTATTGTACGTAACGAAATAATCAGAATATTTTCGCGCTTAGGTTTTGTTGTATCCGAAGGTCCTGAAATAGAAGATGATTGGCATGTTTTTTCTGCTTTGAATTTTGCCCCTGAGCATCCGGCACGCGACATGCAGGATACTTTTTTTATTGAAAAGGATCCCGATGTTTTGCTGCGCACCCATACATCGAGTGTTCAAGTGAGGGTTATGGAAAAAACACAGCCTCCTATACGGGCAATTTTCCCTGGACGGGTTTTTCGGAATGAAGCCATTTCGTACAGGGCGCACTGTATTTTCCATCAGGTTGAAGGTCTTTATGTTGATGAAAACGTCTCGTTTGCCGATTTAAAGCAAACCCTTCTCTTCTTTTCCCGTGAATTATTTGGCGAGAAAACAGAAATCCGTTTGCGTCCTTCTTATTTCCCGTTTACCGAACCTTCGGCTGAAATGGATGTAAGTTGTTCTATTTGCGGCGGCAAGGGCTGCAATGTATGCAAGCACACCGGATGGCTCGAGATTATGGGCTGTGGTATGGTCGATCCTAATGTACTCGATCTTTGCGGGATTGATAGTAAAAAATATACTGGCTTTGCCTTTGGAATGGGTATTGAACGTATTGCAATGCTCAAATATGGAGTAAAAGATTTGCGTTTGTTCTTCGAAAACGACGTGAGGTTCCTAAACCAGTTCCAGTCTGCACTTTAACTATTTTATTAATAACCTGAGTTCGATTTTATTTTTAAAGTTCAAAAATAAAGTCGAACTCAGGTTAATATATTTAAAGCCTTGTAATAACAATATTTACAAGGCTTTTTTTGTATTATTTGATTCGGATTTCATACGTAATTTTAATGGCTTTTTTGTACAGGGCCGAAACTCCACAATATTTTTCCTGTGAAAGCTCAATTGCCTTTTGAAGTTTATCGAGAGGCAGATTTTTTCCACCGAATTCATAAATAATATGCATTGTTTCGTAATACTTAGGGGCTTCTTCTGTAAGTTTTCCATCAACACGAACAGCAAATGACTCAGGTTCAATTTTCATTTTCTTTAAAATTGAAACTACATCCATCCCGGTGCATCCAGCCAATGCCGTGAGCATTAGTTTTTTTGGTCGCATGCCGGTATTGTTTCCCCCAGAGCTTTCGTCTGCATCTAGCGTCAGTATATGGCCATCGAGCTCTGTTTCGAACGCCATACCCGATTTCCATTGTAAAACGGTTTCGTGTATCATGTTATCAATTTGCAGTTAATTTGTGAATTAAAATTCATCTTAAAAAACAAAACAGAAGTATTTTTAGTTTAACTGGAGCAGAAAAGTTGTGCCTTTTTCTGGTTGTTTTTAACAAATAATGTGTTTGCTCTTTCATAAATTTAGGTAGAATCATTCATCTAAATTTTTTTTTCTACATCTATCACGGGAAGCAACAATATTCTTCTTGTATTAAATATTCGACACAGTTCAGCTTAGCACTTTTTGTATGTAATTTTTGTTCATCAAACGAACAAGTTTCCTTATATTTACCCAACAAAAACATAACAAAAGTCATTTTAACATAACAATATGAGAGCCTCATTATACAACCCTAGGCCGGAAGAGACAAACTTGTCAGATTTTAAATTTTTCAAGCATTTGACTGATGCTGAAATTGGAAAACTTAACTACGACAAAACTTGCCAGATTTATAAAAAGGGGAGTATTGTGTACAGGGAGGGAAGCCGGCTGACTGGTTTTTATTGCGTTACCCGGGGTATTCTGAAAATATATAAAACAGGGATCGATGGTAAGGAGCAGATCATACGGTTTGTAAAAAAGGGGGATATTATCGCCTTCCGTTCGCTGCTTAGCCAGGAACTGGCTTGCACCACGGCCAAAGTGATCGACGATGCGGTACTGTGCCAGATTCCCTATCCTACGTTATTGTTTTTGTTGCAAAACAACTGGAAATTCTCTCATTGGATGATCCAGATCCTTTGCCGCGAATTGCGTGAAGCCAACGATTATATCACCGATATTGCCCAAAAATCGGTTCGGGAACGACTGGCTGAAGTGCTTATTTTGCTTCGTGATAATTTTGATGTCGACGAAAATGATACGCTTCAGATTTCACTTACCCGTGAAGAACTGGCGAATATGGTTGGTACAGCCACCGAATCGGTAATTCGTTTATTGTCAGAATTCAAGCAAGATGGGTTAATTGACCTGAAAGGCCGAAGGATAACCTTTATCGATGAGGCTTCTATCCGTAAAATTGCCAACGTTTAGTGTTTCTTATTTCGAAATCCATTCTTCGGGGTCGAGTTTCAAGATTTCTTTTCGAATCTGGAATTTAAGGGTGGTTTTATTATCCTCGAAACTATCGGTGAATATTAAGCCGATTTCTTGTTTCGTTGTTACATTATCTCCTTGTTTAACAAATACTTCTTTGAGATTAGAGTAAACAGACAAATATTCGCCATGGCGAATGATTACGGCAGGGTTTCCAGAAAGAACAAAAACAACCATAACTTTACCATTGAAAATTGCCCGGGCTTTTTCGCCAGGACTTGTGCTTATGTCAATCCCATCGTTTTTAAAAGTAAGATTATTATTAACCGGATCCGTATATACACCAAAACGGCCAGTTATTATACCGCTCTGAGTTGGCCAAGGTAAACGTCCTTTATTTTTGGCAAAGTCGCTCGATAATAGTTTTTCTTCTGGTGTTGCTGTAGTTGTCTTGGCTTTTTTAACTTCCTTAACAATAAGTTGTTCTATGTCCTTCTGAAGCTTTCTTTCGATAACTTGCTGTTTCTGTAATTTACTTTTTAGCTCCTTTTCCTTTTTTTGAAGTTGCTTTTGGTAATTTGCTTGCTTTTCTTTTTCCAGATTAAGCTTCGATGTTTCTGCCATTTGCTGGTTCAGGATTTCTGTTTGCTCCTGTTTTTTGTTGTTTAATTCAACGGTTTGTGTTTCAAGTGAAACTTTTAACATTTCAATTTCTTCCGACTGTTTTTTGCGGTAACGCGCCATTTGCCGGATATAAAACATCCTTTTGTAAGCTTGGTTAAAGTTTTCGCTTGAAAGCATGAAAACCAGCTGACTATAGTTTCCGCGGTTCCTGAACGCTTGTTTAATCATTCCTTCGTAGCGGGACCGAAGCATAGCCAAGTCTTCATTCATCGATTCAATGGTCTGAATGTTTTCCCCTATCGATTTTTGGAGCAAGGTTAATTGAGCATTGTAATCTATAATCAGGTTGGTACGCAACTCAATCTGCTGGTTTAACATCGATAGTTTATTTAATGTTGCGCGGGTGGTTTCTCCGGTTTCGTTGATTAATGAGTTGAGATATTCAATTTCTTTTTGCGTTTTTTCTTTCCGCTTCCGGAGTTCATCAAGCGTTTGGGCTCCAGAAAACAGGGGCAGGCAACACAGGAACAAGACAATAAAAATAAAAGGTTTTATTGCTGATAATCTGGTAAGTGCAATGTTGCTTCCTGTTTTTTTTGTGATCATAATCCGTTCAGTTTTAACTTTTCATACTTTTCAGGAACAGAAAAACTAAAATCGTTTTCAGAATTTACTTCCGACTTCGAAAGGCTAAGCGTGAATGATGCTTTTTGTGAGGGGGTAATGTAATCGAAAATGACTTCCTGCGGGTATTGGTCGCCTTTAATCGATTCATAGTTCCCGTAGCTTATTCCAATTTTTTGGTTTTGCTTATTGTCAGACAAAGAGATTTTACGGACTACATACTTCTGAGGGTCAACCCATACTGAAATATTATCGAAGCCAGCCTGCTGTAATACGTTTTTATTTTTCTTTCCGGCCAAAGTAATGTTTTTTATCGGGCTGTCGATCCGGTACATCTGAGAGTCGATGGACGAAGTAAATGACCTGTCAAACATTTCGAAATCAATAATATGACTGATGTCTCCGGTCAAAAGGGCTTCAATAAGGTTAAAACTGACATCGGCACCACTAACCTTCTTAATATCGTCAAAGGTTCCCGACAAGAAACTGCGGTCGAAATAATTGATGAAAACAATGCTGTCAGGGGTAATCATCCCTTTCCCCACGGTCATGGTAAATTTTCGTGCCGAGGCAATTAAACATTCGTTGCGTTTCAGTTTAAATTGTCCCGAAAAGCTGTTTTTTTGGTTGTTCAGGGTATATTCTATGTTTACTTTCTTCGATCCGTACGAGTTGAACGAAGGGCTTTCGCGCTCTACTTTCCGCATCAGTTTTTGAGCCGCCATGGGCCTGATTTCAGTCAAAGCAACCCGGCGGCTTGTGCTACACGAGGCAAAAAGCACCGTTATGGCGCATAAGGTAAGCAGGTAATATATTTTGCAACGATTCATATTCATTCTTATTCTTTCTCTTCGATATAGCTTTTAGAATCGATTTTTTGCTGAAGAATTTCTGAAGGATTTCCCAGCTCTTTCGATTTTTTCCACTGAGCTACTGCTCCTTCTATATCGTTGAGCATAAACAATATGTCACCATAGTGTTCTACAATTACATCGCTTACATCGCCACCGTTGTTAAGGGCTATTTCCATGTAGTGTTTGGCCAGCCGGTATTCTTTTCGTTTGAAAAGCACCCAGGCATGGGTATCGAGGTAGGTCGAATTATCGGGATTGGCTACCACGACCTTACTGCTCATCGATTCAGCTTTTTCTAATTGTTCTCCCCTGACCGACAGGTAGTAAGCATAATTGTTCATTGCCATATAATTGTCGGGTTCCAGGGCCAGCACTTTATCGAATGCCGTAAATGCTTCAGCATAATTGTTAAGGTTGTAATGAGCCTCGGCCCGGTAAATCTCGTATTGTGCTTCAATTTTTTTGTTGTCGACTAAATAGTTTTGGCCGGTTTCGAGAGATGAAAGTGCTTCTTTATATTGTTTTAGTTGTATTAAAGCAATAGAATTCAACATATAAAGCAAGGGTTGGGTGGGGAAGAGCTCGATCGCTTTTTTACTGTCGTTTGTCATTTCTGTCCAATCGAGCAATTGATTGTCGATGAATACCAGTTGTTCCCAAAGCGAATAACGGTTCGGATCTATTTCGAGCGATTTTTTAAGATATTCGCGGGCTTCTTTGTATTTCTCCTGTTGAATGAGGATATCGGTTTTTATGCTGTAGCTGCGTGAATCGGAAGGGTGGGTTTTAACGATAATATCCACCAACTCTTCAATTTGTTGTTGAGTGAGTTTCTGCTCATACGGATTATTCACCAGCATAAGATAAAGCTGGGCTTTTGTTTCGAATTCGACATCAGGGTTGGCAAAGCCTGTTTTGGCCTCCTCGTATGTTTTTTCCAGGTTTTTGTTTTGCAGGTAGAACGAAGCAAGGGAAAAATGAACAAACCCGTTATTTGGGTCTATTTCAAGAATTTTGTTATAATACTCAAGCGCTTTTTCCTCATCCCCGTCAAGCTTGTACATGTCGGCCATGATGCCGTAATATTCGGTAGTTGAAGGGCTTTGTTTAATCAGCTTTTCAATTTCGGCATAAGCTTCTTTCTTCTTTCCAGAAGCACGGTACAATTGCTGACGGGCCACATTGATCTGTTCGTTGAACCCGAATTTTGCTTCAATCTGATTGTACGTTTTTATGGCCTCATCGTACTTTTCAGCCGAGGTAAGGTTTATTGCCTTAAAATAATAATTCTCAGGATTTTCGGGGTTTTGACTGATTAATTCAGTATAGATTTTGCTTGCCTCGTTGTACTCTTTGTTGTTTTGATAAAGCTGTGCAAGAAGCTGGTTGTACCATTTGTTATCGGGGCTTATGGATTTTGCATTGATCAGCATCAGGCGGGCGCTTGAATAATCGCCGTTCATGACATGGATCTTTGCCAGTTCGTACATTACAGCAGCCGATTTAGGGTTGATTTGAAGGCAGTTGTTAAAATATTGGATAGCATCGGCTGTGCTGCCAATCATCATTTGTTTCAACCCTTCTATGAAATAGAATTCGAATTCAATTTTTTTGCTTTCTTCAAGAGATGTTTCCTGAGCTTGTGCAGGTTTAGCTTTAGCCTCCGGTTTTTGAGAGATATTCCTGTTGCTGCAGCCCCATCCGAATAATTGTAAGCCAACGATAAGTAATACAATATTTTTCCTCATTTTTTGTTCTCATTTTTTACCGGTATGACCAAAGCCCCCGGCGCCACGCGCTGTTTCTTCCAATACTTCTACTTCTTCCCAACCCACAGTTTCATGTTTCGAAATGATCATTTGACAAATACGTTCACCATGCTTAATGACAAATTCTTCGTCCGAAAGGTTTACAAGAATTATCCCAATTTCTCCACGATAGTCGGCATCAATGGTTCCGGGAGTATTTAATACGGTGATCCCGTGCTTGAGGGCCAACCCGCTTCGTGGCCTGATCTGAGCTTCGTATCCTTCGGGTAATTCGATGAAAAGACCCGTAGGAACCAGCATACGTTGTAGCGGTTTCAATACAACATCCTGAGTTAGGTTGGCTCTTAAATCCATACCAGCCGATAAAGATGTGCTGTATCCTGGCAATGCATTCGATGATTTATTGACTATCTTAACTTTCATTTTTTACCTGTTTATTTCTTTACGATATTGTTGCACAGGATAATACCCCGGAGCTTCCGGTTTTATATTCATTGGCAACGGTTTCACACACTTTTAAGCCTATCATCGTTTTAAACGATTGATTATTCACTGATAACCGGCAAAATGCACTTTTTTGAAAAATTAAGCTGCTAAGATATACATTCTTATGTAGATTTTGTACCCCATTTCATTTTTAAACGTAATTTAGCAGATGTGTTTATTGACCCATTTTATAAACCTATACCGTTTTTACTATGTATGTTCCAGAGTTATTTCCCGATTGGTCGGATAAGACCATCCTCATTGTAGAAGATGAAGAAATTATCCGTATTTTTTTTGATGGGGCATTAAAAGTCACTAAAGCAAAACTTCTTTTTGCAGAAAACGGATATGAGGGTATAAAAATTGCCTTATCTAACGAATCTATTGATTGTATATTGATGGATATCAGGATGCCAATTCTTGATGGCTATGAGGCTATTAAGTCGATTAAAGCTGCAAAACCCGGATTGCCGGTAATTGTTCAAACGGCCTATGCCTTGTCGCACGACCGTAAAAAAGCCTACGAAGCCGGTTGCGATGAATATATTTCAAAACCTGTCCGTATTGAGGTTTTATATTCAGTGCTGGCCAAATATTTGGGTAATTACACTACCGGGGGGTAAAAAGCTTCGGGAATGTGATCTATTTCGTAATGCTCATTTCCGTACCACTTTATAGATATAATATCGAAGCGCGTTTCTCCGTAAAAATCGGTCTGCATAATGTATTCTTCGGCAGCATTTACTAAAAACCGAATCTTTTTATCTGATATTGAATCTTTGGGCTCTTCGTATATCGCGGCACTTCGTGTTTTTACCTCAACAATAACCAGTTCTTTTTTATCGTTGGCTATAATATCGATCTCGCCATTCCGGTAGCGCCAGTTGCGTTCTTTTATTTCCATCCCTTTCCGGATAAGGTATTCACAGGCAATTTGTTCGCCCCGTCGTCCCAGTTCGTTTTTTTCAGCCATTTCGTTCTAGTATTGGGTAATTTTTATTCCGTTTTCAGAGCTTTCTATCCGCGTTTCACATCCCATCTTCAGGCTCATATTGGGTTGGGAATGACCCGCAGGAAAATTGAATATAACCGGGAAATCATAATCGGCCACCGAATCGAGGATTATTTCTTCCACTGTTTTTCCGTAGGGGGTATCAAGGTCTTTCATGCCGGTAAAACTCCCAACAATCAACCCGGAAAGTTCATCCAGTTTGCCGCCCGTTTTCAGGTTCATCATCATTCGGTCGAGATGATAAAGGTATTCGTTGAGGTCCTCGATAAAAAGAATTTTTCCCCTTGTATCGATATCGAGAGGCGTTCCCCTGAGACTGTAAAGCATCGACAGGTTACCACCGATTAGTTCGGCCGTTGCATTTCCAGCGCGGTTTGTTTCAGTGTAGCTAAGTTCGTAATCAAGCGGCTTTCCGGTTAGGGCGCTCATCAGGCTGGCAAAGCTGTCAGAAGGGGTCCCATCGATAAGGAAATAGCGGGGCATTACCCCATGAATTGAGGCGATTTGCGTGGTGTTTAGCGCCGAATGAAGTACGGTGACATCGCTGAACCCTACAATCCATTTGGGATCAGCCCTGAATTTCGACCAATCGAGCTGTTGCAGCATCCGTAAGGTACCATATCCTCCGCGGGAACAGATAATTGCTTTAATATCTGGGTTGTCAAGCAGTTGCTGAAAATCCTCTGCCCGTTGCTGGTCCGTGGCTGCATATTGATGGAACGACGAGAAGGTGTGGGGCGAAACTTCAACCTTATACCCTATGTTCGTTAACAATTCGATGGCTGGTACCACATCTTGCCGGTCGATTTTCGAAGCAGGGGAGGCAATTCCTATGGTATCGCCTGGCTGTATATAGGATGGTATTATCATTGTTGCTGATTGTTTTGGGGTAAAGATATCAAGAACAATTGACAATTGACAGTGGACAATGAAATAACACCCAAGCACAAAAGAAAGCATGGAATGCGATTGAAAACGATAGAAAGGAATTGAAGGCGATAGGAGACAATTGAAAACAATGGGGAGAAACTAAGGCACTCAGGTACTCAGGAACTTGAAAAACAAAGTCACAAGTATCAAGACTTCATTTCTGCACACTAAGGAACTCAGGTTATTAAGATTTCGCACCTACGGCGCTCTTTGTTTCTGCAAGAAAAGAGCCTCGGAAAACCCCAAAGGCTTGTTAATCGCTTGAATGCACCGCATGCGGGTATGGCCTTCAAAAAATACAACTTGAGTTAAAACAATGGCGAGGTTGCAGGGTTTTAAGCGAAGGAATGCGTTGGTTACATATATTTTTATTTTCTCAACTTTCCTGATTGATTCCTTTTTATCTATTTTTGAATTCTTGAGCAATTACTGTATGCTGATCTTATTTTCAAAGAATCAGGCGTTAACCATAATTTGATGAACAAGTTTAACAATGTAACCGTTTCGCTGGCCCGTATCTTTCCACCGGTTCTGCTGTTAATTGTTTTCTCTCCCTTGGTTGTTGGTCTTGTAATTGACCCGAAACTGATAGAGGCAACCAATGTAACAATCAATCTGGTGTGGGTTTCTCTCTTCACTATTCCAAACGTATGGTTTAAAAGAAAATGGATATATCGTTTCACTTTGTCGGTTTTCTTCTTTTTTGGATTATTGGAACTGCTGCACTGGATAATCATGAAAGGGCCAATCACATTGACCAGCCTCATGGTGATGTCGAACACCAATGCGCAGGAAGCTGTTGAGTTTATGGGAACCAAAGCGAACCTCGGCTTATTGATTATTGTGCCGTATGTTCTTTGCTACATCTATGCTTTGCGTAAGGTTCCCTCTTTTCAATATGCCGGGGCAACGAAAGTTGTAGTGCCCATCGTCCTTCTTTTTTCGGTAGGGTTTATTACCGAAAGTGTCATCAACCAGCGATTCATCCGCAAAGCCACACCCCCTGTGGTAAGGGTCTTTCTTTCGTTTGTCACACAGCAAAAGCTGTTTAACGAAGCCATGCAAGCAAATTCACCCCGCAAAATTGCCGTAACCCCTGTGTTTGACAGTTCTTCGCAAACTTTTGTGCTCATTTTGGGTGAATCGTGTAACCGCAATCATATGTCGCTTTATGGTGCCTCACCCAAAACCAATCCTTTGCTCGAAAAACGCACCGACATTATAACCTACAACAATGTGGTTTCGCCCTATTCGTGTACCATCTACTCGGTATTGTCGATTTTATCGGACGCAAGCCTCGACCAACCCATTAGCCCTGAAAAAAGCATTGATTTAATCGATGTTTTTCATTCCGCCGGGTTCAAAACTTTCTGGATTTCCAACCAATCGCCAGTTGGGGTGTGGGACAACCAAGTAACTGTTTTGGCCCAAAAAACCGACAGCCCCGTTTTTGTAAATACCACGGGAAACTCGTCGTTTGAAGCCACCCAAACCATTTCGTACGATAGCAAGTTGTTTGCCCCATTTGCACAGGCACTTGCCGACGATGCCCCAAGGAAGTTTATTGTGCTGCACTTAATGGGAAGCCACACTGCCTATGACAAGCGGTATCCTCAGGAATTTAACGTGTTCAAAGGAGAAAACCACCGGGGACGTGTGATTGCCCGGTACAAAAACTCTATCCTATACAACGATTTTGTGGTCGATAGCTTGTTGAATATGGTGCAGCGACAAAGTGCAGGTTCAAGCGGGCATTTGGCATCTGTTGTTTATTTGGCTGACCATGCTGAGAATGTTTACGACGAAGGCAACAATGCAGGGCACAATTATACCAACCGATTGCCCAAAGCCAATGTCGAAATCCCTTTTGTGGTGTGGTTGTCGCCAGCATATACCAGCCAGTTTAGTGCCAGAGTAAACACCTTGAAGGCGAACAGAAATATGCCCTTTGTTGCCGACGATTTTTTTCATGCCGCCCTCGATTTAAGCGGAATAACATGCAGTCAGTTTGTTGAATCGAGAAGCATTTTCAACGAGCATTTTAATGCCAGCCGGAAACGTATTTTAGAAGACGGCAAGAATTACGACCAACCTTAGTTCTGTTTTACCTCGATGCAACGTTGCTGTACTTCTTTATGTTCTCCTGATGTTCGGATCGCAAATACTGACCTGAGTTCGATTTTATTTTTAAAGTTCAGATTGGCATAAAACGCTGTTTTACAAAGCAAATTTTTGAGTATTAGCGGGCTAAATCGAGGAAATTTAATGCAGGAAAACAGTGTTTTATGCAAAGCTCATTGTC
>JAAYAG010000037.1 GCA_012719495.1 Bacteroidales bacterium
CAAGGCCGAAATGGCTGCATGACGAAAATGGAAAACACAAAATACAGAAATACAGCAATATAAGTAATTACCAACTAATGCACATCGTTGGTGTTGAAAACTTTAAATGGATGTGCGAAACTTCAGTTAATTATAAAAAATAAATATATCCACCCGAATATTAAAGTGATCCATAGTCTTGCCTTTCATTTTCATTGAAGTATTTAATATTAATAGTCTATTATAAAATTAGACCTTTTTTAAATATTTTTAGGAAATAGCTACTTAGTTGTATTACATTCGTTAAGGAGAGCATAATGGTAATTTGCTAGCAAAAAACGCTTTTTTTATGCCTTAACTGGTTTAAAACAACTACCTTTGCCCCCGTTTAAAATTTTTCAACACAGTTATGTTATGGCAGAGAATAAAATAAATCTCTTTAATGAATTCCCTCCGGTGTCAACCACTGAATGGATGGCAAAAATAGAAGCCGATCTAAAAGGGAAAGATTTCGAGAAAACCCTGGTTTGGAAAACCAATGAAGGGTTTAGCGTTCGCCCGTTTTACCGGAGCGAAGACTTGGAGAAAGTAAGCTACCTCGACGCACTTCCCGGGCAATTTCCGTTTGTGCGCGGTGCTAAAACCAATGGTAACGAATGGTACATCCGTCAGGATATTCAGGTAACCACACCCGAAGATGCCAACAAAAAAGCCCTCGAAGTACTCAACAAAGGAGTCAACTCGCTGGGTTTTGTTTTTAAAGGCTGTGCCGAAGTGACCGTGGCTGACCTTGAAATTGTACTCAAAGACATTTGTCTCGATGCAATTGAGGTGAACCTTGTAAGCTGCTGCAAAAGCGTCTCGAATGCCAAAGCACTGGCAGCCTACATTACAAAAACCTATGGTGCCGACTCCAACGTGATTGCATCGGCTAAGGTTGACCCACTGGGTAGCTTAACCCGCAACGGCAGTTTCGATGAAGCAATCTATGCCGAAATGAAAGCACTGATCGAAGAAACCAATTCATTGGAAAACTTCCGATCGATTGCTGTTACAGGTAAAAATTTCCGCGATGCTGGTTCAACAATCGTTCAGGAATTGGGTTTCTCACTTGCAATAGGTGCTGAATACCTTTCATCCTTAACCGACGCTGGCTTAAGCGTTGATGACGTAGCTTGCAACATCAAATTCAACTTTGGGGTAGGTGCCAACTACTTTATGGAAATTGCCAAGCTCCGCGCAGCCCGTATGCTATGGGCCAAAGTGGTTGAAGCATTTGAACCTAAATGCGAGTGTTCAAGCAAAATGGTTATCCACAGCGAAAACACCATCTTCAACAAAACAGTTTACGATCCATACGTGAACATGCTCCGCACCCAAACTGAAGCCATGAGTGCCGTATTGGGTGGTACCGATTCATTAACAGTGTTGCCTTTCAATGCCATCTATGAATCAACTACCGATTTCTCGGAACGCATTGCCCGCAACCAACAAATTTTGTTGAAAGAAGAAGCTCACTTCGATAAAATTGCCGACCCGGCTGCCGGCTCTTACTATATTGAAAACCTTACCGACAGCATTGCTACCGAAGCTTGGAAACTTTTCCTCGCAGTTCAGGAAAAAGGTGGTTACGTTGCTGCTTTTAAAGAAGGTTTCGTACAATCGCAGGTAAATGCAACAGCTGCCAAAATGGATTCAGCCATTGCAACACGCCGTGAAAACCTTCTGGGAACAAACCAATTTCCCAACTTCACCGAATACATGCAGAAAGAACTCGATGCCGAAGTATTCAGCAAAAAAGTTTCAAAGTCGGATAAAGCCATTGCCGAACCATTGGCTCGTTACCGGGGTGCCCAGGCTTTCGAAGCCTTGCGTTACGCTACCGATGTGTACTCGAAAGACAACAAACGTCCTTTAGTATTCATGTTAACCATTGGTAACTTGGCCATGCGCAAAGCACGTGCCCAGTTTGCCTGCAATTTCTTCGCCGTTGCTGGTTTCGATGTACAGGAAGGGAAAGGGTATAATACAGTTGAAGAAGGTGTAGCCGATGCTGTGGAAGCTGATGCTGACATTGTAGTGATTTGCAGTTCCGACGATGAATATGCCGAATTCGCTCCTGCTGCTGCCGAAATGCTCATCGATCCAATCTTTGTGGTGGCCGGTAACCCTGCTTGCAAAGAAGAACTCGAAGCCAAAGGCATCAAGAACTTTATCCATGTTCGCAGCAACCTGTTAGAAGAATTGAAGTCGTACCAGAAGCAGTTAATAGGATAAACACAAAGTCACAAAGACACTAAGATGATTTCAAAAGACAGATATGAAGAAATAGGCGCTCAAATTGTTGATGCTGCATATCATGTGCATCGTGAATTGGGGCCAGGTTTACTTGAATCGGTTTATGAAATCTGCATGATAGAAGAATTAAAAGATAGAGGTCTTTTTGTTGAAAATCAGGTTCGAATCCCAGTATTTTACAAAGGGAAAGAACTCAAAAAGGATTTCATCGTTGATATACTTGTTGAAGATTTGATTATTATTGAATTGAAAGCCGTCGAGGATTTGTTGCCTGTTCACGAAGTACAACTGGTTACTTACCTTAAACTTGCCGATAAGCATTTAGGTTTTCTAATCAACTTTAATGTTTCGCTGATCAAAAGCGGAATAAAACGGAAAATCAACGGTTATATTTTATAATTCTTTGTGCCTTTGTGTCTTCGTGTTCAAAAATTAAAGAGTATGAAACCAAGTTTTAAAGATATTAATATAAAAAGCGGCGTGGCTGCTGCCAATGAGCAGGAGTGGGCCGAAAAGAATGGGAATGGCAAAACATGGTTAACGCCTGAGCTGATTCCCGTTAAACCAGTTTACACCAAAGCCGACCTCGAAGGAATGGAACACCTGAACTATGCAGCAGGTATTGCTCCTTACCTTCGCGGACCTTACTCGGTAATGTATGCCATGCAACCCTGGACGATCCGCCAGTATGCAGGGTTCTCAACCGCCGAAGAATCGAACGCGTTTTACCGCCGTAACCTGGCTGCTGGTCAAAAAGGTTTGTCGGTAGCATTCGACTTAGCTACTCACCGTGGCTACGACTCTGACCACCCACGTGTGGTTGGCGACGTAGGTAAAGCCGGTGTGGCCATCGACTCGATCCTCGATATGAAGATCTTGTTCGACCAAATTCCGTTGGACAAAATGTCGGTGTCGATGACCATGAACGGAGCTGTGCTTCCGGTATTGGCCTTCTACATTGTAACCGGTTTGGAACAAGGTGCAACCCTGGAACAACTTTCAGGGACCATTCAAAACGACATTTTGAAAGAATTCATGGTGCGGAACACCTACATCTACCCACCAGAATTCTCGATGAAGATCATCGCCGATATTTTCGAATACACATCGAAGAACATGCCGAAGTTTAACTCGATCTCGATTTCGGGTTACCACATGCAGGAAGCCGGTGCAACTGCCGACATCGAAATGGCTTATACACTGGCCGACGGGTTGGAATACCTCCGCGCAGGTATCAACGCCGGTATGGATGTGGATTCGTTCGCGCCTCGTTTGTCGTTCTTCTGGGCCATTGGCATGAACCACTTCATGGAAATTGCCAAAATGCGCGCTGCCCGTATGATTTGGGCCAAATTGGTGAAACAGTTCAATCCAAAGAACCCAAAATCGATGGCATTGCGTACCCACTCGCAAACTTCGGGTTGGTCGCTCACCGAGCAAGACCCGTTCAACAACGTAGGTCGTACAGCAATCGAAGCGATGGCATCGGCATTGGGGCACACCCAATCGTTGCACACCAACGCTCTCGACGAAGCTATTGCTTTGCCTACCGATTTCTCTGCACGTATTGCACGAAACACACAAATCTATATTCAACAAGAAACTGAAATTTGCCGTGCGGTTGACCCATGGGCAGGTTCGTACTATGTTGAAAAACTAACACAAGAGTTGTACACCAAAGCTTGGGCTTTGATCGAAGAGGTTGAAAAGCTTGGCGGTATGGCAAAAGCAATCGAAACAGGCGTTCCAAAGATGCGTATCGAAGAAGCTGCTGCCCGCACTCAAGGCCGTATCGACTCAGGTACGCAAACCATTGTGGGTGTAAACAAATACCGTTTGGAGAAAGAAGATCCAATCGACATTTTGGAAATCGACAACACTGCCGTTCGTTTGTCACAAATCGAGCGATTGAAAACCCTTCGTGCAAACCGCAATGAAGAGGAAGTGAAAGCAGCGTTGGCCGCTATTACCAAATGTGCCGAAACCAAACAGGGCAACTTGTTGGAACTGGCCATCGACGCAGCCAAGAAACGTGCATCGTTGGGCGAGATTTCCGACGCTTGCGAAGCCGTTGCAGGACGTTATAAAGCAGTAATCAGAACCATTGAAGGCGTGTATTCATCAGAAGCTAAAAACGACGGAGACTTTGCCCAGGCTGTAAAGTTGGTCGAAAAATTTGCCGAATTGGAAGGCCGTCAGCCACGTATCATGATTGCCAAAATGGGTCAGGACGGACACGACCGCGGCGCGAAAGTAGTAGCCACCGGTTATGCCGACCTTGGCTTCGACGTGGATATGGGACCATTGTTCCAAACACCTGAAGAAAGTGCCAAACAAGCCGTTGAAAACGACGTGCATGTATTGGGCGTATCTTCATTGGCTGCCGGACATAAAACCCTTGTACCAGCCGTAATCGAAGAGTTGAAGAAATTGGGTCGCGAAGACATCATCGTTATTGCCGGTGGTGTAATTCCAGCTCAGGACTACCAATACCTCTACGATGCAGGTGTAGCTGCCATCTTTGGCCCTGGCTCAAGCGTAGCTACTGCCGGTAAGAAGATCATGGAAATCTTGTTGGAGATTTACGGAGAGTAATTCAATTCGTTTTTAAAACTACGAACTTTTCTAACGTTTAAAACTTTAGAAAAGTTGAAATTAGAAAAGTTGAAAAATCGATAAAATAAGATATAATAGTAAAAAATAGTTGGTAAAAACCTTTGTAACCATTGTGTTTATTGAGGTTTCCGAGAGTTTATTGAAATTGGTTTCAATAAACTCTTTTTTATGGTTGAATTCAAGAAAAAACGCTG
>JAAYAG010000038.1 GCA_012719495.1 Bacteroidales bacterium
GCTGCATTTATTTCAGTGGCTATTGGCACTGTTTTTCTAATGATTGGCACCCAAGGTCATAAAATATCTTTTCCCCATTTTGTATGGAATGCAGGATATTCTCTTTGCCTTGGCTTGTCACTATTTGCCAACGGAACAGTTTTCGAAATTATTGAAAAAAGATACATCTCATGGAGGGAGTACCCAGCAAAGAGTATTTTTATTGCCCTGCTTTTCCACTTTGTATACTCCTCGGTGGTTATCATTCTATGGAACTGGCTTTGGTTTATTGTACTTAGAAAAGAGACCCTGGCTCAGTTCTTATCCTACGGTTGGTTTATCATTATTGGCGAATACATTGTATTGGTAATTGTTACCGCAATAAGTTACGCCAAATCGTTTTTCAAAGTATGGCTCGAAGAGATGCTACAAGGCGAGAAATTGAAACAGGAAGCCATTGCCCTGCAATACCAGGTAATGCAAAACCAGGTCAACCCGCATTTCCTTTTCAACAGCCTGAATGCCCTGGGTTCACTCATTGACATCGATCCGCAAAAAGCCAAGGAATTCACCCGCGAGCTATCGATGTTTTACAGGGAGTTACTCTATTTCAAAGACAAAGAACTCGTCCCGGTGCGCGACGAACTCAACTTTGTCAGAAAATACATCTACCTTCAAAAGATCAGGTTTGGTACCAACCTTGAAGTAAACGTTCATATCAGCGATGAAAACGGGTTCGAGATCATTCCTATGTCGTTGCAGATGATGATCGAAAACGCCATCAAGCACAATATCATTTCAAAAGAGAAGCCTCTGACAATCATTATTGGGCAAACCGATGAAGCCTCGATATTCGTTGAAAACAATCTGCAACTTCGCGATAATGTTACCGGAAGCAACCATATTGGGCTTAAAAACCTGACCGAACGCTACCGCTTTCTTACAGGCAGGGAATTGCTTGTTACAAAAAATCAACACTTTTTCAGGGTTACCCTTCCTCTAATCGATTTAAAACAAAAACAATGAGAATATTAATCATTGAAGATGAACCGTTGGCTGCTGCCCAGTTGGCTGCATTGGTAGTGCAGTTGAAACCTGGAGCAGAGATTGCAGGAGTGTGCGACACTGTCGAATCGGCCGTTAAGTGGTTCACTTCAAACCCACAGCCCGATTTGGCTTTTTTCGACATTCAATTGGGCGATGGTTTAAGTTTCGAAATCTTCAAATCCGTTGAAATTGCCACCCCTGTAATCTTCACCACGGCCTACGACCAATATGCTCTTCAGGCATTTAAAGTTAACAGTGTTGACTACCTGTTGAAACCCATCGACAAAGAAGAGTTGCAAAATGCCCTGAATAAATTTGAAAACCTCCAAAACGTTCAAAAGAACCAGTTTCCCGAAGCATTGATTCGCGATTTGATCTCTTCGGTCGGAAAGCAATCGTTCAAGAAGCGCTTCCTTGTTAAAATTGGCACACATCTTCGTGCCATTACCACCAACGAAATCCTCTATTTCTACAGTTTTCAGAAAGGGACATTCCTTAAGGCAACCGACGGACGAAATTACCTGCTCGATCAAACCCTTGAAATTGTAGAACAGCAAGTCGATCCTGATCAATTTTTTCGCATCAACCGTAAATACCTTGTTGCCATCGATGCCATAACCGACATGCATGTTTACAGTAATTCGAGGCTGAAAATTAAAGTAAAACAACAAGAAGAGGACGATTTTCTGGTAGCACGCGAGAAAGTAAAAGCCTTTAAAGATTGGATCGAGGGAAATCAAGGATCACTTTAATATTCGGGTGAATATATTTTTTTTTTGTAACATAACTAAAAGGCCAAAAATTCACGAATAATGATGACGGATATTCTTTACAAGGCTGAAAGCTACAAGATTATTGGGATATGCATGGAAGTCCACAACAACCTTGTTCCGGGATTTCTGGAAATTGTATATAAAGACGCATTGGAATATGAACTTCGTTTTGCGGGTATCCCATTTGAACGAGAAAAAGAATTTGTTGTAAATTACAAAGAGACAATATTATAGTGAGCACGAAACGTTCTGATAACAATCGGAATAATATTCGTGCATTAGTGGCCATTCTATCAAAAAAGCTGTTGAATTTTCCCTTCCTTCGAGTTGAGGCTAAGTAAAGATTATAAAGAGTCAACTCCAATTATGAAGTGATCCAAAATCAAAACTCAGAAAAAGTATAAGAAAAAGCCTCGCTCCAAAAAGAAGCGAGGCTAAAAAATCCCCTTAAAATAAATCACCACCAAAAAGATTGTATATATACTTCGTATATTTTCTGCTACAAAAATAATAGTTCTTTTCTTATTTTCAAATAAAAGACAAAAATATTCATTTTTTCAGTATGTTACTTATATTTAATATATTATTACAAGTTTTATTTCAGCCACTTATCGAGCCACTTAAAAAAACTTCGTTGCCATAAAATTCCGTTTTGCGGTTTCAAAACCCAATGATTTTCGTTACGTAACAACAAAAATTCAGCAGGAATTCCACGCATTATAGCTGCATTATAAGCTGCCATGCCTTGGGTAAAAGGAATACGGTAATCGTTTTCGCCATGAATAACTAAAATCGGGGTATCCCATTTATCGACAAATTTATGAGGAGAAAAAGAAAATGAACGTTGCGCTGCGGCATTGTCTTTATCCCAATAAGAGCCGCCCATATCCCAATTTTCAAACCACATTTCTTCAGTAGTTGTGTACATCTGTTCGAAGTTGAAAATGCCGCAATGTGAAATAAACGCTTTGAACCGTTTATTGTGATGTCCTGCCAGATAATACACTGAAAAACCGCCATAACTAGCGCCTACACAACCTAGCTTATTGCTATCTATATAGGGTTCTTTTGCAGCCTCGTCGATGGCAGTAAGATAATCCTGTATGTTCTGTCCGCCATAATCCTTACTGATCTGTTCAAGCCACTCTTTTCCAAAGCCAGGTAACCCGCGACGGTTTGGAGCAACAATAATATAATCGTTAGCTGCCATCATTTGAAAATTCCAGCGGTACGACCAGAATTGGCTTACCGTGCTCTGGGGCCCTCCTTCGCAATAAAGCAAGGCAGGATACTTTTTCTGAGGATCGAAATCAGGAGGAAAAATCAACCACACCAACATATCTTTTCCATCGGTTGTTCTCATCCATCGTTTTTCAACCTTGCCCATCTTCAATTGAGTCATAATAGGCTGTGTTACTTGAGTTAAAGGCTGATCAATACCCGAGGGTATAGTAACCAAATACAGTTCATCGGGCTGAGACATAGAATGCTTCCGGGCTAATAAACTTTCACCTGCAAATTGGATCGATTTGTAATTGTGAATTCCCGAAGTAAGGCGTTTTATCTCTTTGCTTGTAATACTAACAGAGAAAATCTCATCGGTTCCCTGAATGTCACTAATGAAATAAATTGTTTTTCCATCCTTGTTCCAAGTAATAGAAGCCGCACTTTCTTCAAAGTTTTCAAAAAGGTTTGTACGTTTCCCTGTTGCCACATCGGCAATGAACAAACGCGCCTGATCAGACTCGTAACCATCGCGTTCCATACTTTCCCATGCAATTAATTTTCCATCGGGCGAGAATACAGGATTCTGATCATAGCCCATGATTCCTTCAGTGAGGTTTTTTGTTTTCCCTGTCGAAATATCGTAAAGCCAAATTTCAGAATTGGTAGAGAATGAGTAATCCATCCCCGTTTTTTTCTTGCACGTGTAGGCTATTATCTTTCCGTCGGGCGAAACCGATACTTGTTCCATTCCTCCAAATGGTTTCATTGGAGCATCGTAACGCTCGCCGGGCATAATATCTTTTGCATCAAAGATCCCAGTTTCATTATAAGTGGCAATAAAAAGATGATTGTAAGTATAATCGTGCCAACTATCCCAATGCCGGTACATCAAATCGGTCTCAAGTCGAGCATTAGCAAGCGGAAGGTCGGGGTACAAATCGTTGACCGACTGATCGAGTTTAACTGATTTTACAAGAACAACACTTGAACCATCTGGAAAATACTTAAAATCAGAAACATCGCCATCAAGAAAGGAAATCTGTTTTTTATTACTGCCATCGGGGTTCATCTCCCACAATTGAGAGCTTCCTGATTGATTGCTGAGATAGGCAATCTTTTTGCCATCAGGACGCCACGAGGCACTTCCTTCATTCTCGGCACTGTCGGTGATACGAACCGATTTCTTAGTTTTCAGGTCGAGAATATAAAGGTCTTTAAACCCCTTGTTTTTCTCGACAGAATAGTAAGTTACGCCATAAAGCACCTTGGTTTGATCGGGCGAAACAGTTTCACCGCCAATGCGGCCGAACGACCACAATACCTCAGGGCTTAATCGGTTCGATGTAAGCACTGGTACCGAGGGGATATATCCTTTTTCTTCTTCAGCAGAAGAGTTTGTTGAGATGGTCATAATCAACACTATTAGAGTCAAATAAACAATTATATCTTTCATAGTAAAATGGTAATAATTTCGACAATCACAAAATTACATAAAAACGGCTACTGATGTTCAATACGAATACGTGCATCAACAGCTATTATAGAATCGCCTTTCGCAAAGAATGGATTGACATCAAGCTCTTTAATTTCGGTGGCAAAACGCAACATGCTGGAAAGCCGAACAAGTATCTCGGCAAATTTCTTTTCATTTACAGGCGGCATTCCCCGATACCCTTTCAGAATTTTATATCCTTTCAAACTCTGTATCATCGAGATAGCCTCAGTATGGCTCAACGGGGCAAGTCCCGAAGTTACGTCTTTAATTGCTTCAACAAAAATTCCACCAAGTCCGCACAATATAATGTGGCCAAATTTAGGTTCATATTTTGCCCCTGCGAAAAGTTCGGTACCTGAAAGCATTTCAGACAATTGTACCGCTGTTGCATTTTCGATAGACATTAGCCTTCTATACTCATTCAGTACCGACTCATTAGATTTGATATTCAAGCTTACCCCCCCCACATCGGTTTTATGAATTGGCCCTATCACTTTCATTACCAATGGAAATCCAATTTCAGAAGCTGCACTAAGTACCTCTTCTTCCGAGCGAACCACAATGTCTCTCACATAATTAATACCGACCGCCACAAATAACTCCCGAATTACTTCAGGAGGCTGAAAACCATTTTCAGTTTTTTCGATGATACGACGAACCAGAGGAATATCAACCCCACCAAGATAAATATTGTCATCGGATGGCGGAGGTGTTTGATAAACCATTGTCAATGCCCGGGCAAGCAGAACTTCGTCGGGAAAATTTACATTTCCGTGGGAAAGAAAATAAGCCAAATCTTCTTTTACGTTGATCACAGATGGCAATATTGGGTAAATAGGTTTTCGGCATTCGCGCATCTTCTTATCGAGCATCTTGTACACGTCACGCACAGGGAAAAGCCCTGGACTCCCGTATATGACAGCCATTGCATCTACATTGTCAAAATCATTTTCACAGGCATCAATAATGGCATTCAATTGCTGTTCGTTTCCTGTTGCAAGAAAGTCGATCGGGTTTTCGACCGACGAGCCCGCATAAAGCATTTCCTTCAATTTTGTCTTTGCCTCACAATCCTCGAGATGAGGAATGGTTAGTCCCCCGTTTTCGAGCGCATCGGCGAGCATAACTGCCGGACCACCCGCATGAGTAATAATAGCGATATTTTTACCTTTCAATGGTTTGCTCATAAAGACACATGCCACAGTTGTAAGTTCTTCCCGCCCGTGACACCTCACGATACCTGCCTTACGAAAGAGAGCTTCAACAGCCAGATCGGGACTGGCCAAAGCGCCTGTGTGCGAAGCTGCAGCACGGCTTCCGGCAACCGATGTACCCGCTTTGATGGCCGCTATATGGCACCCTTTACGAACCAGCGACGAAGCGTGATACAATAATTTATCGGGATTTTTGATATTCTCAAGATAGATCAGTTTAACATTGGGAGAAGTCATCGGATTATACGTTTCATCAAAATATTCAAGCACGTCTTCAATCCCTGTTTGAGTAGAATTTCCGACCGAAATAACCGAGTGAAAATTTAATCCTTTGGGAATAGCCGATTCCATAATGAAAACGGCCGTAGCTCCCGACCCTGAAATAAAATCAACGCCACAAGGATGCAACCGTGGAATTGGTTTAGTAAATACGCTGGCATGAAATGGGGTAAGTACCCCAATGCAATTGGGTCCAATAAGGCAAGCCCCGTGCTGGTCTACAATTTGTTTCAACTCCGCCTCAAGAGCAGCACCTTCGTCACTTACTTCACTAAATCCTGCAGAAATAATAATGAATGCTTTCACTCCTTTTTCTGCCAATATGCGCACAGACGCTGGGCAACTGGCTGCTGGAATTGCCAACACAGCTAAATCGGCATGGACAACTTCGCTTGCCGACGCCACTGCTGAAATGCCCTGAACTACCGACGAAGATGGGTTAACAACCATCAAGTTCCCTGCATAGTTTGAGTCAATAAGGTTTTTTAGTAATTTTCCGCCGGGTTTGGTTACATCGTTTGAAGCACCTACCACAACAATACTCTGCGGATTGAACAGTTGCTGATTAATCATACCTGATTTTTTTTCAAAATTAATGGTTTTGGGCAGAGTCATTACTGACATAATTCATTATAGAGAGGATATTACCCACAAAATAGAAAAAAGTTTTCAGAAATGGCAAAAATTGAAGACCAACGTATAGTAATCGATTGTACCTGCGAAGTACAACTTCAACAAACAATAATCGATGCTGTTTACCTAGCTCTAAAGCTTGAAAAAGAAATTTGCTTTTTTGGGAATTATTTGAATACGAGCGAAAAGGAACACCTACAGCAGCGCACTGCTTTTTATGCCAATTTTGTAAAAAAAGATATTCCTTCGTTGCCTGTTTCTGTGCTTTTACTCGAAGGAAAATTGAATAAATTAGTAAAAGAACTGGGTGAAAAATATAACACTATTTTATACTGTTACAGCGGAGCAATGGATAATCGTCTGCTCGAAGCGTTTTATCGCTCAGGGTTTCCGTTTTATTTCAGTAAAAAACAAGTGAGTAATAGCAACCAGTTTAGCAAAATACTCATTCCTGTTGATTTTAGAAATAGCAGCAAAGATTCAGCCCTTTGGGGAAGTTACCTTGGCCGCTTTTGCAATGCAGAGATTAAACTACTTGTTGCTAACGAAAAAAACACAGAAGACCAGGACCTAGTAGCCAGCAATACAGAATCGATAAGCCGGCTTTTTAACCAGTTTTCATTCCCATGGTCTTCAGTTTTGGGGAATAGCAGCAGTTGGGGAATCCACAAAGAAGCGGTTAAGAATGAAGAGCCTTTCGATTTGATAATTTTCGCAGGAAGCCTAAATGTAACCTTGGTCGATAAAATTACGGGAACCTTCGAAAAAAGACTGGTCAACCTATCTGAAAAATCGGTACTGCTTATAAATCCGCAACGCGAATTATACCTTATATGTAGCTAATACGACACTTCTCATTATTGTATTTAACAATAATTTGATCCTGAAATCACATAAATACAAAAGGTTCGTCAACAAAAAACAAACGTTTGTCACCACAAAACCACCTTTTGTCACACCCTTTTAGCATTTCGTGGAAATTCCTAAATCCAGAAAATACCAAGTGAAACAAACAAAGATAATGTTCGCTATCTTGCACTCGATTTAGAAAATTCTCCTCTCCCCTGTTTTTTACAATATCATCATAAAAATGATCACTCCCCGGTGGTCATTTTTTGTTATTCCCGGCCTTCCAACAAACAACTAAAGGATCACTGGATCAATTCATTTTTCAGGGGATTTTATAGTTTACGCATAAATTTTAGCTACTCTAAAAAGGAAAAAAGTAACATCTCTAACGCCTCTTAAAGTTGTTCTAAAAGCTTTCAGCTTTGCATTGAA
>JAAYAG010000039.1 GCA_012719495.1 Bacteroidales bacterium
AGTTGGAAATTGGATATTCAATATTGGACATTGGCTATTTCCCTGTAGGGTAAATTCCTCATTCCTTGTTTCTTATTTATTATTTCTTGTTGAAACCCACCGACACACCCATTCCGCCCGATCAACATTACCGCAATTGCCAATAACCTACCGCGGCCATGTTGAATTGACAATGGAAAATTGAAAATTGACAATGAAAAAGCAGCCTGTTAAGGCAGTTGAAAATCGTTAATCAAAAATCATAATTCTTTCTGTCTTCGTGTTTTTATAAAAGAACTTTCCCTTTCCGCCCAATGTAGGGTTGGATATTGGATTTTCAATATTGGATATTGGCTATTTCCCTGTAGGCTAAATTCCTCATTACTTGTTTCTTATTTATTATTACTTGTTGAAACCCTGCGATTTACCCACTCCGTCCGACCACACATTATATCTTTTCCCAACATTCTACCGCGGCCAGTTAAAATGCTCACTCATCCAACCTCCGGCCTGAAGGCCAGAGCTATTCATTCGTATCAACCGGCCTTTGTACTTAATACTTTGTACTTATGAGCTAAGGACAACAAATAAGGTTACGGGCTGTGACGAAACTTTTTTCCTACTGAGGTTTAGCTAAAATAAATAAGGTTTATTCCTGCATCTTTAGTTAGTACTGCGAAACTATTTAGTTCGCATTGACGCCCTCCCGCAAAATGAAAAACAAAAGGAATCAGGAACTCAGAAACTTTTACTTTTTACTCAGGCACTCTGAAGCTCAGAAAGAGAGTACAGCCGGCCCGAGGCAAAAGAAACATGCAGCTCCTATCGCATATATGCAGCCGGTTAGAAAATTTCTTCCCGTGGATATTTTTCTTCTACCTTACTGAAAAGATACGAGGCTATAGTGCCAACAATCAGTAGAATAACACAGAAAAGTAAAGCTCCGGCAAAGTTTAACCCGGTTGCAGCAAGTTGTTCAGGGGCAAAAGCCGGTACAATTATTACAGGGAAAATGGCTAACGACGATCCTAACACCATGCCCAGAATGAAATGGTACATGCCCGAGTAATGCTTGCGGAAGAGGTAAGCGGCCAGTTTGGCAAAAAGTAAAACACAGGCAATTACTCCTATAGTTAGCGAGATAACTACCACCATATCAAGGTTTTTAATACCAGTGGCCATTTTGTCGTAAAGACCAAAGTAAATCAGGAAATTCGACGGACTCATGCCCGGTACAATCAATCCAAGGCCAATTAATGCGCCCGACCCAAGCCACGCTGCAATACTTGGATTAACATTCATAAGCTGTTGTTCGCCAATGAGCATTAATGTGGCAATACCTGCCGCCGATAATATCATGATTACGATGTCTTTAGCATTTCGGCCCTGCTTTCCGGCTGTTTTGTACAACGAGGGAAAGGTACCCACAACAAATCCAATAAAAAGGCAGGTAAATTCGGCAGCATATTTGCCAAAAGCCTTTTCTACTACAATGGCAAACAGGAAGATCCCTATAGCAGCACCAATACCCACCGGGATAAAGAACTGCACATTTTTCATGAAATTCGTCTTCAGGTCGGCCAAAAATCGGAGCAGAGGGTCGTAAAGCCCAAAGATTACAGCCAACACACCTCCCGATAAACCGGGCAAAATAGCGCCAATCCCTACAATTATTCCTTTTACAAGCCTGATAATCCAGCTGGTTACCGGGTTGATTGTTTTTTTATCGTTCGCTTCAATGTTGTTCATAATGAGTGTGTTGTGTGGTTTCTTCGGGTTTTAACAAAATAAACAACGACGTTTTTCCGGTTGTAATTGCCCGTATCTGAATGCTTATCTTGCATTTTATCGGCGCAAATATATCAAAAAATAGATCCCGGCGAATTGTTTTCACTCAACTCGCCGGGACTGCTATATTTTTCGAATACGTTGACTGCTTATTGCTTTTCGATGAAAATGTGATATTCCCAAGGTTTTAGCTCAAATGGCTGCCCTTGTTCAAACGTAAGCTCTGCGCCCGTAAGTGCATCGACATAGTTGCCGGCAATGCGGGGACATCCAACGGTATTGCTTACCGGCGATGCCGATAGGTTGAAAATACCTACCACTTTGCTGCCTTCCATTGTGCGATCGAAAACCAACATAGAATTGTTTTGCCCCATGTGAAGAAAATGAATTGGAGCACCTGCAGCGCCGTTCCATAAAGCTTTATTTTCCTTCTTAAGGGTAACTAACTTTTTATAAAACTCCTGCATTTCGAGGTTACTCCAGTCGATCTGGTCTTTTTCGAAGAAGAGTAACCGTTTATTCAATCCGGCTTCCTGTCCGCTATAAATGAGCGGCATTCCGGGAATTACAAATGTAAGAGCAGCAAAGGTCTTTGCGGCATCACCCATGCGTTCATACTCTGTACCCTGCCAGCTATTTTCATCGTGGTTGCTTGTAAACTGCATGGCATAGCTTCCTTCGGGATAAATGGTATCGAAGGCAGCAAACCAGTTTTTGATGGCTGAAATAGAATCCTTACCCTGAGCTATCTGGTTTAATTTATGATGCAAGCTCCAGCTATAGTTACAGTTGAATGCTTTCACCAGAAAGTCTTTGTGATCTTCGTCTTCGGCAAGCATCCAAACAGGCTTTAGGCTATCGAGTGCCATGCGGGCATCGTTCCAAAAATCGGTGGGAACGCCCCAGGCAACATCGCAACGGTAGCCATCGATGCCCGTTTCGGTAATCCAGAACTTAAGGGCATCAATCATGGCTCGGCGCATTTCAGGCACATCGAAATTGAGGTCGGCAATGTCGCTCCAGTCGGGATTAGGTGGAATGATCTTCCCTGTCGAGTCTTTGGTAAACCATTCGGGATGTTTGTATATCCAGGGATTATCCCAGCCTGTGTGGTTAGCTACCCAGTCGAGGATTACCTTGAAACCCATTCCCTGAGCAGTGGTAACGAGGTGTTTGAAATCGTCCATTGTTCCAAATTCGGGGTTCACGCCTTCATAATCGGCCACGGCATAATACGATCCCAGCGTCCCTTTGCGCTTTTCCTTAGATATAGGATGAATAGGCATCAGCCAAAGGATTTCAACCCCTAACTCTTTAAGCCTCGGAAGGTGTTTTTCAAAAGCGGCAAATGTACCTTCGGGCGTATATTGCCTGATATTGACTTCGTAGATGGTCGCATCGGTTGACCAATCGGGAAAAATGGTTTCCGACTTTTGGATTGCCTCTGGTTTTGGGCAACAGTCTGTTCCCTCAACTTTCTTTTTGGGTGAATTGCACCCTATAACGAGGATGGCAATCAGCAGGTAAATTATTCTTTTCATAGTATTGTGAGTGTAATTGGTTTAAAAATAAGTATTTACTGCAAATTCATATTGATTGATGAATATTTCTTTTATGGCCGAAATGTTGTTTTGTTCGTAGAACAGCAACATAGCCTTCTTATAATCTATTGAATCGACCGTTCGGAACGACAATGGGCAATGGTTTTCGTTCATAAGTATGGCATTGCTTACAATACGTGCAGTACGTTTGTTGCCATCGGTAAAAGGCTGAATGTATGACAATAAAACGAGCGTCAAAAGAGCTTTTTCAAAAACATTTTCCTTACTGTTGACCAATTCGCAAGTACTCAGTATAGCTTCCTTAATTAAGAATTCATTATCAAGCGGCTTGTAGTTTGTGCCCGAAATACCAACACGCCTTTTCCGCAAGTTTCGGTCAATGCCAAGTTCTTTTGTCAGTATGCTGTGGATATCTTCAATCTTAGAAACCGTTAGTGGGTTCAAATAATCCCTGTTTTCAAGTATAAAATCCAATGCATCTTTGTGGTTCAACAGCATCACTGCTTCTTCTTTTGTTTTCCCTGCTGCGGTTTCTTTTTCTTTCAAGAGATGCTCGGTTTCCAACAAAGAATAGGTGTTTCCTTCAATTTGCGACGATTTCCAGCTTAAGTCGATTGCCAAGCGCTCAAACTCTTTTTTGAATTCTGTTTCTGATAGTTGGGAAATGTTAGCCAGAAATTTAGCTTGAAGTTCATTGAGCTTCTGTGTTTCATTATGCGTGAAAACACAGTTTTTAGCCAAAACGTCGCATATAATTTCAATATTGAACGCTTCTTTTATTTTCCGTTCGTCAATTTCTTTTTCAAAATACAGACTTGTATCAATTGGCTGAATAACTTCGTAAATAGAAGAAATACTGTATTTTGTACCTTTCCCTTTTCCTGAAGAAGACAAATAATTTTCTGCAATCAACTTAGCTAAAATCCTCTTCAAAGTTGCATAACTAACGGCTATTTCAACCCGGTCGAAAATTTCTTTTGACGAGCTTTCCCCCTCTTTTTTCAGAAATTCAATAATTCTTTGCTCTTTGGAATCGATCATCACTCACTCTTTTAGCTCATAAATATACTCAATAAAGCTCATTTCCATTGATTTTTGAGCCACATTTTCAACTTGTGTGAGCTACAAATTTAATTGAGAGTTGAACGGGGCATGTTTTCTGCACCTCGTTCAGCTCTTCAATCTATACTATTTCAACACTTTCAATCCCTTTGTTTGTGCCTTGTCGCTTACTTCAATCACACTGATGGCATATCCTCCGCCCGGTGCACACTTTTGCACCAGTTTCGATTTCTTGTTTACCACCACTTTTCTTATTTGGTAGGCTTGTGGATTGGTTTTGTAATGCGCATCGGGAGCATCGGCATAAATGGTGGCAATGTATTGTTTGCCTTCGTCAAGAAAATCGAAACTCAAATTAGAGACATACCCGTTCTCATCGACTGTTGTGCCAATAAACCAATTGTTTGTCCCTTTAGCTTTGCGGGCATAAGTAATATAATCTCCTGGCTCAGCGGCCAAAGCACGGGTCTCGTCCCAATCAATAGCAACATCTTTAATGAACTGGAATGCATCAGGGAAACGCATGTAGTTTTCGGGCAAGTCTGCGGCCATTTGAAGTGGGCTGTACATGGTAACGTAAAGTGCCAACTGCCTTGCCAACGTTGAGTTTACATGCGAATTATTGTCTGGGTTCAATTTGGTCATATCCATTTCGAAAATACCTGGGGTGTAATCCATTGGTCCTCCAATCAACCTCGTAAACGGAAGGATGGTAGTATGGAAAGGTTTGCTCCCTCCAAACGACTCGTATTCTGTTCCCCTTGATGATTCATTTCCGATAAGGTTAGGGTAGGTGCGGCACAAACCTGTAGGGCGCACAGCCTCGTGGGCATTGACCATTATTTTGTATTTGGCAGCTTTTTCAATGGCATACTGATAATGGTTCACCATCCACTGTCCGTAGTGATATTCTCCGCGCGGTATGATGTCGCCTACATATCCGCTTTTTACCGAGTTGTAGCCGTTATCAACCATAAACTGGTATGCTTTGTCCATGTGGCGTTCGTAGTTGCGCACCGAACTTGATGTTTCGTGGTGCATCATTAAACGCACCCCTTTTGACTTAGCATAACCTTGAAGCATTTTTACATCGAAATCGGGGTAAGGAGTAACGAAGTCGAACACATAGTCTTTCGATTTTCCAAACCAGTCTTCCCAGCCAATATTCCAACCTTCTACCAATACCTGACTGAAGCCATGTTCAGCAGCAAAATCGATGTAGCGTTTAACTTTCTCGTTGTTTGCTGCATGCTTGCCATTGGGTGAGGCCTTGCTATAATCGAAGGTTTCTAGTTTGACGGAAGGAACATCGGTATATGCCCACGAGCTTTTTCCTGTGATCATTTCCCACCAAACACCAATGTATTTCACAGGTTTTATCCATGAAGTATTTTCAATTTTACATGGTTCATTCAAGTTAAGAGTGAGGGTCGATTGCAGGATGTCAGTTGCGTTATCGCTAACAATTACAGTTCTCCAGGGAGAGGTGCATGGAGCGAGCAGATAACCCTTTTTGCCCTGTACATCGGGGGTAAGAAACGATTCGAACACGAAGTTTTTGTCATCGAGGTTGAGGTGCATACATGAATACTCAACTAATGCGGCTTCGTGCAGGTTGATGTAAAGGCCATCGGTAGTTTTCATCATCAATGCGGTTTGCACACCAGTTGGTGAAAACTGTGTTTGCGAGGCATTGTCGGTAATGGCTGCTTTCATCAACCCACGGATTTCCGAAAGTTTTGATTCGGTATAATCGTATTCTTGGGTATCGAAATCGCCTGGAATCCAAAACGCCTTATGATCGCCAGTCATAGCAAATTGAGTGTGTTCTTCTTTCACCACCATGTAGTTAAGGTTGGGTTGTTCCGGAAATTCATAGCGAAAACCTAAGCCATCGTTAAAAAGCCGGAAACGGATTACAATGAAACGTTTAGCCGCATCTTGGTTTAATGTTACTGCCAGTTCGTTATAATGGTTCCTGATCTGTTTGTATTCACCCCACACCGGAGTCCAGGTTTCGTCGAAAGAAGTTGATTCTGATTTTGAAAGTGAAAAGCCATTGGTCAGGCCAAATTTATCGTTGAAAAGATCGAGTCCCAACGAACTGGGTTTGATTACAGCCTTGCCCTTGTAATCGAGTTGGTAAAAGGCTTTCCCGTCTTTTACTTCAAAAACCAAGCTCAGGTTTCCATCGGGCGATTTCAGGTTTTGCGCCAAAAGAGGCAACGTAAATGCAATCAGAATGAATGCAATAAAGATTTTTACGATGTTCATATTATTGTTGTTATTTGTCTTCTCCATTTCTTGCGCCCTTACAGGGCTTTGTTTGTTTTTCTATATTATCATAGGGCGTTGCCCTATGCTGAATCTTGAAGGCCTTTGGCCTTAGTTCTTTTTCTCCGTGTCTTTGTGTCTCCGTGTTTCATTTTTTACTCTAACTCCAATACCATCGCGGTTTTGCCTTCTAATTCAAACGGCACTTTCATGCTAACGGTTTTTCCACTGATCACATCAGTGCCTTTGGCAAAAGAGGCTGTAACCTGTTTAAAAAATTGGGGGTCGATGGTCATTGTTTTGGGATTATTATTCAGAATTACCATTACGGTTTTCTGATCGTTCATTCTGAAATAGGTGTACACATTATTCTGTGGAATAAAATGCAACAGTTTACCGGAATGTATTACTGGGTTCTCGTTGCGCCAGTGAATCAGCTTTTTCATGAAATCGAATACATCTGATTCTGTCGAAGTACGACCATTGGCAGTAAAAACCGAACGGGTATGATCGCTCCAACCTCCGGGCATCTCACGTCGGATATCTCCATCGCCTACCCCTTTATCGCCACCCATAAGGATTTCGCTTCCGTAGTAGAGCTGTGGGATTCCACGGGTTGTCAATAAGAAAGTCATGCCTAGCTTATATTTTTTTACATCGTTGCCCACCACGGTGCTGAATCTCTGCGTATCATGATTTTCGGCAAAAATGACCAAGTTCGATGAATTTGCATACAGGTAATCCTGTGTGAGCTTATGCCATAGTTGACCTACACCTCCATCCCATCCTTGTTCATCCTGATTGAATGCTACCGAGATCGCATCGTGCATATTAAAATCCATTACAGATGGAAGCCCTGAATCATATCCGTTGTAATTCTTGGTTCCACTTTGCCAATATGCCACTTCGGCTACGGTGTGCATCCAACATTCACCAACAATGTTCAATTTAGGGAATTCGCGCAAAATGGCTTTTGTCCACTCGGCAGCTTTCCAAGGATCGTTATAAGGATAGGTATCAACACGGATTCCATCGAGCCCTGAATATTCAACCCACCAGATGGCAAATTGCTTCAGGTAGGTAAGCATAAAAGGGTTGTTTTGGTTCATATCGGGCATTTCGCTTACAAACCAGCCATTGAAGTTGAGGTTTTTGTCGTAAGCCGAGACATAAGGGTCATTTGTTGTAGGAATACGATAATTGGTTTGGATATAATTGGTTCCGCCGTTTATCCAATCGTTGAAAGGGAGATCTTTCATCCACGGGTGAGCACTTCCGCAATGGTTGGGTATCATGTCCATAATCACCTTTATTCCTTTGTCGTGACACTTGTCAACCATAGCTTTATACTCTTCGTTGGTACCAAAACGCCGGTCAATTTTATAGAAATCTGTGGTGGCGTAATGGTGGTACGACCCTCGGGGCTGATTATCTTCAAGTAATGGGGTAGTCCAAACGGCTGTAATACCCAGGTCTTTCAGATAATCGAGACGATTGATAATCCCTTGAATATCGCCACCGCGCCGTCCGTATTGTTCCTTGCGATTAATCGAATCGGGCATCCCGGTAATGTTATCGTTCGAAATATCGCCATTGGCAAACCGATCAGGGAAAAGCAGGTACATCACATCCGAGTTGTCGAAGCTGTTCCGCTGTGCCGAATTTGCGCTACGCTCATTGAGGGCATATTTATAGGTAGAAACAATCTTCTTACCACTTTTAAAATTGATGTCGAAAGATCCGGGTTTCGTGTTTTCGTCAATCTTCAAATCGACAAACAGGTAGTTTGGGCTTTGTGCCCGTGTTACCGATTTAATGGTTACGCCATCATAGCTGATTTCAGGTGTTAGTAGCGAGATGTCGTTCCCATATACCATTAGCTGGAGATTTGGATTTTCAAACCCTGTGTACCAGTTGGGCGGGTCGATACGGTTTACACCTGAAAAACCTTGCAAAACAGCAAGAACAAGTGTGGCACAAAGCAAGAAATGAAGTAGTTTCATATTAAATAGAATTTGTATTTTTGCAAGAAAATAATCTACAATGGCATTTAGAACCTTTCAAATTGACGAAAGCAACCCGATGGGTAAGAAGATCATTGAGCTTCTCCAATCGATTGGTTTGGATAATGACTGGATCGAAGAGAAAGGTACTACCCCTTCTTTCCTTGAAGACAATGCGGGACAGGATTATGGGGTTATGCAAGTTGCACAAAGCCGAAAAAGACCTGTGCGTAAAAACAATACGCTGCTTTTGCATGAATTTGATCAGGCAGTCAAAGAGCTTAAATTGATCCGTGCAGGGTATATTGAAAAACAATCGTTGCAGAGTTTGATCGATGAGCTTGAACGTGGTAACCATTGATGTTGCCAAAACATTTGCTAAACAGGCAAAACGGTTAGCAAAAAGATACCCTTCATTTAGCTCCGATCTCCACCTTCTTTTTTCTGAATTACAAACCAATCCCGAAATGGGTGAAAACCTTGGCCACAACCTTCGCAAAATACGCATGACCATACAATCAAAAGGAAAAGGCAAACGGGGTGGGGCAAGGATTATTGCGCACCACGAAATTATACTCGAATGCTCGACCCATTCCATTTTACTGCTCACCATATACGATAAGTCAGAAAAAGAATCTCTTTCGAAACAAGAAATAGCCTCAATATTAAAAGCCAACGGAATCATTTAGTATCTTTTATATCTCTTTCCCATTTAATAACACCTCAACCTTTATTGGGCTTTCGTTTATAACTTCAACGTTATCTTTATTTACGTTCACTTTCAGCAAAGCTCCCCGGAAGCGAATCATAAACGAATAGCCGGTCCAACCGTCGGGAAGAATTGGGTTAAAGGTAAGTTTACCACCACTGACGCGCATGCCACCAAAACCCATGACCACAGCCATCCAGGTTCCTCCCATGCTGGTAATGTGAAGCCCGTCTTCAGTATCATTATTGTAATCATCAAGATCGAGACGTGAAGTCCTAAGATACATTTCATAGGCTTTTTCAGGTCTTCCAATTTTTGCTGCCAATACAGTATGCACACACGATGAAAGCGATGATTCGTGCACGGTCAATGGCTCATAAAAATCGAAATGACGGGCAATGAACTCGGTTTCATAACGCTCTTCGAACCAAAAAAGGCTTTGCAGCGTATCTGCCTGCTTGATGTAGGGTGAACGTAATATCCTATCCCACGACCAATGCTGACTAATGGGGCGTTCGGCTGGATTAATCTCGCTCGCAGGGGTCAAATCTTTGTCGAGGAAACCATCCTGTTGCAGGTAAATTTGTCGTTCTTCATCCCAAGGGAGATACATATTTTCAACAATTTCCTTCCACCGGGAAGTCTCGTTCGCTTCATCAAAACTGGCCTTTTTGCATAAGGCAGCATATCTTTCGGTATGATTTTTCTTAAGAAAATCGATGGCTTCAAGGGTGTATTTTAACGTCCAAACGGCCATATTGCTAGTGTGAAAGTTATTATTCACATTGTTTTCGTATTCATTTGGCCCGGTCACACCAAGTAACACGAACTGCTTTTTCTGTGCAGACCAGTTAACCCGTTGGCTCCAGAAACGTGACATAGCCAGTAACACTTCAAAGCCATATTCTGCAAGGTAATCCTTGTCGCCCGTATGCCTTATATAGTCGTGAATGGCATACGCAATGGCTCCATTGCGGTGTATCTCTTCGAAGGTAATTTCCCATTCGTTGTGGCACTCTTCTCCATTGATGGTCACCATGGGATAAAGTGCAGCTCCACCAGTAAATCCAAGCTTTTGTGCATTTTCGATAGCTTTTTCCAGGTGTTTATAACGATAAACCAACAGGTTTTTGGCAACTTTTTGCGGTGCAGTAGCAAGGTAGAACGGGAAGCAGTAGGCCTCGGTATCCCAATAGGTACTTCCACCATATTTCTCGCCCGTAAACCCTTTCGGGCCAATATTTAATCGCTCATCATCGCCAGTGTAGGTTTGGTTCAATTGGAAAATATTGAACCGGATGCCCTGTTGTGCAGCCACGTCGCCTTTGATTTTTATATCACTGGTTTCCCATTTCCTCGCCCAGGTTTCCTTATGCTCTCCTAGTAATGCCTCAAAACCTGTCTCAAAAGCTTCGTTTAAAATCTCTTTCGACTCGTAGGCTAAGCGCGACTTATTGAAATATTCGCTCGAGGTATTCACCCCGTATTTGAAAAGGGTAATCTCTTGTTTTTGTTTCAGATCGAGGGTAAACGATGATTCGATGTACTTTTCGCGTGACTCATTTTCAATATGTACTGCATGTTCCTTTCCGTCGAGCAACACATTGTATTTCATTCCCGAGCATACAAGAAACTTCGTTTTCTTGGTGTGTGCAGTCAGGTAGCCTTCGTTTCCAAGGTTCTCAAGGTATTCGCCCACCCAAAATTTCTCGTCGTAGTTCGAGTCTTCATTGATCACGTCGAAATCGACAAAAGGGGTTACTTTAATTTTTCCACTGAAATTTAGAGGTTGAACGGTGTATCTGATTGCCCCTACTTCGGGAGTAACGATGCTTAAAAATCGCAGCGAAGTAACTTTTAATTGTTTGCCGCTTTTAAACGAGGCCACAAAAGAACGGGAAAGTGTACCCTCTTTCATATTGAGCACTCGCTGGAACGATTCGATGATCATGTGGGCAAGGTCGAGTTCTTCGCCATCAACTTTCACGTTGATTCCAATCCAGTTAGCTGCATTCAACACTTTTGCAAAATACTCAGGATATCCGTTTTTCCACCAGCCTACACGTGTTTTGTCGGGATAATAAACGCCTGCAATGTAATTTCCCTGTAGGGTTTGTCCCGAATATTTCTCCTCAAAATTTCCACGTCCGCCTTTTCGCCCGTTACCCAAGCTAAATATGCTTTCCGAAATTTTATTGTATTGAGGGTGAAATCCCTCTTCTATGATTTTCCACTCGTCGTGGATAAGATAATTCTTCATTTTCTTCTCTAACTAAATTTATTCTACCACAGAGAACCCAGAGTTTCCACAGAGAACCAGAGAAATAGTAAATTCTCTTTGTGTCTTAGTGGCTTTGTGTTTAGTTCTTTTCCAACTCCTTCAATTCTTTCAATCCGAAATTTTCAAACCCGGGAATTACGATATTGGCCTTTCCAAGAATAGTAGGGTCACCTACTCCAATGCAACGCATACCACCATTAATGGCTGCTTCGATACCGGCTTCAGCATCTTCAAACACCACACATTCGGAAGGAGAGAAACCAAGCTCTTCAGCACCCTTTAAAAAAACTTCAGGGTCGGGCTTTGCATGAGTCACTTTGTTCCCGTCTATAATGGCATCGAAAAAGTGAGAAAGTCCCAAGCGATCTAATATTATAGGCGCGTTTTTGCTTGCCGAACCAAGGGCAATCTTTATTCCAGCCGTTCTCAGTTCATCGAGAAAACGGACCACGCCGGGCAAAATCTCGTCAGGGGTCATCTTTAAAATATACGACACGTACTGGTCATTTTTAATCTTTGCAATTTCCAACTTCTTCTCCTCGGGCAAAGTTATGCCCCCAACTTCAAGCAAAATTTCCAATGAACGTATGCGGCTTACCCCTTTAAGCCGCTCATTATCCTTTTCTGTAAATTCAAAACCCAGTTCGTGCGCCAAATCGCGCCATGCGATGTAGTGGTATTTTGCCGTATCGACAATTACCCCATCGAGATCAAACAAACATGCTTTTATTTCTGTCATGCAGCATTTTTTGTTTTAATAAACCATACCGAAACAGCCCCCAAGAGCATTGAAACTCCACAAATGACCATAACAAAAATGGCTTCGTTGTTGAAAATGCTTTTTAAGATAGGGCCGCCTACAAGTCCCGATATAATTTGTGGAACGACAATGGTATAGTTAAAAATACCCATGTAAACCCCCATTTTATCGGCAGGTAGCGATTCGGAGAGCAGCGCGTAAGGCATAGCAAGAATTCCAGCCCACGCTATGCCTATTCCTATCATCGAAATAATCAGCATGTTGGGCGAATTGAAAATATACATCGACAAAAAGCCTAACCCTCCCATCAAAAGCGATAACGAATAAGTTGCCTTTCTGCCGATCCGTTTTGCAATCTTGGCCATAAAGATGGAGAAGATGGCTGCAAACAAACCATACACGCCAAACAAAACGCCTACCCAGTTTCCTGCTTCTTGATAAATTGCTGAGGAAGTGTCGCTTACAGGGGTGCCAAAGGCATGTTGGGCCACTGCCGAGGTGGTATAAACCCACATCAGGTATAGGGCAAACCATGAAAAGAATTGAACGATGGCCAATCTCCACATCATTACGGGCATTTGGGTAAACAGATGGAAAAAATCGCCCAGTTTTTCTTTGGTACTTTTCTTTTCCTTTTTGCTTTTAGCCCACGAATCATAGTCGATGCCATTTTGCTCGCAATACTCCTTTGGAGGGTATTCTTTAGTGCGAAAAACAGTCCAAATGACTGACAACAACAAAATACCCCCGCCAATGTAGAACGACCAGATGACCGATGGAGGAACCTGGCCTTCGGGTGCTACGTTCTGTACACCCAATATATTGGTAAGAAAAAATGGAAGCACCGAACCAATCACCGCTCCAGTATTAATCAATAAGCTTTGAATTGAATACCCTTGTGTGCGTTGCTCCTCGGGAGTCATGTCGGCAACCAGTGCCCTAAAAGGCTGCATGGTTACGTTGAACGATCCGTCCATCAGTGCAAACATTATGGCTCCAAACAGCAGCGGAGGTAGTATCGACACAAGAGTTGCCGAATTGGGCATCAGCCACATGGCAAAACAGGCAACAATTGCCCCACCAAGCAGGTAAGGTCCCCGTCGGCCAAAGCGGTTCCAGGTCCGGTCGCTTGCTGCACCAACTATGGGTTGGACGATAAGCCCCATGAGGGGGGCCAATATCCAAAAGAAGGAGAGCGAATGCAAATCGGCCCCCAGATTCGACAGAATACGGCTTACATTGGCACTTTGGAGGGAAAAACCGATTTGTATTCCCAAAAACCCGAAACTAACGTTCCAGATTTGCCAGAAATTGAGTTTTGGCTTTATTCTCATTTTATTAAGCTTAAGTAATAAACTAATTGCCACCCGCATTAACCAGCAGGCAGAATTGGTGAATCCAATATTTCGGAAAGTGGCATTACGCCTAAAAAACCAAACCAAGCATTTTGTTATGCTTATTTGGAATTACCCTCATACAATCAATTGGTTGGCAAAAAAAACCACCTATTGTTTAATTTGGGTTTAAGAAGCACGATTAATGGCAAAGCTATAAATTGAATTTGAATTGTGCAATAGGCCTTGCCCTATGAAAGCCTTTATTGGCGGGTAAAACAGAGCCTTTTAAGATTGAAAAGCCCATTTCAAACGTTTGCAGTGGGAAAGATTTTTTTTGTTTAAATCCAGCGAATTTGAAAAAAAGCCCAAATAATATAACCATATCCAATAATAACACCTAAAGTGAAAACACTTAATTCAACCATACAGCCTGTTCCCATTCCCAAAAGTGATTCTAATATTTTCGTATCATCCCATTCCGAAATCAAGGCAGTCAAAATAATACCCAAAGGGCCGAAGAAGCAACCCAAATAGAAAGGCGGTAAAAACAGGTCTTTATTATTTTCAAGAGGGGGCAGAGATAAGAAGTTTGTTTCTTCAAATTTTATTGATGGGTACATTTCTTTAATAGCACTTAGGTCAATAGTATCATTTAAACCTATTAATTCTTCAGCGGCACAAATACGATTAAAAACTGAATAAATTTCTTCTTCATATAGATCGGCTTCTTTATCCGGGCTATTATTCGCTAATGATGAAAAGGAGAAAAGTATAGCAAAAGCAAAGAGGTGTAATGCCTTATTTATGAATGCATTAATTAAATTCATGCCAATAAGTATTACTGTGTCGATTCCCTAATAATTAATTCAGTATCAACAATATGCTTCTCGGGAACAAAATCGTCGAGGCCATATTTGATTCGCTTAAGAAGCAAGTTCACAGCTACTTTCCCCATTTCGTAGCCATTTTGGTCGATGGTAGTAAGTGGGGGATCGGTAAGAATGGCATTCTGCCCGTTGCCAAATCCCGCTAATCCTACACGACCAGGTATGGCAATGTTGTATTTTTTCAACATGCGCATGGCTCCAAGTGCGGTAAGGTCGTTTACGGCAAATATGCCATCAGGGATTTCATCTTTTTTTATCAGGTTTTCCATTATTTCAGAGGCCATTTCAAATTTATCGGCCAAAAAGACCTGATCTTCTGTGAATGGTAATCCATTGTTAATCAACGCATCTTCAAATCCTTTTTTTCGGTAATAACCAATGTCGAGATTTTGCGGTGCCGAAAGGTGGATGAGTTTTTTGTGGCCTCGAGAAATTAAGTATTCGGTTATTTTGAATGCCGCAGCATAATCATCAATAATCACCTGATCGCAAGGAAAAGCATCGGTGCTGCGGTCGAAAAAAACTACAGGGATATTATTTTCATGAAAGAACCGGAGGTGTGTATAATCGGTGGTTTCTTTGGCCAACGATACGAGCAGCCCATCTACCCGGTTAGAATAAAGCATTTGGGCATTCGACTTCTCACGGCTGTATAGTTCGTTGCTCTGGCAAATCATTATGTTGTATCCTGCTTCGTATGCAATGTCTTCGATGCCGCTTATTACCGAAGAAAAAAAATAGTGAACCGTTTCGGGAATGATAACCCCAAGGGTAAAACTTCGTGAGTGTTTCAGGCTTAGAGCTACGGCATTAGGTTGATATTTCAGCTCAGAGGCCAACTCGTTAACGGCCTTTTTTGTTTCGGGGCTGATGTCGGGGTGATCCTTTAATGCTCTTGATACGGTTGAGGGTGATATTCCTAATTCGCGAGCTATATCTTTAATTGTTACTTGACTACTTCTCATTTTTGACAATTTGTTTGTTAAAGGTAAAAAATATCGGCATTAAAGTAAATCTTATAATACAATATATGATTTTGACGGCGATGATTTCAATATCCCGATGTGTAATTTTTACACCATGTTGTAAAACATGTTTTCCGCAAACGTTTGCGAAATCGTTTGCAGTGTTTTTTTGGTTTAGGCAGCCGAAAATGGTGCTTGTTGGTATCTCTTTTTGCCGTAATTTGCCTCAGAATTCAAAATTTCAGAGAAAGAAGCACACGGTTTTTATGTTCTTTAATAAGTATGAAAATGTAGTTAAATTTTGAGTTTTGCTTTGCTTAACAGCAACTTGCGATTGTTTATTCGTTAGTTTGCATGTTTTGTATTGGCTGAAATCTTAAATCAAATCAATTTGTATGATGAAACTTAACTTAAAAAAATTGCGCATGTTTTTGCTGTTGTTCATGGTAACTGCTGTGAACTTTGCATTTGCACAGCAAAAGACAATTACCGGGAAAGTTACAGAAAACGAGACCGGTGACCCTCTGCCTGGGGTAACTATCGTAATTGAAAATACTTCTGTTGGTACAATTTCCGACGTCGACGGAAACTTTTCAATCAACGCGGCTCCCGGTCAATCGCTGATTTTTTCTTTTATAGGGTATAAAGCACAACCAGTTTTGGTGGGTGCTTCCAATGTTATAAATGTGGTCCTGAATGTCGATAACGAAAATATCGACGAAGTTGTTGTTATTGGCTATGGCACAGTGAAAAAAGAAGATGCAACCGGTTCTGTTGTTGCCATTAATTCGAAAGATTTCAATAAGGGATCGATCACTTCCGCCCAGGATTTGCTGGTTGGGAAAAGTGCCGGTGTGGTTATTACTACTGCTGGCGGAGCTCCCGGAAGTGGTTCTACTATACGCATCAGGGGTGGCTCTTCGCTGAATGCCTCTAACGATCCGCTCATCATCATCGATGGTATTCCAATCGACAATAGCAACATAAATGGGAGTAGCAACTTCCTTTCATTTGTTAACCCAAATGATATTGAGACTTTTACTGTACTGAAAGATGCTTCGGCCGCCGCTATTTACGGGTCACGGGCATCGAATGGTGTAATTATTATTACGACCAAAAAAGGAGCTACAGGAAAAGCTATTCAGATAAGCTACGACATTAATACCTCGCTTTCTTCGGCTATAAAATTTGTTGATGTATATACTGGTGATGAATTCCGCAAGCTTGCCAACGATCATATTGCATTATATGGTGAAGACAAACTAAAATTATTGGGTACCGAAAACACCGATTGGCAAAAGGAAATTTTCCGCACAGCGTTGACAATGGATCATAACCTGAGTTTATCGGGCAACTTGAAGATGATTCCTTATCGCCTTTCGCTAGGGTACACCAATCAGCAAGGTATCATGAAAAACACCGGATTGAGCCGTTTTACAGGTTCGTTTCGCCTCGACCCATCTTTCTTCGATGGTGCTCTTAAAGTTAACCTGAATGCAAAAGGGATGCGCACAGCCAATAATTTTGGCGACGCCGGAGCATTGGGTTCGGCCATTAACATGGATCCAACACAGCCTATTATGGACGGCAACGAAAATTCAGCCGGATATTTTCAGTGGAGCAATTATGGGGCAAACCTTGGTACTCCAAACCCAGTGGAACAACTTATGGAGTCGGACAACAAATCGGTGGTCAACCGCTTTGTGGGGAATATACAGCTGAATTACGACCTTCCTTTCATTGACGGCCTGGCAGCCAACCTCAATCTTGCTACCGACTATGCAACCAGCGAAGGGCACAACAACCGCCCAACAACCTCGCCGTCAACATTGACCTCTCCTTATTGGGGAAAGATTAATACATACAGCGGTATAAATAAAAACTCGTTGCTCGATTTCTACTTGAACTATAAAACCGACCTAAGTAAGATTAAAAGCTCGCTCGATGTTACGGCTGGTTATTCATGGCAACATTTCGAACGCGAAAGTGAATCGACCCTATATGGGTATGAAGATGCAACACATCCGCACCAGGAACCTGTCGACGACTATTCTATTACCGAAAATTACATTATCTCTTTCTTCGGTCGTGTAAACTATACGTTGATGGATAAATATTTGCTCACGTTTACTCTTCGTGACGACGGCTCATCACGCTTTATTGGCGACAACCAGTGGGGCTTGTTCCCATCAACAGCTTTTGCATGGAAAATAAAAGAAGAAAGTTTCCTGAAAGATGTAAAAGCAGTATCCGACCTGAAGTTGCGTTTAGGCTGGGGGATAACCGGACAGCAGGATGTGTTTGACGATTACCCTGCTCAGGCACGCTATATTGCTTCATCAACTGGTTTTTATTATCCTATTGGAGGAGTATTTATGCCAACGTTGCGTCCTAATGCTTACGACTCTTATATTAAGTGGGAAGAAACAACTACAAAAAATATTGGTCTCGATTTTGGTTTTGCTAAAAACCGGGTTACTGGTTCAATCGATCTTTATGAGCGTGTAACCAAAGACTTGTTGAACACCGTTACCGTTCCAAGTGGAAGTAATTTCTCGAATACGGTGCTTACCAACGTGGGAAGCTTGGAAAATAAGGGGATTGAAGTTGCTCTTAATGTAATCGCGATTTCGAAACAAGATATGTCGTTGACCATTGGGGCAAACCTTTCGTATAACAAAAACACCATTACAAAACTCTTGCTCAACGATGACCCCGATTACATCGGAATCTTATACGGAGATGCTTTCACAGGGCAAAAACAAGTGACAAGAGTAGGTTATCCTGCATATTCTTATTTCATGAACAAACAAGTGTATGGGGCTGATGACAAGCCGATAGAGGGTCTTTATGTGGACTTGTCGGGCGCAGGGGGAACCGTAAATGGCGATAACAACGATAAGTATATTTATATGAAACCAGCTCCCGATTATCTGATCGGCCTTTCGGCTCGTTTCGATTATAAAAATTTTGATTTATCGGCATCGGGCCGCGCAAGCATTGGAAACTACGTGTATAACCAAGTTGCAGCCGGAGCATCGTACGACCAAGTATATCAAATCGGATACTGGAAAAATTTCCCAACTTTCCTTAGCGAAACTAATTTTGTGAAACGGCAGTTTACCAGTGACTATTTTGTGAGCAATGCGTCGTTCTTTAAATTAGACAATATTAGCGCAGGCTACACATTCTCGAAAATTGCCAATAAGTTTAGTGCCAGGGTTAGTTTAACAGCTCAGAATGTTTTCACCATAACCAAATACGAAGGCATTGATCCAGAAATTAGTGGCGGAATTGATAACAACATTTATCCGCGTCCGCGTACGTTCATGCTTGGTATTAACTTGATTTATTAATTCAAAAAAAGGCTCAATTATGAATAAAATAAAAGCAACACTTATAATAGTCTTGTCACTGGTGTTAGTAACATCATGTGTCGACGATTTGAACGTGGCTCCCAAGGATCCAGATTCAATTATGGCCGGAAACTTGCTGGATAAACCAGAATACATGAAACAAGCGTTGGGAAAAATCTACGCAAGTTTTATTATCTCGGGACAAGGGGCTAACGGAGGCCCGGACATAACCTCGGGTGACGAGAATTTCTTTACAACCATGCGTGCTCTTTGGAATTGCCAGGAAATTACTACCGATGAAGCCATGTGCGGGTGGACCGATGTGGGGATTGCCGATCTGAACACGCAGACATGGAGCTCAAGTAATCCTTTCCTTACGGCTCTTTATCAGCGTCTTGGCCTTAGCATTACGTACGCAAACGACTTTATACGCATTACTAACGACACCAAAGATCCTGTGGTGAAGCAGTATAATTCTGAAGCTCGGTTCTTAAGGGCATTGGCCTATTTTTATCAAATCGATTTGTTTGGAAACCCTCCTTTCACTACCGAAAAAGATGGTGTTGGGAAATTCTATCCTAAGCAGATTAAGAGGGCCGATTTGTTCAATTACATCACTTCGGAGCTTAAAGACATTGAAGCTACGTTGGGCGAACCGGGCTTTTCGTATCCACAGGCTGATAAAGCTGCTGCATGGATGCTTCTTGCCCGCCTTTACCTCAACGCTGAAGTATATACAGGAACAGCAAAGTGGGATAGCTGTAAAATTTATACCGACAAGGTTATCAACTCGAATAAGTATTCGCTGGCAAGCAATTATCGCCAGAATTTCAGCGCCGATAACGATGGATATCATAACCCTGAAATGATTTTTGCATGGGAACAAGACGGAACTTACACCCAAGGGTATGTTGGAACAACATTTATCATCGAGTCGAGTAGTGATGCAGTATATGTCCGGGCTGAAGATTTCCACGGGCTTACTTTAAATACCAACTGGAACGGAAACCGGACCCGTAAAAACTTCATGAACATTCTTGTTGATACGCTAAAAACCTATGGAAATGTTCCGGTTCCTGCATCCGATAATATGTTCTCTCAGAGTAAAGACAAGAGGGTTCTGCTCAAGATGAAACAAAGCATTGATATTCCAAGCGCTTCATCGAGTGGTGACTATGGCATTGGAGTGTATAAATTTACTGCCAAAAATGCTGACGGTAGTTTGCCTGAAACCTTCAACCCTGCATACGCTTGCACCGATTACCCAATATTCCGATATGCCGATGCATTGTTGATGCGTGCCGAAGCTTCGTTCCGTTTAGGCGATAAAGAAGCGGCTAAAAATGATATCAATTTAGTTCGTGAAAGGGCTTACGGAAACACTGAGGGCAACATCCAGGCATCGGATGTTACGGCCGATTTTATCCTCGATGAACGTGGACGCGAATTCTATTTCGAAGGTCAACGTCGTACCGATTTGGTGCGCTTTGGAAAATTCACCGACGGAGGATACAACTGGCAATGGAAAGGCGGTGTTTTTGAAGGTGTTGCTACCGAAAAACACATGAATATATTCCCAATCCCCAGTGATGAGGTTGCTTCGAATCCAAATATTGAACAGAACATTGGTTATTAATATTAAATGTGAATGCTATGATGTCTAAAATGTTAAAATACACATTCATTGCTTGCCTTTTTGTCGTTTCATTGTCGTGCGAGAAAGAGGAAGACAGGGTTTATCTTGTTGAAAATGCTGTAGCACCTGAATTGACAACCATTCCCAATTTGTCGTTACAAGCGGCCAACGCTTCCGATACCCTTAGGTTTATTGCCAGTGCTGTTGAAACAGGTTTCCAAGTTTCAGCAAAATATATCCTCGAGGCAACAATTTCGGGCGAATCGTTCGATAAACCGGTTTCGGTGGTTTCGGCCAACAAGCCCGATGAATTGAAAGTAGGAGTGAAGAAATTCAACGATGCCATGCTTCGTAAATTTCCTGCAAACCAGCCAACTAATGTTGATTTCCGCGTTAGGGCAGTGTTGGTTGTCGATGCAGGTACCGGAGCTCTTGGATCGAGTACTAACCCGTTGGAATATGTTTCGCAAGTGAAAACTGCGAATGTTACATTGTTCCCGAAATGATGAGGGCCTGGGGCAATTTTTAAGCGACATGTAGTTGCCCCTCGTTGACTTATTTATGATAGATTGTTAGTTAGAAAATGCGAATTGCAAGCCAAAAGCACATCGAAAGATGTGCTTTTGTATTTTTATAATTAAAGTGCTTATGCATTTTGAGACCAAACAAGAACTCATTGTTCTTCTCCTTTAAACTAACATTTAATGTTAACTTTCTGAAAATGTATTACCACGCCCTGCCCAGCGAAAAAAGGAATTCGAGGCCACCTCCCGCTTTGTTCCGTGCCGATATTTCACCTTTGTGCAATGTTATCGCATTCTTTACGATCGATAAGCCCAGCCCGGTGCCCCCGGTTTGACGCGACCGTCCTTCGTCGGTGCGATAAAAACGTTCGAATATGCGCGATAAATGTTCTTCTCCGATCCCGGCACCGTTGTCGGAATACGAAAAATAATGATACTTGCTGTCTGAGTGATAGTTACGTATTGTTATCGTGAGGTCTTCGCCAGCATATCGTATCGTATTTTCTACTAAGTTGAGAAACACCGACGACAATAAGGCTTCGTTGCCCGTTACGGTTATGTTTTCCGAAATTTCAACTTCACAATGTATATTTTTCTCATTGAGTCGTAATTCTTGATTTTCAATAACCTCTGAAACGACTCGTGAAATGTTAACTTCCTTCATTTCGTGAAAAGTGCCCCCCTCTTCAATGCTGTTTAACAGCGAAATGTCGTTTAGCAAGCTGGTAAGCCGCTCGGCTTGGGCAAATGCCCTTTCGGTGAAATACTGGCGTTTTTCGGCAGGTATTTCCTTCATGGTCAGTAATGTTTCCAGATACCCTTTTAGCGATGCAACCGGCGTTTTTAGTTCATGTGCAATATTTGCGGTAAGCTGTTGTTTTATCTGTTTTCGTTTTTCGAGTCGTGTGGTATCTGTAATCAATATCTCGAAGCTTTTGTCGGAGAAGATTATGGTTTTTATGTCGAATACAAATTCATTTTTTTCAACGGTGATACACATGCTTGGCAGGTCGGGTGCCGACGAAAACGCTTCATTCTGGTATTGGTTTATGAAATCGACAAGAGTTTTTAATTCCGGTATTTCAAGAACGTTTGGAGCAGATACAGTTGATTTTTCTGAAATAATATTCACATAATGAATAAAATGACTATTGGTTAGGAAGCGTTCTCTGTTGGGATGGAAAAAGGCAATGCCCTCGTGCAACACGTTGAGGTGCTGGAACAATTTATCGCGCTCTTTCGATAGTGCTGCTTTTGCCCCATTAAGTTGGTTGTAAATTTTTTTGATTTGCTGGCTTATTGTTTCAAACTCGTTGTCGGAGAATGTTTTTTCGTTTTGTATTTCTTCGCCAATAGCCGCTTTTACCGAAAAATCTTTCAATTGGGTAACAAAGCTGCTAACTTTTTTGGTAACAATGCTTATTATTAGCCACATTAATGCAAACAGAACGATAATAAATATGATGAATGTTTGGGCAATATGGAGATAATTTTTCACCTGAACATCGTATACTAAAGCAGTGCGTACAAAGTAGTTGTTGTAGTAGCGGGCATAATAATAGAACTCTGTATTGGTAGTGGCCGATTTACGAATATTTTTGCCTACTCCTGAAAAAAAGGCTTTTTGTATTTCAGGCCTTTCAAGGTGGTTCTCCATCGAGGCAATGTTGTCGACAAAACTGTCGAAAAGTACATTGCCTTTCGAATCGATTATGGTGATTCGCTCATCTTCACTGGGGAGAAGATCAACGAGTGTGTTTATACCATTAAAATTTTTTGTTTCGAGAAGGTTGTTCTGATCGATATAATTATGGACAATGACCGTGATGTTGTCGAGAGTATTCTCGAGCTGCTTAACCCGGTACTCTTTTTCTCGCTGATATTGAAAGGTGAGCACGGCTGTTGCAAGCAGTGCAAAGGCTGCAAAAAACGAGAAAAAAATCCTGTTTTGAAATGTTTTGTTCCGTTGCAATGTCATAGTCTTCATTTTTATACCGGAAATTGAAATGTTGCTCGCTTCCCGTTTTGTTATTTATTTTTTGTACCCAGGGTTGGCATGCTTACTCTTCAAACAAGTATCCGTAGCCTGTTTTACCTTTAATATGGTTCCCGTATTCGCCAATTTTTTTACGCAAACGGGCTATATTTACATCTACATTTCGTTCGGTAACAACAACATCGTCGTCCCAAACCCGATCGAGAATTTCTTCGCGACTAACATAGCTTCCCTTTTTTTTCATTAACAGAAGAAGAATGTCGAACTCTTTGCGTGTCAGATCAATAATACGTCCGTCGATATAAGCCAGCTTTCTCGACAGGTCTATTTCCAGCGTGTCGCAGCTTATTTTTTCGGTTGATGTATGTTTTCCTCGTTTAAGCACTGCTTTTACCCGGGCAATCACTTCTTTCACCGAAAAGGGTTTTTGAATGTAATCGTCGCCGCCCACATTGAACCCTGTAAGAAGATCGTTTTCACTGCTTTTGGCGGTAATGAAAATTATGGGTATTTCAATTTGCTTTTGTTTACGCATAGTGTCGGCCGCTTTAAACCCCGACATTCCACCCATCATTACATCGAGCAGGATGAGGTCGTATTCGTGCAGGTTCTTTTTAAGCGCTTCTTCTGCTGAATTTGCGGTATCTACCTCATAGCCTTCGCTCTCAAGGTTGAATTGCAGAATTTCGCAGAGATCTTTTTCGTCGTCAACAACCAATATTTTTATATCGTCTTCTATCATTCCAGTAATATTTTTCTTTCTCGTATAGTAGTGTCATTGGTTTATATTCATCATTTCGTCGTCGAGCGGATGGTGCCTGATGTCTTTTCCTTCCATATAATAAATGGCTGCTTCGGCAATGTTTGTGGCATGGTCGGCCATTCTTTCAATATTGTCCATCATGTCTTTGATGGTGATAAAGCTTATGAGGGTTTTCTTTTTATCGTCGAACGATTTGCTGCGTGAAACCATTCCTTTGAGCAATTTCCTGTTCATATCGTCTACCATATCGTCGTTTTTTATTGTCCAGATGGCGTATTCTTTGTCGTGATGGATGTAGGAAAGCAGCGATTTTGTTACCATTTGCGTGCTGGTAATGAGCATGGGGTTTATCGCACCAATCATTTGTTCATACAACTCCAGATTTTTTATCTCGCTGAAGAATTTGACAATATTGATTGTATAGTCCCCAATCCGTTCAAGGTTAATAATTATTCGGTAACACGCAATTAACTGACGGATATCTGAGGCAACCGGCTGGAAAAGCACGATGGTATTTATAATGCGCTCGCTAAGCTTTACCTCATATTGATCGATTAATTTCTCGTTGGCATCGAACTCTTCGCGTAACTTTTCAGGCAGATTGGTTTCACCCGACTGAAAAAAACTTTCCAGTCTGTCGAGTTGACTGAGTACCAGGTTGGCCATGCTTTCAAATTCGGTCATGACCTTTTGTATTGCTTCTTCTTTTTTCTGTGACATACAATCTTTATAATTAGGTTATTAACCAAATTTTCCAGTAAGGTATTCTTCGGTTCGGCGGTCTTTGGGGTTTGTAAACATGATTTTGGTTTTGTTATATTCAACCAATTCTCCAAGATACATAAAAAGTGAGTAATCAGAAATACGGGCCGCTTGCGACATGTTGTGTGTTACCATAATAATAGTGTAGTTTTCTTTTAGCTTCACCACCAGGTCTTCAATCTTTGATGTTGCAATGGGGTCGAGTGCCGAAGTGGGTTCATCGAGCAGTATTATTTCGGGGTTGAATGCCAACGCCCGGGCTATGCAAAGGCGCTGTTGTTGTCCCCCCGAGAGGAATGTTCCCTTTTTATTGAGTGAATCTTTTACCTCGTCCCATAGCGCCACATCGCTTAGCGACCGTTCAACAATTTCATCTTTATCGCTCTTTTTCAGGGGTATGCCATTGAGCTTGTATCCCGAAATTACATTGTCATAGATACTCATGGTAGGGAAGGGGTTGGGGCGTTGAAAAACCATACCCATTCTTCGCCGCACCTTTATCGTGGGCATTTTCATTATGTCGACATCGCCCATGAGAATAGTTCCGGTAGTTTCGATGTTTTCGTATAGCTCGTGCATGCGGTTAAATGCCCTCAATAGGGTGCTTTTCCCGCAGCCCGATGGACCCATAATTGCGGTTACAGAATTCTTTTTGAAATCGACAGTAACATCTTTAACCGCAGGTACATGGTCGTAGGCGACTGTGAGGTTTCGCACCGAGAGGATCGGGTTATTGACCGATATGATGTTTTCGTTTCCCATTTACTTTCTTTTTGTTCCAATTTGTTTCGACATGAGATTGAATGACAATACTATTATCATCAATAATAGCGACGATGTCCAAATCATGTCTACCATATAGGGGTTATTGTAAAATTCCCAGACCAAAAGCGGTATGGCACTGGTTGGCTTTGTAATGTCCCAATTAATAGCTGTGCTGCCGAGTGCGGTGAGCATTAAGGGTGCAGTTTCACCGATAATCCTCGAAATTCCCAGCAAAATTCCGGTACTTAAGCCACTAAAAGATGTGGGAATAAGTACTCTCAAAATTACTTTATGGTAGGGCACACCCAATGCCAAAGCGGCTTCTTTTATTGTTATGGGGATCATTTTCAGTGTTTCTTCTGTAGAACGGACAATCATCGGCAGCATCATTATTGATAGGGCCACACTTCCCGCCAAGGCCGAAAACCCTTGGGTTACATAGCGTACAACCCAAAGGTAAGATATGAGCCCAAGTACAATTGATGGAACTCCTTGTAATATATCGGCTACATTACGAATGAGGTTTGCCAGTCTTTTCCCTGGGTTTTCATACAGGTAAATTCCGGAAATGAGACCTGTAGGAATGGCAATTATCGCAGCTAAGGCTACCATGAGCAATGTGCCGGTTATCCCATTAACAATTCCTCCTGGAATCCGTTCCCCTGCTGCTACTGCCGTCATTGCTTCAAAAGCATCGGGTGTGGTTTTACTTAAGAATGAAAAACTAAGCTGATGTATCCCTTTCTGAATAAGACGCCAGATTATGAGTATTATAGGAGAAATGGTTATCACCGAGAAGAACACAACAATCCATAGAAAAGCTTTTTCCTTCATGAGTCGTGAACGGCTGTGGTCGGCCTGCATCAGTATGTTCTTGTTTTCCATCTTAACTCATTTTTTTGATAATAAACTTTCCAATGCTGTTTATTATGCCAGTCAATATAAATAAAATCAGTCCGATGGCAATTAGTGCGCTCAACTTCAGTCCATCGGCTTCGCCAAATTGGTTAGCTATTAAACTGGCCATTGAGTTTCCAGTATCGAAAATACTTTTGGGGATAACATTCGAATTTCCAATGAGCATGGTAACAGCCATTGTTTCGCCAATTGCCCGGCCAAAAGCCAGAATATATCCTGCAACAATGCCTGATCGTGCCGCAGGTACGGTTACCGTAGCTATTACTTCGAGCCGCGTTGCCCCAAGCGAGTATGCCGCTTCTTTCAGATCGGCAGGAACCATTGAAATAATCTCGTTGCTTAACGATGTGGCATACGGTATAATCATTATCGCCAGGATTAAACTTGCCGTGAATATCCCGAAGCCTTGGTCTCCTATTCCAAATTTAATCATTATGGGCCGTAAGGTATAAAAGCCCCATAAACCATATACAATCGATGGAATTCCAGCAAGCAGATCAACCATGGTGCTGACAACCTTGGCGATACGTGTTTTTTTGAAATATTCTCCTAAAAACAGCGAGGTAGAAAATGATAACGGGAATGCAATGAGCAATGCCAACACCGAGGTGATCAGCGTGCCGGCAATGAATGGCAACGCACCATAATTTTCGCGCCCTTGGGTGGGGTCCCAGTTATTCGAAAAAATGAATTTTAGTCCAAATTTTTGAAAGGCTGGTATAGCCCCGTCAACAAGCGAAAACACCATTCCTGCAGCAATCACCAAAATGAGTACTGACACCAATAGTAATACAATCCTTGTTATTTTGTCGCTGTTCATTGCAGGTTATAAAATGGGTTCACCTTTATAAGTTACCGACTTCAATATTGCTTTTGCTTTTTCTACAGTTGGCTGGGGAATAGGGGCGTAATGTACTTTTTCGGCTACCGATTGGGCTTCGGGTGAAATAAGCCATTCGAGCAATTCTACGGTAGCGCTTGCCTGTTCTAGCGTGCGATTTCCATAGGCTTGTTCTTTGTAAAGAATAATCCAAGTGAACGCACTGATCGGGTAGGCCTCGGGATGATCGGAATTGGTCAACATCACCCGGGTATCGGCAGGGATATTCCCTTGGGCAGCAGCACTAATGCTGGCAATATCGGGCTCTACATAGTTGCCGGCTTTATTCTGTATTTGTGCAGTTTGTATTTTCATCGAGAATGAATATTCAGAGCCAATGTACCCGATAGTACCAGTTGTAGCAGATATGGTACCTGCAACCCCTGGATTTCCTTTTGCTCCCATACCTACTGGCCAGTTGAGCGATTTGCCCGCACCTACCTTCTCTGCCCATTTTGAACTAATTTTGCTCATGTAATCGCTGAATATTTGAGTTGTGCCACTACCGTCTGAACGATATACCACAGTTATGTTTTGGGCAGGTAAGGTAATTCCCTGGTTGTTAGCTGCAATTTGCTCATCGTTCCAACGGGTTATTTCTCCCATAAAAATCTTTTCCAGCAATTCGGGCGATAGTTTTAACCCATCGACTCCCGGTAAGTTGTAGGCAATTACCACAGCACCCATACAGGTTGGAATATGCACCACTTCTGCCGGCATTTCGGCAAGTTTGTCGTCCTCAATAAATGCATCGGTTGCCCCAAAATCGATTACTTTGTCGCTCAGGCTGCGTATTCCGCCTCCCGAACCAATACCTCCGTAAGTAACTGACGTAGCTTCTTTATCGGCATACATTTTAAATACCATGTTGTAGAATGGCATTGGGAATGTTGCCCCAGCTGCTGTTAATGACACCTTTTTTTCTGTGCTGTTCTTTTTCGTTGTCGACTGGCAGGAAACAATTGTTGCCATTACCAGTATAATAATCATTGTTTTCTTCATAACTAAAATATTTTCAATGTTTTAATATTTTATTTCAAAATTAAGGTAGATGAAATGTGTACTTTTTTTGTCTTGATCAGCCGGGCTCCAAAGGCGGTAATTAGGGGATATTTTTACGCCTTTCACGGGTTCATATTCAATTCCAGCCATGGCCAGGCTACCGTCTTTGCTATGGTTCCAATTTGCTGTTCCCAAAGGTAATGTGTTGGAAGTCAGTTGATCGAACCGGGCAAATACCCTCGTTTTTTTTGAAGGGACTGCGGTGGCATAAACCGAGAAACCCGACAATGTTCGATTGCTGATATTGCCTGTGTTGTTTTGCTGGTTGAATTCTGCGCCAAAGCTTCCTTTATCGAAGCGGTAGCTTATGAAGGTCGCCAGTGTGTTTTGTGTGTTTTCGCTTCCCATTGCATCGTAATAGCCGGAAAGCATGAGATTTGGTATTGGTTTTACGGTTATCCCCAGCCCGGCTTTAAAAATGCTGTCCGATTGGAGTTTCTTATATCCTTCTCCATTAATGATTATCAGGCTTGCATCGAGCCAATTAGTAAATTTGTAGTTGGCACTGAAGCCTAAGTCGGCACTTGAACCGAATTTGTATGCGTCTTGAAATGATTTCTCAATGTAGCGGTAACCCCATGTCTTTTCTTGTTGGTCGAATTGTATGGTAGGAATTAACCCGAAAGATGCTGAAAACCTTGTATTAGTATAGCTGAGATAAGCATTTTTGATGTATGCTGTCATTTCAAAAGCGCTTCCATTGCCTGGGTTGCCGATATCGATATTAATCTTTCCTGAAAATTGTTTGCTAAGCTGGGCATCGTAACCAATGTATGCCCTGTCGAGTTCGAATGCTGAAGCTACATTTCCGTTGCTTATGGTTGAATGCACGTTGGTGAATATCCTCATAAAAACTTTCCCTGTTGGGGTGAAATTTTCATCATTTGCTTGTCCGTAACTTAAAACAGACATAAAGCAAAAAATCAGAATGAGTACGGTAATTTTTTTCATATAAGATTGATCTTTTAATACAACACAAAAGTCAATGTAAAGGGTTACAATGGGATTAAAAAAATATTACAAAATTATTAAACGCTAAATTGAGCCTGTTGGGGTTTGTACTTTCAGTATGAAGAAATTACAGCACACATATATAAGAGGCTGTACTGTAGGTAACTACGATATGGTAGATATAAAAAGTACCGACTAGGAAGTTTACTTACCTTGCGGTTTCAATTAACATTCACCGGAAGTAGAACATTAGATTGAAATGTTGAACGAAAACGAAATATTAACTCTTAATGAGTATAAATTACCCCTGGGATGGAAGGGCGCAGGAAGTGAAAAAAGAAGAGAAGGGATTTTTTGTTAATCCCTTCTCATTATTCCGTAGCATATTATGCGTACAATATTATCAACTGAGGTTTCAATGTCGAAGGAGCCATAGTTTCCAGTCGAAAGAGGCATCTCGAGACCTTTAATAGCAGTAGTGATTCCGATAGCTGTAAGGTTTAAGTCGTCGATGTTGAATTTATCGCGTCTAACTCCTTCAATAAGAATTCGTTTAATCATTCTTATTTCTTCTTTCTCGTTTTTCACTTTTATTTCTTCTATGAATCCAATGGCAGTAACATCGTTTTCAAGAGCATTATAAAGGTTGGCGAGGTCGCGATAGGTGGTAAGTTTAGTAAGGATATATTCGCGCAATTTTTCTTCGGGGTCCATTGAGCGGAACACCACTTTTTCGAGGGCTTGTTTCAGAATATCAACTTCCTTGGCTATTACAGCCTGAAACAGGTCTTCTTTGCTGCTGAAGTAATAATAGAGCGAGCTTTTCCCTTTTCTCACTGCATTTGCAATATCGTCGAGAGTGGTCTTTTTATAGCCGTATTTACTGAAAATCTCCTGAGCTATTTGCAAAATAGTTTCCCGGTTAAGGTCTTTTTTATTAGCTCCGTTATCAATTGTAGCCATAGGATTAAGGTTTAATAAACTGAAAATATTAGATGTAAACAAAGGTAAAGCCTTCCGTTTGTATTTGGAAGGCTTCAAGCATCATTTATTTTTTACTCTTTCGGAATATGTATTGTCGCGGGTATCTACTTTAATAACATCGCCGGTATTGATGAATATAGGAACCATTACCGTTGCTCCCGTTTCGAGAGTTGCCGGTTTCAATGCTGTAGATGTTGCGGTATTGCCTTTTTCGCCTGGCTCGGTATAGGTAATTTCAAGTTCAACAAATGGAGGCATTTCAAGGGTTAACGGGGTTTCGGTTTCGGCATGAAAGCTTATTTCTACAATAAACCCTTCTTTCAATAAGCCAGGGTTGTCGATCATCGCTTCGGGCACCGATATTTGCTCAAAGGTTTCGGTATGCATGAAATTGAAACCCATTTCGTCTTTGTACAGGTATTGGTACTGACGGCGTTCAATGCGGACAACATTTATACGCACACCCGATGAAAATGTATTGTCGATTACTTTTCCGGTTTTTACATTTTTTAATTTGGTGCGAACAAATGCCGGACCTTTGCCTGGTTTAACATGCTGGAACGATACAATAGAAAACAACTGGTCGTTGTACTCAATACACATCCCGTTTTTGATATCTGCAGTAGTTGCCATATACTAAATTCAATTTTTATATTTAAACTTTGCAAAAATAAAAAAAATATGGAAACACAATAGGTTGCGTTACAAGCCTTATCCTTTACAGCTCGTCAACCGGTCGGTGTTACTGGGTTTTCAACCGTATTTTTTTTATGGAATGGTTTTTGGTTCATTACTGATTGTTGTCTTTTAATTCAATTTGTTTGATATAATTTTTTGAATTAAAAGTCGTTATAGATACTAATTTTAACAATGCTGTTGTATGAGAACATGCTTCGCCCTTTTGATGTTGCTCGTGGTTTTCAATGCTGTTGCGCAAAAAAACCCAGAGAAACTAACTTTTGAATTGCGCCTGGCTGGCGTGAAAAGCGGCGAGGCTTTTTATCAAACCAATATAGAGAGTATCGATAACAAAGAAAATATTCATGCGGTTTTGTATGGTTATACCACAGGCTTGGCCGATGATTTATTTGCTGTGAACGACCGTTTCGAAAGTTTTATCGAGAAGAACAAAACACTTCCTGGAAAATCGTTAAAAAAGTTAAAAGAAAAAGATTACAGATTTGAGGAAGAAATACTTTATTTTCACGATGAAGAAGTAGTTTTTAGCGATAATTCAGGTTGGCACGATGTAAAATATGGTATTTGCGACATCTCTGCACTTATTTATCATGTCCGTTTTTCAGATAAACTTCAAAACCTTCAAAAAAATCAAGTTGTCGAAATTCCTTTTTGGGATACCGATGAATGGTATATGCTCGAGCTAAAATATGCCGGTATTGAGAAAATTGAAACCGATTTTGGCGAGTTTGAGTGCATAAGGCTTGAGCCGCTAAAAATTGCCGGAAGGTTTTTCAACAAACGGAACCCGATGAACGTGTGGCTTTCTAACGACGAACGCAAGCTGCCTGTTTTAATGGAGCTAAATTTTACAGTGGGCTCATTTAAATGCTATTTGGTTGGTGCGTCGTAGTCAGACATTTCATGTTTTCCTTTACTCTTTTGCCTATAGTAACCTGAGTTCGACTTTATTTTTGAGTTCAGACCGCTTGTAAACAGTAAGATTCAATGCAAAATCACGCAGGAATAACGGGTTATTTTAAGTGATTTTAAAGCAGAAGATTGCTGTTTACAAGTG